>JAJEJA010000073.1 GCA_022828145.1 Candidatus Poribacteria bacterium | reverse complement strand
ACGGGAAGGTCTTTCTGAACCGGATTTCGGATTCGAACCGGAAACAGTCGCGTTATTTAAGTTTCAATTCCCTTCAAACGGGAAGGTCTTTCTGAACTTAAGGACTACATCTCGAATAAAGCTCGCAGGGGAGAACTTGTTTCAATTCCCTTCAAACGGGAAGGTCTTTCTGAACTTACCCCTCTGCGAACCCAGTCACAGTAAGGGCTAAAATTGCCAAAACCAAACACGAACTGCGCGAGGGGTTTTTTTTGTGATAATTATTATTAAAAACGGTAAAAACCCTTATGAACACTACACCAAACACGATTTGACAGCAAAAATGACGCTAAAACCAGTCCCCATCTATGTTCAGGGGCAATTTTGACTGCACTGGCAATCAATCAACACATCGCGTAAGTTTACAATGCATGCGCTTGATATAAGTATACACTAAATCTGCAGAAATGTCAAACTTTTTAAGGGGTGTGTAATGTTTTTGCACTCTATTTGTCAGAATCGCGGAGGACACGGAAGAGAAAAGGGATGGAAGAATGGAAGAATGGAACGGTAGAAGGGTGGAAGAGGGGATGGGTGGAAGGGTGGAGGAATGGAAGAGGGGATGGGTGGAGGATGGAAGAATGTTTTACAATCTGTCTGAATCGCGGAGGGTGTGGAATGGGGTTGAAAGAAGCACAATCAAGGATGAATGTGCTACAAAGAGACACAAACTGGAAAGTTTGTGCTACACAGAGGCACAATCAAGGATGAATGTGCTACAAAGAGACACAAACTGGAAAGTTTGTGCTACGAAGAGGCACAATCAAACAGAATGTGCTACACGGGACACAAACTGGAAAGTTTGTGCTACACAGAGGCACAATCTAACAGAATGTGCTACGGCAATATCAAGATGGATGTTGTGCGGAGAGGGTTCTTGAGAGAACGGATATGCTGAAAGACTTATCCGTTCTCTCAAGGAAGAAGAATTTTACCTCGACACATATAAGGTCATCTTATTGTGAGGAAGTTATGATACCACAACTTACCTGTGTACCATCTGCTAAATCACCAGATCCAACCTGTTCATGTATAACTAATACTTTACCGTTTATATCTGTATCGGAATTGGTATCAAAGGTGAGATCTACGAGATTACTACGGAATCCCATCCCGTTTTCATCAGCTGCAAATGTTAGGGAATTAAAACCTTCAACATCCATATTGCCGGGTGTGTCGCAGCTGGTACCTGTATAGATATATGCTGCGTATTTACGCCCAGGAACTGCATTCTGGATCTCAACATCTAAGTTGCGGATTTTCGTTGATCCTGTAGATTCACTATTTGATGAGACATATTCTGAAAAAACGGCTGTACCGGTAATCCCACTCCCATCCTTTTCATCAAGTGTTACCGTTATGGTTTGATTTAGATCAATAAAACCTTCGTCAAAAACTTCAAGCAACTCTGTCGAAAAACGTGATGATGGACCGCTTTCACAACCTAAAGTGAAACAGGCAGCAAAGATAAGTAAAGTTAACCCGCATAAAAGCTTGTGTTTTAACGTATAAGCTTTTTTGTTATTGTTGCGTAATGCCAAACTTCTGAACATCATAATGTACTCCTTTTTTCCGTCAGGCTCTGACGGTGTAGTATGGTTGTTCTCCATGAAGGAGAATTAGTATTGAATATAATTGAGATATGCCATTGCATCTGGTCCTCCAAATAAATCGTATCTGGTAAACTCATGGTGCCCAATGCGTTTGCGGACCGAGAAACGTCAGGCATATCTCATATCCTCGTATATTAGCGAGGACGTTGTGGTGGATTCTTACGGTACACGCTTCCACCTGTCGCGAGGCTTTTTAGTGTGAATACTCTTCAAGTCCGATAACCTGCAAACCGCTGTTCTTCGTTCCGACATAAAGTATGCCATTTGAAACAGTGAGAGATGTCGCCATGTCAGGTATTACTGGTGTTATTTTTTCCCAATGTGCATCTTCATTTCTCAATCGATATACGCCACCTTGTGCATTTTTTGATGAACTCACAGCGTACAGTGTATTACCCTCCTTAGCAAACTGGTCAATTATGAGTTGTTGACCGTTCGAAGCGGTAACGATGTTCCATTCAGTGCTATCATCTGTGTATAAAGCTTGTTTCTCAGTTGCCACGTACACGGCTTCTTCAGTGATGAGTATCTGTTTGAAAGATTCTACATCAATCGGTAACACCATAGTCGTCCAAGTGCGTCCTCTATCAACAGACTGAAGGAGAACACCATCAGGTTTGGCAACGTAGACTGTATCTCCATTAACACCTAACTTGAAACTGTTATAACCGGAAAAAGAATTAAGGTCTGTGATGTCCCGATTGTCTTCGATCTTGGTATCATACCAAGTTGCGTCTTCTCCTCCTTCAGGTGATGGTGACCAAATTAATAGTTTTCGCTTGTATTCAACATAAAATGTGTTCCCACTGACAGCGAAACCTCCGAAGATGTCAGTCCCCATGTTCAAGAGAGTTTTAAAGAAATTAGTGGCATTTTCACCAGTATCCTCCTTCTCATTCTCTTCCATAGACGTTTTTACTGTGTTCATGAATTCTCCAATGGGATTGCTTTCACCAAATGTGGGTATACCTTCAAGAGGAAGGAGTGTTGTTTTTTCTTTATCTAAATAAGCTAAAAATGGTTGGAGGCCGGCGATGCCTTTTGCGTAAAGGACTCCGTCCGATGCTGTTATCTCTCGTATATGTGTATTTTTCAGTGGCACCTTTCTGTTCAAAATAGTCATATACATGCCATCTAAGTTTACAGGAATTGCTTTCCATGATTGTCCACTATCGGTTGATGTTATGACTTGACCGTCTGCTACTGCGTAGAGTTTATTATTAAGAATAGTTAGGTTCTGTATGTTGCGACCTAATCCGGTATTAAATCTTTTCCATGAATTGCCGCCATCGGTTGACCGACGAATTCCGTTAGAATCTGCAACATAATATTGATCTTGATGCGTGTTATCGCTATGACCTT
Organism: Candidatus Poribacteria bacterium; assembly: GCA_022828145.1. GTDB lineage: Bacteria > Poribacteria > WGA-4E > WGA-4E > WGA-3G > MSPOR6. Next base: position 192,556 of record JAJEJA010000073.1, on the reverse strand, counting down.
TTGCTTTGAAGCTCGTAATTGTCCCTTGACCTGTGAGTTTTCCGAAAGGTATAGTTTTCCAAGTTTTCCCCTCATCCGTTGAACGTAAGGTGTTGGGTTCTATAAATAACATGACTGTTTTTCCTTCAGCAACAATTCTAATTTTTGCCACTACTTTATTTTCAAGGACTTTTGTCGGTGTTATATCCACCCATGAATTCCCTTGATCTGTTGATCGGAAAACTGTCCATAAAGGTTCTTTGCTTAGGACTCTCTTTGCAATTGATCCGATATCAATAGCACTCACATCATCCATAATCTTGAGACCTCCTGCGACAATATACATTCGGTTTTCTGATACTGCAAATGCGTGGATGGATTTTGTTTCTGCGATCGACAATTGTTTCCATATACCCGGTTTTTTAGGATTATCTTCCGATTTCGATTCCAAATTAAGACGGAAAATACCTCTATTGGTACCAGCAAATAGTCCGTCTGCTGTAGATGTTACCGCATAGATTTTTCTGTTTTCCAAACCGGTGTTTATAGGAGTCCAATTGGCCCCTCCATCATTAGAATAAAACATCCCTTCAATAAGAGCCAAGTAAAGTTCAATAGCATCTTGTTCATTATCTTTCACGATCAAACTAATCGCCTTGCCTTCTGGACGAGTTCCGAGCGATTTCCACGTCATCCCATTATCATCTGAAGCGATTACCGTCTTCTCAGCAACAATAAACAGCGTATCATCATGTTCTGCCATGGCTATAGACATTGTGGGGTGTAAAGGCGGTAGACTATTGTTAATTAAGTCCCACCTTCTGGTATCATCGGTCATTTGATAAAGTCCTATTGGTGTCATTGCGTAAAGCTGGTTTGTACTCGTGGCAAATAGTGTAGAGACTGTTACCTTGCCCGGACTGTCAAGTTGCGTCCACCGTTCCGTTGAAAATGGCTGCTCTGTTTTAATTGTTGGGATAATATTGGTTAAGTCTATGTCTTGAAATGTATCCGCATTTATCCCATTACCTTGACTTTCACTGGCGATGTCCGTGGTTCCGAGTTGATTATGTGCATCAGGTTTTATTTTTCGGATAAGCGTAGCAGGTGTATCAACAATTTCAACCGTTATCATTGATTCGGCATTGAGGTCGTAGGGTTGGAAAGAGAGTGAAAGATGTTGTATACCACTTCCTATTAATAGCAGAATTAAGACAGCAGAGGTGGCGGAAAGCACCCACGGTATAAAGGGTTTGCCTGTAGATGGGGTTATAGGATTGATTCGGGAAATACCATCCATGATGTTTTGTGTCAATTCCGCTGGGAGTTGGAAACTACTGAGATTCTCGTTAATTAACGCTTCTTCTTTTTTTAAGCGGTTGCGTGCACGATTAAGTCGGCTTTTTATTGTGTTCTGGGACACCCCGAGCATTTTGCTAATCGTGTCATACGTCATTTCACCGAGGTAATGAAGCACCATCACTGTGCGTTCGCTTTCAGGTAATTTTGAGAGTAGTTTTTGCACAATTTCGCGTTGCGTTTCAGCCGTTTCAGCGTCTCTTTTTTCTACTATGTATTGTGAATGTGACACTTTTTCAATCTCTGCTAAGTCAGTTGATTCTAAAGATTGGATTGGATATTTCTTCTTCCGATGCCATTCAGTACATAAGTGTGATGCAATCACGTAGATCCATCCTGGAAACCTACTGGGGTCTTTCAGAGTTTTCAGTCTTTCGTAGGCTCTGAGAAAGGTATCCTGTGTTATTTCCTGTGCGATGTGAAAATCACCTATTTTTCGCCAGGCGAGTGCATGAATACCCTTCTGGTATTTCTCAACGAGGCGCGTAAATGCGTTTTGATCTCCATCCAATGTGCGTTGAATCAGTTCAGTATCGTTATTTTGCATATAAAGTACTCCAGTGTGATATCACTTCTTAATAGTAGTGACGATTCTTAATTTGTCAAATGTTGCATTTTTTTTATGGATTTAATGGAGAATTTGAATTGATAGCGTTATATTATACCATTTCTATTAGATTTTCTATCATTATTGACTTTTAGAAATGAAGCGGAGAACGGCACAATCTGGAAGAATGTGCTACAAAAGAGGCACAATCTAACAGAATGTGCTACAAAAGAGACATAATCTAACAGAATGTGCTACAAAAGAGGCACAATCTAACAGAATGTGCTACAAAAAAAGAGGTATTTTCAGTTGGAAATCGTATAATATCAGGGAGGGTGAGATTTGAGGATATTAGAGTTAATGCCACCGTAGCGATTTCTAACATTGACTCGGTGGCATAGCCGATAAATCCTTAAGCGGTCTTAATGCTGAACGATTACTTAGAATTGACTTACTCAATCTCAATCGATTCAGATTCAGATCCCGTGACAATATAACCTTCAAGTGTAATTTCATTTTCAGGTTCATCAAAGATCAGATCATCTGGGGAAACGATTTCATCTGAAAGGACGATTGTGATGATTCCGGGGTCTTCGCGCTGTTCATCCTGAAGTTTTTCAATGAGTTCGTCGAGGTTTTCAGGTAAGGATTCAGATTCGTCGTCAGAATCAAAGTCAAAGTCAAAGTCAAAGAAAAATGAATCTTCAGGGTCCTGAGAAAATACACTGATCCACGCGTCCCCTCTTGAATAATCATTTGGGATACTGAGCGTTATCTGCTTCTCAATTTTTCGTTCACCGTCCTGAACCGCAGTCCAGTGTGGTAGTAGTACAACGGTGAAGGTTGCCGTTGTACCCCGAACGATCTGGTCTGGTACGATGATCTCTTGAATTACGGCGGTCATTATCTGCGGTTTTTCTGTGAGCGTCAACTCTACGGAAGTCAATGTTGCTTTTCCCGTTATGTTTGTGAATTTATCTGTAAAAGCCAAAATAATCCTTTCGGTGTTAAAGAGAGTCTCAATCCAAGTGTCTTCAGCTGCACTCAGAAATGTTTCTGTATAGTCCTTCTGTGACTCTTTGAAACCGAGTGTGATTGTCCCTTCAATTGTGGTTGGACTTGTTTCTAACCGGATTGCGTCTTGCGTAATGGCAGCAATTATCGGTATATAACGTTCATATCCATAGGCGACTTGGTGTTCTTTCTCTATGACATCATTTCCTCTCTTGTACTTGATACTGAAAGGTATTGTGTTCGGTTCTTCACCAAGTTCGCCAACAATTGCGGGAATAAGGTCTTTTGTTACGGTACCGATAGGATCACCATAGGCGGAAACGGATTTGTAGGTGCTCTGTAGGTTAGGTACAAGTCCGTTGACAACCGCTCTATATACTGGCAGTTCTGTTTTACCGTCACCAAACGCAGAAAACGGGTGTCCGAAGGCAACAAAAGTATTATCGTCATAAACTTGCGTGACTGTACCGAACCCTATTGCATTGACGACATCACCGGTAGAGATTGCTACACCGATCATATCACCTGCCAGGAGATCTCTATCGGTTGATTGCATTTTAGGTGCTCTTCCGACGTCAGCGAAAAGTTCTATATAATCAAACTGTGATCTTTTGAGATATGATTCGATGTGTTGAAGTCTGTTGGGTTTTATCCCTGTAATCATGAGTGGCGTTTTTACAGGTGCATAGACTGTATTGATCCGTGCTGATGGAGCGGCACCAAGGTATTCATCTAATTCATCGCCGAATGTCAGATGTTCGCGTGCGGATTCCATGGCTTCAATGGATGTCACCCAGAATCGGGTAGGTGATGCAGAGAAGTAGTCGCCATAAGCGAGTGCCCCCATGACTTTTCCCGGGGGACCAACTGGACTTCCTGACATACCTCCCGCGATGCCACCCATTTTTTCAACTTCATCAGACATGAGTTCACATTCATAGAGTGGAAATCCGAATCTGAAGTACCGAATACCACGAAAACGTGCTTCAATTGTGACACGTTGTGTACCATCAAGCACAGTAACTATCTGCACAGGTGTTTTATCTTCAAGTTTTTCTGCTTCTGCTTCATCCATACTCACCAAGACGACATCGTCGGGTAGAGGAACAACATCAGACATGTCTGTTACTTCAGGTGTTCCATCTAACGGATTATCTATAGGTGGTGAATCTATATCTGATGGTTCTTCGTCTGTAGAACAGCCGAAGCTGCAAAGTGCTATAATTCCAATTAATGTCAGTGTAAAAATTTGCTTCATTTATTACTCCTTTTGCGTGTTTTCTGTTGTAACTGTTTTCTAACGTGAGTTTGATTAATCATTTCGGTTGTGTTCACTCACACCATTTCGTATCCGAGAGGCGTGCATTGTAGCACAAACTTTCAGTTTGTGGTCCATCTTCGCAAACTGGAAAGTTTGCGCTACATTTATCAAACTCACGTTTTCTATGTACTTTCGGTTTACGAATTATAGTGACGTGTTTTTGTAGTGAAAAAGGTGCATGATTTCAAAAAATATATATTGTCTATTCAATTTTTTAACAGCCCCAAACAACATAAAACCATCCGAATTCTTCGTTATTCTTCAGACGCTGGTAGCTCTCATCAGCAGGGAGTCTATGTGGGTTGAGATGATACAATGCGTAATACTTAATTGCTTCGGATCTGTGCTCTGCAGCACGTTTTTTGTCTTCTTCTGGGTCGTCACTGGTGTAACCAGCCCCCATGCCTCCACTGGGACCTGGTTCGTCAGGATATGTTAATACTGCCCATAGTCCATGATGCAGATGTGCTAAATCAAGGTATGCTCTGTAGACTTCAACACGTCCTGTTTTTTCATATTTACTAATGTAATCATAAAGCGTCTTGAGTGTGTCCTCTGCAAATCCACTTCGAGGTATACCCTCTCCTGTGAATATGAGTTCGTATTCTGCAAATGGCCGTTTCAACGTTTTGGGATATTCATCTATGAGCCGCTGCAAAAAGCCCTTATCATAATGTCTATCTTGCATCTCGGCATAATCGTAAATACGAGCACCGAGTTCATTGAGCGGTTTGACTTTTGCCTTAAAGGTTTTTTTCTCAGCTTGCCGAGCTAAATCAGTTTTCCCCGCCTTGGCCATACGGTGATAATTTGCTTGCAATTCGCTATCAATCATACCGGTAACTTTATCACCGAGTTGATGTGCAAGCCAAAGAGCATCTTCTTGCGCCTCGCTTTTCTGATCACTTGTCAAGAGTGGTTTGAGAGCCAATAATGCATCATAATATTTACCGGCTTCAATTAGTTCATGGGATTTTTTGATCGGTGTCTGCACATCCACATCACTCTGTAACTGTTTAAGTGTGAAAGTTACACATATCAACAGAAGTATAAGAAAACTTCCGACTCTGAAACTACGGGTGTTTATAAAATCGAACATAAACATGGTTTTCTCCTTGGTTAGGGGCTGGTCATATCCTTACGAGCAATTGTTTACATGTGTGTATGCTGTGATTCTGTGGGAGCACGGTATTCTACTTTGAGTTGTGGCGTCTCCAATCTAACATTCCCTTGATGTCTTGACTTCAGACAACTTTCTAATGTGCCACTAACTAACAACGTACGTTCTGCGGGATAAGGAGCAACCCCAGTTTCAAATAGCTCTTCAATTTTTGACACTAAACATGCAGAATACGTGACATTCGGTGTTGGGGTTAGGAAGAATTGCGTTGAAATTAGAGTTGTTTCATTTTTCAGTTTTGCAGCAAAACAGTAATCTCGAACTGCGCCGTTCAGCATGAGGAGTGTTGCTTGAAATCCGTCGTTATATTTGATGAAATAGGCGGCTGGGTTTTCGACGAGTCGTTGTAATTCTCCGTTTGCTATCATATTCTGTGTTCTTCCGTCTTCATCTGTTAAGCCGCAAGGTGTATCACTCCGTGAAAGAGCTGCTTCTAAGAGTTCCATAGACCAACGACCTTCCTCACCTGCTTTCCAAACTTGATCCCCATCTATCAATTGTACAGCAGCGACGCCGGTTTCGCCACCCTTTCTACGTTCCACCATACACTGCATTGCTTCCAATGCATGATAATCCATTGGATCGGAGCCGCCAACACCTACCATAACAGCACCTTCCAGTTCACTGTCTATGGGTATGTCAACATCGGGTAATCTCCATGTAACAGGTAGAGAAGAACCGGCAAGCAACCCAAAACCGAGTCGGCGTGCATCGTCTACCATCTCCTTTGCCTTATCAAAACTGTAGGATAGATGTTTGTCGTTAAAGATAGGTACAGCACGTGCATCCTCTTTAAATACCTTGACACACTCCTTAAAGAAGTCATATCTTGGATACAGCACTTGGCTCATTTCGTTGATAGGATAATCACCGTGTTCACCGATCAATAGCACAGCATCTACTGCAAGTTTGTCGGTGCCGCATCTGAGTGCATCTGCAATCGTTGGATAGACAGAAAACCCAAATTCTTTTGCGCGGTCTTCACTTTGATCACCTTCTGGTTTCTGATCAACATAGAGCGAAACAACTTTCATATTAGGACGGTGCCATCTACCTTCTCTTGGATAACCGACAAGAAAACGATCCGCAAAATGTTGCGCATGTGAGAGGTAACGATAAATTGTCGTAATTACTGCGATTCTTTTCATTGACTATGATCTCCAGAATGTAGATTCAGGAGTAGACTGATAGGATATGTCTAAATGCGGTGTATCCTGTTTTGAACCATTTTCAAACAGACTATCAACCCCTGCTGCTACAAGTCCTGTTGTCAATAGAGTCCGTTCAACAGGATAGGTCGCTTTGCCTGTCAAAAACATCTGCTCAATATTGTTCACCTGTGGAGAGAAGAAGTTTGCCAATGTTGTTCTTGCGGGAGGCATTGGTAAATACATCTGCGTTGAGAGTATCTCACTGTCAGTTCCAATATAAGCTGCAAAATTGAAATCTTGAACTAAGCCATTCATGAGAATCATCGTAGATTTTAATCCATCTTGATGTTCATAATGATAAGCAATTGGGTCTTTGACAATTTCCTTCATTTCGTCTAAGGTTGGGAAAGGATTGTTAAATCCTGGACGCGATGGTGTTAGTGTATGGCTACGACAGAGTGCAGACTCAAAGAGTTCACAAGACCAAACCTGTGCGTGGTGTGCATTCCAAAACGTGTCACCACGGTATGCTTTCAGCCATTTTACGCCGCATTCTCCGCCTTTACGGCGTTCTACCATACATTGCAATGTTTCCAAAGCATGAAAATCGTAACTGTCTACACCACCATAGCCAACACAGACAGCTTCTGATACAGGAATACCGAGCGGCATGTCAATTGAAGGTGTTCTCCAAGTAACCGGAAGAGATGAACCCGCCATAAATGGAAAGTTCATCTCTTGAGAGATGTCATACATCTCACGCGCCCACTCCCAATTCCATGAGAGATGTTTATCGTTGAAAACGGGAACAGAACGTCCACTCTGTTTAAACACTTCAACTATCTGCTTGAAATGTTCATAACGTGGATATAAACGTTGTCCTTTTTCGTTTGAGGGGTATTCTCCGTGTTCCCCGATGAGAAGGATACCATCAACTGCTAATTCTTCACCACCGAGTGTCAATGCTTCTGCACTTGTTGGGTATCCCTTCATAGTTGGGAAACGTTCTAACCGATCTTTACTAATATCGTTTTCTTTAACTTGTTCAACATAGAGTGACACAAGGTCCATCGGTGGATAGTGGTGTCTGCTGTTCCATCCGTAGCCTTCTAAGAATCGGTCAACGATATGCTGTGCATGTGAATATTTGTGGTATATTGTTGCTATTGCAGCTATTCTTGGACGTTTATCCATTGCAGTTTCTTCTACATCACTGAATTTGAGAATTAGGGTAAGGTCTTATGGAATTCAAGAAAAGAGTCTGCAAGTGAAGCATTAAGGTTGACCTGCTTGAGTTGATTGATGTCATCAATAGCTTCAAGTCTGGAGATAAGGGGGTCGACATCATCATTTGGGAAACGTGCTTTGAGCGTTGCCAATGTACTCTCAATGCTATTTTGGCGCGCCCCTCGTTGTATCACAAGGTCGTAAAAAGGTGATTCTTGCATGATTGCCTCCTATCATAGTATGGCATATTTATATTATATCTCAATTTGTGGATATATGTCAATAGTTTTTACTAACAGTGATCAACACAATAGCTTCTCGATATTGTCCAAGATGTCTGTTATTGTATGTTATATCAAACGGTATCACAATGCGTTCAGACGTATTGTGTTTGTTAATAGTTTTCTCATCTGGAATTGGAACAGAGAACGAAATATATCCATCTGATTTCGCTGTGATGGTCGTTGACTTCGGTTCAATCTCAATACCCCACGATTCTGGTAAGATCGGTTGTGCTGATGCTTCACAATGTTGTAATGAATGGTTCGTAAACGCAACTGAAAGTTCTGCTGTTTCTCCAGGTCTGATCTCCTGTTCATAAGGGTAGCATCGGACCCATTGTTCGTCCATTCCGTAGTTAGCGTGGTCCCAAGGAAAGAGTTCTGTAAAGCAGTTTTCTCTCTCATTTAATGTATCTAACATAAAGTCAATTTCATCATCAGTAAAATCAAATGCTTGATCCACATGGCAATTAAATATATGGGTTGGTCGTAAAGACTTAATCAGACGTAGACATTTTTCATATCCCACACCTTCTCCAAGCAGATTGCGATTACCGGAACAGTAATCATCAATTCCAGCCATAGTAAATGAATCTCCGCTGAAGAACATACGAACCCCGCATCCTTCTACGAGTAATCCGCCGTGGTAATAGGTCTGTCCCGGAAAGTGGTAAGCTGTCATTGTGAATTCGTTCCATTGCCAAGTATCGCCATCTTTTGTCGTCTTGTCTACACGTGTAACTGCAGGTGAAATACATGGGAGACGGTAGGCAGTTGGGTTCGTGATGACATTTGCGACAACAGCATCAGTTATTGTTTCACATGGAAATGTCTCTTGAAATTCAGGGATTGCATTGACATGGTCATCGTGGTAATGCGTTACCCAAAACTGTGTAACGTCCGATATTTCGTCGTTTTGCTGCATCTGCTGAATCTGCTTTATGACGTTTGGTGAACCACAGTCCATGACGAAGGCTTCCTTCGTTTCAGATATGATGAGCCATGTTGTTCCGATATGACGTAAGAATTCAGGGGGTGTCTTACCTTCGCGAATTGGCATGTGGTTCTCACACCCATCAAATTCTTCAAAGAGTTTAGGAAAATAGTGTCTCAGTGCGGAGATAGAAACATATTTATCGTAGCAATAATCCAATCTATCAAATAGTTTGACTATTGCTTCATCCGGTTTATTTATGACAACACCGTGGGTTGGTATAATTGCATTAGGAGACGACTCACCCACCTTCTCAAGACTCTGCCTTAGTTCATCTCTTGCACCAAGAAACCCGTGATAATCAGTCGTCTGCTGTCCTTTCTGTAGACTGTAGAGTTCCCAAATCTGTCCTTCATCATAGATGAGGTCTCCTATAAATGCGAACCGTTGACCGTCAACTTCGACAACATAAGTCAAACTCCCATCTGTATGTCCAGGTGTTTCAAGTACCTTTATTGATGCTGCAAGCCATTCAATATGCATACCATCAGTGTAAGTTTCTGAAACGCTGATGGATTCTCCTAACATCAGATTATGAGGGTGACAGTTGTAGAGATGCCATCTATATTTCGGATCGTTCCAGAACGTATCAACTTCGTTAAACCATTGTACCTCAGCTTGCGGAACACCGACGATAACATTCTCAGGAAATGTGTAACCCGCAACGTTGTCGCGATGATGATGTGTGTATAGTATTCTCTCTACTTCTGTAATCCCCAATTCAGTTAATGTTGACTGAATTGACGTTCCGCTTGCATCTATGAGCAGTGCTTTGTTACCATCACGAATGATACCTGTGTTAACATGGCTGTGATGTATGTATAAATGAGGACTTAATTGTGTGAGGTGTGAATCCATAATATACAGACGAATAGTGATTTTGCAATCTAAGGGAAGTATTATGAGGAAATAGCGGTGTGTTACACCGCGCTTCATAGTAAGAGAAATAGCGGTGTGTTACACCGCTATGGGCCTATTCCTCTGCGAATTGCGGTCTACCAAGTGCGTCAGTTCTTCCTTGTCGTTTATATTGTGGTAGATGTCCATCGGCATCCGCTAAGATCCGTTCATGTGCAAGTGCAATTCTGTCTTCACCCTTATCTGTTATATCCTGTTGACAGGTCGGGTCAGATTCCAGATCAAACAGACGTGTTCCGCTATTGAGATCAACACTTGAGAAATACCAACTCTTGGCATCTTTATACCAGACTGAGTTGACGTAGCGGCATGTCAGATATTCCCGTGATGTAAATCCGTCTTTGCCTTCAATAAGTGGAAGTAGACTCTGTCCTTGTATTTCACCAGCAGGCTCAACTTCACTTGCTGCGATAACTGTTGCGGGGACATCAAGTGTATAGACGAATTCATCACAAGTTGTTCCGGCATTAACACCAGATGGGTGTCTAACAATCAATGGTATATCCATTGTTCCTGGATACATGAAGGTAGCAGGTTTTCCTGTGGCTTTGTCTGGGTTTTCGGCAAAGTTTGTGCCGTGGTCGCTTAGGAACATAATCAACGTATTGTCTCGTAATCCGAGTCGGTCAATCGTATCGACTAAATTACCGAACCACGTATCAACGAGTGTTACCAAACCGGCATAGTTTGCCTTGACACTTGGAAGTCGGTTTTCCAGTTCCTCATCTTTAAGTGAACCGTAAGGTAGATTTAGACAGATCGGTTCTCTATCTTCTCTACTACCGTATAGGTCGTAGTAATGTATAGGTGCTTCCCATGTTTCGTGGGGTGTGAACCCGTCTACATAGAGGTAAAAGGGTGTATTATTGTGATTGTGCTCAACAAATTCAATTGCGGCACGGAAAAGTCTTGCAGTCGGCCAGTTATCTTCTTCTCGTTCCGGTTGTACGTTTACAATATGGGACCGGATTCGTCCTGGATTACCACGGTATCTGGCGACTTGACTCGGATCCGCGTGTGCACCACCGCGGTATCTATCTTCTGCTTGTCCTCGTACAAATTGCCATTGACGAAACCCGCGTGTGAAATTCATTCCTGGGACAAAATAGTGTGGTACATCTGCAAAAAAACCGGTGTGGTATCCGTTCTGGACAAGTGATTCAGCGATTGCAGGTTCATCTGAAGACATCGGTTGCCATCCTGGCGTATAGACGTTATCCCACGGAACAGGATTGTATGTTTTGAAAGGATAGATACGTCTCCCCGTGTGCAAGGTGCGACGTGTCGGTATTGTGGGTAAACACTCTGGGTGTGCATTGGTAAAACGGACACCTTCATTCGCGAACTTTGCGAGATTTGGTGTGTGAACCCAATCGTTACCGTAGGGACTTAAATATGCTGTTCGAAGTGTATCAGAAACAACGACGACAATGTTCAAACTCATGTATGACCTCCAATAATGTTATCTTTCGGTATTTTCCTCTTGAGAGACTTATGCAGTGTAGTCAAACACCAGAACATCCTCTACAAGTGGACGAATATGTTCAGTTGCGATTTTGACATGAAACGGGTGCGGTAGGTATTCATCTCGTGCAGTTTCATCAGAGAATCTGACAATAAACCCATACGTATATCCTTGGCTTTTCCCCTCAGGACTGTGATTTATGCCTGAAGTGATGGATTCAATCCCGTCTATTTCGTCCTTCATTTTCAACAGAGCATCAGGTAAAGCATCTAACTGTTCTGATGTTACATCTGATTTCAACTTCAATAACACAATATGTTCAACCATAAAAATTCTCCTGAAGATTGCATTTGAATATTATAGAGATTTCTTATATACTGTAGTATCGCATAATCCCTGTTTTTTCTCAAGTATTTTTTTGGAGAATAACACATGCAAAACAGTAAACTATACCCAGTGTTAATCATTATAATTATCGTAGTTTTGAGTCTTCTAACAATACCAAATAACTTTGCAGATGACAATACAAAAGTAGGTCTACCCGAAGGAGCAATTGCCCGTCTTGGCAAGGGTGGCATTAACATAATACGTTTCTCACCTGATGGAACTTACCTGGCTGTTGGTACAGATGTTGGAGTATGGTTATACGATGTGCAGGATGGAACTGAAACCGCCCTATTTTCAGACCATGTCGGACATGTTAACGCGCTGGCATTCTCACAAGATGGAAATTTACTTGCCAGTGGCGGATTTAACAACCCAGCAATTGAAGTTTGGAAATTAGATAACAAAAGCAATTATGCTACGATCGAATTGAATCAACCTACTATTACACTGTCTGCCTTGGCATTTCATGGAAGGATACTTGTTGGTTATTCTTCTTGGGAGGTAATTTATTGGAAAGTTGAGGACAGCACAGAGATATCGAAAGCAGACTTTGCTGCAGATTTTTATACAGTCGCCTTCTCAAAAGATGGAAGCAACTTAGCTGCTATAGACAAACAAGAAAAAATAAGGTTATTTGAAACAAGAAGTAGCAGTCAACATGCCATGCTCCCAGGACATGGAGGGGGAAGGGATAGCGACATTCACGCGCTTGCCTTCTCACCAGACAATAGCATGCTTTTAAGTGGAGGTGAGGACAAAACGGTCTTAGTCTGGGATGTGCAAGATCAAGTCCAAATGACAACACTGCGGGGACATAATGCGTGGGTTACTGCAGTCGCGTGGTCTGAAGATGGTAAAACCGTTGCCAGTGGTGACGCAGGTAAAAACATCATACTCTGGGATATGGAAACGCAAAAGGAACAAACGACAATCAGAGGACATGAGAATACTATCAACGCTTTAGACTTTTCACCCGCTGAAACACCAGTTTATGGTAAGTGTCTGGCAAGCGGCAGCGCAGATGGAACGATCCGACTTTGGAATCCGATTGATGGAAGCGAACTCACCACGCTTGCATCTGGATATATAGAAGCCGTAAAAGTAGTTGCATTCTCTGAAGACAGCACAAATCTTGCAAGTGCAGCTATTAATGGAACTGTTGATGTATGGAGTCTAAAGACTCATCAAGAACTCACAACCTTTTCTGAAGCACAAGGGGTTTCAGCAGAAGCAGTAATACTATCAGACAATGCACAGTTTCTTGCATCTGCTTCAGGAAAAGGAATGATTCACTTTTACCCGGTTGGAACTGGATATAGCTTTAGTGGCGTGGGTAGCCAGAATATCCAATTTTGGAATATTCTGACAGGGGAAAGATTATTGCCACATAGTGAAAATGTTAGCTCCAGCTTACCAGCACCAGCGTTTACATCAGATGGTAACATATTAGCATTTAGTAGAGATCGAGAAATCGTAGGTTGGCACCTCAAATCAAACTCTCAGTTGTTTGCAATTAGCACAGATCTACCTCGGCATGAATCAAGACTTGTTTTCTCACCAGATAGAAGAAAACTTGCTGTGATGGGTCAACATAGCAAACCAAAAATCTGGGATATTACCACTCAGCGTAACATAACACCTGCAAATATGAAAAGTGCAATCGCAATAACGTTTTCCTCAAGCAGCTCTCTACTCGCAGCTGCAAGTGAAGAAGGTATATACTTATGGAACTTGGACAATGAATCAGATAAGAAACACTTCATAATACCAGCAAAACCAGATGCCTTTGATAGTACTCTGACATTCTCTCCTGATGATAAAGTACTTGTTGAATCTGTGTGTTCTGGATGGGATCCTCAGATTAGATTGTGGCATGTGGAAACTGGCTTAAGTTTAGGAAATATATCCGGTCATACTGAATCTGTTAAAAGTCTTGTTTTTTCACACGATGGTAAAACACTGGCAAGTGGTAGCAATGATGGTACAGTCCTACTATGGGATTGGGACAAAATCAAAAATAACATATTTGCTAATCATAAGGAAGAAGACTTGGTAAGTGTTTTATTACCAGTTCCTGAACCCATAACTTATGTCAGCAAGACTGAAGAAGCGAAGGCTGTTTTGAAGTGGTTAAATGATAACGGATATCAGATTGAAAAACTTTCACCAGGTTATCGTCTGACACGTGAGAACAGTAGTTCGACAATTTCTAATCCAGACAGCGGAATAATAGGGATTGGAGATGTGAGAATAACGATAGACAAAGGTGTTCTCAAAATTAGAATTGAAGATATAGGTTCAGCAGATTTTATCTTTGATGAGGATGACAAACTTATTCACAAGGTCTCAATAGAACAAAAAACAGATTAACACGAGGTATAAGATGAAAACAGAAGCACGTCTATTCTTTATTGCCTTCTACTAATATACGATACATGCACCACCAGCACAAACACTCCCTGATTTCTGTGTTACGTCTCCAGCGATACTCTCCTCTTCCTGGTTTTCAAATTCTGCAATAAGGGACACTGTATTCTCATCCGGTTCTGATAGGTTCAGTTGTAGTATGTCATCAGAAGAGATTGAGACTGTGCATCCTGTCATGATGATGGTGCCAAGAAACATTGTTATGAGTAATAGTATCAGGACATTTCTCGGTTTCACTTTTTACACCTCAATTTTTTCAAGTTTAACCTGATCAAGTGAACTTTTTCCTATGCCGAGTCCACTCGCTGCGGTAATATGATTTGCATATTTTGACATGGATCCTAAACCCATCTCTTCGCGTTTCTGATTAACAGTCTGTAGTATTAACACATCCAGTATAACGGGGTCCGCACTCAAAAACAATCCGCCGTATTTCCAAGTGGTCTCTTCGTGATAGGTTGGACCTTTGTCATAAGATGCTAATAAACCGTCAACGATGTTGAGAACGACTTTGTCCTTTATAACTTTGTTCTCAAAGATTTCACCGATTGCTGGGTTGCAGTAGAGCGGTCTTCCATGAAACCTCCGTGTGTTGTCAACACTACCAAACGCCATGTTCTTTAGACATCCACTCACACCTGCCATATCGTGATGTTTCAGTACGGGGACATTTATGAGAACATCTACGTGTTCGGTGACGATTTTCGAATAATTGGATCGTGTGCTCTCATTTTCTCGTCTTTTGACACTATCTTTCTCGGTTTCATAAAAGACTGTGTCATCATAGCCGATGTCTTCTAAGTCAGTTGCCAGTGTACGGACATCACCCTCGTCTGTTCTGATTGGATAGTTAGCCTTCAATAGATGTTCTTCAAAGCGATCCCAAATGATGATCTGTTCTTTTAAAACACCAGAACTGAATAGACTCTCGACTATCTTGTTGACAATTACCGAATGTGTAGATAATTTAGGTCCAGCAAGGGGATTGATTTTTATCCCGACTTTGTGATCGGGTAGCACAAAATCTCGCCATGCTTCTTTTATATTCTCACGTCCGGTAAGTTTCAGCATTGCTTCATCAAGCATCTGACCGACTGCATCTTCATTAAGGCTATCTTCCTCCCAGATGTCTTTGCCGATGACCTCTACGACAGGTGTAAGGTTCTCCTGTTGCGTAGGAGGCGTCAGGACGCGTCCACCTCCGATCTGTGCAATGGCAGGAATTGAAGTGAGTGCAGCACCGCCGATTGTTCCGATTTTGGTGAGGAACTGACGTCGATTGAGTGAATCACGGATGTCTCTGTCCGTTTTGCAATCTGAGATGATGTTCTGAATTACCCTATCATCTGACATTTCTATAGTTTTCCTAATTCTGTAATTAATGTTGCTGTAGGCACACGAATACCTGCTAAGTCAAGTGTAATCCACCTAATTGTCCCATCTGACTTAATAATGAAAGTTGCGGGGCGTGCTATCTGGAAATTGGTCTGATCAAGGACATTATAGGTTGTAATAGTTTCTAAGTCTACATCTGCGAGTACGGTGAATGTAAGGTTCAAATCCTCTACAGTTGTCTTGGTTTCATCTTCGTCATCTGCACTGATAGCGATGAGTTCTGCGCCTTCTGCTTGTATTTTGCTGTAGTTTTGCTGCAACTCACCGAGTTGCGTTATGCAAGAACCTCAGCCACCGAACCGATAGAAGACTAATACAACATGCTTACCGGTGTCTAAGTATTCCGAAAGTGAATGTAGGTTCCCATTTCCATCTGGCAGCTCAAAATCGGGAGCAGGACTGCCGATAGTCAGTCCTTTACCGAGATTAGCCTCTGTCTGAGGTGTGGGTTGTAGCGTAACGTTATCTATACTGATAGACTGACCCGCGAGTATCTCTACGGAACGTTCAATTTCTTTGAATCCTGCTGCAGTAATCCGAAGGATGTATGAACCGGGTTCAATATTCGTTATCTCAAAGCTGCGTTTACTATCGGTCTGTGCGACGATCTCTTCGTCTTGATACAGTGCGACTTGAAAAGAAACATGCTGTTGGTTCAATACTTCAACTTGTAGAGTACCCATTGTAGATGAAATGTCGTCTACCGGACTATCAGTGTTCTCACAACCTATTATACAAAACAGTAGAAGCAGCAGTGTGAAATAGAGACGCGGGTTATACATGGTCAACATTCTCCTGATTAGAGTTCCCTTAATGCAGCGAGTATTTCATCTGTGGGGGTGCGTTGATCCCATTCAGCAAGTGAGACCCATGCGATCTTTCCATCCATCGTTATGATGAAACTTGATGCTCGTGCCAACCATTTATTACCGAGATCAACCACATTGTAAGCATTTATAACATCCAATGCAGAATCTGCCAAAACGGGATAGGTAAGACCTTGATCTTGAACGGTCGACTTAGACGTATTGACGTTATCAGAACTAATAGCAATCAGCTCAGCACCTGTAGCTTTAATCCTATCATAATAGTCTTGCAACTCACCGAGTTGCGATCTGCAGAAGGGTCAGAATGCACCTCTATAAAAAACAATCACGATGTTTTTACTTGTGAGAGTTTGTGAAAGTGCATGTGTTTGGTTATTGCTATCAGGCAGCTCAAAATCGGGTGCTTTACTCCCGACGCCTAATCCTTCACTTGGACCTAATACGACTGTATCAGGTATTGCGATGAGATCTACATCCAATTCAGCTGTCTGGTTGGGTGAGATTGCGTTCACTTCAAGATTCTGTTTCTCAAAACCGTAATATAATACGTTCATGGTAAACGGTACATTTACAGGCAAGTTCTCAAAAGTGTATACACCTAACTGAGAAGACATTGCTTCGTATATTTCGCCTGATTTCGCCATAAGTTTGACAAGAATACCAGATAGTGGATTACCGGTTTCTGAATCAGTTAGCACTCCTGATAGATGCGATACAGGTTCAGCTAATTTGGTGAGTTCTATTTTTGATATTTCAGAGAGTTTCCCGTCCGCAAGCGTAACATTCCTTTCTTCTGTTTCATACCCTTTTGCCGTGATCTGTAGAATATAATCACCATCTTCGACATTATCAAATTGAAAACTCCCATCTGCAACTGTCTGAGAAATGAGCTGTCCTTCTTTCAATAGACGCACCTGAATTGATACACCGTCAATAACCTGAACTTCACCTTGGATAGTACCTGAAGAGGTTCTTGTTTCATCAACGGGCACTTCAATACCACCATCAGGGTCTTCTGTTGCCCCACAACCGATTGCCCCTATAAGCAACAGTGTTAAAAAAAGGTATGGATGTAAATACTTCATAGCATTTTTATTCCTCTAATTTCGTGATTAATTCATTTGCTGCGATTCTTTATGTCACCCCAAGTTGTAGCGATTTTTCCTTCAGCTTCAACTGCGGTAAGTGCAGCGAGTCCGTCGTTCATGACCGTCTGTAAATCCGCTTCACTTAAAGCTGTGTTAAATAAAACAACTTCATCTATAATTCCAGCGGTATATCTGTTAAAATGCCGTCCGATGTGGAAGACACCTTCACCCGTTCCATATCCGCTTGCGGTATCATAGTCGACTTCAGCTTCCTTTACGCCATCTATCCATAAGGAAACTTTTGCGGAGTCTGCGTCTGCTACCCCAGCGATAAAGTGCCATTCATTATCTCCGATTTCAGTTGTGCTTATGGGTCTAAAGCTCTGACTTGCGGTATTTCGCAGGAAGAATGTCACTTTGTTGTCTGCTCCGCCATTCCAAAGCATATACCAGGGCAGGACTTGGGATGTATCCTCATAGTTTTTGCCTGCGAGAGATCCCCCAACTGTGGTGCCTTTGAAATGTACGGTAAGTGAGAATGATGTCCCAGCTTCAAAAGAGACTGTTTGTGAATGAGGCACTTCCACCCAGTTATCGGTACCGTTGAATTCAAGTGCTTGTCCGAATTTGCCATCAACCCACGTTGCGCCGTGGATAGTTCCATCGTTTCCGTTACCTGAAGAATCGGTTGCTGTTGTACCTTCACCTTCATCAAACAGCCATAGTGCTGTGATGTTTTCAGTATTGATCGCTGCTATTGCAGGATTAGTTGTAAGTATGCACGTTAGGATTAGAGTAGTAAGAATCATCCCTATAAAGGTTAGTTTATTAAATGTATACACGATAGATTTCTCCTTTTATTCTAATTATTAACGTTTGAGATTTGCCCAAGTTAACGTTAGTTTGTTTATCGGTTCAACAGCTGTAGCTTCTTCTAAACCGTGATTCATGATGGTGTTCATTTCATCTTCACTCAAAGCGATACTGAACAGACCAACTTCATCTATGATACCCGCTGCATATCTGTTAAAATGTCTTCCAAAATGTAAAACCCCGTCACTTGTACCGTACCCATCATCAGTGACCATAGGTGCTTCGGCTTCCATTTTTCCATCAACCCATATTGATACTTTTTTAGACTGTGCATCTGCTCTTGCAACGACAAAATGCCATTCATCATCACCTAATTCAGAGGTGCCATCAGCTCTTGAATTTTGACCTGCATTTGACCGTAGATATATGGAAACTATATTGTTAGATCCTCCATTCCAAAGCAGATACCAAGGTCTAGCTTCAGTAGTGTCTTCATAGTTCTTACCTACAAGTGAACCTCCAACTGTGGTGCCTTTGAAGTGAACTGTAATTGTAAATGATACACCTTTTTCAAAAGCAACTGAATCTGAATGTGGTACTTCGACCCAGTTATCAGTTCCATCAAATTCGAGTGCTTTACCAAATTTACCGTTGACGCGTTTTGCGCCGTGAATTGTTCCATCATTCTTATTTCCCGATGAATCGATAGCGACGTTGCCACTGTTTCCGTCAAAAAGCCACATACCCCTGATACTGTTTAAATCGATAGCAGCATGACTTGTCGTTAAAAAAGCACCAAGTGCCATGAATGCGATCAGGTAACATAAGCTCATTAATTTCATAATTTATCTCCTTAGCAATTGTATATTTATGCTGTTGAGGTTTTTTATTGAATACCCGTACAGATGTCAAGATATATGTTAGCATAGAATTGTTTGATTCGTCAAGAAGTATAATGAGGTGTGTAGTATTTTAGGCATCTATTTTCATAAGAGACGGCACTCGGAGAGTGCCTACTACTATTAAGAGCATAGTAAATCCCAAAATTAAAACTGTCCGGAAACAGAAATCCTTTGGGATGCACCGAGGGTGTGTGTATTAAATGCGTAATCTACAAAAAATGTGATAGACTTCAGGTTCAATTGCAGACCGGTTCCAGCTGCGAATCCGTGTCCGTTCCATCCACAACGTAATGCAAGTATGTCAAACAGCAGGTATTCAGCACCTGTTCTGATGAGTACACCTGCATTTGAATCTGTTCCCTCCTCTAAATCCGTTTGGTCGGTTTCAAAGTCAATATCAATACATCCCTTCCCGAAGCTGGGAAATGTGAATTGATATGCTGCACCACATCTGAACCTTCTTCCACGTGTAAAGGTTGGTCTATCAGACGTATCCCAACGGATCTGTGTGCCGGTTGCGTCGAGTAGAAGTGCACCTATTTGAAACCCTTTATAAGGTGTCAGTAGGCATCCGATGTCTATCCCGAATCCTCTTCCGCTGTTTTCATAAATAGATTGACTGATGAGTTTAATATTTCCACCGATTGAAATCAGTGAATGTATTTCGCGTGCATAAGATATTAGCAGTGCATTGTCTGAATTGCTGAAGTATTCTGCGACTGTTGGTGTATCAATGTAGTGTTCACCTTCGTCTTTAATACCGTTCCCATTTAGGTCATGAAAATCACCCAACATTCCGTTGTTATCCACGTCAATAAAAGTTGTTCGTGGTATATCATCGATTCCTTGTCGAATCCAGCTGATTCCCAGGCTTCCGATTCCTTGAATTTGGTGTATATAATTGACGAAATTGTAGCTAACTAACCCTTGACTAAGGAAACTCCCTTCACCTGTTCTAAAAGTGTCGGAATACATGGTTGAAAATCCGTTTTTGTTTATCTTTGCTAATCCTGCGGGGTTCCAGTAGGTTGCTGTAGCATCATTTGCGATTGCTACGAATGCGCTTCCCATGCCGAGAGCTCTTGCCCCTACACCATGACTGAGGAATTCTGCGACGTGTGCCCCTTCATCAGCAGCTTGAGATGGCGAAGAGGTAAGAAGAATGAGTGTGATGATTACGATAGTATATACTGATTGTTTCATGTTTTTTATCCTGGTGCAAAGTCGTATATGGGTGCTCGGATGATGACGCTGAGAACGCTCCAGAACGCCCCTACACAGTATTCACCGAGTATTACGCCAAAGAAGAAGAAGATCATTCTTCTATATGTTTTTGGACCCCCAAATCGTAGAGCGATCCACTTTAGAAATGTACTAATAACGAGACAACTCCAGAAATACCCGACGCCAAAGGTCATAGAGATCGGATAACCTGCTGGATGTAGGGGCCACCAGATGAACCGCATCCGCATAAACATCAGTAGGAATGTAAATCCCATTCCGCCTGCCATGAAACTCATTGCAGGTACATTTGGATCGCGAGGAAAGGTGAACAATCCGGATAGCCAATTGAACTGACCGATATGTCCTACTGAAGGGCCAATTCCACCGCCTGCTCCTGTGACTGCCCCGCCAAGACGGTATAGCTCGCTAAACGTTGCCCAAAATGCTGATAGTGATCCGAGTATTACGGCAATTAGCATTGCTAACACGAGTCTTTTTGTATTCATGTTAGCGCGTTCAGCCATTTTGAATGCTTCAAGTTGATGTGGCATGATGTGTTCACGATAACCACGTCCACTAAAGAACCAAAAATATGGAAAGACAGTAAGGTTATTAGGTCCGATGCGTCTCGTGCCTAAAATATTCACTAAAAATTGTTGAGCATTACACATCCCAGCCATCTCGTGTGCCGGTGGCCCGAGCTCTGCTCGGACGCGCGTAATTCCGATAGAGATTGCATAAAAGAAAGCGAAGAATGGGAGTATTATCGGGAGTGTCATACCTGCTTTAAGACAGAACCAGATGATAAACAGGCTTGCGCCAATTATGATGAGAAACGCTGACCGATATCGTATCGGTTCAGCAGAATCATCGATGCCACCAGATAAGCCGAGTATAGTACGTCCCACTTTCACGATATGTCTGCGTGTTACAAGTATAGCGATGACGAAAATTGCCATCCACCCACCGATAGATTGTTCGCTTCCATAGGGAAATGGTGAAGGAATTCCTAAGGCACTACCGAAGACCCGTTGCATTTTCTCAAAAAGGTAGAAGAACCATAAGGAGAAGGATAAATCGAGCGGTAAAAGGAATCCTAAACCGATAACAAACGGGTATAAGGGTACGGGTATATTTCCGACAGCGTTCCACGGTTTTTCAGTGAAGAAAGCTCCCCAATTTCGTGCGTTGTGTCGGACGCTGAAATCTGGTAGTACGGGGAAGAAGTGTGCAAGTCCATGCCATATATTTGCTAAAGCAGCGATAATGAAGCCGTACCATAGCAGTCTATTTTTGAAGAGTTGTGCTCTGCCGCCCCCCTCGGTAATAGCCATCGGTAGTTGTATGATTGGATATGCCAGTTTTTCATTTTCTGTCCATTGCTTGCGAATGAGTACGTTCAGACAGATCATGATTGCCCCCAGAGCGAGTATGAAGGATGTCCACCATAATGTCGGCATAATCCATGCACCACCTATTTCTGCGTTGTAGAATGGCGTGTCACCTTCATAGAATCCTCTTATTAGGTCTTTATCTGCAACAACGAGATGTTGTGGGATATAACTATGAAATGTCCCTGCCCAATCGTTTTCTATTGTCGCGAACCAGAAGGCGTGTGGGAGTGCTGGAATTGTCAACGCCAAGGCATCATGTCCTGCTAATCCAGATGCAATAGACAACATTGCATAGATAGTGATCATCTCACCTTGGGTCAATGCAGATTTTGGAGCGACCCGTTTGAGGATAAGGTTGAATAGGATGAGGAAGAATATGTTTAGGACGACATTCCAGAAGAGCGAGATAGTGGTAGGATGTCCGGAGTGCCAGACACACTCTACCTCTATTACCCAAAAGACATTAGGAGGTATCAACAGCATTGCGATGAGAATTGCACGCCATGTAACACCGAAATTCCGTTTTTCGTTTCTGTTTTGGAGGTGTGTTGTTGATGAGTCCATACAGTCATTCTGCCCTTCAGTTATTGAGATGTGGCAGTTTTATTGTAGCACAAACTTTCAGTTTGTGGCACATCTTCGCAAACTGGAAAGTTTGCGCTACATTTATCAAACTCACGTTAGATTTAGAAATGCGTTAAGGGTTCATTTTCTGCTAATTCCCAAACAATATGTCCAAATTCATTTGCGCCTGCACTGGATCCCTTGAATGTCACCGTCCGAATACCCCATGCCAATTTATATGCGGATAGAATCTGTGTCAAAGATGCGGAAACATCTCCATAGCAGAGGAGTGCGGCGGTACCACCACCCCCTCCGCCGGTAATCTTTGCACCGTATATGCCTCCCTGTGGCCCGATTTTTTGTGCAATATTGACAATACCATCAATCTCAGGACAACCGAGTCCGGCACGGTCACGATAACTTGCATTTGATTCATACATAAGTCTTCCCGCTTCAGTAAGATAACGGTGCGCGTGTTCGGGATATGCCTGAACATTTTTGATCGCATCAATGAATTGCTTAACCCGCGCATTCTCATAAACAGGATGATTTACGCAGTTACGAACGTTATAAATCTTGTCAGGTTTTACCTTCGTCACAGTATCTACAGATTGACCATATTTTTCGATGAATTTACATCCGTGAACTTTTTGTGGTAGAAGAGGGATACACCTTTCTTCATATTCCTCTACCGTCAGGTTGCATAAATAGTTTGTATCTAACTTATCCCATGCCAGTTCTTGCTTGAGTATCGTCAGTCCCATAAATGCTGCAGTTCTTGCATCTATATAAGCACTGCTCTTCGTGCTGCGGTGAACTTTGGGGTGTATACCTATAAATGAGACATTGGTTGGACAGTCGACATATTCCAGTATTTTATCAGGTTGACACAAGAGAGATAGTATTTTATTCTTTTCCCCTAATGTTGCTGTCACCTGATCCATAATTCCACATGGAGCACCGACTACACGGTTTTCAACGATCTGTCCTAATCTTGCAATTTCAATTGGTTTTAGACCCAAGCGATATTGTTGGTTGATTACGCTTAATGTTGCCACTTCAATTGCTGCGGATGAAGCGATACCAGCTCCCATCGGAATATCACTTTTAATAACTATGACAGCACCGTGTGGGAATTTTTCAACTTTTTCTTCCTTTAGCAGAGCAAAAAAACAACCGAATACATATCCGATCCAGGCTGAATTCTCTTTTGTTGACATCATTTTTCGGACGTTAGTATAAGACTTAAGTTTATCATCTTCATAGAAGTCATCAAGCGACATCTGTATACTGGGTTCTAATAGTTTTTCATCTTGAATTGTAAGAGCTAATAGTTTTTTATCGTTTCTTGGTTGAATAGCAGCGGCGGCAGCACGGTTGAGTGTCATCTGAAAGACGTTAGCACCGCAATAGTCGGCAATACCTCCCATTATGTCGAGCCTTGCGGGAGCGCGTGCGACGATTATCTTCCCCTCTTTTTTGAATCCGTTCTGAGAGAACACTTCAGGAGAGTCGCATTGTAAGAGATATTCTAGCTCAACAACTTGTAATGTTTTCTGTGAAGGACCGTGAAGTTGTTCAACTTTCATTGTTTATCCCATTTCTTCAGTAATAGCGTAGGTAAGAGTAGATAACGCGGTGCTGAACACTTCACCCTAATTCAAGGATCAACAACAGTGACGTTTTCTCCTACTTTAAGGGAATGTTGTCCAGCGACGACCACAGATTCCCCCTCGTCTAATCCATTCACTATCTCAACTAATCCATTCTGAGCGAGACCAACTTCTACAGGTTTTCGTTGACTCACGCCAGCTTCTACAACAAAGACATTCTGTTTTTTCGTCGTTTCATCTTCAATCAAAGAGACACGCGGAACAAGAATGGCATCAGTATGAACTTTGACAGGTATATTAACTTTTGCAAACATGCCGGGTTTTAGGAGTCCTTCAGCATTATCAATTCTGATTTCAACATCTGCCGTCCGTTGTATCGGTTGCAATGTTGGACTGATATAGGATATTACTCCTGAAATTGGTTTGTTGATTCCTTCAACGACAATCTCCGTTTGCTGATTGAGGGATATCTGACTTAATTGTGACTCAATAACATCAACCTTTGCGTTAACTATTTCAATATCTACTATCTGAAACAGAGGTGCAGTTGGAACAGCCATTCCACCCAAGTCTAAGTGTCTTTGAGAGACGATTCCATCAATAGGTGTGATGATTGTAGCATCTTTAAGTTTTTTCTGTGCAAGTTTAAGTGCAATACCGGCTTGTTTTTTAGCTGTATTTGCAGTAATTATTTCAGCTTCCCAACTTTTGGCGTTCTGTAAAGCTTGTGCGGTCGTCAGTCCAGCTTTTGCTGCATCAACTTGGGATGCAGCGAAGGCGATATCTTTTTCCCAGGTTTTTGTTTGTGCCTGTAATTCTGCAAGTTTAAGTGCGGCTCTGGCTTGTTCTACTTGTGCTTGCATCGCCAGAATATCTTCTTCACGGGATCCGTTCTCAATCAGTTGTACCTGCTCCGAAGCAATACTATATTGAGCCATTACAACATCAAACTGCGTTTTGCTATTATCCAACGATTGTTGACTAATAGCACCATTTTTGAAGAGGTGTTCTGATCGAGAATAGTTGTTCTTAGCATTTGCAAGGTTTGCTTCAGCTTGATTTAAAGCTGCTTTCGCTTGTCGTCTATCTTCATCCCTTGCGCCGGTTTTAATCTTCTCAAGATTCGCCTCAAGCGATGTTAATCCTGCTTTCGCTTGTTCAATCTGTGTGACAGTGCGGAATTCTGCGAGCTCTTTTACTTGTTGAAGTGACGCTTCAGCGGCATCCAACTGTGCCTTTGCTTGTGCCACTTGTGAGAGTACACGTACTTTAGCGAGTTGCTTTGCTTGCGAGTATCCTGTTTCTGCTGCTGCTAATGTTGCTTGTGCTTGTTGCACAGCGAGGTCTAATTCCTCATGTTCAACAACAGCGAGGGTATCACCTTTTTCTACACGGTCCCCTTCAGAAACGGCAATAGAGATAATTCTACCAGAGATTTTAGGTATTATGTTAACACGGGATTCGGCTTCAATTGTTCCAGATAGCTTGAGTTCTGAGCGGATTTCATCCCGCATTGCTTTAACGATTTCAACAGGTTTTGATCCAATATCTACCTCTTCAGGTATTGTTTCTATTTGTTCAGGTTTCATTACACGAAACAGTATGATAACGGTAATAATTGCGATAGTGATTATAATTATCCAAAATCTCTTCAATTTTATTAAACTCCTTCAGTAGATATTATTGTGAAAAGTTGTATTTTTATTATAGTAGTAGGCACTCTCCGAGTGCCGTCTCTTTAATAGTAGTAGGCACTCTCCGAGTGCCGTGTAAGAACCTTATGTTATTCAATACGCTGTCCAATTGCCTTTTCAAGTCGAACTAAACCGATCACATAATCGTGGTATGCTTGAAGTCGGTTGACTTTTGACTGCATGAGTGCAAGTTGTGCGTCTGTCATTTCGACTGTTGTAATCATTCCATTTTCGAATTGCAGTGTAGCAATTCTGACGGTTTCTTCAGCTTGACTAACAGTCTCCCGTTGTGTATCAATTAATGATCTGGCTTCCTGTAGGTCAAGATATGCTTTCCTTACTTCAGATTCAATAACTGTTTTTACTTGTGCTGTTCCTAATTGCGACTGCTTCAGTATTGACTCACTTTGTTCAATGGCAGCCTTTGTTGCAAACCCATCAAAAATTGGCACATTGATCTGAAGACCTAAACTCCAAATACGATTCATTTGGGTTAGTCTCTCATTGTGAGAAATCTGATAATTAGAAAAGAAAGTGAGATCGGGAAGTCTTCTTGTTTTTGCTATACTGATCTGTTTCTCTCCAACTTCTTCATTAAGTAGTGCCTTTCTGACTTCAGGCCGTTTATCAAGTGCGATGTCAATTAGATCATCAAGTTTTAAGTTAACATCCTTTACTTCAAAAGTACCTTGAACTGATATTTCTTGAGAAAGTGGTAAATTCAAGGTAGTTTTATATATGTTTTTAGCATTCTTTACGCTGTTTTTTGCCCGAATTAGTTGTGATTTAGCATTTGCGAGTTGTACTTTTGCTCGCAGCACATCAAAATTAGTTGCTGTACCTGCTGCAAAAGCTGTCTGTGCAATGTTAAGTTGTTTTTCAACAAGTTCAAGACTCTGTTCAGCAACCTTAACGAATTCTTGTGTGATTAGAACTGCGTAGAATGCATTGAATACATCAACGCGTAGTTTTTGATATGCAGTTTCTACATCCTCTTGTGCTGCTTTATATCCAATTTTGGCTGTCTTGTAAGCGTCATAGTAGCGTCCCCATGCAAATATGGGTTGTGTTAAGCTGACTGTTCCTTGTATATTGTGTTGTGCTCCAAACTCCAGTTCAATCAGCTCAGCTTCATTGTCTGGGTTTGAAGGTTGCATTTCATCCATATCCTCACCGGGGACAGGAAACCCGAACCCGCCTTCAGCCTGAATGACCGACTTTTGTACATCTCTAAAGTATGTATAGTTTCCATTTGCTGTCAGTCGTGGTAGCATTGTTGCGCGGGATGCGGTGATCTGTGCTTCAGCAGCCTTCAAATTTTCCAAAGCGGCTTGAATAGCCAGGTTGTTCTCCTTTGCGGTTGCTAAGCTTTGTTCAAGGTTTAGAACCTTCGTTTCATTTGCATACACAGAAAAAGTTAGTGATAGTAATGTCGTTAATAGTAATAAAGGTAATAGTAGAAAAGGGGTTCCAAGGCAATACATGCGATGGAACCTTTTGGTATTCATCTGAGTAATTTCCTCCGAAGAAGACTAATACCGAAGGATTGTCGTTGCGTCTCCGATAATCCACAGTGTTCCGTTGGGTGCTTTGACAATATATCTAAGATTGTTAATAGTGGGTGAGCTATGTTTTAGCCAGGTAACACCTGCATCAGTGGTTTTCAAGATTAACCCTTTATCACCTGCTGCCCATCCATCTTGTTCATTTACGAATAAGATTGCATTAAGGTTCTCATCAGTTGGCACTGTTTGCTCGGTCCAGTTTTCTCCGCCATCTTGGGAATGCATAATTGTGCCTTGGTGTCCTGCGGTCCAAACTTTTTTTGGTGAGATTGCATACACGTCTTGCAGTTCTGCGTACCCCATCTGGATACTCCAAGTTTTGCCACCATCTTCAGTTTTTGCGATAGTTCCAGCTGAGCCGACGATCCAGCCTATGTTTTCATTTAGAAAATGTACACCGTAAAGATTGTTGAAACCTGCGCCAGTGAAGTTAGTATCTATATCCACACCGATCCATGATTCACCGCTGTTCTCAGTTTTCATAACTTTTCCAGTTTCCCCTACTGCCCAAGCGTGGGTTGCACTTGCGAAGCTCATAGCGTAGCAGCCCATAGCACTTTTCCAACTATTCGGTCCACTGAATTGTATGCGTTTGGCTCTACCGTGTCCTTCATCGCCGGGGTCGCTAACACTTTTCCATGTATTTCCGCCATCTAAGGTTTCAAGCAGTGCAGCATTGCTTCCTACGATATATCCTTTCAATTCATCAACAAAACCGATACCGAAGAGTTCGAAAACATCACCGCTGTTTTGAGGTGTCCATGTAGTGCCGCCATCAGTCGTGTGCATGACAGCTCCAGCCAATCCCACTGTCCAACCGAGTTGATCGTTGTGAAAATAAGCTGCCCTGAGTTCATTTGCGCTTGAGACGACTTCCCACGTGTCACCACCATCTGTTGTATGTAAAATTGTGGATTTAACACCGACGATCCATGCTTCAGTTGCGCTGATCATGTGGACACCTTGAAGTCGTGCAGCAACAGGTCGTTGTTTGATGGGTGTCCATGTTATTCCACCATCGTTTGTCCTGAGGATTACGCCGAATTCTGCTGCGGCTAATCCAAAGCTCGGATTTGCGAAGTGAACATCCCATATAGGTTCAGGCATTCCGTTAGAATTTGGTACATTGCTCTGTTGAACTTGCCAATTTTTTCCATCCACTGTGGAAACGACTGCCCCACCTGCCCCGACTGACCAACCGATTTTATCGTTTAGCATTGATATTGAATCAAGTGTGTTTACAGTTGCGCTTGTTTGGAAACCCCAGTTTTCTCCGCCATCGGTTGTGTGAAGTATAGTTCCGCCACCGCCTGCCGCCCAACCGACCATAGCGTTAACGAAATGAACACTTTCGACCTGATTATTAGTTTCTATACCTTGCTGTTCCCAAGAGATTCCGCCATTGTTTGTATGCATGACAAAACCCCCATCGCCGCATGCCCATCCGTTTTTTTCATCTACGAATGAGACACCTGATAGAGCTATGCGTGTATCCGTAACTAACTTACTCCACGAGTTTCCGCCATCTATAGATTTCAATACGGTGCCGTTTTCACCTACGATCCATCCGATTTTTGGATTGATGAAGTGGACTTTATTGAACTCTACGATGAAGGGTAAGGGACGGTTCGGTTGCGGTTGCCATGTTTTTCCACCATCAGTTGTGTTTAGAATAGCTGAGTTGCTTCCGACGATCCATCCGTGCATATCATCAACGAAAAAAACATCTGTAAAGTTTGATTGCCATTGAGATTCGCTAATTTTCACCCAATCCTTCTGAGCAAATGTGAACGGTGTAATGTGTAAGAACAGAAATAAAAGAATAAAGCACAATGTCGTGCGTTTCATGTTAACGACACCTCCATTTTTTCCAATAATTTTCAGATTATAGATTTAGTATATCACTTTGCCTTGATTACGTCAAGTTGAAATTGTTGTCAGGTGATAGATTTTTCAATTGTATCCATTCAAATTGACATACTGCTGCTGAATATGGTAAAATTGAACAGACAATGTATGATGTTGTAACTGTGTAACTGAATGTATACATATATCTTAAACCAATGCTAATTTTGATTTAAGAACTGACAACAAGGAGTAGAACATGTTAAACAATAATCCTTTCCAGAAACCCGGTAAGTGGTATAGAGGAAATACACATAGTCATAGCACAGAATCCGATGGTAGACTCTCTATCGCTGACAGATTTGGAGCTTATCGTGATGAAGGCTATGACTTTCTGGTTTTAACTGACCACAGAAAAGTTAATGATGTGTCCGCAAACTCTACTGAGGACTTTCTTGCGATTTCAGGAAGTGAAGTACATCCCGCTAACCCTTATGGGGGTCCTGTCTATCATATAGTGGCTATTAATATTCATGAACCGATAAACTGTGCTAAGCTGCATCCGAACGCAGTGATAGAAGAGATAAAGAGTCAAGGCGGTGAAGCGGTTATCTGTCATCCGTATTGGTGTGGTCATACAATTATTGACTATCTCCCATTACGCGGGTATTTTGCTGTTGAAGTGTATAATGATACCTGTATGGGTAACGGCAAAGGCTTTTCTGAACAAGCCTGGGATGATATGTTGGATAGATGTGGACCGGTTTACGGAATTGCCTCAGACGATGCTCACGGTACAGAACACGATTGTTTTCACGGATGGATTAATGTAAAAGCTGAAGAACTTACAATCGATGGAATAATGGAAGCACTGCGAACAGGTTCATTTTATTCAACGATTGGACCAGAAATTGAAGATATCACTATTGAAGACAAAAAGATGACTGTAAAATGTGATGCTGCACAATCCATTGTATTCAAGTCAGAATGCAGTCGAGGTAGACGTATCTTGCCACAAGACGGTGCGTTATTAACTGAGGCGACCTTCTCAATCCCTGACAGTACAAAATATGTAAGAGTTGAAGTGACAGATGAGACCGGTAAGAAGGCTTGGTCAAATCCCTTTTATTTCTGATGCTAAGAATACTGGTGTGTCATACAGGTGCTTGGATTGGAGATATGGTTCTGTTAACGCCAGCATTACGGGCGCTCAAAGAACGTTATCCTGGTTCTCACTTAACCTTTCTGTTACGAGCACAGGTTATAGACTTGATGAATAGTAATCCGTATATTGATAGTTGCCTTGTTGATAAAAAACAGTACGGTTTCTTTTCATCATTTATTGGGTTGGCGAAGATCATAAGAGATCGCAATTTTGATATTGCTGTTGTCTTACATCCTTCTTCATTCCGTAATGCGTTACTTCCATTTTTTGCCCGAGTTCCATTCAGAATTGGTTCGAATTATAAAGGACGCGGTCTTCTTTTCTCTGCAGCTTGTCCTGCAAATACAGATATTCATGAAGTACATCGTTATCTGAGCGTGATTAGTCTGCTTGATGATAACAATGGATTTGAAGCAGATGGCCCGTTAAAAGAAGTGGTAATAAAAGATCGTGAACTTGCATTAGAATTTTGGCATACAGAAACTGATCGGAAGAGCGTTAAGAAACTTTTACGGAGTCACGGTGTATCTGTGAGGGATAGGTTAATTGCGGTTAATATTGGCACTACTTGGCAATCAAAACGGTGGGATATTGAGAGATTTGAAATTGTAATTAGGGAGATTATTGCTGCTGTTCGTGATACAAAAATCGTAATTACGGGATCCGTTTCAGAACAGGACTTGGCTGATCAATTACCGCCAATTGATTCTACCATTAATCTTGTTGGTAAGACAAGTTTATTTGAACTTGGAGCCTTATTGGAATTGTGTACGTTATGTTTGACGTGTGATAGTGGACCTATGCATATTGCAGCAGCGGTGGGTACACCGTGTGTTGCACTCTTTGGTCCGACCGATCCTATACGGCATCAACCTTATGGAGAAGGACACACACTTATTGAGAGACCTGTGCCTTGTAGACCTTGTTACAAACGCACTTGTATGTATAATGATATACCCTATCTGTGTATGAAAGAGATAGAAACATCACACGTATTAGACGCAGTATTAGAGGGATTAAACAGTAAGAAAAGCACAACATTAGCTGAGGATACACACTAAATGATTCAAGCTTTGGTTTTTGATTTCGGTGGTACTTTAGATGGTAATGGTATTCACTGGCTTGAAAGGACATATCAATTCATTCATAGACACCATCCAGAAATAACACGTGAAGCGTTTGATGTTGCGGATAGAGAAACGATATTGGAATTTGCGTTTGAAAAATCGCCTGATGAGGCATCATATCAAGATGGGTCTATGTTACCTGTAGGTTTAGTTGCAACAAATGTTAAGGCTGCAAATTACACTTTACGTGAAACTGTTGATGCAATTGCAACAGGTATTTTCAATAGATTGAACTTACCTCAGCAATTAAAAGATGAATATGTTGTGTGGTTCTGCCAAGGAGCATCTGAACACCTAACAAAAAACCGAGAGTGGTTGGAAAAACTACGTAATGACTATAAACTTGGTGTAATTAGCAATAATTTTGGTAATACTCGCGGCTGGTGTGATGAATATAATCTCACTTCGCTGCTTGATGTGATTATTGATTCAACAGTGTTTGGTAAGATAAAACCTGATCCGAGCATTTTTGAAGCTGCTTTGTCAGAATTAGGTGTTAATCCAGAGGAAGCTATCTATGTAGGTGATAGCTACACGGCTGATATGGTTGGAGCGAAAAGAGTAGGGATGTGGACAGCATGGATGGTCGGAAATCAACCTAAAGAATGCCTTGATCTTTCGGTTGTTGATATACAACTAACCCATTTGCATGAATTAACAGACTTTCTATCAACGTTTTAATTCAGAAATTGGACATTGAACATACTCAGTTTCGCAATTATAAACGAACTTGTAGAATCTGACGTTTTAATGGTGGAGAAACTATCATGAGAAAGTGCTTTCTGATTTTTTTTGTTCTGATAGTATCTGTCTGCATCTTGTCCGCTGAGAATAAAAAAGAAGAACCTGTAAAGGTTGATGAAATCGTCAAAGAGATTCAGTTAGATAGTATTGAGAAAAAACCGTATACATTAAAGAAACTCCTGGATAAGAAAAAGGCGGCTGTACTGATTTTCCTTGCGACGGAATGTCCTGTCGTAGATGATTATGTAGAGCGAATTACTAAACTCATCAAGGATTTCAAGGAAAAAGAGATTCAATTTGTAGGTATCCATTCGAATAAACACGAGACGGTTGAAGCTATAAAAAAGTATAGTGAAAAGCACGGTTTTACCAACGTCAACTTGCCAATTCTATTGGATCCAGAGAATAAGATTGCAGACTATTTTCAAGCGCGTAGAACACCGGAAGTATTCCTCATAGATGCTAAGAAGACTTTGCGTTATAGGGGTGGTATAGATGATAGTCGAAAGAATCCAGAAGAGCATTATCTACAGAACGTGTTAAATTTAGTTTTAGATGACAAACCTATTCCAGAAAAACAGAGAAAAACGCGTGCGATTGGGTGTACCATAAAAAGAGTGAGAAAAGCAGAATTAGATCGCACACCATAGTGTTACTGGAGGTATTATGCGGCGGATTTTAAACAACATTTTACAATCACTTCTTACAATCGTCTTGTCAGGATTGTTGCTGATATTCTTTATCGCCTGTTTCTGTATTGGCGTTGTCGGTGGTTTTACAATTGGATGTTGGCAAGACATTGCAGTACTTGACCTAAATAGATTAGAATACAAGGAAGACAAACAGACATGGCGGCAACACCTTGAAGTCTATTCCACCATCTGTGAAGTTCAAAGGACTAATTCAGCTGTTTTTCTGATTGATAAGTTACTGCGTTTAGAATATGAAGAGGTATCACCCCCTACGAAAGGTGTAAACTCTCAAGGTCAATTTCATGTGAAATTGCAAGGTGAAATAGGGAAACGGAATGGAACCATAGATGTGTTCACAAGGACATTTAAATATCCTTACATGGCGGAAAATACGGGGGCACTACGGGTTAAATTAACGATTAAGAATGGAAAAGTACTATATATACACGATGAGAAAGGAAATGATCTAAGAAATTTCTATCTTGAACCGGAACTGATTGCTGAGTTCTCTGGCGATGACGAAGGAACAACCCGTAAGATTATCCCACTGACCGACATGCCGAGAAAACTTGTTGATGCTTTTATCGCTATTGAGGATAGACGATTTTACCAGCATTCTGGTATAGACATTGTGCGATTAGTCGGTGCGATTAAGGATACTGTAACAAAGAGCGATAGATTGGGTGCAACGAGTACCTTAACCCAGCAGCTAACACGAAATGTATATCTTGGTAAGGAGCGGACGATTGCCAGAAAAGCACGTGAGATCTTACTCTCCTTCAGGATAGAACGCCAGCTGTCTAAATCACAAATCCTGGAAGCCTATCTCAACTATATTGACTTTGGCAGATTCAATGGTCAACAACTCTATGGCGTGCAGAAGGCGGCTAAGGCTTATTTTGGAAAAGAGGTATCGGATCTTGACTTCCATGAATGTGCGTTACTGGCAGGTATTCCTAAAGGAACGACACAGTATTCTCCGGTCAAAAATCCGAAGAATGCTAAGAAACGCCGTGATGTTGTTCTCATGTCAATGAACAGCCAAGGTTTCATTTTACCAAAAGAATATCAAGAAAGTAGAAAGCAACCTATAGCAGTTGTAAGTCAAAATCAGATATCTGTCAGACAGAAACGGAACACTGCTGGACATTTTATTGATCATTTAAGAAACGAACTTGAAGACATATCAGAACTAAAGAACAGTTTGTATAATGAGGGTTTAAAGGTTTATACAACGATTGATATGTCCATGCAATCCCTGGCGATGCAAACTGTTGCAGAACATCTGCGTTACTTGGATGGGGAGTGGGGGAAGCACCTCCCAGACTACGATAAGAATAAGGACAATCCAAGGGGTATAGATCCTCAGTCAAGGTATCTACAAGCTGCACTCATCGCTTTTGAACCAAAGACAGGTTCTGTAAAAGCGATGGTAGGCGGTCGCGAATACCGTATAGATGGTGTAAATCCGTACATTCGCGAAATGAGAAATTACAATTTCTTAAATCGAGCATTAGGTAATGCCAAACGTCAACCCGGTTCCGCATTTAAACCGATAGTCTTCACGGCTTTAATGGAGGAACCTGCCCTTCTAACGCCAGCATCCATCATCGTTGACAAACAGTGGAAAATTCAACACATGCCCGGTCAAATTTGGGAACCAGGGAACTATACAGATGGAAAGTTCTATGGTCCTGTAACCATTAGAAGTATACTAAAGAAATCAATCAACGTAGCCACAGCAAAGGCTGCTTGGGAAACACCTGTGACCGCAGAAGGATATAGAGAAGGGATTGTCAGAATTATTGACCTTTCTAAAAGAATGGGAATTTCTACTAAAATGGATCCTAAAAAACCGGCACTTATATTAGGAGCATTTGGTATGACAGTGCTTGAACTAACTTCTGCTTACGGCGTATTTGCAAACCGTGGTATCAAAGTTGAACCGAAATACATAGAGTACATTACGGATAAGGAAGGGGAGATAATCTATCCAAATGAGAATTATCAACAGGATAGAACACGTGTGATTGATGAAAAAACCGCGTATCAGATGACCTCTTTCTTACATAGTGTGATAAAATCAGGAACAGCTATTAGGGCAACACGGGAACCGTATTATCTGAATCTACAGAATACACGGCCTGTTGCTGGTAAAACAGGTACCACAAATGACTTCGTTGATGCATGGTTCATCGGATATACAAACGACTTGGTTGTAGGTGTTTGGGTGGGTCTCGACAAACAGCAGAGAGGTATCCGTAACTATAATCAGCAAGGGGCATGGGCAGCACTACCGATTTGGGCACGATTCGTTGCTGAAGGGGTACGCGGTCCTCATAAAGATTTTGAAATTCCGAAAGGAATTGAGTTCTGGGAGATTGACAAAACGACAGGATTGTTAAGGAATAAAGAGAAAAGTCCAGTGGAAAACATCAGCAACGAACCTTTCATTCAGGGACAAGCACCTACAAGAATAAGTGACAAACATTAGACGGGTGTGTAAAGTTTTTGTCACTATAAATGTCAATTTTGTGATTTCATAAGTTTTTAATAGTAGTAGGCACTTTCCGAGTGCCGTCTCTTTTTGTGATTTCATAAGTTTTTAATAGTAGTAGGCACTTTCCGAGTGCCGTCTCTTAAGGATAACAATGAGAGAGAGTATTGATTTACGTCCATCTATATCTCCTATAAATGTAGATCCTGAAGCACCATCAAAGGCTTTTACGTTGGTCTCTGAATTCTCGCCTGAAGGTGATCAACCGCAAGCGATAGAAAAACTCACTAAAGGTATTCTCAGAGGTGACAGAGCGCAAACCCTCTTAGGGGTAACAGGTTCTGGTAAGACCTATACGATGGCGAATATCATAGAAAACGCACAACGTCCGACCCTTGTTATCTCACCAAATAAAACACTTTCTGCTCAACTTTACAACGAGTTTAAGACATTTTTCCCGCACAATGCCGTGCATTATTTCGTCAGTGATTATGCGTATTATCAACCGGAAGCATATATCCCATCTACTGATACTTTCATTGAGAAGGATGTGCGTATAAATGAAGAAATAACACGTATGCGACTTGCTTCTACTGCTTCGCTTATGTCGCGTCGTGATGTTATCATTGTTGCGAGTGTGTCATGCTTATACGGTCTCGGGTCTCCACGAGAGTTTGAAGGACAGAAAGTAGATTTAGCAGTCGGTAAGATAGTACGCCGTGATGAGTTTCTACGATCCTTAGTTGAAATTCAGTATGTTAGGAACGACATCGATTTTTTTCAAGGTGCTTTTCGTGTCAGGGGTGATGTGATTGAGGTATTCCCAGCCTATAGCGAAAGTGCCTATCGTATAGAATTATTCGGTGATGAAGTTGATAGAATTTGTGAAATTGATACGACAACAGGTGAAATCTTAGGAAAGTATGATACGCTTGAGATCTATCCCGCAAAACACTTTATGACGGATGCCGATATTTTTGAGGAAGCTCTGATTAACATTGAACTTGAACTGCATGAACGGATTGCCACATTCGAAAAAGACAACAAATTGTTAGAAGCGCAACGCATTGAACAGAGAACACGTTTTGATTTGGAGATGTTACGCGAAGTCGGTTATTGTTCTGGTATAGAAAATTATTCACGCCACCTATCTGGTTTACAACCTGGGGAACCCCCTTACTGTCTTTTAAACTACTTTCCTGAAGATTTTCTTCTCTTTATTGATGAATCACACGTTACTTTACCGCAATTAAGGGGTATGTATCTCGGTGATAGGGCAAGGAAAACAACGCTTGTTGACTACGGTTTCCGTTTGCCTTCGGCATTAGACAATAGACCCCTTAAATTTGAGGAGGTACAAGCCTATCTAAAACAGGTCATCTACGTTTCCGCTACGCCTGGCAAGTATGAGATGGAGGAGGGTGGACAGATCGTTGAACAGATAATTCGTCCTACAGGTTTGATTGATCCTCAGATTTCTGTTCATCCGGTGCGTGGTCAGATTGATCATCTGATAGGTAAAATAAACGAAAGAGTTAAGAATAAGCAGCGCGTTCTTGTTACGACTCTGACCAAACGGATGGCAGAAGATTTAAGCGAGTATTTTATTGAAGCTGGCATTCGTGCAAACTATATGCATTCTGAAATTGATGTGTTTGACCGCGCGCGTATCCTTAGGCAGCTCCGTGAAGGTGAGTTTGACGTGCTTATCGGTATTAACCTGTTAAGAGAGGGGCTTGATTTACCGGAAGTATCACTTGTTGCGATTTTGGATGCGGATCGTCCTGGTTTCCTTCGTTCTGTCACGTCCTTGGTTCAGACATCTGGTCGTGCAGCCCGTAATGTGGATGGAGAGGTATTACTCTATGGTGATACCATCACTGATGCCATGGCAGATGCTATGTCCGAGACACAACGACGACGTGAAAAACAGTTGATATACAATGAGGAACACAATATCACACCTGCGACAATACAAAAAGCGATTGAACAGCTGATTTCTGAATCAAATGAAGAGTATCTCACAAAAGAACCTGCTAAAGATATCCCGGTTATCAAGGAAACCAGTACAATTGAAGATATTGAATCTATTATTACGGATTTAACTCGGCAGATGCAGAAAGCTGCAGTTGATTTAGACTTTGAGCTCGCTGCAAATTTGCGCGACCGGATTAAGGAATTAAATGAGCAGTTGCCTGATGAACCGATTCCTTATTAGACGAACTTGAGAATTTGACGAATGCAATAATTCTAAACTTTCAGTTTTTCAAGTAAAAACACACATGAAGTAGGCAAACCCAAAGAAACATTGACATTCGCTATAGAATCTGTTACTATAAATTTATTGGAGACACAATGCCAACAGGACAACAAACGGACGAATTTCAAGAAATCCTGAACATATTGGATCCAGAAATTGGCAATTTTGCCGACAAACTTGCGAAATGGACATTCAATATACCTGAGTTCTTACGCGGCTTAGTGTTCATGCTCAAAGGAGACATCGTCCAGTTTCTCGATTTTGATCAGGTGGAAGTCGTCAGCTCGGATATTATAACCAACATTTTGCAAGAGTCAGTGTCCGATTTGGTGTTCACAGTGCCATACCGAGACAGATCTCAAGGAGATGAGCTAACGATATACATCTTATTGGAACATCAATCCACGGTGGATCGAATGATGGGATATCGGATGTTATCCTATATGTGCCAAATATGGTATACCCAGTTGAAGCAATTAGCCAACGCAGGTGTGAAGCCGAGTCATCGGCGTTTGCGTCCTATCCTCCCTATCGTCTTTTATACTGGAGCGCGGAGATGGGAGGCACCGCTAACGCTGAACGCAGTGATGGATATACCAGAACAGATGACACCTTTTGTGCCATCATTTGAAACGCTTTTTCTCGGAGTAAAACAGGTTGATACAGACGAGATAATACAGACCGATCATCCTTTCGCATGGTTGATGACCGTACTGCAAAAAGAAGAGGAAGATGAAAACGTCATGCAACGGACATTGGAAACTGCGCTCATGCAGTTGGATACATTAAAGACAGAGAATCCTACATTGCACCAAAACGCGATGATGTATCTATCACTTATCGTCCTGTGTAGACGGGAAAAAAACGAGCAACCTCAGTTGCTGAGAATGATAAATACCCATACAGAAAACGAGGAGGTTGAAAGGATTATTATGACTGGTATAGAAGCCCTTATTCAAGAAGGAAAAGCTGAAGGAAAAGCTGAAGGTCTACAGCAAGGTAGAATCTATGAGAAACGGACAGATGTTCTCAAATTAGTGCGCCACAAGTTTGCTGACATATCAGACTCTATTCTCAATGAGATTAGCGAGGTAGATGACCTCGTCTATCTTGATAGTTTGTTTGATCAAATCCTCACCGCAAAATCGTTTGAAGACATTGATTTTTCAAATAACGGCAAATAGTATATATTGTACTCATAGCGAGTAACATCTAAGAATCGCGGAAAGTCGCCCTAAGATTCATCTTTCGCACCGCTGGAGTGCAAGAAGTTC
This sequence comes from Candidatus Poribacteria bacterium, assembly GCA_022828145.1. Taxonomy (GTDB): domain Bacteria; phylum Poribacteria; class WGA-4E; order WGA-4E; family WGA-3G; genus MSPOR6. The sequence continues at coordinate 153,623 of JAJEJA010000073.1, read as the reverse complement.
CGCAAACTATTTCTATAAACATATCGTCCCTACGGGACTGAAAAGGGTTTGTATAACGTTTAACTATAAACATATCGTCCCTACGGGACTAAAGAGAAGACAACCCGTATAACCATAAGGATTCAGAGTGATTTATCAGAGATTCTAAGTTTTCTTAACTTTACACTTATGGGTAGAACGTAAGCGAAACCCGACAAATCCACGATTAAAACAGAAGGAGAATCCCAAATAGAGTAGACACTTCAATGTTGTAAAAAAGCGCATTTTCTGTTATTATTAAAGTGCATAAACAAGTATGGTAATTTTTGAAACCTAATAGATGAATAAAAAGAGAGGAATAGATTATGTTTGTTTGTACAGCTTGTGGTTACCTTTGGAAAGAAGCATCAGAACCTCCCGATGAGTGTCCAGCATGCACTGCACCGAAAGAGAAGTATATACCTTATGACGACAGAGCTGAAAGGCATGTTAAACGTGCAGTTGCAGCACATGTCATGTATCCAGATGAAGAAGGGGCTGATCTACGTGCAGAGAATTCAGCACTCTCATCACACATAAGGTTTGCCTTGGTTGGTTTGCTTGAGGATCTGAAAAAAGAATAGAACCCGTTACGTTATCCCTGATACAGATTTACTTGAAAGGAACAGTATTGACTGCGCTATGCGTAGTACGGTTAATGCTGCAATTTTATATGAAACAAATTAGATACATGTTGACACTGTTCCTCGTGTTGTTACCCGGAATAGTGTCGGCACAAAACCTTGAAGAACGTGTCGTTGAACACATCTATCCAAACGGTTTAAAACTCTTGATGATTGAGCGGCACACATCTCCCACCGTTGCCCCATATATCCTTTTCAAAGCAGGTTCCGTTGACGAATCAGACGACTCGCATGGGATTGCACACATGTTGGAACACATGCTGTTTAAGGGCACAAAGACAATTGGAACTACTGACTATGAAAATGAGAAAGTGGTTTTGGATAAGATTGATACGATCGGCGATCAGTTGGATTTAGAACGCGCGAAAGGAAATAGAGCTGACGCAGCAACAATTGCTGAATTAGAAGAATCATTGAAAGGGTTACAAGAAAAGGCTGAACAGTATGCTGTGCCCGGTGAATATACCGAAATCTACACAAAACACGGTAGTACCGGTTTTAATGCTGGCACGTCAGTCGACTTCACTATTTACACTGTAGAACTTCCTTCTAACAAACTGGAATTGTGGGCAATGCTTGAATCCGATAGACTCAAGAACGCCGTACTCAGACAGTTTTACGTTGAACGGGAGGCAGTTAAAGAGGAACGCAGGATGAGCGTAGATTCGCAACCGGGTGGTAAACTCTATGAACAGTTCATGGCTGCCGCATTTACTGCACATCCTTATGGAACGCCTATCATCGGTTGGCCTTCTGATATTGCTTTGCTAAATCGCAAGAAAGCTGAAACGTTCTTCAAGACCTACTATGCCCCGAATAACTCAATCATGGTAATTGTTGGTGACATAAACGTAGAAAAAACCATCAAACTGATTGAGAAGTATTTTGGTGATATACCTTCCCAACCCCTACCTGACGAAGTAACTGTAAAGGAACCTCAACAGGAAGGTGAACGGCGAATTGAGGTTGAATTTGATGCGGAACCGAGATTGATGATCGGTTTCCATAAACCTACTGTACCGAATTTTGATGATTATGTTCTGGATATGATCAGTGCTATTCTGTCTGACGGTAGAACTTCACGATTTTACAAGAACATAGTGGAAGAAAGCATTGCGGTCTCTGCAAACTCCATAAACGGTTATCCAGGGGCAAGATATGACAATCTCTTCGTCATCAATGCTTCACCAAGTTCACCCCATACGACTACTGATGTAGAGGAAGCTATTTACGCACAGTTGGAAATACTGAAAAATGAACCTGTTGAAGAAAAGGAGTTTAAACGCATTCTGAAACAGATTGATGCCGGATTCATTAGAGCCCTTAGCTCAAATGCGGGGATGGCAAGACAACTTGCCTTTTATGAGAGTATTGCTGGTGACTGGCGTTATATTCTCGATTGGCGAAAAAAGATGTATGAAATCACACCTGACGACATTATGAGGGTAGCAAACACCTACTTTAACAAAAGCAACCGGACAGTCGCAACACTTGTTAAAAAGGAGAAGGTTATGACTGCAGATACAATCATGGAGGAGAGTCAATAATGAATTATCTAATGACTAAGAGACTATTTCTCGGTTTACTTACTGTTACTATGATTGTATTGAGTAGTCTACCGATCTTAGCAAGACCGCATGACGAGCTGACTTATGAACCGATTCAGTTTACCCCTCCTGTACCAGAAGTTAGAAAGTTGTCGAATGGCATGACACTGTATCTTCTTGAGGATCACGAATTACCGGTATTTGACATAAACGGTATTGTTAAAACTGGAACGATTTATGATCCGATTGATAAAATTGGGTTAGCATCAATTTGTGCAAGTGTAATGCGGTCTGGTGGTACAGTATCACGTGAACCGGACGTTCTCAACGAAGAATTAGAATCTATGGCTGCATCCGTTGAAGTCGGTATGTCTCCCGAATATGGATCCGTCAGTTTGTCAACTATGGCTGAGGACATTGAGAAAGGGTTAGAGATTTTTGCTGATGTGTTGCGTAATCCAGCATTCAGACAAGAAAAACTTGATCTGCGAAAACAACAGGCGATAGAAGCGATACGAAGAAGAAACGACAATCCTATCCAATTGGCATGGCGGAACTTCTCAGCGATTCTATACGGTAAAGAGCATCCTTTCGGTTGGTATTCAGAAATTGAAACAGTCGAGAGTATCACTGTTGAAGACTTAAAGGCTTTTCATTCTAAGTATTATCATCCCAACAACATCATGCTGTCAATAACAGGTGACTTTGAGACGGAGCAATTGATTAATCAACTTGAAAGCGTTTTTGCTGGTTGGATAATGAACGACATAGACTACCCTGATATACCTGCAGTTGAAGTTTCATATAAACCATCAGTGAACCATATTCAGAAAGACCTACCACAGACGACAATGCTGATTGGTCATCTTGGTATAAAACGAACGCCTGATTTTCCTGATTTCTTTGCCCTAAGTGTTATGAATGACATACTCGGAGAGGGTGGATTTACATCAAGGCTGATGAAGCAGGTGCGAGAAAAACACGGTCTGGCATATATGGTTGGAAGTCTGATGCAAACAAGTCTTTATACAAATCCGGGGGAATGGTTTGCCTATTGCGGTTCCAGTTCAGAGAAGACAGCTCAGGCGATGTCACTCATTATTGAAATAATACGCGAGATGCGCGAAGAACCTGTATCCGATGAAGAGCTACAGTTAACGAAAGACTCCCTTATCAATTCGTTTGTATTTGGGTTTGAAAGTAGTTCTCAGATCGCCTTTCAACAGATGATACTCGCATATCGGGAATTTGACCCAGATTTTCTTAAAACATACACCGACAACATAGCCAAAGTGACAGCAGAAGATGTTCAAGCAGTTGCTGAAAAGTATTTACATCCAGATGGTTTGACTATAGTCACAGTGGGTAACCGAGATAACTTTGATCGTCCTCTTAGTGAATTTGGTACAGTCAATGAGATAGCAATTGAGCAACCTGAGCCGCCTCCAACCGAAGCCTTACCTGAAGGGACAGCAGCTGACCTTGCAATAGGAAAGGAGATCGTTGCTAATGTTGTCAATGCATTGGGTGGTATAGATAGGTTAAAAGCAGTGAAGACTGTTGTTTCAGATGCCAGGGCATCCATGACTACACCGATGGGAAGAGTTGATGTAGGGGTTGTTATCTATCAGGTTTATCCGGGGAAACTGCGACAAAATATGACCACTCCGCAAGGTGAATTGAGTTTTGTTTTTGATGGAGAAGCGGGTTATATCGTGGTTCCGATGGGAGCACAACCACTACCTCCGGAAGTGTCCCGTTCACTAAAGGATGCTGTTTTTAGAGATATTATACCGTTATTCATCCATCTCACAGAATCTGATGCCTCTGTTCAATTTGCTGGGAATGAAGAAATCAATGGCGAGTCTACTTCAATCCTACTCGTGAAGCAACCCTCGGGTGAAACCCTTAGAGTCTATATTAGCAATGATACACATTATGTGGTAAAGTATGCGTTTCGTGAATCAGAACAGGGTGTGATAGTAGATAAAGAGCGGTATTATTCGGATTACAGAGAGATCGGTGGTGTGAAAATCCCATATCGTGTTGATGAGCATGTAAATGGGAATGTTATTTCTGAGAGCAGAACTACAAGTGTGAAGTTAAACATTGATGTGGATGAGTCGTTATTTGAGATACCAGAATGAGCGAGATAATCATATGTGACTTTGAGGAGAAAATTGATTGTGTAGTCATCATGTCTAAGAAATCAACATCACCTGAAAATTGGACGAAACTTTTGAATGTAATGAAAAGTGTCCACGAACAAAATAAAGGAGCCAGCGAAGAGGAAGTCTATCAAGATTTCGAACGCGCAGTCGCAGAACTTTGACAGGAAGAATATGGCAAACAGAAGAAGACCTAACAGCGTCCTTGATAATGTTGCAACGCTATGCTATCAAGAAATAAGTTGACTATTTACCAAAAATGCTGTAAAATTAATAGCACTCAACGAACTACTTTTTGTATGGAGATATCTCAATGACAACGCGACTTGAACAAGCTTTTACAGAAGCATCAAAGCTCCCACCGAAGGAACAAGATGCCTTTGCAGATTGGATGCTTGCTGAAATCCGATCTGAGAAAAAATGGGATAAATTATTCGCCAATTCTCAAGAGGCACTATCCAAACTGGCTTCTGAAGCAATTGCCGAACATCGTAGTGGTCAAACACAGGAACTTAATCCAGACCAGTTATGAATTCAAGAACAACAAAACGTTTCCGTCAGATGCTCGCGAAATTGCCAAGTAACGTTCGACAGCAGGCTAAAGAAGCATACAGATTCTTTTCAGAAAACCCAAACCATCCAAGCCTACAATTCAAGAAAGTTCACAATACTGCGTCAATTTACTCTGTTCGTATCAACATCAATTACCGAGCAGTTGGGGTTATTGAGAATGGCGTGATTGTTTGGTTTTGGATCGGTCCACATACAGAATATGAGCGATTGCTTGATGAACTCTAATATTCAGACCGGACGAAATAATTGGCAACGCGTCATCAATATTGTATCTTTTTTTCCTGATAAAACAAACTATAAATTCAGTCTACATATAGGTTTATAGCAATTTGTCAAATCCCAAAATGATTAATTCTGTACACCATTTCACAGAAATACATAAGTCCTGACGTAATCTATCCGACTTAGCAACCCCGTGCATAATTACCAGTTTGCACCACCTTAAATCTGAAACGCAGAACCCGCCACTCACGTTAGTGTAGAGTCAACCTTAGTTTGATAGTTTATACGAATAATGGTATACTTAGATTCAATAGGTTATTCTGTATCATCCACATCTTCGAGTGGAACGTCAGAAGGATCAAGATTTTGTATGCGTTGCCGAAATACGTTGGAAAACAATTCTAATTTCTCTGCAAGCCAAGCATGTTGTTTCGCCCAATCTTCTTCTTTTTCTGGGGAATGATCGCTATTATGAAGAGATACCACAGAAGCTATCTTATTTGGATTTTCCTCCCATTCCAATTTTTCTCCTATCTCTTCTTCAATGCTATCATTTTCTGAATATAACTGGCGAAAATAAGCAATAGCATCATCAATCTTAATCAATAACCTAATTCCAATTCTTCCAATTTGTTTGCTGATTCGGGCTTCTAAATTAAAACCTGCACGACCGATACCAAAAATTACTGCATTGATAGGTTGTGGTTTGTATATTTTAAACCTGCTGTTCTTAAACAGCAAGTGCTCTCTGAATTTGGACCAATAATTTGTTTTCCAATCATTGGTTGAAACCGTGGAAATTGATCGGGTCACATTATTCGGTTTACAAACTATATTAAATTGCGGCGCAGGAACTGAATTATTTATTTTCCATACTTTAATTTCCACTCCAAAGTACCGATAGCGTTCATCTGTAATTTCATTTAATTTGTCAAAAACTGCCCGGTGTTCATCTTTGAATTTCTTTGCTATCCATACTATCGTGTTAGCATTTAAACCTGCTGCATAAGTCAAGGTTTGTCCCAAGTGTTTATAATCGGTTTCTTCCAATTGGTTTTCTATAATTACCCACGAGTTATCTTCTGTATCTTTGCAAAGGATATCAGCTTGAAACCCTTCACCTTTTATCTCCATTCCTTCAAGTTCAAGTTGTAAACCAAGTGTATCACCAAGCAGACCAAGATTTTCTTCATCTGCCAACCAAGGCGTGAAACGTCCTGGTTCATTGTCCCAGACTTCTCGTAGTTCAACTTCCTCAAGACGTGAAAGTTTTTCGATCATTTATGTGGTCTCCTATTCAAAGTCTCATTGTGTTTACATTTTTGCAAGATTATAACACAAGATTAAATAGAATGTAAATAAAAATGTGATTGTTGTTAACTTTTGTTTGCGGTATTTTGCACGAGCATGGTATAATTGCCAAAGATATTGAGTAACACACCTAATAAGGTATAACGACATGCATGCAACAAAGATCAAATAATTGAGAATGCCCTTCATGAACTCAATTCCGCTTCTAATGGTGCAACTTAGAGGGAACGGACACTAAAAACATTACTTTACACACAGATTCAGGAAACACGCTTAAATGCAGCACCTTTTTGAAAAACTTCGTGAAGACACACTAAACTGGCGAAAAGATGGATATACCTGCCAAGAATATCCTCTCATCGGAGAAGTCCTACGTTACCAGTTCGAAGGTGAAGTTGAAGAAAACATCATACTCAAATACCTCCGCGAACCACAATTCCAATCCCTTGAACTCTATTGGTATTTAAGACTCGTCCGAAACACATCGCATATTGTCGACCTCTACAAACACTATTACTCTGATAAAAGAGATTTTTTTGAAGCAATCGGCATTCCAATTGCCCCAGATCAACTACAGTGGATCAAAAATGTTGACATGGTGCTTGATAGAATAAAAAATGATTCGGATTACGTTAAGGAAAACCAACTCAATCCCGTTCATGAAGCAGTAACGCTTCCGTATCCAAGTTATATCTTTGCGCTGGCAATGGGTACAGGTAAGACGGTTCTCATCGGTACCATTATTGCAACTGAATTCGCGATGGCACTCCGCTATCCTGACGCCAATTTCATGAAAAACGCCCTTGTTTTTGCCCCTGGCACGACTATCATTGAAAGTCTACGTGAAATAAGCGATATCCCTTTTGAGCAGATTCTACCGTCCAGTCTACATCGTGATTTTCTTGCTAATCTCAAAATCACCTATCCACAGTCTGGTGCAAAGGATATTCAAGTTCAATCGGATAGTACTTACAACGTTATCGTCACGAATACAGAAAAAATAAGTCTAAGAGCAAACTTGAAACAACGTAAAAACCAATCGCTGTTTGAATTTGAGGAGAAAAAGGAACAGGCAGAATTAGAAGCGAATCTACGATTACAAAAAATCACAAGTCTACCCAGTTTAGGTGTCTTCTCAGACGAAGCACACCATACTTATGGAAACAAAATGGACAGGGAACTCAAACGGGTACGGGAAACCGTCAACTACATAGATGACAAGACCGACTTGATTGCAGTTATCAACACTACCGGTACACCGTACTATAAAAAACAAGTGCTCCGTGAAGTCGTCGCATGGTATAGCCTCGGTGAAGGAATTGAGGATAACATCCTTAAGAGTCTACACAAAGGCATTGTTCATTACCATATCGGAGATGGTTCTGAGGAAGAAGTCATCCAGAACGTTATAGAAGTGTTTTTTGAAAACTACAGTGACGTAACCCTACCTAACGGTGCAAAAGCTAAAATCGCCTTCTATTTTAAGACCCAAGAACATCTTGACACATCAAGAATATATATTGAAAAGGCATTAGCAGAAATTGGTCAGAGTTCCACCTTGATACTCGTTAACACACAAAAATCCAGTCAAGCCGAAATTGACGAATTCAACAGCCTTAACGATTCAGACAATCAAAAACGTATCTTATTGCTCATCGGTAAAGGTGTAGAGGGATGGAATTGTCCCAGTTTATTCGCTTGTGCGCTGATTAAGGAACAGACAACAAGCAGCAACTTTGTTCTGCAAGCCTCTACGCGATGCCTCCGTCAAGTAGAAGGCAATACGTATCCTGCTAAAATCTTCTTGGATACAAAGAACAGATACATTTTAGACAAAGAATTAGAGGAAAACTTCGGTACAACCCTTGGTAGACTCAGCGGACACACAGTTGATACTGAGGACGTTGAAATCCGCATTCTCAAGGCAGAATTGCCAAAACTTGAAATTTCTCGATTAGTGTCCCGTGTCATTAGAGATGAACGCGCAATAACAAAGATTCAGTTGGAACTTCCTACCGACATAGAAGAACCATCACCAATTGTCCGCAGGATATTAACACCCGACTTTACGAACCGTGGAACAACCTCACCATTTATAGACACTGGAGAAAGTGATAATATTGAAGTTACAAACCGCACAACAGATTGCTACACGCTTGCACGACGGATTGCAACAAACTATCATCTTCCAGTGATGAAAACACTTAAGGATATAAATAAACTCTACCCCGAAGGTGAAGTGCCAAACGCACACATCTATCCGTTGTTTCAACAAGTCGAAAGCCAAATGCAAAATTACAAAGAGATCAAGGAAGAGATCAAAGAGGTACTTGCACTCATTCATACACACGACACTAACGGAAACCCTCTTTTTGAACAGGACACTAACGGCAACTATATCCACAGATTACGCATTCAAAAACGTACCGCTGAGCGGATGAAAGACGATAGACTTCTCTTCAGTGAAGAAGATTTACCGGACGAACACAGTATAAGTTTCCACTATATGCCCTACAACTTCGACACCAAACCAGAACGAGTATTTTTTGAAGTAATCCTGAGTTCCCTGAATTCTACGATGGAAGATGTGGACATATTTCTATTTACGGGTGGTTTGACAGATACTAAAAAGACCGATTTCCATTTTGAATATAAGGGTGAAGACGGCAATTTTCACCGCTATTTTCCCGACTTTGTAATCGTAAAAAAGACAGGCGAATTCTACATCGTTGAGATAAAATCTGTGAGAGACCGAAATAACGAGACAGTCAAAGCAAAAAAGAAAGCGGTTGAACGTTTAGAAAAGATGCAATCCAATGACCGTTTCAAATATCACATCATCTATACAGATACTGATTTTCTCAGAGAAAACCTTGACGAAATTGATAATGTCCTCGCGTGGATCCGCAACGATGGAATAGGTGTAAAACTCTCGTAGGGGCGATCTCTGAATCGAGACTTCCAAAACTGGTACTGTATCTTTAAGGAGTAGTTCACTGCAATTGCTGATATAGGGATAATACAAAACTTAAAATGACTAAAAACAATCAGGTATTTAATGAAGAAAGACACACTACACCCAATTCATCGCTTTTATTACCAAGCAGCAAACAAATCAATAATCTCTACAACTACAATAAAGTCGACATTTTCACTAACGCAACTTAAACAACCACCTAATCATTTAGGTTCAGTAATAGAAGCACTAAATACAATAGGAGAAACTAAACTTCATGAAAACTTTTTTAATGAGTATGGAGATGCTTTAAAAAACATGGAGTCAGCTACCCCACAAGAGTTGTCATATAGAGTAGATGTTCACTTTGTAGATTTGAATGGAATTATGTCAGGAGTTAGGCACCCGTATTCCGAATCAGATGGATTAATTAAATATTCTAAAAAGGAACATTCACCGGTGTCATCTAAACCATCGGACTTGCTTCAGCTTGGAACTCCGGCCCTTTATGAAAGTCACGAAAAAGATTCAGGGTTAGTAAAAGATAATTCAGAATGTAAATACAAAGAGAATCTCGATTGGTGGAAACGGGGAAGTGAGGAAATGGAAGTTATAAGGAAAAGTATACCTGGTTCCTCGTTTAATACAGAAGATCAATTAGCGTTAGATGTCACTTGGGAAAATCGTGATGATTTCTGGTTGTATTGTACATCCATTGACCCAAAACTAAATTATGAAAGAGAAGAACAAATGAGAAAAACTGCTCCAGAGTACGATTTCATGACAAAAATAGAAAACCCTACTGCATTTGCTAAACAGTTAGGACATGATTTCGGTAAACAGATTGAAAGTGGCGAAGACTTGAAATGTAACAACCTTGGTTTATATACACTTTTCTCAACACTGAGCAAGTTACATGGCCGTGGGAGTGGTTTTTTCATTTTGGTAGAGCATGGACCGGTCATTTATCTGGATAGAGAGGAAAAACAAGAATTCATGAATTATGCATCTGAAAGAACTGATTTACCTATTATGCTATTTGTAAAAGATCTTAAGTATGAGCTGCAGCAGGAATATAGATTCATTATTAAGGCTGCTGTACATAGTCCTAAAGATGATAAATTTTATATGAAAGTCTCTGAGGATCTTAGAAAGTTGATGTTACCAGTGTAGCAAATTGATTGTGAGTGTGGAAAATGTCAAAATCTTACATACCCAAAACATCAATTTAAGATCTTTGAACACGGACAAATTACTACTGCTAAACAAATGCAAGAAGGATAACACAATGAGAATCACCCCAACTAAAGGTAGACCCATGCTCCACTGGGTAGGCAAACGACCATTAGACACAGTAAACGCCTATCCCGCTCAATTAGTAGATTCCTATAACGTTGAAAACCCAGCAAAAGAACCGACTTACGATAACTTTAAAGATGGTCCCAATCTACTATTTCACGGAGACAACAAAGAAATCCTCTCAACACTCCTTGTACAAGGTTTCCGAGATAAAATAGACCTTATCTATATTGATCCACCTTTTGCCAGCGGTGCAGATTATGTTAGAAAGGTTGCATTACGCGATAAAGAAAAAAAATTGGACGGAGAAGACCATTCTGTTGCTGAACAAATACAATACACAGACATTTGGAAAAACGACACCTATCTCCAGTTCATGTATGAACGTCTTATCTTGATGTACCAATTGTTATCAGATAAGGGATCTCTTTATCTGCATTGTGATCAGACTTTTAGTCATTATCTGAAGTTAATTATGGATGAAGTTTTTGGGAAGGATAATTTCGTCAGTGAAATTACTTGGGATACTGCTTCCATAAACGTTGCGGGGTTCAAAGGGCAGGCAAATAAGTGGATTTACGCAACAGGGAATATTCTATATTACAGAAAAAATCCGATGAAGTACATCTTTAATAAACAATACAGACCAAGAGACGAGAAATTTATTGAAAAGAATTACAAAGATAAAGATGAAAATGGTCTATTTAGAATAACGAGAAGAGGAAATAAATTATATTTGAAAGATGATAAAGGAGAACCACTAACTGATATATGGAAAGACATTTTATCGTTTAATTATGTTGCAGCTGCGGGGACAGAAAGTGTAGGTTATCCTACCCAAAAACCCGAAGCACTCCTTAAACGAATCATCAAAGCCTCAAGTAATGAAGACTCCATCGTACTTGATTGTTTTGTTGGTAGTGGAACCACCGCAGCTGTAGCGGAAAAACTTGGTAGACGTTGGATCGCAACTGACCTGAACAAAGGTGCAATTCAAACGACAATAAAAAGACTACAGGGGCTGCCCCCCCCCCCCCGAGGAATTCTCCATTACCGAGTTAATAATTACGACTTCCAAACAGAGCATGAACTCAAAACCATTGTTACTGCAAAATACGGTGTTGAAACTGATCGTAATGCAGCTTTCTTTGATGGGACATTAGATGGAACACTTGTTAAAATCATTGACCTAAATAAGCCTCTCACCCCTTTAGATATTCAAACTATCAAGGATGAACTCAAAAACCGTCCAGATGAGACGCGCGACATCACAGTCTTATGCAACGGCAGTGAAATCGGAATCCACGAGGCACTTGAAAAGGAAAACCGACAACGGCCCATAAACAAAATCATTGTCCGTGATATTCAACGCGACGGTGTCACCACCTACGCACCCGCAGAAGCAGATGTCCAATTTGAAAGAGACAGGGATAACGTCACTATCACCATTGAAGATTATATTAGTCCAACCATCTTAGCACGTATGGATATAGACCGCACCCTCTTTGACGAACAGATTGACGATTTTCGCGCACAAATTGATTGTGTGCTGATTGATACTGATTATTCAGGTGAGCATTTCAAAATAGTTGAGAGCGATGTTCCAAAGAAAAAGACTGATTTTGTTGAGGGAGAATACACGGTATCGCTGCCGCGTCCTGATGCCCGCGTTGCTGTGAAAATTATTGATATGCTTGGTGAGGAAACGGTTATTACGGAATGATGCTATATAACCAAAAAAAATGCTGAACACTTCTCTATTCAGAGAAGAAAAGAAAAACAGAAAAGTACTATTTGTTATAAGCTGCAAGAGCAACCATTCTATAAGGAGGACATAGAATAAATGGCTATCACAGGAAAGAAAGAACTTGAAAAACCAATTCTTGATATACTCGCCGATGGGCGGGAATGGAAACGAATAGATCTCATAGAGGAACTTGCCTCTCAATTAAATCTAACCGATGCTGAACTTGCTGAAGGATTAGGTGGAAGACAGGTAAAAACATTAAGTGAAAGCAAACTGTATCGTTATGCAAATCGCGCGATGGAGCATCTAAAAGCTGATGGCTTAATAGAAAACCCAGAGCGTGGTATTTGGAGATTAAAGTTTCAATAACTATAGGTTATTTAGTTTTAGTCTTTTTTGTTATTTTTATCACAAATGCTAATATTTATACTATAGTCGTTCACAATCACTAATACTAAGATGTGCCAGTGTCATCCTACAGTCCCAGAGGTACAGAAGGTGTATAGTAACTCAACCCGCAAGTCTAAACCCTAGTCGGACGAGAGGTGTATGCCACTTTGGAAATCAAAAAGGAGAAATACCATGCAAGATAATCCAGCGTTAGATCAATTTATTGGTTTCTTTGAGGCTGATGTACTGAATCTTTACGCAAGTCATCCTGACAAGTATAATTTGGACAGAGGATCCTTTAGTGGGGTTATTCAGACAACAGATGAATATTTTTATGAGCTTGAATCCACTGAGAGATTAGACGAATGCATTCGACAAATTCGCTTTGGATACCACAGTAAAAAGGACAGAACATTATGCATTGGAGTTTTCCTGCCCGACCTTGCAAAGATACCAGATATAGAACTAAAGAAGTGGAAACCATTTATTGTAGAAAAATCTCTCCTATCACAAGAAGATGAACGATTCAACGTATGGTACGATAGATATATCCGAGTCCGTGATTCACAGATTGGTCCGAAAGAAAAATTAGGTGTTATCATCAAGAAAATTAATGCATGCTGCAAAACACTTGTGGACAAACCCTTGTATACCGAAGTTCCAGATCAATCTGTTGGTTATCCCATCTCTCAAAATAGCCATGCTTATGAAGATGCTCACCAAAGATTATACGGATTCTTAGTTGATTCGCTTTCAAAAGAATGTCTTATGGAACTTGCAAAACTAAGAAACAAAACAATCCTTGAAGCAGAACAAATGAAACCTACAACCCTGCTGCGACATGTATTCTGCGAATTTGATAAAAATTCCAAACTTCATAACTTGCTTTCAGAAATTAGTAAACAGCGTTCAAAGAGTAGTCATGGCGTTAGGGAAACAGCAGTAAAATCTGATGCATTTGAAGATTTCTATCGTGATTTAGAAATTGCTGAAGAAGCCTTTGATGCATTACTTCTGATAATAGAGTCCGAATTTAATATCTCATCTGATCACGAGCAAAACAGACATGAAATTATAAAATTTCTACCCAAAATTGTAGGGGATATTGAACCACATTATTCAATTTGTCAGTCAACAAAAATGGAAGGTAAAACAGTTGAGAAAGTTGGGTTTGGAAAGCGCAAGGAAATTGAAAAATTCCACCAAAGCGAAGTCTTATACATACAATTCACAGATGGTGACATTCTGGCAATAGAAACTGGATCAAATGCCCTTGATTTTTTATATAGAAAGGGTATAAATCCAAATGAATTGAATATTGATCTGATGCTTACATGGTTACCTGCCCCTTCTAACAGAGATGAATATATAGAGAATCTAACTAAGTGAATTGTCTGAATTACAGAGTGAAAGTTGAGAAGTTTGCAAAAAAATAGGAGATTGGTAAATGATCACTGATACTTTTATTAAAAAATCTTGAAAATGCACCCGAAATGTAATATAATTTAACGTTGGTGGTTTAGAAAAAACATTGTAGAATATTGCTCTTCACTGTCAAATGCTATTACTTATGTTTACAACGTGAATGCATAATGAATAACGATGATCAGAATCAATCCAATGAGTTAGAAACTAATAACTTGGAAAAACATCGCGAACTACTTGATAAAGACTGGGACGAGTTACTCAAACGCAATTTATCAAATACTGAAAACCTTGCTAAGTATGTCTTTTCATTGTCCAGTGCCGGTCTCGGGATCTCATTGGTTGTTGTCAAAGACATGGAGTTGTTGTCAATAGGAGACCATAAGTGGGTTCTCATTGTTTCTTGGGCAGCTTTTCTATTCACAATTTTATTTGCCTTAATCTCTTATCTCACAAGCCTGCATGGAATAGATAAGGAATTCGATCGTATTGAAGAAGAATATGAAAGAGAATATGAAGAAGAAACTGAAGTAGTATCAGATAATAAAATGAAAAAACCGGGTAAGGCAACAATATTTCTACGCTACGTGTATGTAACTTTTTGTATCATAGGTATTTTCTGTACTCCTTTGTTTATTTGGTTAAATTTCAAACATCTTTAATGTTAATACTCTTACGTTAAACACTTTAGGAGGTGTCATTATGGCAAATAACAAAACCCAACCGGATAAAGTATCGCCCGCGCGTCAGGAAAAAAAACCGACACAGAGAAAAAAACTTGAAAAATCAGCTGATGTGTCGCGTCCACGTCCCAAACCAACACTTAAACCTAAACCGACATCTAAACCTAAACCGACATCTAAACCTAAATCTGATAAATAAGCATTTGTACCTTCAAAACTTGGGGAGCAACCATAGATTCCAATTGAAGATTCTACCGGTTACTTCCCAATTTCTTATTTTTGAGATGCCAACATTAATAGAAACAACAGAGAATATTGTCAAAAACTCGGATCACGTAATTGGTGAAGTTTTTTGAAACATGGTTTGTAATGCGTGAGAGAAAAATCAATGTCAACTGTGTAATCCCCGCAAATCTGCGATTCAGATAATAAACTTACATTCACACAAACAGCAGCAGAAAAACAAGTGTGAGGGCAGATACAGAAATTCACACTGAATTAGTGCTATTCCTACTATCCTTTGTTGAAAACCGTCTTTAGAATCATTTCACATCAAATTAATCAAGCTTGACATTTAGGTTATATAGTATTATACTAAAAGCAAATGTGCCAAATTGGAATTCACTCAAAATTTAGATTGATCGTAAGGGAGGCACTTGTTGAACAAGTGATAATGCACCAATGGAAAAAACACTAAAGCATTTAGAAATGATTCAGAATGTCATTAATCGGTTGGCGAACAGTTCTTTTTTCCTAAAAGGATGGACGGTGATCTTCGTTGCCGCCGTATTAGGCTTTGCTACAAAAGATTCCAAACCCATGTATGTTTGGCTAGCAGCAATTCCAACCCTTTCTTTTTGGGCATTAGACGGTTTCTATCTCAACCAAGAACGGTTGTACCGAAGGTTATACGATGCAGTTAGACAAACAGATGAAGGTGAAATAGACTTCTCGATGAATATCACACCACACAAACAGAAATGGGATTGGATAAAATCTGTTTTTTCAAAAACTTTAATACCTTTTTATCTGACAATCCTAATTGTTATTGGCATAGTTTTGCTTTGGCAGTTCAATGGACAAGATGTAGGATAACAGAACGCGTCCTCCAGTCCACACCTCTATCATTTCTTCAAACACTCAGAAATCTTTGCATCAATAAGTTTCCAGTTCCACGTAATCTCATCTCCTGCACTAGGTACAGCACCGCTTGTTCTTTTCTGCGGGCGAGTCTGAAACATCGGTTTGTCCATCTTATTTGCGATTGTCACCTCCTTTTTAACACCGGGTGCGTTATGTGTATCTTGCCCTAAAACTACAATCACGATATCCGATAAGGCAATCTGCTTCTGTGCTTCCCTTAACCAACTATTATCGTTCGGTCGACTTGTCTCTTTCAGCGAATAATTTTCAATTTCATGGCATGAGTGTTCCTTTGCTTGCTCGTAGAAATTGGGTTGAAGTTCTTTATCTTTGTCAAACTCAAAACTCAAAAAAACCTTTACCTTTGTCATATTACGTTTCTCCTTCATATTTCGAATGTATACATCTTCATTCCTGGACAATTATACCTTACCATAAAAACGCTGAATCTGCAAGTTTCACATGTTATCTTATTGTTGACTTTCGTTTGCGCTATTTACACGAGCATGATATAATTACGTGGTTGCGGTGAAGAAGTTAGATGCTTTTCTGACCAACCACAGTGCCTATCAATTCACAAACCCATTTAGAAATTAGAACACACATTACAAGGAATGAACACAACAATAAGCAATCCGCTTTATGAAAAACATCTAAACTTCGAGAATCAATAAACAGTTCTCGTAAGCAGAATATCTTACTGCAGTAGACCGTGAACACCTTCAACCTTAGCAACACCCCTTGGAAATAATTACCTAATGCCAAAACAGAAATTCAACGAAAAACTAATCGCACTCCTCAAAACCAATCCCGACTTTACGGACGAATCCGGCGAACTCATCCCCGCAGCAGTCAAAGACCACGCATGGAAACTTGACCACAACCTCATCGAGTTACTGCTGACCGACCCAGACATAAAATCCACCTTCTTTGACGAAATTGACGAACATTGGATTTTCAACTACAACACCTTTATTGACTACATCACTGCCAAAAACTTCCTCGCCAACTCCTACACACAATTCCGTAACAAAATCGGTTTGAACATTGACGGTAAGTTTCTGCGTGAACGCGGCGAAGTCTCACTTGTCTTTCCGTACAAAGATTGTGTGCTTGAAGGCGGACAGACAAAGGAAGAAGAGAAACGCAAAGAGATATTCTTCAACGAAATTCTTGCACAAGACGAAATCAATCGGATGTTTGATCCGAAAGTGCTGACCAACTGGAAACGTCACACCGCGTCAGGTGAAGAAGACGTAGCCGAAATCAAACGAGATGACAACGGCACGATCCGAGAAAACCTTATCGTCAAAGGTAATAATCTCATTGCACTCCATACCCTCAAACAGCAATTCCGCGGACAAGTCAAACTGATTTATATTGACCCACCGTATAATACAGGTGGGGAAGCGAATATTTTCACCTATAACAACACTTTCAATCATTCAAGCTGGCTAACTTTTATGAAAAACAGATTAGATATTGCAAAGCAATTTTTAAGAGACGATGGGTTTATTGCCATTTCTATAGATAACTATGAACTCTTATATTTGGGAACTTTAGCCGACGAAGTTTTTGGTAGAGAGAACCGTATTTCTGTACTAACTATCGTTCATCATCCTGCTGGTAAGACTAATAACAATTTTTTCGCCACATCAAACGAATTTATGGTGGTTTATGCAAAAAATAAGGAACTTGCAGAGATAAACTTCTTTGAGATGTCCAAAGAAACAGAGAAGACTTATAATGAAAAGGATGAAATATCACGATACAAACTGGAGAATTTAATGCGGAAGGGGGAAACAAGGAATGCACGACGAGAAGACAGACCCAAGCAGTTTTATCCGATCTATATTTCTAAAGACTTAAAACATATTTCTTTGACAAAAGAGGAAAACTACCATGAAGTTTTTCCAATAGAAAACGGCACAGAGTGGGTTTGGTCAAATTCACCTTCAACTCTACAACAGAAAATAGATGATAACGAAATTGTTGCTAAAAAGCATAAAGAAGAGCACATTCAAATCTTTTTTAAGCGGAGAATAACTGAATACAAAGGCTTGCGTCCCAAAACTACTTGGACAGATAAAAGGTATAATGCAACACAGCATGGCACAAGACTTTTAGAAAAAATACTTGGTAAGAAATCTTTTTCGTATCCAAAATCATTATATACTGTTGTGGATATAGTGAAAATTACAACGGATCCTGGAGACATTGTCCTTGACTTTTTCGCTGGTTCGGGAACTACAGGGCATGCCGTATTGGAACTCAACAAAGAGGATGGAGGCAAACGTCAGTTTATCCTCGTAGAGCAATTAGACGAACATATAAAAGTTTGCAAGGAGCGACTGGAAAAAGTTATCACACAAGAAGGAATTTTGAGCGGAGATTTCATTTCATGCGAAATGAAGGAATTCAACCAAGTTTATATGGACCAAATCCAACCTGCACAATCCTCCGAAGAACTTGTTGCACTCTGGCAAGAGATCGCTGAAAACTCATTCTTGAACTGGTATGTCAACGCAGAAATGCCGCAAGAAGCGGTAGACGATTTTATTGCTATTGATAACCTTGAGGCACAGAAACATCTATTGGTAGAGCTGCTGGATAAAAACCAACTCTATGTCAACCTTTCCGAGATAGAGGATACGGATTTTGGTGTTGGTGAGGAAGATAAGGATTTAAATAAGGCGTTTTATGGAGAATAATTGATCTTAACTTAGAAAGTCTTATAGGGTATAATGCTTACAGAAAACCAACAAACGGTATATAATTGGATAAACGACGATCTTGAATTACCGGTTTATGCCGAAGCTTACAAAGGTGCAATAGAACAACTAAACAATAAATCATCGGGTTACATCACTTTTGTATCACATGCAGGAAGGGATTTGATGAACAGTCTTGCCCCGACCGTTAATGGTGTCAAGCGGCAACAGGTTCAGTATGTCCAACTTTTAAATGATATCCAAGACGATTGGAAAGATGAATGGGGAGAAGAAGGGTTCAATGCAACAGAAACTAACGATGAAAACGGACATCTAATCCCGGATGGAATTTGTAAAAAAATAAAAAAACTGATTGAGGACCACAAAGAAGGCCGTCTTAGATCTGAAGATACAGACAGTTCTTTTTTTACCACTTTTCTGGATTATCCTAATAAGGAAAGTATTCCGGAAAACATATCTCAAGAATGGAAGCGCGCCAGAACTTGGTTTGTTGGTCATGCTCACTTACGTGAGGATGAATTTTCTATAGAAACTTCTGATGAAGTGAAAACGCATTTTCAAAACCTTGATAACCTTTTATACAATGCTGCAGCAAGCGAAATTGAACTATTAAGGAGCATCCATGAAATCTTGGACGAAGCCAACCGATAAACTTGTAGATAAGGCACTTGCCTCAATCAACAAGGTAACCGCGCGCAAGTATTTTTTCTCGCGTTTGGAAAATCCATTATGGTTACAACCGCTTGTTGAACGAGGTCGTTTTAAGTATCCGCCAAAAGCCCAACGATTTGATGATGGCACTGTTATATACCCATATTGGCACGAGATGCAATATCTCAAAAATGTTTGTAAAGATGTTCCTGATGAAGTTGTTAAGTTGTTGATAGATCTTCCGGAAACTGATAACCCCGTTGTCTATGATGGAATTCTAAATATTGCATTGCAGCTCACCGGAAAACAATCGGTGAAACTAAAAGATAAAATACTTGAGTATACACGTATAGAACACCAATGGCAAAAACATAGATATGCAGAACTACTGGCACACTGGGCAGAGGAGAATCAAGCATCGGCAGCGTTGAAACTTGCAGAAAGATTGATTGCGTTTGTATCCGACCCGCAGTCAGAGAAAAAACGTAAGCAGCGTTCAGACAATACAGACGATTGGCGTGAGATAATAGGAACAACACTTTATCCAGTGGCTAAATATAACCACTGGGAATACTCAAATATAATGTCCAAAGGAATTCGTCCACTTGCTGAAAAGGAGCCTTATAAAGTTGCATGTCTTCTTATTGATACTACAGCGGCCATGATTTATTTGCGAAAACATCACGAAGATCTTGTGAAAGAGGAAGACTATTCTGAGATATGGTGTAACCGCGTTCATGGACAAGATAATGACCACGAAAATCCCGAGAAAACACTCGTTCATACACTAACCTATGTATGTGAGAAGGTGTTTGAACAATCGTCAAACATTGTTGCGGATTTAGATAATGTTTTACGAAAGCAACAGTGGTTAATTTTCAGACGCTTACGTCATCATCTTTACGCCCAATATCCAAATGAACAGACTAAACCGTGGATTCGGGAACTTATCTTGACGCACGAAGATTATGGGTTGTGGGAACACCATTATGAATTCCAACATATGATACGACGTTCCTGTGAACATTTCAAAGAAACGTTACTATCTGAGGTAGAACGCACCCGAATTTTTGATACTATCCTTGACGGCCCATCAAAAGAAAACTATCGTCATTGGGTAGTAGGATGGTTAGGTGAAGAATTCACCGAAAAACGCTTCAAAGAACGTCAGCAGCGTTTCCATTGGATGCAGCTAAGACCTTTTGAATCTGTTCTATTTGGAAAATATGAAACTCGTTTCAAAGAATTACAAGATAAAGTCAATAAACCAATTTCCGATGAGGATTATCCACCATATAAAAAAGAAGTTAGATACGGTGGTGTCTCTGAGCGCAGCCCAAGCACACCTGAAGACCTGTCTAATCGTACAGACGAGGAATTACTTGACTTCATAAACAACTGGGAAAAGAGCGATGAATATGTCAAAGACAATTCGTTTGGCCGGATCAATATTGAAGCACTTGCCAACACATTTCAGACCGTTTTCAAAGAGTCAATCATTCCCGATCCTAACAGACTAAAGTTTTGGATGAAAAATAGCGATCAGATTGAGAGACCTATTTACATTCGCATGATGGTTTATGCAATAGAAGCACTTGTAAAGGAAAAGAACTTTGACCAACTCAATCAGTGGTTAACGTTCAGCGAATGGGTGCTTTCACATCCAGATCGTGAGCACGGTTCTGACTATAAACAAGATGATGAATCCAGAGAGAATAAAAACTGGAGCAATGCACGACGGGCTGTCGGTGACTTTATTAGTGTATGTCTTACAAAAAATATAAATGTCCCCATTACTTTCCGCGAAAAACTCGCAAAGATCCTGGACACACTTTGCACACAGTATGATTGGTACCTGGATGGAAACAACCTAAACGGATTATATCGCAATGATCCACTCACCGAAGGCATCAATAATACGCGAAGTCGGGCATTGGAGGACCTTGTCAAATTCGGCTACTGGCTACGGAGACATGAACCTGAATGTAAAGTTCCCGAATTAGTATCAATTCTTGAAAAACGGTTTATCTCAAAAACCGATTATCCGCTAACGCCGCCTGAGTATGCTATTTTAGGCAAGAATTATGGTTCAATTTACAGTCTGAATGAGAAGTGGGCAATTGAGCATAAATCAGATTTCTTTCCGCAAACACAAAGTAAACGCCAAGAATGGTACATAGCATTTAGTAGTTTTGTACTCTGTAATGAAGCAGTTAAGCCACTCTTTGAGATTCTTAAAGACGATTTCAACTCTGCTTTACAACATTTATCTGATTTCAAAAATCATGATCTCATCGCACGACAACCAATCGATGTCTTCGGTGAACGCCTTTTCACCTATTATCTGTGGGAAATGTTCCCACTTAACGGTCAAGAAAGTCTACTTGAAAGATTTTACCGGCAAACTGACGAAAAACAAGAACTTTGGGCAAATCTTTTTAACACAATCGGTCATCGCTTAACGAATACTGGAAAAGACTTAGACCAAAGTATGAAAGACAAAGTAAAAAAATTCTTTAAGTGGCGACTCAAACAGGGAGAACAGGGAGAACTCCGTTATTTTACTTATTGGTTGCAAGCTGAGTGTTTGGACGCTAAATGGCGATTGAAGGCATATTCCAAAGTCATAGATGCATGCAAAGGCGAAGTAGAAGATTGGGAAATTTATTTGAAGGAATTATGCCAAATGCTTCCAAAACATACCGATTTGGTGGTTGAGTGCTTTGCAAAGTTAACCGAAGGTATTCATGATAACATCTACATGCAAACAGAGGAAGCAGAAACCATCCTAAGAGCAGGGCGTAATAGCATAGATACTATTGTGCAGGAAAATGCAGAACGCGCCCTTAACAACCTACTACGCGCTGGTAGATCGGAATTTTCGCAACTCGCAATTAGTGAAGAACAACAAGATTTGGGAATATAATGCAGAATAAATTTTTACACGAAACGATCCTGGAGGAATTCGGACGGAAAACCCTCCGAGAAACCGATATTCCCACATACATCACAGATAACCTAAACCCCGCCTTCCCCCTCCGTCCTTACCAAGAGGAAGCATTCGTACGGTTTATCCTCTGTTTTGAAAACGAATTTGAAGACAAAGAAAGTCCTCTACATCTGCTGTTCAACATGGCAACCGGCAGTGGTAAGACACTTATCATGGCAGGTCTGATTCTTTACCTCTATGAAAAAGGGCATCGCAACTTCCTCTTTTTTGTTAACTCTACCAATATCATAGAAAAGACAAAGGACAACTTCCTTAACCCGCGTGCTGCGAAATACCTTTTCAATCAAGACATCCGTTTTGATGGTAAACCGATAGCAGTGACCCAAGTAGAGAATTTTGAAGGAGTTAACGAAAACGACATCAATATATGCTTCACGACTATTCAACAACTCCACACCGACATGACAACGGAAAAGGAAGATTCCTTAACTTATGAAAATTTCGCTGAACAGCAAATTGTGTTGTTGGCAGATGAAGCACATCACATGAACGTTAGCACAAAAACACAAACAGGAATGGAATTATTTGAAAGTTGGGAAAACACGGTGCAGCGTATCTTTACGTCCAATGATGCTAATCTATTGTTGGAATTCACCGCCACACACGATTATGAAACACCCGCGATGGTCCAAAAATATCGGAATAAGATCATCTATCAGTATGACCTAATCAATTATCGGAATGACAAGTTTTCAAAAGAGGTTGTGCTTGTACATTCCGATTTAGATCAGGACTCACGTATCTTGCAAGCACTCATACTCAATTACTATAAGCAGGAGGTCGCGGAGAAAAACGGTATTAACCTAAAACCAGTTATTCTGTTCAAGGCACAGAGAACAATCGCACAATCAGAACAAAACAAAGAAAACTTTCACAAACTGATTGAAGGACTAACCGCAGACCAAATTCAAGACATTCGAACATCACCACTTGAGATTGTTCAACAAGCATTCCGCTTTTTTGATGAAAATGGAATCAGCACTGAACAACTGATACAACGCCTGAAACACGAATTTCAGGAAGCATACTGCCTCTCAGTTAACGATGAAGACGAAAAGAAGAACTATCAGATACAAGTAAACACACTTGAAGATAAAAACAATCTGATCCGTGCTATCTTTGCCGTGCAGAAACTCAATGAAGGATGGGATGTGTTAAACCTATTTGATATTGTCCGTTGCTACGAAACCCGCGACTCAGGACAAGGTAAAATTGGAAAGACGACAATGTCCGAAGCTCAACTTATTGGACGCGGTGCCCGTTATTTTCCTTTTGTGCTGCCAGACCATCCATATCAGTTTCTCCGTAAGTTTGATGAGGAACTAAACCATGAACTCCGCGTGTTGGAAGAACTCCATTACCACAGTATTCACGATTCGCGCTACATCTCTGAAATCCGCACTGCACTAATTGAACAAGGTATGATGGACGAACGCGTCGTGACTCGTGAACTAAAGTTGAAAGACAAATTCAAGAAAACCAATTTTTACAAATTCGGTGTTATCTGGCTTAATGATCAGGTACCGAAAGATTACCAACATGTCAACTCTTTTGACGACTTAGCAAGTCTAAGTGTGAAAAAGAAAAACTACGAGTACATCATTCGGACAGGTTTCGTAAGTCAAACTACCGCGATGGAGAATGAAGCACCACCGGTGGAACAGAACGAAGATCCGAAGGACATCCCTATCGGTGATATTGAACAGAATATTCTGAGATCCGCAATTGCGTATAATCCGTTTTTCACATTTGCATCGCTCAAACACTATTTCCCACATTTAACATCTGTCCGTGAATTTATGACATCGGAGAACTTTCTGGGTGGTTTGGCAATCACTTTCAAGGGTAATACCTCCGATTTGGAAGAGAATCGATCAGCAAAACTGTCCGCATGTGAAGGGTTGTTAAGTCAAATAGAGTCTGAAATTCGAGAACAAGTAACTGAATTCCAGGGAACAAAACAATTCCGACCAAAACAGGTTCATGATATTTTCAAAGATAAACTCTTGAAGTTTGACAGACGAAACCCACGCTCAACTATAGATCAACAATTTGAGGATAAGGATTGGTTTCCTTTCAACACGCTTTACGGCACGAGCGAAGAAAAAGCTTTTGCTGAACTATTAATCAGAAAGGTTAAGGATTTAGCTGTAGATTATAACGAGATCTATCTGCTTCGCAACGAAAAGCACTTTGCTATCTATAGCTTCTCCGATGGGCAGGCGTTTTATCCTGATTTCGCCTTGTTCCTTGAAGAGAAAAAAGGGAAATTGGTCTGTTTTCAATTCTTCATTGAACCTAAAGGCAAATTTCTCCAACCGACTGACCAATGGAAAGAAAAATTCATGAAAGAGATAACTGCCGAATTTAAAGACAAACTTTTAACAATTGACAGTAAGGATTTTCGTTTGATCGGTTTGCCATTCTATAATAAAACAAATGAAAATCCATTCTGGGATGTATTCAGCACTACATTAACGGACAGTTAGACATTGACTACAACCTTTTTGACGAACACAATCCTCTGTCCTGAGCTGCCAGAGCACCTGAAAATTGGACGAAACTTTTGAATGTATGGAGTCATATATGAAAATACGATCGATTGTTACTATCTTGTTATGGTTATATATTCTGTCAAATAATCAAACAATTCTAAGTGCAGCACAAAACACATCCCAATGGCATTTACCTAAAGGTGTTATTACTCGATTCGGTAAAGGTCCTGTGAACGATATTGCGTTTTCGCCAGATGGTCGGCAACTTGCAGTAGTTAGCGATATTGGTGTTTGGATTTACGATGCTTTGACAGGTGTTGAACTGGCTCTACTGACCAAAAACACAGGTTTGGCAGATTATACTGTCGTCTATAATTCGGATGGAAGCACAATCGCTGTAATCGGGGACAGGAAAGATGTGCAACTGTGGGATACACGAACACAAGAACTTAAAGGCACTCTCCCTGGAGAATTCCACTACCCTCATTACGTTACCTTTAGTCCCGATGGACAGACTATCGCTATAGCTGATACGGGTGGGACGACACAATTATGGGATGCGATTACAATGGAATTGAAGTTTACGCTTGAGGGCAGTAGCGGATTATCTGGAGAGGAAGCACTAATGTTCTTCTGTATCGCTTTCAGTCCGAAAGGAAATTTGTTCGCTATTGGTGCTGAGGATGGAAAAGTCCGTTTGTGGGATACCTCAACAGGTGAATTCAGGTACAGAATCGCTGGCAACATCACAACACCGTATAGTTTTTCGTTTAATTCTGATGGTTCTACTATCGCTACACGAAGTAACACTAACACAGTGTTACTCTGGGATACTACAACAGGGAAACTTAAAAAAACACTTGAAGATGGTATGGGAAAGTTAAGTAACAGCATAGCATACAGTCCAAATAGAGAAATGCTTGCAATAACGGCAGAAGATGGGGTACAACTGTGGAATACTACAACAGGTAAACCAGTAAATAAGCTTAAACGAACCGGAAGGATAGAGGACATAGTTTTCAGTCCAGATGGAAATACAATTGCTATCTTTGGATTATCAGGAAAAAACAATCGGAATGTCTGGTTATGGGACATAGTCCTGATGGAAAATTAATCACTGCTGGTAGAGACAAAAAGGTTGAAATTTGGGATGCAGAGTCAGGTAAACTTAAGGGTTCAATTGAAGCCAAAGAATTCAGTATAGGGAGCACTGTCATGAGTCCTGATGGGAAAACAATTGCCTTTGATGTGGGGAACAAGGTTTCTCTATTGGATATTGCAACGCAAACAGTCAAAAGGGAATTGGTTATAGGGTGGTATTGCATGCCATTGGCATTTAGTCCGGATGGGAATAAAATCGCTGCAAGTGAAGGCTGGAAGGGAACGGTTCAAGTATTTGATACATCGTCAGGAATGATCGAACATACTTTAAAAGGACACGCAGGTAAGGTAAAGTCTGCAGTGTTTAGTCCTGATGTGAATACTCTAACAACAGCAGGTGAGGACGGGACGCTACTCTTATGGGATCTTACCTCACACCACTTGAAACCTATAAGGGAGGATTGAGTTGGCACTTTTAATCTAAAGGGAGTTGAGCTGCCTGCTCATTTCCTGAAGGTTGATGTATCGGTTTTCCCATTGGACGTAACAACAATTCTCCATCAGAATACTCTTCTATACGTTCCCGAGTAATGCGAACATAATCAGCATCTATTTCTGAAGCAAGTGCTTGATTGAAATACCTACCAATTTGTATAGGACCCGTCATCTCTTTGATAGCCGCTTGGGGGTCCATATTCCTGTGTGGTGACGTTTTTGAGTGCTTCTTCGTTGAATTCTATGCCCAATCCGGGGGATTCGGGGGGTAACAGATGTCCAGATTCATAA
Source organism: Candidatus Poribacteria bacterium (assembly GCA_022828145.1). Taxonomy (GTDB): domain Bacteria; phylum Poribacteria; class WGA-4E; order WGA-4E; family WGA-3G; genus MSPOR6. Next base: position 126,722 of record JAJEJA010000073.1, on the reverse strand, counting down.
GGGACTTGCACGGGGAAAACATCTGTCAATGAAGACATCGGAGCTCGTGGTAGTTCCTGCACACCAACAAGTGAAGATGCTAAACAGAGGTGTAAACATGCAGCTGTAGATACAGGTCCCAAAGGGTTGTGGGGTGCTAAGTGAATGTAATGTGTTTCACACCATCCTGCGATTTTACGTGCCTCTGTTAATCCTCCCGCTATACACAGGTCAACACGACAGTAATCTAATAAGTCTTCCTCAATAACTTCTCTGAAAGTCCATTTGCTATCGTACTGTTCTCCAACAGCAATTGGCACGGAAGTTTGTTGTCGGAGTCTTCTAAGACTTGCTGGGTTTTCACTTCTGATCGGGTCCTCAATGAAGAAGGGATTATACTGTTCAACGCTCTTACAAAAATCCAAACTATCCACTGGATCAAGACGTGTATGCACATCAACGAGTATGTTTATATCATCTCCTAATGCTTCCCGGACAGCTTTTACCTGTTCTATCCCGTATTTTACAGCGCGTCTCGGTTCAAAAGATTCTTTATCGCTTCCGTCTGCTAATCCCCATCTTGCGAACTTCCATCCTTCCTGATATGTTTTCTGACAACTCTCAACAAGTTTATCTATTGAGCTACCACCGTTATGTGGATAACAGGCGACCTTGTCTCTTGTGCGTCCTCCCAGTAGTTCATACACAGGAACATTTAGTGCCTTTCCTTTGATATCCCACAATGCGATGTCCACAGCACTGACAGCAGCGGATTGAACGACACCCCCTGGAAAGAAGCCACCTCGGAACATGACTTGCCATAGATGTTCGATTTGGAATGGGTTTGCCCCGATGAGTATCGGATCAAACGACCGTACAACTTCAGCTAAAGCGATAGCGCGACGTCTGATACCGCCTTCACCTACGCCGTATATACCGGTATCAGTCTCTACTTTGACGAAAAAATGTCCTGATGAAGTAACGAAAGATTGGACATCGGTTATTTTCATGATGTATTCCTCATACCGCATCTAAAGAGGGTGTGTTATCCTGACAATAGACGGGGCGGAAGAGTGTTTGTCTCTTGAATGGCATTTCTTCAAGGTGTCTTGGATTCGGTTGCCACTTGTGCCATTTGTTTCCTACGGTATTATAGCAATTGAAAACTGCGACACGGTCATGTGTATCATCTGTCCATTTTGCACCGGTGTGTGTAATTGCTTCGGTAAACACCAACATTGATCCTGCAGGACAACTGTAGTCTTCCCATAGGGGTGAATTTCGGTCTGCAGTAGATTGTGGAGCGGGAAACGCGCCTTTATGACTTCCTGTTAAGAACATCGTTCCACCGCCGCGTTCTTTTACAGGGTTGAGTTCCCAGACAACCCGTGTGAGTCCGCTATGTGCTCTGTCGTGGTGTAAATGGTAGGTATGCGAATTACCTGGGAAATTGAGCATACCACGTCCGCCGTGTGGTCGGAAGTTATCGTGTCCCATTCCTCGTATGGTGAGAAAAGTGCCTTCAAACCTAAATCCGTAGCAGTTATCGTTTGCGTATCCGGATGTCAGAAATTCGTTCATGAAACCTAATACAACTGGGTGGTCTGTAAGTGTTTCCAGTGGACCGCCGATTGATGAACGATGGTGTTCTGAGATTGATTCTGGGTTCTGTTGGAGTTGATAACAGAATTCGCGCATCTCTTCGGTTTCTGTTTCACTCAGAACACTTGGGAATAGGAGCCATCCTCGCGTATCAAACAAGAATCGTTGTTCTTCAGTGAGTGGGATTGGCGGTAAATTGTCTGCATTTGTTGTAGGATTTGGCATAGTAATCTCCAGAAAAGTTGTTAGTCTTTCTTCTGTCCGTATAGTCGTTCAGTTTCTTGATTCAACCATGAACCGTAATCTCGTGGCATTTCGTCTGGTGTACTTAACCCGTTTTCATTTCTCCATCTGAGCAACGGATGATCTCGGTTTTTCTGTGGCAGGTCAACACGTTCTCCATATACTGCTGATTCAAATATGCCCATTAGGATCTCCATAACATGACGGCCTTCTTCACCGCTACACTGATGTTCTCGGTCTTCATCAAGTGCGTTTACATATTCGTCAACGAGACAGTAATCATCAATATCCGCATCTTTATCTTTGTCGAAATGTTCTGGAATGATAGGTGTCAGTTTTTCCCACTGGTCATGCGTACCGTCGGGGAGAAAATGTGGGGTTGGTAACCACCATGCCCCTTTCAGTTCAGACCAGAACAGTCTCCCTTCACTTCCGTAGAGTTCAAGCACATAAGCATCACTGGTTACCTTTTGAAATCTTTGTTGAATTAATGTACCCGTGACATTGTTATCAAATTGTAGCGTTGATGTGGTATATTCACCTGCGACAATACCCATTCCTGCAGGGGCAGGGATAACATCCTCTGGTGTCAGTTGTCGTCCTCCAGCGGTTGCTTGTGTCACAACACTTCTACAGTGTCCACCGAAACGTAGCATATTGTTAACGACATGCGTTCCAATGTTCATGAGTCCGTACCCCGCATAGTATCCTTTACCACATGCGTACATATATCTTAGTTCACCAATTTCTCCTGCATCAAGTACCTTTGCAACGGCTTGGATAGTTGGACTTACGCGGCGTTGATGGTGTACGACGACGCGAGCGTTTTTCTCTTGTGCCTTTTGGAGGATGGTATCCGCTTGGACTAAATCAACACAAAGCGGCTTTTCGACTTCAATGTTCACGCCGTGCTCAAGCACTTGCATACAGAGCGTGTAGTGCAAGTCTGTTGCTGTCGGAATTGCAACTATATCCGGTTTCGTCTGCTGAATCATTTCATCTACATCAGAGAACTGTGCAGACACATTGACGATCTTACCAAGAGCTGTTAGTCTATCCGCAACAAGGTCACAGAGTGCTACTATTTCTGTGCGTGGATGTGCATGATAGGCTTTTGCTGCGGATGTTCCTCTGCTACGGCATCCTAATATTGCGACACGATAATTCTTCATGTGTGAATATGTTGAATCCTTTTATACTAACACAGTTTTTTTCTAATATTACGCAATTGTCTGCACCATGTCAAGTGTTTAACTGGGTTTATTTTTATTATCAGGAATAGACTTCCAAAGATTACCAAGTGCCATGCACAGGAGTATCGCTCGCTTTTTCGTATAAGTCGCTCCATGCTTTAGACTCGTCGTCATAAGTGAGTTCAAGCCGTGCACCTTCTACATAAGCTTCACCGTTTCCAGCATTGAAATAGCTCAGTCCATCTCCGACCATGTGGATACAACTGCCATCCGGGTATACTACAGTTTTTATTATTCTGGGATGTGGGTGAATTGTGTACCCGTCATCGTCCAATTTCTCAGAAGGAACTCTGTATTTCTCAATCGCATCCTCATCTACTTCAATTCCCAAACCGGGAGAATCCGGAACGGTATGGCAACCTTCTCGTACCTGAATAGGTTCCTTGAGTAGATGGTGGCTGTATAGATTGAGGCAGGTAATCGCGGGCCACGTTGCGTGTGTTAGAACACTTCCAAGATGTGCCGCCCATGTTGTTGTCAGACCGTTTCCAACGATCTGTAGCCAGAAAGGCATATCTGCTGCTGCACTGAGAAAACCGTCATTCATCGTTCGGGACTTGCCACCTCCGATGACGAATCCATCACATACACCTTCACGGATACATGTTGTATACGGCGGATTTCCAAAGTGCATTGCTATAGGACAATCTATGACTTGACGAATTGCTTTATTTCCCTCTATATCAGCTTGCGGAATTGGAGATTCAAAGATCGCTACATTCGGATGCGCAGCAAGTTTCTTTAATAACGGTATAGCAGTATCAGCGTCCCGTAGCGAATCGTTTGGGTCTAAATCAAGTTTAAAACTTGAAGGTACAACATCAGCGACAGCTTCTACCTGTTTGATGATGTCCCACCAGGGACGCGGTTTGTTTTTGAAACTGGTATAGCCATCTGTAACTGCATCAGCTGCTTCTGCAGCCCAATTCTCCGGTGATGAATCGATGGACCACCATGAGATGGGTACTTCCTGACGACACAATCTTCCCATGATTTGATAGACGGGTACCTCCAATATTTTACCCACTACATCAAAAAGTGCCATCTGAAGTCCTGCACCGAGTGAATCGTCATTCATGTGTTCGGCTGGATTTTCCCCAAGCACACGTTGCACACTATTTTCAGATACGCGGCTGTAGGTATAATGGACAACTGTCTCTCCCCAACCAACGTGTCCCGTATCTGTCGTCACCTTACACAATTCAAGAAGTGACCAATTGTAAACGGTGGAAACGCTCTGCGTAGTGATTTCTTGTTGTCGTGGTGTGAATGGAACATCTACTAATATCCGCTCTATATTCGTGACTTTCATGAAAAAACTCCTTACCCGGATAAATGGTAGGATTAAACCTACTGCAGAACAGAGTCGTAGAGAATCTGCTCTGCATAGTGGTTAGTCCAAGTAATACCTGTTGGTATAAGTAAGAGTCGGGAATCGGAGTTCCCTCCTACAGAACTGAGTATTGGTAGGAGCGATCTCCGAATCGCGACCTACTTATTTAGTCTGTACTATCCAATAATGTTGTATTAGATCTGAATTAGTTATTTTCTGCCCCGTTATCAATCCAGTCAATGAAAAACTGAATCTGCTCTGCTGTTAGGGGTGGTCCAATAGGAGGCATTCCCCCGCCATCAATACGTTGTACAACAAGGCTCCCTGTTCCATCACCAGGAACAAACGCAGCACCGTTTACCCCGCCATCTTTGAAGCTTGTATACTCTGTTAGGTCAAGTCCTCCAGCTGCGGGTAGACCTGAATGACAATTTGCCAGTGCACAACTTTCTGCTAAGATAGGTAGAATATCATTTCTAAAGGTAACAGCGGGGTCTTCTGGTTCATCTGGATCAGGTGTTGGTGCGACAATGACAGGTTCATGGTCATGCGTACTATGATCATCAGTCGGATCTACCATATCCGTTGGAGAATCACCTTCGTCCCCACAACCCACAATGAAAACAGTGACGAAAAAGAGACTAATAGTAAACATCGAAAGCAAGACAGCAACGAAACGATTTGAGTGTTTATTAGACATAGTTCTTTCCTCCTTGAGTGTATTCTTGAAAAAGTAAGGTTTTATATATATAACATATCACTAATCTGAAAGAATGTCAATTGATATTAATTTGTTTTCAACTGGGATCAGCGATTTTTACTAACTGTTTTCCGATATTTCCACCTTTTAGCATACTTATAAAAGCTGCGGGTGCTTTCTCAATCCCGCCTTCAGCGATAGTCTCTCGGTATTTCAATTTTCCTTGTTTGATCCATTCTGCCATCTGTAGAAGAGCCTCAGTATATCTGTCTGCAAATTCAAAGACGAGGAATCCCTCTATTCGTGCGCGTTGCGTAATAAGATGCCAAAGGAAACGAGGTCCGGTTTCTGGGTTCTCTAAGTTATACTGTGAAATCTGTCCACAGATAACCACACGTCCTTTTACCCTTAGATTTGGAAAGACAGCATCGGTTATCCGTCCACCGACATTGTCAAAATAGACATCAATATCATCAGGACACAATTCTGCTAACTTTGCTTGATAGTCAGTGACATTCTTGTAGTTGAATCCTGCATCAAAACCGAGTTCATCAGTAATGTAATTAATTTTCTCATCTGTTCCTGCAGAACCTACGACACGACACCCTTTGATTTTTGCAATTTGTCCTACAGCAGAGCCAACAGCACCAGCTGCGCCGGACACAAAAACGGTTTCACCATCTTGAAGTTTGCCGACTTCAAGCAGACCAAAATATGCTGTCAAGCCTGGCATCCCCAAAATTCCTATCCCCGTTGATATCGGGGCAATTGATGGGTCGATTTTCCGTAATCCATCAGTACCAGAGACTGCATACTCCTGCCATCCTGTATTAGCATTGACGATATCCCCTACCTGAAAATGTGAGTGTTTTGACTCAATTACTTCAGAGATCACCCCACCAACCATGACTTCATTGTGCTCAACGTTTGCTGCATAAGAACGTGAAGCGTTCATGCGACCCCTCATATACGGGTCAACTGAAAGATATAACGTCTTTAGTAGCACATGCCCATCTTCTGGTTTAGGCATGGTTGTCTGAACGAGTTTGAAATCAGTTTCTTTTGGATACCCGACGGGTCGGGCTGCCAATGTGATTTGTCGGTTCATTCTAACTCCTTTTATTGAATTGACCTTTCATTATATTGCACTGTGTCTTTTCCGTGTATGACAATTAGTTCGTGATTTGGTGAATCCCAATTGAAGAGCTTTACGATAGGTATTATGACACGCACAGCCAAACCGATACGTCTTTTGTCTGATCGGTTCGCTTCGGAGTGATGTAACGTGCGTTCATTAAACAGTACGAATTCACCGGGTTGCATTTCAAGATTGACATGATTGGATGTATTGACGTATTCCAGATCACCCATCAGTCCGAATGCCATATCTGAAGTCGCCTTTACATGAGGTATCACTTTACGGTGTGAACCGGGAACAATCTGTAGGCAACTGTTCTCAAGTGTTGCCGAATCTACGGCTATCCAAGCTGAAATGATGATGGGGGGTTCAAGGGGCCAATAGTTGAAGTCTTGATGCCACGGAATCTCCTTCGCGCCAGGTTCCTTGACAAAAAAATTGGTTCGCCATAGCAGCAGGTCAGGTCCATATAGGGCTGCCATTCGTTTGACAATTGATGGATGTGTAGCAAGGTCATGGATCAGTGGATAATCCAGATGACGATTGTGCACTCTATTCTTGTGGTCAGGTGCATCGGTTTCAAGGATTTTCTCAATATCGGGTTGTATCTTTATCATTTCATCAGAACTGCAGAGTGTGTATGGACCCAGAAATCCTTGATGTCTAAAGTGATCAATCTCTTCTTGACTTAACTTATGATTTGTATCGGTCATAGTATCTCCTTTAGGATAGAAATTAACCAATTCAATTTGTAATACCATTTCTAAATGATTATATAGCATTATTCCGTAGGTCGGGTAGAGCGAAGCGAAACCCGACACGTAGGGTTAAACAGGGTTTTCATGTCGGGTTTCGCTTCGCCCTACCCGACCTACAGTTTATTTATGACAATTTGTCAATTAGAAATGGTGTAATATACTTCATTATAGCAGCTTTATCAGTTTTTCCAACACTGTTCTTTGGAATTTCATCAATAACGATGATAAGGTCGGGTATCCAGAATTTTGGAAATGCATCTGCGATATGTTCTGATAATAGCTTTGGTATATCTACGTTAGTATCCTCTGCCAGTACATCATCTGCCAGTACATTATCTGACAATACAACAGCTGCTATTGGTCGTTCACCCCACTGTTCATCAGGTATTCCGACTACTGCTACATCTTCTACCAATGGATGTTGTATGATAACTGCTTCTAATGATGCGGTAGAGATTGATTCGCCTCCGCTTTTAATGATTGCTTTTGCGCGGTCAACAATGTGCATATAACCTTCGTGGTTAATTGTAGCAAGATCACCCGTTCGAAACCACCCATCCTTAGTAAAATGTTCTTCTGAAGATACAGACCCATAATACGCACCCGTTACCCAAGCACCTCTAACCTGTACTTCCCCAATAGTTTCTCCATCCCAAGGTAGATCGTATTCATCTTCAGATGCAAGTCGGATTTGAACACCTGGAATAGGTCTCCCCTGCATTGATTTGATTTTGGTTTTCTCCTTATCTGATAAGTGCATGTGTTTTCTGCGAAGTGTTGAAAATGTACCTGTTGGGGACATCTCTGTCATCCCCCATGCCTGTCGAATTTCAACACCGAGTTCCTTTTCAAAAGCATCAATAAGTTTAGAAGGCATCGCTTCTCCTCCAACTATAATCCGTTTTAATGATGCAACATCCTGTTTTCTTTTCAATAGTTCAGGTAGTAGTTTCCGCCAAACTGTCGGTACACCAGCAGAGATAGTAACCCCTGTTTCAGAGATTAGATCTACTACACCGTCTAAATCTGTTCCGTGTAGCACAATATCAGCACCGACGAACATTGCTGCATAAGGTATTCCCCATGCTAATGTGTGATAGATAGGCACAAGCGGCAGAACGACATCTGATTCTGAGATCCCGAAAACGCCTGCCTGATTTACTGCTAATGAATGTAAAAGTACTGAGCGATGGCTGTAAAGTATACCCTTCGGTTCACCAGTTGTTCCGCTTGTGTAACAGAGTGCCAATGCGGCATTCTCGTCCTGAATATCTGGATTGTATTCTTTGTGATTTTCAGCGATACACGCTTCATATTTAATCGCAGATTGTATGTTAGTATCAGGTTTGTCAATGTTGAAGTGGATAGACATTGCTGATTCAATTTCCTTCTGCAATACCGAGAATTTATCCGAATATACACCGTCAACGAAGAAAAGTTTGTCATCTGCCTGCTGGACAATTCCGGTTTGTTGTTCTGATGTAAGCCGTACATTTATCGGATGTATCACACCTCCCGTTATGGGAATAGCATATAAGAGTTCAAGATGTTGATAGGTGTTAGAAGCAAAAGTCGTTACTCTATCACCGGATTCTATTCCTATTTTATTGATTGCCTTTGCCAGTTTTCCAACCCGTTCACAGAAAGTTCGGTATTGATATGTATGTATCTTGCCGTTAGGCAATAATGTGTAAACGTGTTTTTCTCCGTGTATACGCCGCACATGTTGTAAGATTAGATATAGGGTTAGAGGGAAATCCATCATCGTGCTGTGCATCTGTTCTTTAGATTGATATTTTTAATCAACGACTTCTTTTTCAATCTCCCTTTAATCTCAACATTTTTATGGTATATTTTTTACAATTAGTGTATAATTAGCGTAAGAAGTGTATACTACATTAAAACAAAGCGAGTGAAACCCAATGCAAATAGAATTTGATTTGAGAGAATACCTTGAAGAAAAGTTTGCTCATATAGAGAGTCGATTTGAGCATATTGATAGTCGATTTGAGCATATTGATAGTCGACTTGCTAATATAGATAGCCGATTTGAACATATAGACAAACAGTTTGAACTTATGGACACTCGATTTGAACTTATAGACAAGCAATTTGAACAGTTAACCTATCGATTGGAACTTATAGACAAGCAATTTGAACATAACAAAAAAGAATTAGAAGATATTAAGACAGTACTAAAAGAGGATCTTGAAGTAAAAACTGCCATAAGAATCGATGTAAACACAAACAAAACAAAACTTAATATGATAATGTCAATTCTATCTGTTGTCGGCACGGCTGTAATTGTAGGTGTTGTGAAGTTTGTCTTTTTCACGTAATCTATAAGTTGAACGAAATACCTTTGGAATGGATACCCTTTCTCTGCTAACATTGTAAGTACTACCGAATTGAGACTTGTGCAAAAACTTTACACACCCAATTGAAACTTGTGCAAAAACTTTACACATCCCCCATTCATTTTTTTGGTAGGAAAGAACGCTGATTCCCGATATAGAATAGGCGCGCTTGTCAAGCGCGCCTATAATCAATCAATATGAAAAGTTTTATTTCTTTTGTTCTTTATACTGTCACGATTTTAAGATTTTATCAACCTCGTTTTTATGACCAACCCAATACCATGAAATTGTGCTGTTAATTTCTTTTCCTAAAGCTCTGTAGTTTCGGTCAATGCGTATAGACCATCGTCCTGCTACCTTTTTGAATCGTAATGATGGGGGTAGAACAACTGTCATTAAATATTCAAATTGTTTTGAAACTTTAGATTGCACATTTCTTGGAAGTGCCTCGACTAAATTACGAAAATTATCGTCCTGAACGTGTTGAAATTCAAGATTGTTCATGTTAGGGAGACAAGTTCAGTGTATCTGCCTTCATTGTAGTTTTGCTGGGTTTGAGCTTCAAGTTTTGCTAATGTTTCGGACGTGGCAGCTTCAACCAATAAGAGTTCCCATGCTTCTTCTTCTCTTAGTAACTCTTGATTGACTTCACCCGGCAATTTTTGTTCAACTGCTTCTACAGTATCACCATGGCATTTGAGTTCTGGTATGTCTGGCACTAAGCCAACCCAAGCCGTACCATTTTTTTCTATATGTGCAGTAAACGTCTCATCAAACAATTTATTGTGGATTAAGTATGTTTTTGCAGCCATGATAGGTCTCCTTTAGTATGACATAATATCCTTAAAATGTAAGTTAATACTAAGGATATTAAAGCGTTCTCGTTTATATACAACGACTATTATACAAAATTGTCAATTGAATTGTCAACTTTTTCTTAGATTTTTCTTAATTGTTCAGGTGTGAATTTCTTAATAATTTGCTTGCCTATCTTTATTTTACCATATTTATAGGTTTTACTCAATATGACTTCACTAAGAATAACACATTATAAAATTAATTTTCAATCTAAATTAACAGATTATTTCTGGTACAGATTATCTCTGGTTTTTCGGGTTGGGGTTTAAATATTTGCATTTTAACGTTATTACAATGCATAATATATATGTATGAGAGTGATTGAACGATAAACAACGGTGGACTTTATTTTGTCCGTATATCCAATGGATATCCCAACCTGAAAGTAATTCCTAAGGAGGAAATAATGCTTTTTTCAAATAACAGATGGCATCAATGCTGTTTTGCCATTTTACTCATCGGTATCGTATTCTTAATACCTTTGACTGCTTATGCAGATGCACTTAAGGTTGTTGTTCAAGACCAGAACGGTAACCCCGTACCATCAGCGAATGTTGTCATTGGTATTGAAGAAAAGACAACAGATGATAACGGTGCGGCAATGTTTGATGATGTATCAGGTGTAGAACCTGTTCAGATTACGGCGATAGGTTTCTCAAGTAGTCGTGTAAATGTGACGGCTGGACAAGAAGAACTAACGGTGACGCTTGCCCCACTACAAACTATAGAATCTGTAGTTGTCGTCGGTACTCGGAGCATCGGTCGGAGAGCATTACAAGCACCTGTACCGATTGAAGTTGTTGAACAGAGACAGTTGAGTCTGACAGGTCAATCTGAAACAGGACGGATACTTCAGATGTTGGTTCCATCCTTTAACTTCCCCAGTTCATCTATTAGTGATGGAACAGATGCGTTACGACCTGCAACTTTGCGGGGGTTAGGTCCGGACCAGACTTTAGTGCTTGTTAATGGGAAACGTCGTCACAAGAGTGCTTTACTTCACGTAAATACATCTGTTGGACGTGGTACCGCTGGAACAGATTTCAACGCGATACCTTCTTCAGCCATCAAGAGGATTGAAGTGCTTCGCGACGGTGCTGCTGCACAATACGGTTCTGATGCTATTGCAGGGGTCCTGAACATTGTTCTAAAGGATGATGTTGATACGGGTGATGCAAACTTCTATTGGGGACAAACCTATCAAGGTGAAGGTGATACTTGGATAGGAAATGCTAATTACGGTATAAAAGTTGGCGAGTCAGGTTACCTTAATCTCACTGCTGAATGGCGCGACAGATATCGTACTAACCGCGCTGGATTATCAGGTAATCAGCAGTATGATCTTGTCAGTGCAGATGTTTGGACAAAAACTGGCGTTGATGCACCTGGCGATCCGATCGAAACAATTGAGATAACAAATGAAGATGGTACCGTTACCGAAGAGGGTAGATGGTATGACCCTCGCGAATACACTTTTGATCGGCAAAACTTTCGGATCGGTGATGCAGATTCTTCACAAAAGGTCGGTTTTTATAACTTCGGTTTACCTATAATGACTGGGACCGAGTTATATTCATTCGGTGGTTATTCAACACGTCAGAATAATAGTGCGGGATTCTATCGGAGAGCAAACCAAGCGGACAGAACAGTAACTGACATATATCCAGATGGTTTCCTACCTGAGATAAATACAGATATTGAAGATGTATCCCTGGCATTAGGTGTTGCTTGGACACACGAAGCAACTGATCTGAATGTAGATGTCAGTGTAAATCACGGATTAAACACATTTGACTTCTTTATTTCAAACTCCATGAATGCAACTTATGGGGCAGCAAGTCCTACTGAAGCAGATGCTGGTGGTTTTGAACTCTCACAGACAGCGTTTAATCTGGATGTTACCTATCCATTAGAATATCAATCTTCGTTGATTAACTTGGCTGGTGGTGTAGAATTTAGACGCGAAGGCTACGGGATACATGCTGGTGAACAGGTTTCCTGGAATGACGCAGGACTCGGCGCGGAAGGTGCTGCTAAGGGGATACAGGTTTTTCCGGGTTTCAAACCTGAGAATGAAGTAGATGAAAGCAGAACCAATATTGCCGGTTATGCTGACTTTGAATCGTATCTCAGTGGGGAACCAGGAACTGGAATCCTTGTCGGTGCTGCAGTTCGTGGTGAACAGTATAGTGATTTCGGTTCAACGATTACGGGTAAAGCGACTGCTCGTTACGATCTGATGCCGCAGGTTGCAGTGCGTGCAGCAGGCAGTACAGGTTTCCGTGCACCTTCCTTACAACAGCAGTATTTTAATAACATCAGTACACAGTTCAAACGGGACGAAGTTACTGGTGAACAGATTCCGTTAGAGGTTGGTACTTTCCGGAATGACAGCGAAGCAGCACGCGCATTGGGTATCCCTGAGTTGAAACAGGAAACGGCATTCAACGTATCCGCAGGTGTTGTCTTGAAACCTGTTGACCGTCTGTGGCTTACCGTGGATGGATTCATCATTCAGATTGATGATCGGATCGTTTTGAGTGGAAGTTTCAGTGCTGATAACGTTCCGGAATTGGCAGCAGCGGGTGCCAGCAGTGCTCAAGTGTTCACGAATGTAGCACAGACACGCACGCAAGGTGTTGATGTTGCTGCAGGTTATCTCTATGCTTTTGAGAATGAGTCCCTTCTTAATCTTAAGGCTGCATTTACTTATGCCGACACCGAAGTCATTGGTGATGTGGAAGCACCGGAGATTCTTGTTGGTGTAGAAAACGCTATGAATTTAGCAGACACGCTTTTCCCATCACAAGAAAGATCGATGATTGAAGAATGGCAGCCGAACACACGCATTAACCTAAGTGCTGATTACATCGTTGGTGGTCTGACAATTGGGGGTGCCCTACGTTACTTTGGTGAATATACCGTTCAAGAGGGTAGCGGAGAAAACCCCGCACGACAAACTTATGGCGGTAAGTGGTTAACGGATCTTCAAGGGAACTACCGATTGAATGAAGGGTTATCCTTAACGATCGGTGTTAACAACATCTTAGACCAGTTGCCGGATCCGAACAATGATGACATGAATGGCGCACGCGCAGGGAAGTTAGAAGATGGTGAAGGCACTGTCATCGTAGATTCTCCAGGTGTATTTGACTATTCAAGAAGATCAGCCCCGTTCGGTTTCAACGGTGGACTTTACTATGCTAAGTTAACGTATAGTTTCTAATGTTTTGTCAAGTGCTAATTGAAGATATAAAGTTCTTCTGTAGGTCGGGTAGAGCGTAGCGAAACCCGACATGTATTGATTATGTCTATCATGTCGCCAGTTAATATTTTAATGGCGCTACGCTCTACCCGACCTACGAAATAGCACTTGACAGAACACTAATGTCCGCTGACATGATGAGAATATATAAGGCGCGAAAAATACTCGCGCCTTTTTCTATTGAATCAATTCCTACAAAATGCTAAATTAAAGTCATATCTATTGTGACGTGAGTTTGATAAATGTAGCGCAAACTTTCCAGTTTGCGAAGATGTGCCACAAACTGAAAGTTTGTGCTACAATTCACACCTCTCGTATACGAAATGGCGTGAGTGAACGCAACCGAAATGATTTATCAAACTCACGTTATTGTGACGTTCTAATCAAGAAAGGAGAGAGTATGCGTAAAAAACATGTTTTTATTACTATAGCGTTTCTTTTTGTCTGTATCGTAGTTATATTCGTAATTAGTTCAGTTGAAAGTCAGGAAGACATGGTGAAACGTGGTAAATACCTCGTTGATGCTGTGGCAGCCTGTGGATATTGTCATACACCTCGTGCAGGTGCAGACTATGATCCGAATATGTACCTGGCAGGTCACCCATCAGATTCAAGAGGTCCGCGTTACAATGTCAATATGATGCAACAACTGATGGAACAAGATATCTTTATGTTTACCTCTACCAAGTTGAGTGCGTTTTCAGGTCCATTTGGAACAAGTTTTGCTTCAAACTTAACGCCTGATAAATTAACGGGTCTTGGTGAATGGACAGAGAAGATGTTCATTGACGCGATGCGTACTGCAAAACATCAAGGTAATCCAGACAATCGTAGTATATTTCCGCCTATGCCAACAAAACATTATGCTCAGATGACCGATGCTGACCTTAAGGCGATTTGGGCATATCTGAGAACCATAAAACCGATTAAGAATGATGTTAACCCAGTCTTGAACCAATTTGGAAGACCTTTTTAATGGAAGTGAACATCAAAAATATGGAGAAAGTAAAATAATATGTCATCAAAGAATGAGCAAGTACGTGTTGCAGTCGTTGGAATGGGGATCGGTAGACCTAACGGTTCTGCCCTTTCACGCAATGCAAGAGGTAAAGTCGTCGCGCTTTGTGACCTTGATGAAGACCGTATGAAAGGTTTTGCAAATGATCTCCCCGGGACACAAAAACTCTATACGGATTACAAGGAGATGTGCCAGGCGACCAATATTGATGCAGTTTTCGTTGGTACACCGAATCAATGGCATGTTCCCATCGCGCTTGAAGCAGTAAAGAATGGTAAACACGTCATGGTAACAAAGCCTTTAGCGGATTCTGAGCAAGCTGCACAACAGCTGGTTGAGGCGGCATCGGATGCGGGTGTTGTAAATATGATGTCGTTGTCAACGCGTTTCGGTCGTGCCTGTCAACACCTTGGTAGTCTTACGAGAGATGATTATTTCGGTGAAATCTACTATGCTCGTGCCCGTAGTGTTCGGCGCAGTGGTATTCCTGCTTGGAATCTCGGTTTCATCCAGAAAGGTGGTGGTGCTTTCCGCGATATGGGTGTCCATGTGCTTGATGCGGTTTGGTGGATCATGGGTATGCCGACACCGATAGCAGTATTAGGTGCAGCGGGTGCAAAGTTTGGACCGCGAGGACTTGGCTATTGGAACCGTTCAAAACCACCGAAGTCAACCTATACAAAATACGATTCTGATGATTATGCTGGCGGTTTCATCACGTTTGAGAATGGTGTAGGATTACAAGTTGAGAGTTTTTGGGCGTCACATCAACCCGATGAATTCCAGATTGAACTTTTTGGTACAGAAGCAGGGGCAACGTTGAGTCCGTTGAAAGCATATAGAACGGATAAAGATGGTGAGTTTGAAGATGTTGACCTGAAATTACCCAAGAGCAAGTATAACGAAGCGTGGGATGCTATCGCGGATCACTTCATTGAATGTATTTTAGATGGCGTTGAATGTAAAGCACCACTTCGACACGGATTGATCGTACAACAGATGATGGAAGGGTTGTTAAAGAGTGGTGAGACAGGAAGAGAGGTAGAGATAAAGGCGGGATAACTATGGCTATTGATTTGTCAAGGTTACAGGAGACGTTTTCCCAGACTGGATTCGCAATTGTGCCGAATCTCTTTACGCGCAACGAAGTTCAAGAGCTTAAAACGGAAAGTATTGATATCTTGAAAGCAGTGAAGAAAGAGACGGGTCATGTTACTGGAAACGGCGTACATGTCGGTTTAGCAACCCGTAGTCCTGTCTTCCAAAATGCTGTCTGTGATGAACGGATTCTTGATATATTGGAAAGGATACTATCGCCAAATATAGAATTCTTGAGCGATAAGGTTGTATTCAAGAGCGATTCTACGACATTTGCGAGTCCGTGGCATCAGGACTGGCACTATTGGCATGGTACACATAAGTATTCGATCTGGGTTGCGCTTGATGATGCTACTGTTGAGAACGGTTGCCTGAAGTTATTTCCAGGTTCACATAAATCTGCGATCGTCCACGATGGTGATGCAAGCGATGGACACGGGTTTGGTAATAGGCTGCGTCCAGATGCTGTTGATGAGAACCTTGCCATAACTGCCGAACTGGAGGCAGGGGGTGCTGTCTTTTTTCACGATCTTACCTTGCACGCAAGCCATCCGAACATCTCAGGGGAGGAACGCTGGGTATGGATACCCACATATCGTGATGCCAAAGCAGAAGACAACGAGTATCCCTGGGCAGTCGCTGCAAAAGTTGTACGTGGTGAGAAGTAAATGAAGTGGGATTGAAATGATTTCAAAATTCGCAAAAAAGAGAGTGAGGTATTATGTTTAAGAACCTAAGTACAGGTGCAATCGGTATACGAGCAGATATGAAGGAAGGTTTAGCATTAGCCAAGAATGCTGGATATGAAGGACTTGATTTGAATATAGGTGAGGCACACCAACTCGCTGAGGAACACTCTGTTGACTATGTTAAAGACCTTTGGCATGCAGCAGGAATCAAAATGGGTGGATGGGGTTTTGGTGTTAACTGGCGCGGATCGGATTCAGATTATTATGCAGGTTTAGCGCAACTACCAGCGCGAGCTGAATTGGCTGCAGCACTCGGTTGTTTCCGTTCTACCACTGTTGTCGGTCCTGCCTCAAATGATATGACATTTCAAGAGAACTGGGACTTCTCTGTAAAGCGGCTCAGGTCTGTTGCTGAAATCTTGAAGGCGCACGGTCATTCTATCGGACTTGAATTTATCGGTCCGGCAACGAGTCGCAAGTCAGCAAAACATCTATTCGCTTATTCTATGGATGCGATGTTAGGCCTTGCAGCTGCAATAGGTACTGGAAACGTCGGTCTGCTTTTTGATACGTGGCATTGGTATACGTGCCGCTCCGCAATAGATGACGTAAGAAAACTCTCAGCAGATGATGTTGTCTATGTACACATCAACGATGCGCCTGCGGGTATTGATCCTTATGAACAGATTGATAACATCCGCTGTCTCCCAGCAGAAACCGGTGTCATCCCTCTGACAGAACTGATCCAGATACTTTCCGAGATTGGTTATGATGGTCCGGTGACACCGGAACCGTTTAGCAAGCATGTCAACGAGATGGAACCCGCGGAAGCTGCGAAAGTTACCGCTGAATCTCTAAACCAAGTCTGGCGTAATGCTGGACTGTAGTTCCTCTATTATAAATGAAAGGTAAAAAGTGCATCTGACTCATAAAGAGAACATTATTGCGATTACGCATAACTGGGAAGGTGAACGGTTTCCTGATGGACGTCCGCGCGTATCAGATGATATTCTTCATCGGATGAGAAATATTAGTATTGAACAGGCATGGGGTGTTCTCAACGGTAATGGCTATAAATTTCAGTTTGCTGGGGATTGGATGAACTTGCACCCTGACAGAGTCTTGGTCGGTAGATCCGTAACGTGTGCGTTTGTTCCCATCCGTCCTGATCTGAACGATTCTGTATCAGCACAAGGTGAAAAAGATGGTCGTGTCGGTGGTCAGAACTCATGGGTCATTGATACCCTTGTTCAAGATGATGTCATCGTCGTAGACCTGTTTGGAAAGGTCAAAGATGGTACATTTGCTGGTGATAATTTAGGAAACGCTATCTTCGCAAAGACAGGAACAGGGATGGTTATTGATGGTGGAATCCGGGACTTAGATGGAATCTATGAATTACCTGACTTTGCTACCTTTGTTAGGGGTGTCGATCCAACTGGCATAGCAAACGTTACGCTTACCGGTATCAATATCCCTATCCGCATCGGTGAAGCGACAGTTTTACCGGGTGATGTTGTATTAGGGAGACGCGGTGGGGTGATCTTTATTCCGCCACACCTTGCACAACAAGTCGTTGAAAGAGGCGAAGAGGTACAACTACGTGATAGTTTCGGTCACCAACGGCTTCGCGAAGGTATATATACACCTGGTGAAATAGATCGTAAATGGTCTGAGGAAATTGAGAAGGACTTTGCTAAATGGAAGACATCTCAATGATAGTATCATTATGATGTCAGTTGGAAAAGGAAACATATTGCGAAATTATTCAGAAATCATTCAGAGATTGATGGCAATCGATTTACCATTAATCGAAATTGGAAGAGTACACGACTATCCTATTTTTCAAGTCCGAATTAATTCAATTTCAGATTCACATAAAAGTATTTTAATCACTGCCGGATTACATGGAGATGAACCGGCGGGAGTAGAAGCTGCATTACAGTTCTTAGAACGAGACAACAGTTCGCTACTTCAGAAATTTAGTTTTGACGTGATTCCTTGTATTAACCCTTACGGGTATATTCATAATACTCGTGAAAATCGCGAAGGTATTGATATAAATCGCTCATTTGAAGATGACAATATCCAAGAATCTAACATTATTAAGAGTGCATTAGAACATAAGCATTTTTCGTTAGCAATAGACTTTCATGAAGATTATGATGCAGATGGATTCTACCTATATGAAGGAAATCGAGATGAAAAGTATCTCGGTCCAAAACTCGTTAAGGCTGTCCAACACCTCGGTCCTATCGCAAATGAAGAACCGGAGGACGATTCAATTCAGATCTCTGAAGGTTTCTACAAAGTTCAGAAGTCTTGGGGGACACAGGGGTTAACACCTCATCTGCTGTATTACCACAGTCCCCATGTGTTCATCTTTGAAACACCAACTAACTGGAATATTCATAACCGTGTGAATTTGCACTTATCGCTATTAGATAACGTATTGAAACTGATTAAATATTTGGGACATTAAATGGAAACTGAAAAGATTTTATCATACGTGAGAGCCTCTTCTCATCCTTCAGAACTCAAGATTACCGACATGCGTATTGTTCGGACTCAAGTTGGTGGTCCTATCCTCAAACTGTATACGAATCAGGATATCTATGGACTTGGGGAGGTACGTGATGGTGGTAGTCCAACTTATGCATTGATGCTCAAATCTCGTCTTATCGGTGAAAACCCGTGTAATGTTGACAAAGTGTTTCGTAAGATAAAGCAGTTTGGACATCATGGGAGACAAGGTGGTGGCATAAGCGGCATTGAAATGGCATTGATGGACTTAGCAGGAAAGGCTTACGGTGTGCCTGGTTATCAACTTGCTGGAGGCAAATTCAGAGACAGGATCCGTTGCTATAGTGATACCCCATCACTCAAAGATGCAGAAGAAATGGGTAAGAAACTTCAGTCACGTATAGACAGAGGGTTTACTTTCCTCAAGATGGATGTGGGTGTAGGATTGCTTCGTGGGATAGAAGGCACCATCTCCGCTCCTGAAGGTAATCTAAATACGCACAATTTAATGCATCCGTTTACAGGTATCCGACTCACCGAAAAAGGGATAGGTATATTATGTGATTATGTTGAAACTGTCAGAAACATAATTGGGTATGAGATTCCTTTGGCGGTGGATCACTTCGGTCATATTGGCATAGAGGATTGTATACGACTTGCTCG
Source organism: Candidatus Poribacteria bacterium (assembly GCA_022828145.1). Classification (GTDB taxonomy): domain Bacteria; phylum Poribacteria; class WGA-4E; order WGA-4E; family WGA-3G; genus MSPOR6. The sequence goes on along the minus strand of JAJEJA010000073.1, from coordinate 107,245 downwards.
GTCACTGGAAAAGTACAACCTTGCGTGGTTAGAGGATATGGTGCCGTGGCAGTATACCGATCAGTATGTGCGTCTTTCAAATTCTTGTGCTACACCAATTTGTACGGGTGAAGACATCTATTGCAAAGAGGATTTCATGCCGCTGTTTGAGAATAGGGCAATAGCAATATGTCATCCAGATATAGCAACTTCAGGTGGTATTTTGGAGACGAAGAAGGTTGGGGATTTAGCAGAGGAACACGGTATTGCGATGGCACTTCACATGGCAGGTACACCCGTTTGCGCTATGGCGAGTGTTCACTGTGCAGCAGCGACATCTAACTTTCTGGTTTTAGAGAATCATTCTGTAGATAATCCTTGGTGGGATGACATGGTGACAGGATTGCCAAATCCTATTATCCAAGATGGATACATTGCTGTTCCCGAAGCACCCGGATTAGGCATTGAACTGAACGAAGAAGTCATCAGAGAGCATCTGCGTTCGGATGAAACGGGGTATTTCTTACCGACGACTGAATGGGATTCTGAACGTTCTCATGATCGTCTCTGGAGTTAGGATTAAAGCACCTTTATGAAAGCAAGAATAATCTATCCTCTATACAGAGCGCGCATCTGCTTAATTACTTTCGGTAGTTTTTCGATCACTGTATCTATTTCTGCTTCCGTCGTGTTTCTTCCCAGTGAGAAACGGACTGTTCCTTGTGCTAACCGTGGCGGAAGACCAAGTGCTGCAAGAACATGGGACGGTTCCATCGATCCTGATGTACAAGCAGAACCTGTGGAGACACAGATACCCTCCATATCTAAACGTAAGATTAGACTTTCACCTTCAACAGATTCAAAGGAAACATTCAATGTACCCGGTGCACAGTAGTCTGGATGACCGTTATAGTGGAGTCTTTCAATGTTTGCATTTAGTCCATCTCGTAGTCTATCTGTTAATTTGGTTAGATACTGTGAATACGTTTCACGATCTTGTTTAGCAAGTTCAGCGGCGATACCCAGACCAACTATCGCGGGAACATTTTCGGATCCAGCACGTCTATTTCGTTCATGCGATCCGCCATGAACAAGGTTAGCCAGACGAGATCCCCTACGTATATATAGGACTCCGATACCCTTTGGTGCATAAATCTTATGTCCAGAAAGAGAGAGCAGATTTACACCAAGCTCCTGAGCATTGACATTTAGTTTTCCTACAGATTGAATAGCATCCGTATGAACAGGTATCTCTTGTTCCTGTGCAATCTCACAAATATCCTCTAATGGTTGAATGGTGCCGTTTTCATTATTGACATGCATAATAGTTATGAGGATTGTCGTTTCCCGAATGGCAGAACGGAGTTGCTCTGTCCGGATACGCCCGTACCTATCTACAGGTAGATAGGTAACGTCGAAACCGCGCTGTTCCAGATATTGACATGTATGCAATACTGCGTGGTGTTCAACGGATGAAGTGATGATGTGGTTTCCCTCACCCCGACTTTTTTGAAGTTCGGTTAGTCCTTTGATCGCATGATTATCAGCTTCAGTTCCGCTTCCAGTGAACACAATTTCGCTTGGACTTTTTGCTCCGATAAGTTCTGCGACCTGTTCTCTTGCAGTATCAATTGCGTTGCGTGCTTCTCGTCCATAGGCGTGTATGCTGGAACCATTTCCGAAAGATTCCATTAGATATGGCATCATTGCGTCTCTGACTTCCGGTCTGAGAGGCGTTGTGGCATTGTAATCAAGGTAGATTCGTTTCATATCTTATATTCACCAGCCCCTTATGTTTTTATTCATAAGTCCGGAAATTTAGTAGTGTGATCTGATTTGCTTTAATAACGACACCACTGACAGATCTGTTGTTACCGATATGTCCATCAGGATTCAGGAATGATAGTCTTAGCCGGTGTGTGCCTTCGGGGAGTTGCACCCGCACCATATAGATCTGATTGGGTAGAGATTGCCATGATCGTGTATCGGCACTTTCTGTAATCGCGCCAGCGAGATTCACGATTGATCCAACAATTGGGTTCTTCTTATCGGCTTGTTTAAATGTCAAGTATTTTAACAGACCGCGTATCAAAGTTCGGAGTAGTATTATAGGTCTATTATCATTGAATGTCTCTATAGCATTCCTCTCAATGTCCTCAACTAAGACACCATCGGTAGTCTTATTACCAACAGATACCTGGATTCCCTGGAGATAGGGTCGTTTTGAACGAATTGTCGGAACTGCAATTCGCAATAGGTATTCAAGCTTAACTTCTTCAACGACCATCCCTTCCCGTGTTCGCAAAGTACGCGCAAACGTGATTGTCTCTTCATCATCATCCTCCCCAAATTTATCAGTTTTGAGAATGGGGAATGTTAAGGATTGTTGTTTTTTCTTTGGAACATATCCTGTTTCATAGAAGAGAATCAATTCACCATGGTTTTCTTCCTGTGCGGGAGGCTCACCATATACTCGCTTATAGTGTTCATATTCATCCGTAAAACTCAGTCTCCGTGAAATCCGTACAAGTGAATGTCCAATATCTTCAGGTACAGAAATACTTGTTCTCTCTGCTGCGTTCTTGTAGTACTGTTCAGCCTGTCTATATGAGATGAATGCATCGTTTACTTCACCTGCCGTTTCAAATAAAATTGCACAAAAATAGGCGATGAATCCTGTACCAAAGAAGTCGTAATCATCAGATGAACCTTTAAAATAGTTGATAAGGTTTGTTGCTCTACGACATTCTACGAGTGCATCGTCAATCTTGTCCTGATAGATGTAGTTTAATGCGTGATAGTAATGTGCGATGAGTCTCTCATATTTTGAACCCGTATAAGGTCGCAGCTTATCTGATGTAAAAAGCGAGAGTCCTTCTTTTGTTATGCTCTTTGTAAAGCGGTCCTCAGCTATCATCTCTGCTTGTTCAAATGCTTTACTACTTTCTGGGAATAGGTCGGCATAGTGTGCTATCAATCCCAATTCAAACTTGTGTGGAATATCTGGTTTTTTAGGTTCATTCTTTTTTAGATATTGATATGCTTCTTGTGATTTGCCCGCGTTCAGGTTCATTTCGACTTTTTCAAAATTATATGCTGCACATCCGAACAGGATTGGCACAAAAAGCAGAAAAGGTAAAAGTTTAGTCATAAGCAATTAATCTGATAAAGTAGTAGGCACACGGCGTGTGCCTACTACTTTGCATCGTTTGGGTTACGGCACACGGCGTGTGCCTACTACTTTTAACTACAGTTTGAGCTTCTTTCTTCCGATGAATTTTTTGATTTTTTTTGTACCGATCCAGACCTTTTCAAGGCTCTCAATATTCGACAATGTCAGGTCAGTTTGGTAGAACATAATCTGACGTCCACCTTCGCGATCTTCAATGGTATTGATTTGACCATACAACATATAATCGGCACCGAGTTCACGTCCCATGCGTTTGATGGTTTCAATTGCTGCGTTTTCACTCTGATCCGCGCGTTCTGCCCGGATTTCATCCCGTACATCCTTGCCTTCTACTGGACGCACTTTCCCAGAATTGATGAACGCTCTTTCAATATCACTAATGAAGGTCTGAGTCGCAATATGTTCATTGCTCTTATTTCGAACAAAACCGACAATAACAGCAGGTTTCGCACCCTTCTCTTGATTGTGATTATTAATCCAGATATGTGTCAAACAGTCATCAATCATCTGATCAGCAACCATACGGGAATCTGTATCATTCCATTTGCCGGACAAGTCAACCGTTGTATCGCTATCAAGCCGTGTAACCTGTGTCGTAGGACCGCATCCACTGACAACAATAATTCCGATTAACATAAGGCATGACAATACTTTTTTCATTTGTTTAACTCCTTTGTTTTCTTCTTTAGATACTATTAGCATGAATCTACACCCATCGGAGATTGATAGATAGACTCATATCAACAACTAAACTTTAAAAATCAATATCAATTTCATCTCTTATTTTTTCAGTGAAACTATCAAGCGTCATTGCACCGATATCACCTTCTTCACGGCTTCTGACGCTGACAGTTCTATTATCGCGTTCACGTTCACCGATGATTAACATATACGGCACACGTTGCAGACGCGCTTGGCGTATTTTTGCACCTATTTTATCATCACTATTATCTAAAACCACACGACAGTTCAGCTTTAGCAAAAGATTCTGGACTTCAGTAGCATAGTCAACGAATTTTTGGCTGATTGTCATCACAACACATTGAATAGGCGACAACCACATAGGAAATGCACCTGCATAGTGTTCTATCAGCATTGCTATGAATCTTTCAAAACTACCACAAATTGCACGATGGATTACGACAGGTCTCTTTTCAGAACCATCCGGTGCGATATAGATCAAGTCAAATCTTTCTGGTAGTTGAAAATCGAGTTGCACTGTAGCACATTGAACATCACGGTTGAGTGAATCTCTTATTTGGAAATCGAGCTTAGGTCCGTAGAATGCCGCTTCACCCGGGTCAACTGTGTAATCAATCTGATTGTTTTTTAAGACAGATTCAAGTATGTCTTCAGCGCGGTTCCAAACTTCAATGTCACCCATATATTTGTCCGGATTGCGTGTGCTGAAATCACACCGAAATGGCAGATCAAAAGTTCCATAGATACGTTCAAATAACCCAAGAATCCGTTCGTACTCTTCAGCGATCTGGTCTTCAGTGACAAAGTTGTGTGCATCATCTTGGCATAACTGACGAACACGCGACAGACCGCTTAACGTTCCGGTTGCTTCATTGCGATGTAACACACCTTGATCATGAATACGATACGGTAAATCCCTATAGCTGTGACGTTTGCTCTTGTATATCAGCATGTGTGCTGGACAGTTCATCGGTTTGAGCGCACATGTCGGTTCACCGTCTTCATTATCAATAAGGAACATATCCTCTTTGAAGTGTTCCCAATGTCCAGAAGTCTGCCAGAGACTGCTATCGTAAATCAGCGGTGTCCGCACCTCATGATACCCTTCATCAAGATTCAGTTTTCGAACTTTTTCGGATAAGTGATTGTATATGAATGCCCCTTTAGGTAACCAGAATACACTGCCTGGTGATTCTGGATGCATCTGGAAGAGTTCCAATTCGCGTCCGAGTTTTCTATGGTCGCGCTTTGCTGCCTCCTCTCTTTGTCTCAAATAGGTTCTTAGGTCTTCTCTTGTACTCCACGCTGTTCCATAAATCCTTTGAAGCTGTTCTCTGTTACTATCACCTCTCCAGTATGCACCAGAGACCCGTAATAGTTTGAAGTGTCGGCATTCGCCTGTCTTATCTATGTGTGGTCCCTTGCACAGATCGGTGAAATCACCGTTGTGGTAAATAGAAACACCCTCTTCAGCCACACCCTCATCTGATGCACTGACATCTTTGTCGGATATACCATCAATCAGTTCCAGTTTGAATGTCTGATTGCGTTCAGCAAACCATGTTCGTGCTGCATCAAAAGTCCATGTTTCCTGTTCAAAAGGCACATTACTTTTTATCATCGCTTTCATGTGCTTCTCTATTTCAGGGAAGTCATCTGGTGTAATTGGGCGTGGTACCTCCATATCGTAATAGAACTCATTTTCGATTGGCGGTCCGATTGCTAATTTTACTGTGTGTTCTCCGTTAGGGAACAGTTGTTGTACGGCATAAGCCATGATATGTGCAGTAGAATGGCGAAGCCGTTCTAAATACTCTGGTGACGGATTAACTTCAGACATAGTTGGTTACACTCACTTATACATTTTTACGGTTTCAGAAATGCTACAATGGATTTAACGTCTATTCTCGTAAGTTGTTTACTACTTAATTTTATTCAATTCACGTGCGAATTTCAAATGAAATTATCATTTAGAAGCCTGCAAACGGGTCTCTAACTTCCTTCGTAGCATCACACCCCATTGTCCCACGACCCAGAGTGTGTTTCCATTTTTTGCTTTACTGATAACATAAAGATCGTTGTCAATATCTGTGTGTTCCTGTTGCCAAGTTTCTCCACCATCTTCTGAATGGACTATTGTTCCACTATTGCCTACGGCAAATAGTTCCTCATCTGAGATTGCGATGATACTATTCAGTGTCTGTGCAGTGCCTGTTATAAGCGGTTGCCATGTGAAACCACCATCTACAGTTTTTAGCACAAGTCCAGCTTCCCCAACGATCCATCCGATCCGTTTTGTGGCAAAATCTACAGAATTGAGGTTATAGATCGTATTGGATTCATGCATTTTCCAGTATTCACCGCCGTTGACTGTGCGTTGAATCGTCCCGGCTTGTCCGACAGCCCATCCGAGTGGTGCGAACTTCATGTCAATACTGCGCAATATGTCATTTGCTGTTGTGCGTTGGAGTGACCATGTTGGTCCGCCATCTCTATTATGTATTATATCCCCGTATCTCCCAACTGCCCAACCTTCTGAGAACTTACCAAAATCAACATCGTTTAGTGAGTATGTACCTGGTGGATCACCTTCAATAAATGGGGGCTGCTCCGGTGTTTCTCCGGCACTCCAAACGGTTCCATTAGTTGTATAATGCACTGTGCCATCACGTCGCATGGTCCACCCCCATTTTGGTTCAAGACTTGTGAAGTGAATACCGATAAGGGGTTGACGCGTTCTGATGTTAAGTTTTTCCCAGGTCTGTCCTCCGTCATTTGTCTCAGATAGGGTGCCATCTAAGCTGGCAATCCAACCTACTTTGTCGTTATAGAACAGGACTTCTCTGATATCGCTGCGTTGTTGTTCACCGAGTTGACGTTGCCACTTCTTACCGCCATCAGAGGAGTGATAGATGCTACCAGAGCTACCAGCTGCCCATGCATTCATCCTGTCAAGAAAATAGACACTTGCGACTGTCCCACCACGTCGACCTCCAAATTGTCTTCTTCGGTCAGGTTGCGGTCGACGTTCCTGTGTTGCTGAGTTGGTACTTTCTGGTGTATCACCAGATGGAACAGTACCATCCGGTGTTATGCGTCCTGGTCGTTGTAACTGTTGCCGAAATTGCTGTTGAAATAACTCCGCAAATGTATTGTCTTCTGTTGTTTCATCTTCATCCTCGTTATTTTCTTCGTCTGTGTCCTCAATTGTCTCTGGAGCAGTCTGTTGCCTTGCGATCGTCTCTTCACCAGTACTCACAGAGATGCGCTCCCAGTTTTTTCCTTGATCGCTTGTGATATAGGCTCCACCTCCACCCATACCCCACGCTGTATCATGGGATCGGAACGTAATTCGGCGTAAACCGTTTGTGTTTTGCGTAGTGGTGTGAAGTCTCCAGGTTTCACCGCCATCTTGTGTCAACAATGAATCTCCGTTTCCAAGAATTATCCATCCCTGTTTTTCATCAGCAAAATGGATAGCGATCCCAGCTTGATTTGTCTTTTGTTGTATTTTCCAATAGTTACCGCCATCTATGGTATGAAGGACGAAGCCACCATCTCGTCGTTGTGGTGCAATTGCCCACCCCACATCACTATTGATGAAGTGTATGTCGGTAATGTTCTGATTGGTTGTACCCGTTTTCTGCACTTTCCATGTTTTACCCCCATCCTTCGTGTGGACTATCTGTCCGATTGCTGCAGCAAGCCATCCGGTTTCTTTATTGATGAAATGCATGGAATTAATTCTCGGCAAATTCTGTTTAGTCGTATCAAGAAGAGTTTTCCAAGAATTACCACCATTTTCAGTTTCCAATAAGACCCCGTTCCCAAGGATACGCCCGTGTTGTGCATCGGTAAAATCAACTTCTCTTAAGTCTTCAGTTACCCCGCTGTGTTGTGGTAACCATGTATTTCCACTATCAGTCGTATGTGATATTGCGCCACCCGTTCCAACTGTCCACCCGTTCTTATCATCAACAAAATGAGTATCTGTAAAGTTGGTTCTCCAGGTTGCTTGTTGGATTATATCCCAATGGTAGACGATATTCTTTGCTGGTGTGTCTTCTTGAACGATGATCGTTTCTTCGTCTGGTGCAGTTGGCGGAAGTTTCGCGGGTAACTGTGTATTTTCAACCGAATACCGCATTGCAATTCCACCTTTACCCACAGCGACCACACCTTCAGGAGAAAGTGCTAATCCATACAGGTCATTTTCTGTCCCACTGTTCTGTTGTTCCCATTTTTTACCACCGTTGATTGTGGTAAGCATCACACCATTGTCTCCGACTATCAATCCGTGCTGTGTATCAGCGAAATAGAGTTTGTTAAGGTTTTCTTGTGTTCCGCTATGTTGTGGTCTCCAGTTTGCTCCACCATCACTTGTGTGCAGTATTACCCCGAATTGTCCAACGATCCACCCACTGTTTTCATCAACAAAGTTTACGCCGTAGAGTTCATTGAAAGTATCTGTGTGTTGTTTATGCCATGTTAACCCGCCGTCTTCGGTAGACAGACAGACTCCGGGCCATCCGACTGCCCATCCATTCTTCTCATCAAGAAAGAACACACCTTTAAGCATCACAGATAAAAAATCTCCGATGGGTATCTGTTGTAGCCACGTATTTCCACCATCAATTGTGTGCAAAATGGTTCCTATATCCCCTACAATCCATCCCGTCTTTTCCGATATAAAATGTACTGCGCGGAGTGTAAATGCTGCAGGTGCCCGTTGATTCTCCCAGTTCAAGCCGCCATCTTTCGTATGAATGATGAGTCCACGTTCTCCTACTGCCCAACCGTGTTTGTCTGTTGCGAAATAGATATTCCAGATACCGTCCCAAATATCAGAGTCAATCTCATTCCATGTCTTACCGCCATCGTTTGTCATCACCATTGTACCGCGTTTACCGACAGCAATCGCACGGTTTGCATCGGTGAATTGTACATTTTGCAGGTCATTTGCAGTCGTTCCGCTGACCTTGTGCCAAGTTGCCCCTGCGTCGGTCGTATGTAGAATAGTGCCTGACCAACCAACAGCCCATGCCTCTTTCTGAGATGTGAACTGCACGCTCGTTAGGTTGTTTTCAGTACCGCTTTCCATCAATTGCCAGTTTTCCCCACCGTCTTCTGTCCGTGTGATAAAACCGACATCAGCAACTGCGATGCCGTAGCTTTCATCAGAGAAATGTAGACTATTAATTGTATCACGCACGTGTCCATTAATTAAGGGTATGCGACTGTCTTGTTTATCCCATTTAGCCCCACTGGTGGTTGTATGGAAAATTGAGCCGTCACTTCCTGCTATCCACCCCTCATTATCACTGATGAAGAAAACATGTTTGTTGTCATTTATTAATCTGTCGCGTTCACCTTCAAAGCGATTGCTCTGTTCCTGCCAGGATTCACCACCCGTTTTGGTATGGAAGATTCTATCATAAGTTCCAACTGCCCACCCTTTGTCTCTGTTAACGAACCAGACACCGTTGAGTGGAAATTCACTTACACCGGTATACCGATTCCACTGTTTACCGCCGTCTTTTGTATAAAGGACATCAGCATCCTCGCCTACAATCCATCCTTCTTTACTGTTTCTAAAAAACACGTCGCGAAGCATTGCCACACTGCCGCTATCTTGTATTGTCCAATGTCTGCCACTGTCGTCCGTAGTAGCGATGAGACCTTCATCACCGACAGCCCATCCATATTTTTCGTTAGCAAAGTAGACTGCTTTGAAACTACTTGTTGTTTCTACTTCCTGCTGCGTCCAAGTTTTTCCACCATCCGCTGTATGAACAATAACGCCGTCAAGCCCAACAAGCCATCCCATTTTAGCGTTTACAAAATGTAGATCAGTGAAATTAGTTTCCCAATCGGCTTTACGGGTTGCTTCCATTTTCACACACCCGCTGAGGACTAACATGGGGACCAAGACTGCAAAAATAGAAAAGAGTGTTATGAAAGGATAAGAGTTAATTCCAGATTGATGACGATAGATAAATTGCATTTCGATTTCCTCCGACGGCACAACGGGTTCGTTGAATGAAAGTTGGTTATCTTTCTTTCAAACATATTTTAAAATTATATTATACCATAAAGTGAATCAAATTGACAGGATTTACACAATAACGGGTGAGTAAAGTTTTTGGCACTAAATATTCAATACCTTCACCAATAAGAGACATTCTGTTAGAATGTGCTTCTTTTGTAGCACATTCTGTTAGATTGTGCTTCTTTGTAGTTGATCAAAGTCATATAATGATCCAGAAACCCCTTCCGTATCCATCTATGCCAAATATGTTAACTGGGAACGTGAGTTTGATAATTAAATCAAGAATGTATCCGTAGGTTGGGTTGAGGCACGAAACCCAACATTTAGGTGCCTATAATGGGTCAAGATGTTGGGTTTCGTACCTCAACCCAACCTACGTAGTTATTTGTTCTGATTTATCAAACTCACGTTAACTGGGACGTGTCTTCCGCGTCAGCAATATATATGGCGCAATTCAGACAAATAGAGTGACAAAATATTTACACACTCAGATTGTTAGATACTGTTACTCTGCCCCAGCGAGGCAACAGGTGTCTGGTTGATATGTCTCGGACACCTTTTCCCCACCGCGAATTTCCCTTTGACTCCCACCTCAAAGTCTGCTAACATACTCTCATGCCTCAACTCAACCTAAAACCGACTCACAAACCAGTCCGCGACTACTACGCCACGTTACAGCAATACGAACAGCACGGTGTGACACACGAAGGTGCAGTCAGCGCGCCTTTTGAAACGCTTCTCAACACTTGTGCCAAGCAGGTAAACGCAACACTTATCCCACAATACGCCATGCATTCCGCAACAGGTGACCGCATCGTGATTGACGGTGCTGTCTTAAACGAATACGGAATGCCCATCGCCTATTGGGAAGCGAAAGATATTGATGATGACCTTGACATAGCAGTACAACGAAAACGCGAAGCAGGTTATCCACTTGACAATATCCTGTTCCAAACACCAGAACGCGGTATCTTGATTCAGAACGGACAGACCACGCTGGACTTGGACATATCTGAGCCTTCAAATCTGATTGAGTCTCTCAAATATCTATTCGCATACACAGCACCCGCACTTGACAATTGGCAGACTGCCGTTAACGACTTCAGATCGCACGTCCCTGATCTCGCAAGCAAACTCATGGAATTGATTGAGCAACGGTACGAGACAGACCCAACGTTCAGAAAAGCGTTTACCGACTTTTACGAGATTTGCCGCACTGCCATCAATCCCAACCTTTCCCGTGCTGCCGTTGAGGAGATGCTTATCCAGCACATTCTCACAGAACGCATCTTCCGCACAGTCTTTAACAACTCTGCCTTTACCCGAAGAAATATCATCGCACGCGAGATTGAAAATGTCGTTGACGAGCTCATTCGCCACGCCTTCAGTCGCGAGGAGTTCCTTAAACCTTTAGACCGCTTCTATGTTGCCATTGAACAAGCAGCCACGTTCTGCAGAGATTTCTCACAAAAACAGCACTTCCTCAACACCTTCTATGAGAAGTTTTTTCAGGGATTCTCTGAAGATGTCGCAGATACACACGGCATTGTCTATACGCCACAACCGATTGTAGATTTTATGGTGAAAAGCGTGTCACATATCCTTGAAACTGAGTTCGGACGTTCACTTTCGGACACAAGCGTGCATATCATTGACCCGTTTGTCGGCACAGGCAACTTCATCGTCCGACTGATGCAGGACATTCAAGGCACAGCATTAGAGGAGAAATATCGGCACGAACTCCACTGCAACGAAGTGATGCTGCTGCCGTATTACATCGCCAGTCTGAACATTGAGCAGGAGTTCTTTCAGCGCACACAGACCTATCTACCGTTTGAAGGCATCACCCTTGCGGATACGTTTGAGCTACTTGAACAACGCCAGATAAAACTCTTTACACAGGAAAACACAGAACGGGTAGAACAGCGGAAAAAAGCGGATATGTTTGTTGTGATAGGTAATCCACCGTATAATAAGAGGCAAGTGAATGAAAATGATAACAACAAAAATCGGAAGTATGAAACTATAGATAAGATGCTAAAAGATACGTATTCACAAGACTCTAAAGCAACAACCAGAGTCGCACTTTCGGATCCATACATAAAAGCGATACTGTGGGCATCAAGGCGAATCGGAGATGAGGGGATTGTCGCGTTTGTTACAAACAACAGTTTCATTGATGGAATAGCGTTTGATGGGATGCGAAAACACCTTGCACAAGATTTTGACTTTATCTACGTTATGGATTTATGCGGTAATGCACGGAAGGGATTGAAGGTATCCGATGCCAATGTTTTCGGGATTCGGGTGGGTGTGAGTATCAACTTTTTTGTCAAAACAAAGCATGATCCATCAGAAACAGCACGTATCTTTTATTATCGAACCGATGACCTATGGAACAAAAACAAAAAATTCGATTTTTTGAATGAAAGTCAGTACATAGATGGTATTGAGTGGCAAACAATTCAACCAAATGCACGATATACTTGGCTTACCGAAGGACTCCATGCTGATTTTGATACCTTTATCCCAATAGGAACCAAAACAACAAAGGCTGTAAAAAGCGCGGCAGAAAATGTAATTTTCAAAACTTATAGTGTTGGGCTGCAAACAAGTAGAGATGCATGGCTCTATAATTTTAACGAGAACGTTCTAATCCAAAACGTAAAGCAGATTAGTAATTTTTACAATATGCATGTCCTCAAGTTCAGGGAAATTCCAGAAAGCGAACGAGATGTTAATGAGTTTGTGGAATACGATGACACCAAAATTAAGTGGAGTTCAGGATTAAAGCTTAAACTGGAACAAGGAGAACTTGCTGAATCTGCGGAATCAAAACTCCGATTGTCTCTTTTTCGCCCGTTTACAAAAATGAATCTTTGTTTTGACCGAACTCTAAACCATCGAATGTCTATGTTTCCCATCACTTTCCCAACACCAGATACTGAAAATAGAGTGATTTGTCTGACTGATAAAGGTTCTGAGAAACCCTTTACTTGCCTTCTCACTGACTGTATTCCTAACCTTGTTGTGGCAGGTGGTTTTGGTTGTCCATCTCAATGTTTCCCCTTTTACACCTACGACGAAGACGGCACAAACCGCAAAGAAAACATCACCGATTGGGCATTGGCAGAATTTCGCAAACACTACAGCGATGACAGCCTCAGCAAGTGGAACATCTTCCACTATACCTACGCTCTCCTGCACCATCCCGAGTATCGCGAAAAGTATCAGGCGAACCTTAAGCGTGATTTACCACATATTCCGTTGGCACCAGATTTCTGGGGATTTGCCAACGCAGGCGCACAGTTAGCAGACATCCACGTTAACTACGAGTCGCAACCGAAATATGATGGTCTGAAATATATTGAAACGTCAGACATGCCGATAGATTGGCGTGTAGAAAAAATGAAACTCTCTATAGACAAAACGCAGTTGGTATACAACGATTTTCTCACAATAGACAGTATCCCTGCTGCAGCGTTTGACTATCGCCTCGGTACGCGTTCTGCATTAGAATGGATAATAGATCAGTATCGCGTCAAGGTGGACAAACGCAGCGGCATTGTGAACGACCCGAATCGTGCGGATCAGCCTCGATATATTGTGGATTTGATTGGGCGGGTTATCACCGTCAGTTTGCAGACGGTTGAGATTGTGGAGGCATTGCCAAACCTGGTAGGTGCGGTTTCCTAACCTCACTGCATTGTCTGAATCGCTGATTTGCAGCTGTTATTTGGCATGAATCCGTTAAGAATGACTTCAGGTTTGTGTTGATGTGAATTTATTTCTGTGTGCTTCTATTCACCTGTCGCCCCGCTGGGGCTTATAGTCAGCAGGATAGCCATTTTCTATACACCTGTCGCCCCTCTGGGGCTGTTGGACATTAATCAAAAAGGTTTGTTGACGAATATAAAGCGTTTATTTTGGCGAAGGTATTGTAATACTCAATACCTAAAATTGCGGTATAATACAATCTGGATGAAGATTAAATAGGGAGATCACCAAAAAGACCTGATCGGAACACAGCAATGCCAATGGCAATGCCGACACTCAACGCCATCAATCCTATCTGGATTAACTGAGATTTCTTTTTTGCAACCACAGCAAATAGAGGGGCGATTACCAATAGGAGGACACTTAATGATGGAACTTCTGCATAAAATCTTCCGTTCAGCCAGATACTAACGAAAAGTATTGATAGGACAGGGGCTGCTCCTATAAGTAAAGCAGCGGGGTTGTGTGAGGAATCAGATTTTAGTACTCTTGGTAAGACGATTGTAAGAATCCATAACGCAGTAAATAGTGCAACTAAAATTGCGCTGTGAAGTGCTAATAACATGCTCCCTGAGAGTGCAAGAATCAGTGCTGTTCCGCCGGATATGCCAAGATAGACGAATGGAATTGTTGCATTTTGGGGTAAGGTCTTAAAACTCTGTTGCACTATTCTCAGAAAGAAAAAGACGATGATGACAAGACCAATCCACCACATTAACCCCTCAAATATGCTCCATGAATATTCATAGTATGATATAAGCAGGATACGTGGCACAAGAATTGACAACAGGACTTCAAGCATCACACCAAACCCTTGATATCTGTGCCATAATCCGCTTGTGCCAACTGTTACTACTGTAAGATAGAAAATCCAATGTCTACTTTCAATCGGTTTAAGTGTCAATTTACCTTCTAAACCGATGTATCCGATAATGTAGGCAATACCGAGAGCTGCAGCGATTAACCATTTTAACAGAATTTCATTTTTATCACGTCTGCACAGATATGCAACATAAACGTATATACCTCCGCAGACTAAAGCAGGTAATAGCAAGCTGATAGTTAACTGACTTAATGAAGGCACTACTTTAGTCTCCGGATTATGTGATTCTCATCATCAAGGCAGTCGTTATTTTTTACCTGCTTCAACACTCACGGTTATCTGGATATCATCATTCACCGCTTCTAAGCCGAAATTAAATCCGTATTCAGTGCGTTTTATGTCAAATGTAGTATGGAAACCTATGATTTTCCCACCTTGTGGTGTTTCCAGTTCACCGGTCATCTCAACATCTATTGTGATTGTTTTTTTCACTCCGTGTAGATTAAAATCACCGGTTATCTCTAAAACATTCTCTTTTCCTGCTTTCTCACTGACCTCTGTGCTTTTAAATCTAATTACAGGGAATTGTTTGGCATTGAAAAAATCTGGACTTCTCAGGTGTTGATCGCGTTTTTCGTTTCCTGTATCAACACTTTCAGTTTTTACCTCGAATTCAACTGTGCTTTTAGATACATCCGTATCATTCATGGTGATTTTTCCAGAGAAGTCGTTAAAACGTCCATAATTGTATGCGACCCCCTTATGTTTTGCCCGAAAAAGCACAGATGAGTGTACTGCGTCTATTTCGTAAGTTGCGGTGGTTTCCTGCGATTCTGTTTTATCTGAGAATGTAAAGATGAGTAGACTTAAGAATAGCACACCTAAAACTGAAAGCTGCATGCTGCGTAGAATTTTCGTTTTCATTCTCTAATTTCCTTTAATTCTTCTTTGGAGGTTTCAGCGGAATATTTTCATCAAGCATCACGCGCATCGGCGACCTCTAAAGTCATTTTCAAGTACGCAACAGCTTGCTCATGAGATACGGTCGGAAAATCGTCAAGGAATTTATTAAGTGAATCTCCTGCCGTTAGGTGTTGAATCAAAATCTCAACTGGCACACGAGTACCAGCGAAAACCAAAGCACCGTTCATCACTTTTGGATTGCGCGAAACAATCTCTTCTTTTTTCATAATTAAACCTCCGTCACATCAATCTCCATCTGAGTGTGATAACAAAATATTGAGGCAAAATATTGCAAAATACCCTCTGAATCTCGTTATATCAATCTCAAGTAAAACAAAAATAACATTTATGACAAAAGTTGTCAATGAAAATCAGTCTGATTTATAATTGACCAATCTGAGGGATGTGCATAATTATTTGGTTTCCAAAAACCTGTAACCACACGATTTATCCTACACTTGATTTGTTCTAAATCTAAAAAATAGGTGAGGAATCAATCTCAGCAGAGTATGTTGTTACCGAAAATCCTATAATCCTGTAAATCCTGGTTCAGACAACTTGTAGGATAAGACTTGCTTCAGGATCCGCGATTCAGACAAATAGAGTAACAATATATACACCCCTTTTATCTGTTTTTATTTGAAAATAAACATAATTTGTTATATAATTACCTGCAAGTATGGTAAAATGGTTTTATTTAGGTAGTTTCTGGTTTAATTCTGTAGATCGGGAAGATAAATAAGGGTGATTGAAAATGAAAACATCTGGATTAGTTTATATTGTTGTGATGTTCATATTCCTAATGAGTAGTTCTCTTTTTGTTCATGACGTCCGGTCTGATGGTCATGAAAAAGAGGAACCTGTCAGTTACTACAAGCAGATTGTGCCAATTCTTAAGAGAAGTTGTCAAGGATGTCATCATCCAGGTGATCCAAATGCAGACTTCATTGTTACATCTTACGCTGAACTGAAACGGGGTGGAATGGGTGGAGAAGCGATTATTCCCAATAAACCTGATGATAGTCTCATCATTGAACTCATCACGGGTGATCCACCGGCGATGCCACAGAACCAAGAACCCCTCACGGATGAAGAAGTGGCACTATTCAGAAGATGGATTCTTGAAGGCGCGAAGGATGATACACCGACAGATGCTGACAAAACCGATGAAGAAGTACCGGTATATACTGTTCCACCCGTTATTTCGGCAATGACCTTTTCTCCTGATGGAAACACACTCGCTGTTTCAGGCGTACGAGAAATACTGCTGTATGATACTGAGAATTATGAGATAAAAGAACGGTTTGTTGGTAAAGCACGTAGGATACAATCAATTGTTTATACGAAGGATGGTAAGACGATAGGTGTCGCTGGGGGTTCACCCGCTCAGTTCGGTGAAGTGCAACTATGGGATGCTACAACAAATAAATTGATCAAGACAATTAGGTCAACTTATGATACAATCTATGGACTTTCATTCTCACCAGATGCAAAACGCGTCGCGTTTGGAAGCTCAGATAAGACAGTGCGCGTTATATCTATTGATGATGAAAAGGAACTTGTGAAATTCGACAATCACAGCGATTGGGTTTTTGGTACAGTTTTCTCTACCGATGGAACACATTTTGTCAGCTGCAGCCGTGACACTGCTCTGAAGTTAGTTGAGGTAGATACAGGGTCTTTCGTGGACGATGTTAACTCAAGCAACAAAGGATATGGGGAGATCAACGCTATCGCAAGACATCCAAATGCTGATCAGGTTCTTAGTGTAGGGGAGGATAGAATTCCGCGTCTTTACAGAATGTTCCGTCAAAGACGTAGAGATGTTGGTAATACAGACTTCAACCTAATCCGTGCCTACGAAGCACAAGCAGGCTCTATTGATGCTGTAGCTTTCTCAGCTGATGGTAACAAATTTGCCGTCGGTAGTTCAGCTGGTGAAGTCCGTGTCTATAATGTTTCTGATGGAAAAAGGTTATTGACGGTAGAGGCAGATACAGTAAGCGTTTTTGCTATTGCGTTTCACCCTGAAGGCACACAACTTGCAGCAGGTGGTTTTGATGGAAAAGTACGTATATTTGATGTGCAGACCGGGGACCTATTAAACGTTTTCATGTCGGTACCTATTGAAACTGCCGCAAGTGAAGATATCACGCTTGCTGTTTCTGGTATGACCTGACCTGTATGCGTTGCTAAAGTGCAGGATGCACTTACAAAACACCAAAACGTCATTTCTGCTAAAGTCTCTTTACCCAATCAAGCAGTCATTAAAGTACGTAAGGATAGTGTTAAAGTTGATGAACTTTTTAAAGTCGTAGAATCCGCGGGATTTACTGCAACTGCTGAGTAAGTTTGTGTGCCGTTCTTTAAAAGTATTAGACACAGTCCGTTGTGCCGTTCTTAATAGTAGTAGGCACACTCCGTTGTGCCGTTCTTATTGGAGAAAAAATGACCCGAAAAACAACAATTTGCTTGATTCTTTTGTTGATTTGTGGTTTAAATACAGCAATCGCTTTTGAAGTCGGTTTTCTATCTCTTGGTGATAGTGGCGCATTTACTGCACCAGCATTGGAATTTGCAGAAAAAACGTTCAAGACAAGTCAATTAGCAAAAAGTGATATTAAAAGTGCAATGTTCAAGAAATTTGGGGTTGTCTGGTGGCATGACGGTGATTCTGACCCAGGTGATTTGTCAAATGCAGAATTGGATGCATTTATTGACTATGCCGAAAGTGGCGGGGCTGTCCTCTTGACAGGGAAAGCCTTCAGTTACGCAACACCAATGGGACTTGAAGATGCAGATCCACGTGCGTTTGGTCCTAACGAAAATGATGGGACAAACGTTGGCATAATTGTCCTTAAAGAAACTCTTGACTTGGGTCTGGTTGAAGGATTAGAAAATGTTGATGGTGATGCACCTAAAGTAGACGATTGGGTTCAGGTAAATTCAACCGGATTTCCATTAAGTGGTGACTACTATAACAAAATCTGGAAGAACTTTACCACACTGGCACATGCTTGGGAACGAACAACGAACTATGCAGATGCAATCGCTGCGTTCGGTTATTGGAAAGTTGGTAACGGTAAAGTCTTCAATATGAACTGGCGTCTTCCAAACTATCACAAGAACAACGAGAGTATAGAACAGTTAGAGCAACTTACAGAGAACGTAATTAATTGGTTAGCAGGTGAGTCTGAGTTCTCAGATGTCTCACCTACAGGTAAATTATCAGTAACATGGGGTCATTTGAAAAACAAGAAATAGCGAATAGTATATGAAACGGAATGTCCCGTTTCGTCAAGTTTCATACCAAATTTGGAGGTAAACGTGAAACCCAGCCATAATATAGTTCTTACACTTCTTATAGCATTCTCTTGCTGTTTGATATGTCAACCTACGGTCTGGAGTCAAATGGAAGAGAGTGAATTAAGTGTAGAGATTCCTGAAATAACAACCCTAAAAACTATTCCTGAGTCCCTAACTTTGGAACATGCTCGCGACGGCAGGCGAGTACTGGTTTCAGGACAGACAAAAGATGGAGGTTGGATTGATGTAACATCTTGGGCAGTTCTCAAACCGACATCAGACGGTGTGAAAGTACTTGATGATGGCTACATTTTCCCTAAAACTGTTGGTCCGACAAATCTAAAAGTTACCGTAAAAAATCTTGATATTGATTTACCAATTAATGTCAAGAGCATTGACACACCACCTGTCAGTTTTGTCCGAGATGTGATGCCTATTCTGAGTCATGCGGGGTGTAACAATGGAACATGTCATGGTGGTGCAAAAGGCAAGAACGGTTTCAAACTCTCATTACGCGGCTATGATCCTGAGTTTGATTACGAACTTTTGATTGAGGATATATCAGGTAGACGTTTTAATAGAGCGTTTCCAGAACAGAGTCTTATGCTGCTGAAACCTACATCCGAAGTGCCACACAAAGGTGGACAGGTGATCAAACCAGATTCACGTGATTATCGGCTCATACATCAGTGGATCAGTGAAGGTGTTGTTTCTGATGTCGGCAAAACACAACGTGTAGAAAGGTTGGAGGTTCTTCCTGATTCTGCTGAACTGTCAATGCCGGGGTCGATGCAACAATTAATCGTTATCGCGCATTATCCTGATGGCACAACACGTGACGTAACACGTGAAGCAAAATTCACGAGCAGTGTTAATGAAGTTGCTAAGGTTACAGATGACGGTGTTGTAACGGCAGAACGACGCGGTGAAACTGCTATACTCACACGTTACGAAGGGGCATATAGCACAAACGGTATTATCGTGATGGGTGACCGTAGCGGTTACGAATGGGTTGAAACGCCAGGATACAACTACATTGATACGCACGTCCACAATAAACTCAAAAGGTTGAAAATCCTTCCTTCAGAATTATGTACGGATGAAGAGTTTGTGCGACGAATTCACTTTGATATGACTGGACTCCCACCTACGCCTGAACAGGTACGTAGTTTCCTAATGGATAAAACAGAATCTAAAGTGAAACGTGAGAAGTTGATTGACGTGTTAGTTAATTCAACAGAATATGTTGACCACTGGACACGCAAATGGGGAGACCTGTTACAGTCTAACAGAAAATTCCTCGGTGAACGCGGTATGTGGTTATTCAAAGAGTGGATTCATGAAGCAATTGCAGAGAACCGTCCTTATGACAAATTTGTGCATGACCTGATTACAGCTACAGGAAGTACTTATGCGAATCCTGCTGCGAATTATTTTCGCGTTTCACGTGAATATACTGTAGCAGTGGAAAACACCACCCAATTATTCTTAGGTGTCCGATTCTCATGTAATAAATGTCATGATCATCCGTTTGAGGTATGGACACAAAACCAATACTATGAACTTGGGGCGTTTTTCTCTAATGTTAGACTAAAGAACGGACGATTACCCGGTGAAGAGGTCGTCTATGCAAGTTTTAACCCTACACCTGTAAAACATCCAAGAACATTGGCTGTCGTTGAAGCTTCTGTGCCATTCGGAGAAACAAGAAACGATGCAGCTGACAAACGAGATGCCTTAGCAGAATGGTTAACCTCTGCTGAAAACCCAAAGTTTGCAAAAGCAGGGGCAAACAGAATTTGGAGCTACTTTATGGGACGTGGTATCATTGAACCGGTCGATGATATCCGATCAAGCAACCCACCAAGCAATCCGGAACTGCTTGATGCATTGACAAAAGATTTCGTAGAAAGTGGATTTGACATGAAACATATCATGAAGACAATTGCACGATCGCGGACATATCAACAAAGCATCAAGACCAACAAGTGGAACAAAGAGGATACGATCAACTTCTCACATGCAATAGCTCGACGACTGACTGCTGAACAGTTGTTAGACGCGATCGGTGTTGCAACGGGAAGCCAACCCAAGTTTGAAGGCGTGCCAAAGAACTTACGCGCAGTGCAATTACCTGACAGTAAAGTAAAGGATGATGGATTCCTAAAATTATTCGGTCGTCCTGAGCGCGAAAGTTCCTGTGAATGTGAACGCACATCTGATGTTAGTCTTGCACATGCTATGAACCTAATTAACGGTCCGACAGTTGCCAATGCAGTTATTGATCCGAATGGACGAATTGCAAAACTACTCAAGGAGGAAAAAGACGATAGATTTATCGTTGAAGAGTTGTATCTTGCAACACTTGCTCGGTTACCACAAGATAACGAATATGCTACTGCGGTTGAATATTTTGCGAATGCTGAATCTAAAGAAGAAGGCGTACAAGATTTAATGTGGGCATTGATAAATAGTCCAGCATTCTTATTTAACCGATAAGTCCAATACTGATTTGTGTCACTATTTACTAAAATAATTGTAAAATAGAAGTTAGACATAAATAACATGGAGGAAATAATTGATGATATCGTTACCACAAGCTCCCGGAAGACTATGTGATGGATTCTCACGCAGGGAATTCCTACGTGTAGGTGGCGCGGCGATGCTCGGGATTAGTCTACCACAAGTATTGTCTCTTCAAGCAAAGGCAAATACAGCTGTCGCACCTGCAGCACCGCTCAACGGATGGGGGAAAGCAGATTCTGTCATTCTGCTGTTCCTGCAAGGCGGTCCAAGCCACATTGATATCTGGGACCCAAAACCGAATGCACCCTCTAATATACGCGGTGAATTCAATCCGATTCCAACAAATGTACCTGGAATTCAATTATCTGAAACAATGCCGAAACTTGCGAAGCAGATGGATAAGGCTTGTCTCATACGCTCAGTCAGTTACACACCGGCAGGACTTTTCAATCACACTGCTGCAATGTATCAGATGGTTACAGGTGAAACACCGGATAAAGTTGCACCCTCAGGACAGCTTGATCCACCGTCTCCTGCTGACCATCCGAATGCAGCTGCACATATCGCAAAGTTTAGACCCCCAGAAGAACCGATGTTAGCTGCTGTACAACTACCGAGACCCATGCAGGAGAGTAATATCATCGGTAAAGGGGGAAATGCTGGTTTCCTCGGAAGATCTTATGACCCATACTTCCTCTTCCAAGACCCGAATAAAGACATTAAACTTGACGACTTGACACTCCGTCCAGAAGTTCCACCGATGCGATTACAACGTAGAAAAACGCTTCTTGAGACAATTAATGCAAATATGCCTGAGATTGACAAAGTCGCTGATGATTACGCACTCAACGAATACTATGAGAAGGCGTATGATCTCATCTTATCTCAGAAGGCACGAAATGCGTTTGATCTATCCCAGGAAACTGATGAAATGCGGGACAAATATGGACGACATACTTTCGGACAAAGTGTCCTACTTGCAAGACGTTTAGTTGAAGCAGGTACACGATTCGTTCAGGTGAATTGGCCCTCAGTAGCAAACGGAAATCCGAACGATACCGCGTGGGATACACATGCAGCAAACTTTGGTCCATTGAAAAACTTACACTGTCCGAAGTTAGACAGTGCTGTATCCTCACTCCTTGAAGATTTAGGGCAACGCGGTATGTTAGAGAATACGCTTGTTCTGGCAATCGGAGAATTTGGACGTTCACCAAGAATGGGTGTTAGTACATCAGGTAATGGAAACGCACCCGATGGCCGCGATCATTGGCCCTATTGCTATACCGGACTAATTGCAGGCGCAGGTGTCAAAGGAGGTCAGGTCTATGGTAAGTCAGATGCAACTGGTTCAACACCACTTGAAAAACCGGTACATCCGCGCGATATACTCGCTACCATCTACCATACACTCGGTATTGACCCACACACAATCGTGATGAACCACTTAGACCAACCCAGAGAATTAGTCAAAGGTGAAGTCATTACAGGTATATTCTAAATTCGCTACGGTTCCGAAAACCTGCACTTGAACGTTCATGAGTTTACGTGCAGGTTTTCTAATACCATTTATAATATTATAGTGAACATTGAAATAACGATACAAAGTACCTGTAAGAGCGATCTCCGAATCACGACTTTACGTAGTGATAGTCGGGAATCGGAGTTCCCTCCTACAGTGTAAAATGTCCCATTAAAAACGCACAACAATCTATTACGTCCTTGCATTAGAGGTAATAATTATGTTAGCTTCATTACTTTGCAAGCAAGCAAAAACCCAAATCTTATTCCGTAAAATAATCCTGTTTCAGTTACTTGTTATCCTTTTTGCTGCAACGGGTATTGTCCATGCACAAGTTGCACCGCAGTTAACAAGCATATCACCAACATCAGCACAACGGGGTCAAACAATTGAAATTGTCTTAGAAGGAAAAAACATTGATGAGAACGCTGAAATATGGTTGAACAAAAAGGGTATCAACGCAGAAATAAAACAGAGAACACCAACCCCCACTGTTCGGTTTGACGGCTCTGGTATCTCCGGTCAAGTTCCAAGCAACCCCCGCTTACTTCTATCATTTGAGATCACACCAGATGCGCCTTTAGGTAACCATCAGATTCGTCTTATTACATCAAACGGCGTATCCAATCCACAGAACTTCTTAGTTGGAAATCTTCCTGAAATAAACGAAAAAGAACCAAACAGTGTTCCTGAACAGGCAAACATGCTTGAATTACCTGTTACAGTGAGCGGGGTAGTCTCCTCAATTGATGATCTGGATTCGTTTAAATTCAAACTAAAGAAGGGCGCACGTTTGATATGTGATATTAGTGCGCAACGAATGGGATCACCATTAGACACATACTTAGAACTATATGACCCAAATGGTAAAGAAGTTACAAAAAGTAGGGATGGGAACGGATTAGACTCATTTATTGATTACACAACGCAGGTGGAAGGAGAATTCACGTTAAACCTTCGTGATGTTCGCTTTCAGGGTGGAGGAAATTATAGATATCGGTTAAGTATCGGGGAATTACCGTATCTTCATAACGTCTTTCCACTGGGTGGCAAACGGGGGGCAGTGAATAACGTCACTGTTTCAGGTGCCAATTTAGCTTCAATCAGTATACTACAACTTGACATCTCACCTGACGCTGAGATCGGTATTCAGGAGTTGCGGGTCACAACGCCTAACGGGTTAGAAACCAATCCCTATCCATTCACAATCGGTGAATTCAATGAGACTAACGAGAATGAACCGAATGATGCACTCAAGCAGGAGAACGCAATAGGAACACCGATAACTGTCAATGGAAAAATACAGAAAGCGGGTGATGTGGATCGCTATATGATCAAAGTAGAGAAGGGCGCGAGATTAGTCTGTAGTGTCAATTCGCGTCAGCATCGGTCTAAACTGGACCCAATTCTGACAATATACTCTCATAAACAGGGAGAAACTGCGGAGAGTGTGACCGAACAGGTTTTGACCGTCAATGATGATGCAAGCGGAACGGACGCACAGACTACTTTCACATTTCCAGAGGCAGGTAACTATGGACTATCTATCCGTGACCTAAACAGTTCGGGGGGAGAGGACTATCCATACAGACTAACGATTAGACCCTTAAAACCTGATTTTCGTATCAATGTTAATGCAGATAATCCTCGAATTGCACGTGGCGGAACCTTCATGATCACAGTGTCTGCTGCACGTTTAGATGGGTTCAACGGCGCGCTTAGATTTTACTCGCCAGATCTGCCAAAAGGTTTCATCGTAAGTCCAACGATTATGTATCCCGGTCAGAACCAGGCACTTTTAACGATCACGGCACCTATTGATGCACCCCTCGGTCTTCATCCTTTCACAATCGTTGGTGTTGGTGCTATAGGGGGTAATCGTATAGAATCATCTACAACACCGAAAGCAATCTTACTCACTGTGTTGGACGAACCGCCATTCACGCTTGCGTTCGCTGATGTTGAGATAAGCGTTACCCACAACAAAACTACGAACTTTCATGTGATTGCTAACCGACAAGGTGGCTTTAATGGTCCTATCGGACTCTCCGTTCAAGGTGTGCCAGCACGAATTTCAGGTGGAAAAGCAACAATTCCAGCAGGACAGAACAGTACCGTGATTTCACTCCGAGCAGGAACTGTTGAACGCCGCGAACAGTTCTCGGTTGTTCCCACACCAGGAACAAGCTATATCTCAGTTAGCGGGTCAGCAAATGTAAATAGAGAGAACTATACGGAGTCTTCTCCTGCTATACCGCTAACGGTCGTTGAAGCACCTTTCATCGTGACAGTTGAACCGCTCCGATTCAGCATCGTTTTTCCAAAAGCTGAAGAAAATGATAAGGTAGCATCTGATGAAACAGAAACCGTCGCTGTCTCAAATCCACCACCAACGGAACAGACTGATCCTGTAGATACAGAAAAAGTTGATTCGACAACCAAATCAGCAAAACTTACAATGAGTATAGTTCGACGCGGGAGTTTTACGGATACTGTTACGATTAAACCGATAACAGTACCTGAAGGCATTACTATTCCTGATGCAACGATACCTATCAATGAGAATGATGTTACGGTAGACCTGAAGGCATTGGGTTCTCTTGAAGCCAAAACATATCAGGTTAGATTCCGCGCAACAGCAATAATCAACGGTCAAGCATTTACACAAGATAGTCCTGTAATCAATGTAAAGATAATTCGTTGAACTATAGTTAGCATAGAGGAAGTTAAATGCTAATAAAATCAGCATTAAATTCTGAAAGACTTGATCTTGTTGAACATGACCTACGGGAAATCGGATTCCATATAATTGAGAATGTCATCACAGCAGAAGAAGCTGATGAGGCACGTGAAACCATAATGCGTCTGGTTGAAGACGATATCGCAAACGGCCTTGACCACAGTTATGGTAATGGAAAAATTCGACGGGTATGGGCAATTGTCGGCAAATCTCCAATTTTCCGAAAACTCATACAACACCCCACAGTTGTGGCAGTCTGGAAAAGGATGCTCGGAGAAGATATGATCGCATCCACATTCACGGCAAATATCGTTGGACCTGGTGCTCCAGCAGGCGGATGGCATATTGACTATCCGTATTGGGCAATGCAGACACCTTACCCATCCGGTTCCTTAACAGGACAGACTGTCTGGATGTTAAATGACTTCACCGCTGATAACGGGGCAACCGCATGTATTCCCGAATCACATAAAACATTACGCCGTCCTGAACTGGGAGAAGCAGAAAAACTTGAGATGAATGTTGCCATTGCACCAAAAGGATCCATACTATTCACAAACGGTGCTATCTGGCATCAATGCCTCCCGAATACAACAGATACAGCACGGGTTGGATTGCTCGGTATGTATAATCGTGCTGTCATATATCCACAGGAAGATATGCCACGTCAATTGACAGATGAAGAACTTTCAGGTGAAAGCGATGTTCTCAAGCAGCTATTGGGAAGAAACATACCATTTCGTGAACCTGACAAAGGTACAAACTGGTATAGGACAGAGATCGGATTTCGTTAAACAGAACGGTTAGCATTTAAGTGCAAATTCCCAGTTGTCTCTACGTTACGGCAACACTTCACGCCAAAACTTCACGTAAAAACCTTGCAGTATGTGATTCCTTAACTTCAGCGACCTCTTCAGGTGTCCCCATCGCTACCAGATACCCGCCAGCATCGCTCCCTTCAGGTCCCAAATCAATCACCCAATCTGCAGATTTTATGACATCAAGATTATGCTCTATGGTTACGATCGTATTACCCGCATCAACCAGTTTATTCAGCACTTGAAGCAGTTTCTGTACATCATCAAAATGTAATCCTGTCGTCGGTTCATCCATTATATAGAGGGTCGTACCGGTCTGTCTACGCGCGAGCTCCTTCGCAAGCTTTACACGTTGCGCCTCTCCACCTGATAACGTTGTCGCTGCTTGACCTAACTGAATGTAATCCAAACCAACATCCGACAACATCTGCAGGGGTCGTTTGATACGACTGATGTTACTAAAAAGCTCAAGTGCTTCACGCACGGTCATCTGCAATACTTCAGCGATGTTCTTTCCCTTATATTGCACCTCAAGTGTTTCAGCGTTATAGCCAGTATTATTACAATTTTCACATGGGATCCAGACATCAGGAAGGAAATGCATCTCGACACGGTTATATCTGTGACCATCACATACTTCACACTGTCCGTAAGATAAATTGAAACTGAATCTGCCTCGATTGAAACCACGCACTTTCGCATCCGGTAATTCAGCAAACAACTCTCTTATCTTCGTGAACAGATCTGTGTAAGTCGCAGGATTTGAACGGGGTGTTTCACCGATAGGTTTCTGATCAATATGGATAACTCTCTCTATGTTGGATACCCCTTGAACGCGATCATAGACTGCCTCTACAGTGGAATTATCTTTACGCATATTTCCACTTCTGATGGACTTCCGACCCTCAAGTGCCGGACGTAATGTGCCTTCTATAAGTGAACTCTTGCCGCAGCCAGAGACACCCGTTACACATGTGAATGTACCGAAGGGGATACTAATGTCTATTCCTTTGAGGTTATTGGTACTTGCCCCAAATAATTTCAACCAATTTCCTGAACCCTTCCTACGGACTGCTGGAACAGGTATTTGCATCTCGTCAGATAAGTAGGCTTGTGTCAATCCTCTATCATGCACACCT
This sequence comes from Candidatus Poribacteria bacterium, assembly GCA_022828145.1. Taxonomy (GTDB): domain Bacteria; phylum Poribacteria; class WGA-4E; order WGA-4E; family WGA-3G; genus MSPOR6. The sequence continues at coordinate 79,711 of JAJEJA010000073.1, read as the reverse complement.
GGCACAGAATCAGTATCATCATCAGAGGGATCCTTATCAACAGCATGTGTAAAGTAGATAGGTTTTTTGCATGTGAATTCGGAAGGGGTACCTGTAGCAACGATTTTTCCACCCAGTTTACCCGCTTTTGGACCGAAATCTATGATATGGTCTGCTGATAGTATCGTATCTCTATCATGTTCTACAACAAGGACGCTATTCCCAATATCCCTCAAATCCTTCATCGCCAAAATAAGACGTTCTTGATCGCGCGAATGTAACCCAATACTCGGTTCATCAAGAATATACGTTACCCCTGTCAATCCTGTTCCCAGTTGACTTGCAAGGCGTATCCGTCGAATTTCTCCCCCTGAGAGTGTTGGCGCGGTACGGTCCAATCCAAGATAACCGAGACCGATTTCTGATAAAAACTTTAAACGGAACTGGAGCTGCCTTAACAGTTGCGCTTCAAACTCTGGGGATGTATGTGATTGAAGCGTTGTCAACGTTGCCCTTGAGGTAGACACATCTTTAATCTGATTTCTTGCGGCTTCAACTTCTTTTGTACCGATGTTCGTTGTGAGATAAGATTCAATTTCTTGCACACGATCATCAATGAATGTGATGATCTCAGAAATCGGCTTCGCCATCAGATCTGCAATGGTCGTATCACAGAACTTTACGTTCCGTGGAAACTCAGCTAACCGAGTACCATCGCAAGATTCGCATATTTTCATTTCATTGGTCGGTGACCTACCGATTCCATCACAAATGCTACATGCCCCTAATCTGTTGTTAAACGAAAAATGTCTCGGTGTAAGTTGCGGAAAATTTTGACCACAACGCAAACACATCGCATGTTCGCTGAAGAAATGTCTGACTGGATACTCACTTCTACTCTTATCTTCAATAATAACAAACCCTTCACTCTCAATCAGAGCTAATTCAATTGTCTCAGTGAATCGGCTCTTTTCTTCATCAATAAGTTGGACTCTATCAATTACAAGGAAAACTTCATGACGACGTCTTTTGTATATGGCAGGAGTTTCGTCAAGGCGGAACACTTTTCCATCTATCTGTACGCGAGCATATCCGACCTTTTGCAATCTACGAAAAGCATCGGCATAGTCCTCATTCCCTTTCAAACCGGGGGGCTTCTCAGCAGAAATGACAACCTCTGCTTCATTTGTATTGATTTTGAAGTTTGTCAGCGGTGCAAGAACGTCTACCCTTTCGGTTTCTAACAGGTCATATACACGATCAACGATCTGCTGAGCAGTTTGCGGTTGCACCGCAACGTCACATTTCGGACAGTGGGGCTTTCCCCATCTTGCATAGAGTGTCCGTAGACCATCGTGAATCTCGGTGATCGTCGCTACAGTAGAACGGGGATTCTGACTTGGACTTGAATGTGTAATGGCAATAGCAGGGGACAACCCTTCAATCTTAGAGACCTTCGGTTTCTCCATCGTTCCAATAAATTGACGGGCATAAGTGCTGAGGGTTTCTATATAACGACGTTGGCCTTCTGCATAAATAGTATCAAGGGCAAGAGAAGTCTTACCAGAACCGCTAACACCTGTAAAAGCCGTCATTTGTTGATGTGGAATCTCAAGGTCAATCCGCTTCAGATTGTTTTCTTGCGCTCCTTGAACAACTATGGATTTACGACCATTTGAATCTGATTCGGTTAAAGTTGAATGCAGTAATCTCCCGTTCTCTGCTATGTCTTCATTCTTATCAAGATGTTTCCACAAATCAAATTCACCCTCAAGTGCTTGTCCCGTATACGATTTCGGTACTTTTCTTACCTCTTCTGGTGTGCCTTCAGCAACAATTTCTCCACCTGCTAATCCCCCTTCTGGACCTAAATCAATCAGATAGTCAGCAGAATTAATCACTTCAAGATTGTGTTCAACAACGACTACTGTATTCCCTTCATTCACCAATCTGTGAAGAATCGTCAATAGTTTGTTTACATCGTCAAAATGTAGACCTGTCGTCGGTTCATCCAGAATGTAGAGCGTTTTGCCAGTGCTTCTCTTTGATAGTTCTCTTGATAGTTTAATGCGTTGCGCTTCTCCACCCGATAACGTTGGCGCTGGTTGTCCAAGTTTGATGTATTCAAGACCTACATCATGGAGCAATTGTAAGCCTCTTGATATTTTCGGTATATCAGCGAAATGTGAAAGCGCAGTTTCTATATCCATTTCAAGAACATCTGATATATTCTTATCCTTGTATTTGATTGTCAATGTTTCATTGTTATAACGTTTACCATTACAGACTTCACATTCAATCCATACATCAGCCAACAAACCCATGTCGACTTTTTTTGCACCGTTACCACTACAAGCTTCACATCTACCACTTGGCACATTGAAACTAAATCTCCCCGGTTTATAACCGCGAAGTTTTGAATCTGGCAAACTCGTGAAAAAATTCCGAATAGCATCAAATACCTTCGTATATGTAGCAGGATTGGAACGCGGGGTTCGTCCGATGGGTGCCATGTCAATGTTGATAATCTTATCAATGACATCCGTCACTGGAACGACCTTATCATCAATGATCCCCTGAATCTTGTCGTAATCCCCAGGAACAATCTTAGCTTTCATTAAGTCTCTTGCCAACGCACAGTAGAGTATGTCGTGGATAAGAGAACTCTTACCAGACCCACTAACACCGGTAACACAACATAATGTACCGACTGGAATTCTTGGACTAACCTCTTTAAGATTATTCTGTCGTGCATTACAAATTTCTATCCACTTTTCTCCGGTGGAACGTCGACTTGCAGGATGGACTATCTCCTTTTCTCCGCGTAGATATTGTGCTGTCAACGAATTGTTTTCCTTTAAGAAATGATCTGGCGTTCCCATACCGGTTATCTCTCCACCCTTTATACCTGCCCCAGGACCAAAATCTACTAACCAATCAGCAACTAACATTGTCGATTCATCATGTTCCACGACTATAACAGTATTTCCTTGATTACGTAGATTCAGAAGTGTTTTTAGTAAACCTGCATGGTCACGTGGATGTAATCCAATACTCGGTTCATCCAGAACATAAGTCACATCCCGTAGACCTGCCCCTACCTGACTGGCAAGTCGTATCCGCTGTGCCTCACCTCCTGATAACGTTGGTGCAGAACGCGATAGCGTCAGATAACCTAAGCCAACATCCATCAAAAAACCTAACCGTGAACGTATCTCTTTGAGCAGCTCTGTTGCAATGAATGCTTCACGATCCGGTAGTTCAACGGTGTTAAAGAAGACTGCAGCATCTTCAATGGACTTATCAAGTACTTCAGATATATTTAAACCATCAATCGTAACTGCTGTAACTAATTCGTTTAGGCGCGTACCATTACATGTCCGACACGGCACTTTGGTAAAATAATCTGGCAGATGCGAATTATCACTCTCATCAACACCAACACTAATGAAATGGGACTCGTGGGCAGGAATCAATCCTTGAAAAGTACCCTTAACCCTTCTCCTCCGACGTCTACTATCCCCTGATGTAGGATTAAATGATAAAATCTTATCACCTGTACCATACAATATCTCCTGCTGTTGTTCAGGTTTCAGATCTTTCCAAGGCGTTTCCAAACTGAATCCAAGATGCGACGACAACGTACGTGCAACCATCCTCTCTTCAGGTCCAGGATTCTCCCACAACAGTAATGCTCCTTCAAGCAATGGAAGATTTTCATCTTTGACAATTAATCTTGGTGATATTGCCATTTCTACACCCAAACCGCGACACTGCTGACACATTCCGTAAGGACTATTATAAGAGAAGTGCCGAGGCTCAGGAACATCATAACTAATCTGACATTTCGCACACGCATATTGACGACTAAAAAGTAAATCCTCACCTACTGACTTTGCGTTTCCTGTCCTATTATCTGTTGACAGCGTATTGACAATTAGACTATCGTCCCCCATGCGGAGCGCAGTTTCCACAGCATCCGTGACGCGACTTTCAATTCCATCCTTTATGATGATTCTATCTATAACGATATCTATATTATGTCTTTGATTGGGATTTAGGGATATGTTTGAACTTATTTCGTGGACTTCACCATCAATTCTTGCACGTACAAAACCCAGCTTACGCGCATTTGACAATTCTCTTCGGTATTCACCACGTCTACCTCTTACGATAGGGGCTAATATCATAAGCCGCGTTCGTTCAGGAAAACTAAGGATATGAGACACTATGTCTGCTACTGTCTGTGAACCGACAGCTGCACCACATTCAAGACAATTAAACTGTCCAGCACGCGCAAATAGAACACGAAGATAGTCGTAAATTTCTGTTACGGTAGCAACTGTTGAACGAGGATTATGACCAGTGGAACCTTGGTCAATCGCGATGGAGGGAGACAAACCGACAATCTTATCTACTTCTGCCTTGCCAAGCTGCCCCAAGAATTGCCTTGCATAAGCGGATAGGGACTCGATATAACGTCTTTGACCTTCTGCATATAGGGTATCAATCGCAAGTGAAGATTTACCTGAACCACTTACACCTGTGAAAACAATCAGTTTATCTTTCGGTAATTGGATGTCTATATTCTTTAGATTATGTTCTCTCGCGCCGTGAATATCTATTGACGCATCTGTCATCGTAACATATCCTCTCTTGGCGTTCATAGCATGAACAATCTTTTTTAATCAATTTCGAATAAACCACCTATATCTTTAAGTTTTCGCACATCCCTACGCCAATCCGATTTTACAGTTACATACAATTCTAAAAAGACCTTTTTATCCAAGAACCTTTCTATATCAGACCGTGCTAATTCTCCGATCCGTTTAATCAACTTCCCGGCTTTTCCAATGATGATCTGCTTTTGTGTCTGTTTTTCAGTATACACAATCGCTCTGATATATAGAATCTCTTCTCCGTTGCGTTTCTGTCTCTGTTCAAATTCCTCAACCACAACGGCGGTTGAATAGGGAACTTCGCGTTTGGTGATAAGCATGATCTTCTCTCTGACAGTTTCAGAGATGAAAAAACGTTCAGGTAAATCGCTGAGTTGATCTTCAGGAAAAAACTGCGGTCCTGGGGATAGTAAAGACTTCACCTGACCGAGTAACAAATCCACGCCATCACGGGTTTTTGCTGAGATAGGTATCATTTCATCAAAGTCTAACTGCCGGCTAAACTCGTCAAAAATAGGTAACATTGTCGGTTTGTCAACAAGGTCAACTTTGTTAATGACAAGAATCTTTTTGGAGGATTGCGTCTTCTGAAGTCTGTTTAAAATCTGATTCTCAATAGGAACATTCCTATTCGCACCATCTACAATGAAAAGCACTATATCAGCATCGCGCAAAGCACCATAAGCAGTTCTGACCATCTCAGACTGCAGCCGATACTTCGGTTCCATCAAACCAGGCGTATCTACAAACACTATCTGATGTGTATCAGTCGTGACAATCCCGCGGATCTGATTGCGTGTCGTCTGCGGTTTTGGGGTGACAATCGCTAATTTTTGTCCTAAGAAAGCATTGAGAAGCGTGGATTTACCAACGTTCGGTGCACCGATAATGCTGACAAATCCTGACATGAAGACTTGATCTTCTGAAACAATGGTGTCTTGATGCATGTTGGTTTCTGACATAAATTTATCCAAAACCAGTCAAAATTGATAACTATGATTCTTAGTTAATTGCATAAAACTATGAGTCGCTATGCTGTATATTTGAGTTATCACGATCCTGAGAAAAATCACGATCACACGAAGGACAAGTAGGAATTCTTGTAATTATCTTCTGTCCACACCCAGGGCAAATTCGTCCAGGATAAAACAAAGGTCTTCTGTATTTTCGCCCATGTTTGTCTGTCTCAGTATAGTTAAAAATACTATATACTGCAATTAAGAAAAAGACAAAGAAAACAATAAAGAAAAAAATTATCAGAACCATATGTATGTTGGAGAAATAAAAACCGATGAATTCAAACATAGATCCTTCCCTATAGACAATAAGACATTAATCCTGAATGTGATTTAGAGTCTGTTTGCTGTAGCTTCATATTCCTAACGTTTTGGACGCGCTGGAATTTTCGTTTCAGCAGACTCGTAAATCAGATCCATCAATTCAGATTGGATTATCCCGTTCATCGGATCAGTGCGGGGTTCTGCTCTACCCAGTATGGCGTCAATGAAGTTATCATCTGGGTTCCCCGCAGACATCTCTGGTGTAATCGGCGGATCTAACGCTTCTCCACCTTTCCAAACGCGTATCCAACCACCACCCCAACCGTCAACTTCAATTCTGCCGTTATCAAAGATAAGTGCCATGTGTGTCCCACCTGGACTTGGACAGTTTCCACTGATTACCATAGATGCAAGCACACCATTCTCAAATTTGATGTTGATAGATGAATTGATATCAACTTCTGTCTCTTGATTGTCTGTATAAGCGTAGACCTCTTCTACTTTGGATTCTACAGTCCAACAGAGACTATTCAGAAGGTGTGCACCGCTGTCGTAAGCCTGTCCTCCACCGGAAAGTATCGGATTCTGACGCCACGCACCAACCGTTGCTCTCTTCCAATTCTGTGTAATGTAACCGATTACCAGTTCTAATTTACCGAATTCTCCACTACGGATGCTCTCTCTGATATAGTGAAAATTTGCTGAACATGGTGTGTTGTATCCAATTGTTAGGATTAGACCTGTCTCCTCAACTTTCTTTGCCAATGTATAGGCATCCTCTGAAGAGGTAACCATCGGTTTTTCCATCAAGACATGACAACCTGCTTCAAGTGCTTGCATACCTTGTTCGAAATGTAGTGTATGTGGCGTAGAAATTACGACTGCATCCGGTTTTACTTCATCCAACATTTTTGCTATGTCATCGTAAGCTTTCGGACGTGGTGAAAGGTCAGGTAGGTTTCTATCAATATAACGATTAGCAATATCGGTATTTATATCACAAGTTCCAACGATTTGAACGTCAGTATTACCATTCATGCGTCGCGCATGACCCCCTGAGTTCCCGCCACAGCCAATCATGGCAAGCCGAATTTTTGACATCGTGTTCTCCTTAATTCCAAGTTTTATTATTGTCCTATCTTATGTGAGTGGTGTGAACGGCACACGGAGTGTGCCTACTACCTTTAAGATCATTGTTTTTATGCAGTCTTCGCTAAGTCTTCCAAGCTCAAAGCACCTTCACCAAACACCCGTCTAAACTTTGCTCCTCCACGTGATTGTGTGTCCCCATGCATATAACACACACTAAATGCACGTCGAGGAATATCAGTCTGGTTTGTTCCAGAACTATGCAACATCCAGTTGTGTAACAGTACCACTTCCCCTGCTTCCAATTCCAGTGGAAGCGGTGTTGAATTTTCCACAATGTCATCAATCTGTTCTTGATTTAAGAAACCTGAACCGTGGGAAGGATTAATTAGACTGCTATGTGAACCGGGGATAATATGCACACATCCGTTTTCTATCGTTGCTGGATCCAATGCAGTATAAATTGTAATCTGTGGGTCACGATTCAGATCTGTCCATCTGTCTTGATGCCAGACAAGGTATGTTCCTTCACCTGCGGGTTTATTCATAAACATGGCTCGGAAGCATAGTATAGGCACCCCTTCACCGTAGATTCTTGCACAGACTTTCTCAAACGTTGGATTCTGAAGATAAGCTAAAAAGTAAGGGTCAAATTCAAGGTTCTGAATTTTGCGATACAACAACGTTGCCCCCTTATGTCCAGCAGACTGAGGGCCGGGTCTATCTGTTCCAGGTGCACGATCCAGTTGCATCATGATCTTGTCGTAGTCAAGCTCAGTCTTACCCAGCATAATATCATCCATGCGTTGCTGTAACTGTGCAAATTCGTCATCAGTAGCGACTTGTCCAATCCGGACAAAACCGTATTCATCAAAATGTTCCCATTGTGCATCTGTTATATGTTGTTCCATACATTCCTCCAAGCAAAACTCAAATGTTTGGATTCCTCTGTACTTATGTTATAGTATAGTACTCTTAATTAAAGTATAACACAATTGACCGTAAATTGAAAATAATTGTGACGAAAAAATGCAACCTCGTGTCATCCCGATCCCGTCTAATTAAGTGAGGGGTAGTAAATATTTCGGAGGAAAACTATGAAAAAGCAAGATATTCAGCTAATCCAGCGGATATTAGATGGTGACGAAAAAGCGTTCACTGCTATTGTTGAAAAATACCAGAAAGGTATACATACACTCGCGTGGCAGAAAACTGGTGATTTTCACATCGCACAAGAAATAACGCAGGACACCTTTTTAAAAGCATATCAGCAACTTGGTACATTGAAAAACCGAAAGTTGTTCTGTGGATGGCTCTATGTTATTGCTACAAACCTTTGTAATGACTGGCTCCGAAAGAAACGTCTACCGATACAATCTCTGGAAACTGTTGATACCAAAGAGGTGGATCAAGTGTCTTATACAAACTACATTGAGGAACAGACTGAAGAAGATGCTAACGAGTCTCGACGTGAACTTATTGGAAACCTTTTAAAGAAGCTGCCAGAAAGTGAACGCACAGTCATGTCGCTGCACTATCTTGGAGAGATGAGTTGTGAATCCATAGGCGAGTTTCTCGGTGTATCACAGAATACAATCAAGAGTAGACTCAGTCGTGCTCGGAACCGTCTAAAGAAAGAGGAATCAATGCTTAAAGAAAACCTGAGTAGTTTCCAACTACCAACACAATTTACGGAGAAAATCATGGAAAACATTATGAACAGCAAACCCATAACACCGGCAGTAACGAAACCGCTAATACCATTAGCAATATCTGCTGCTACAGCAATTATAGCAGTTCTGTTGATAGGAGTCGGTGCACAAAAAATGTTTCGTTACCAACAACCTTATAGCATAGATAGAGACTCAGAAGCAACTATTGAAATAATGGATGCAAAACTTGTTATAGATACACCTATAAAACCGACATTAAGCCAACAGAATGGAAATTCAATTGTAGCTGACAAACCTGACGGTATTGGACACCGTTTTGACAATTTGCTTGTTTCAGAATCTCAAAGTGACGAAAGTACTATTGTACCATCAAAGGGAAAATGGATCAGAACAAGAGGTCCTTATGGTGGAAAGATCGTTGACATATTTTCATCATCACAACAAGAGGTATATGCTGGTACAATACATGATCTATATAGATTATCAGAAGATTCAAACAGATGGAATCTCATAAGTTCTAATGTGCCGTTTGGTGGGTACTGGAAATTGATTGAATATAATGATACACTCTATACGGTTTCTGATAAGCAGGTATTTACTTCCACTGACAAGGGTAAGACATGGAATGCACTATGTGTGAAACCCGACGGAGAATTGATTACTTTTTCAATAGCGGATGATGGATTTTATCTTGCATTATCTACTGGTGTTTTTCACTCAAAAAACAGTGGATCAACATGGATCCCATTGAACGAAGGATTAGAAGAAAAGGAAATAAAGACACTAATGGCAGTTGACAATCACCTTTTTGTTGGTACTGATTCTGGTCTCTTTCGTCTAAGTTCGAATAAATGGGAACAGGTAACAGTAGACAAGAATATTGAAAATATACAGGCATTAGCTTATGCTGATCAGAAACTCTATGTTGCTGCTGGAAAGAATAATAGAAACCAAATCATTTCTGATGTCATGAAGATGTTTAGTACGGCGAAAAGAAACATTTCATTATATCGTTCAACTAATCTGGGGGATTCTTGGACAAACATAACACCACCTAAGGAACCTATGAAGAATCCAAGTACGACGACATTCACATTTTCAAGTGGCTCTGGCATTTCGCCGTTACCATCAATAAAATTGGTGACTTACCACAACTGTTTGATAATGCATGTCGTGTCAGATAGCTACTTCTCAAATGACGGTGGAGACAATTGGTCTATCTTGGATAGAAGTTTTACAAATATGGATACACCTCCTGTCACTGCTATACTAAATGAGAATACTATATATATCGGTACTAATGATGGTGTATTTCGCTCAACTGATGCTGGTAATAGATGGAAAGAAGTAAATACTGGCATATTAAATAAGAGTATTATGGATTTAATGATTTCTAATGATATATTATATGCATATATTGAAAATGCCCTGGTTATCTCTAAGGATGGAGGAGATACTTGGCACCCCTTAGCTGGAGAAATATCAGTTGTCAAGAGTATGGTTGAATCTAATGGAGATGTTTATATCAAGAGTTCAAGAGGTTTAGCACCTCAACTGTATCTCGTGTCAAATGAAAGCAATAGGGTTTTACCAGTTCCGGGAATACCAAAGTTAGAAGTACCGGATTTTAATGAACAATTGAGTGATAAAATCGGTAAGGCACTTTTAAGCAACTTAGAAGAGGAAGCAATAGATAGTTTGCAACAAGTGAAAAAGTTCAACCCTGAACAATTCAACTCAGAGCAATTCAATGAAAGCTATAATAAGTTCATTTCAGAAAGCATGAATCAATCTTTATCATATTTAATCGGTAGTTTTGCTGTTCATGATACAACCTTCTATATGGAATTTAAGAATCAAATCCTAAGATGGAAACAAGGTGAAAATGAGTGGCACAACACCGGTCTTATTGATGAAAATGCAACAGATGCTTCAAAAGACGTCAGTGATCTTCGTGAATTGGATAAATTTAAGATTTCTGTTTTAGAGAAAACTGTTTACGTCGGCATGATGAATGGACACCTGATGCAATCACTTGATGAAGGTGAAACGTGGACAGACGTAACCTCAAACCTACCATTTACAGTCGAATCTTTCAAAACAGTAGTTTTTGCAGGTGAAAGTCTTTATGTCGCAACAGACAAGGGTGTAATTCGCTCAACAGATGGTAAAGACTGGAAGACGTTAACAGATGAAAATGGCGTACCACTTGTTATGAATAGATTGGCAGTCGCTGATACCACAGTTTACGGTGAATCCGAACAGGTTATCTATAGCGTAAACTGGAACAACGACAAATGGAAACAAGTTACACCAAAGATCGAAAATACAGTCTCCTGCATAGATACCGATGGTAAAACACTGTATGTTGGGACCTTCGGCAGCGGTCTGCTTCGTTTCATTCTTGATGAATAGTTTCAAATAGTACAACCAATAGAGTTCATAATCCTAAAGACTGGGTGTTCATGTCCAGTCTTTTTTGTTTAGAATTAGTTGTTATCTTAACATTTTTATGATTGCTATCCCTGTGATATAATAAAACACATTATTGTTTTCTGCACGCCGCACTTGTTTTAACTTGGTTTTAATTTAATTGGTGTAAACCCATATCACACAAGGATTCGTACACTACTATGGAGATTATTATTAAAACTCTTTATCTAAAAAATCACAATTTTCTTCAAAATATGCAATTATCAATACAATTAATGTGTCTATATAGTTAAGGATCAATTTTTATTTGAGGTGACAGATGATGCGGGAAGATAAGGCTCTAATTCAAAGAACCTTAGATGGTGATGAGCAAGCTTTTGCAAAACTTGTTGACAAATACCAAAAACAGATACATGCATTAGTATGGCAAAAAATCGGTGATTTCCACATAGCACAAGAAATCGCACAGGATGTTTTCATCACTGCATATAATAACTTGGCAAGTCTAAACTATCGGAATCGATTTGCAGGATGGTTATATGTCATCGCTGACAATAAATGCAAAAACTGGCACAGAAAGAAAAAGATCTCTTTAGAGTCATTAGAAAATATGGATCCAGTTGAATTAGACAAGGTATATTATGCAGAATATCTGTCAGATCAACGAGAAAAAGCAGCAAAGGAAAAGAAACGGTCTTTGGTGCATAAATTGATCAGTAAGTTAGAAGAAAGTGAACGAACAGTTGTAAATCTGTATTACATCGCAGAAATGAACTGTGAAGACATCGGAAAATTTATCGGTGTATCTCCGAATACAGTTCGCAGCCGACTATACAGAGCACGGGAAAGATTAAAGAAAGAGGAATCAATGCTTAAAGAAAACCTGAGTAGTTTCCAACTACCAACACAATTTACGGAGAAAATCATGGAAAACATTATGAACAGCAAACCCATAACACCTTCAGTAACGAAACCGCTAATACCATTAGCAATATCTGCTGCAACAGCAATTATAGCAGTTCTGTTGATAGGAGTTGGTGCACAAAACATCTATCGTTACCAACAACCTTTTAATTTAGATGCCGATTCAGATAGTAGTGTTGAAATCACAGAAGCGCACATTGTTCGTGATACAGAAATAAATCCAAAGATCCGTTTACAAACTGGTAGGATAGAAATTCCAAGTCAGATCAATGGAATTAGTCAAAACTCAGATTCATCTCTTTCTACTGAAGCGGTTTCAGATACAGATGAAATCTCAGATGTAGAAGGTAAATGGCTTCAAACAGCCAGCATGGAAGGCGGACCAGTTCCAACCCTATTCGCAACAACTCGCGGAGACCTATTTGCAGGAACAATCAGCAACCTCTATAGACTTTCGGATGATGGAGATAAATGGCAACTTATAAGAATACGGAACGCACCTCCACTCAATGAAGAAAACAGTGAGATAGGTTGGGGAGCATTGGCAGAAAAGAATAATTCCCTCTACATTGCTACTGATACTGAGATTATCTCGTCTTCTGATAGGGGAAAGACATGGTTGACAGTCGGAACACATCCTGGAGGTTTACCCACAGGTCTTGTAAAAACCAAGGACGGTTTTTACATCGGATTCAATGATAGAATTTTTTATACAGATGATAAGAGTGTAGACAAAACTACGCTGAAACTTTGGAGTATAGAGGATACTGGTAAAAAAACTAACATCAAAATTCACGCAATTGAATCCATCAAAGACACTGTCTTTGTTGGAACAGACGAAGGGTTATATCGTTTGGTTGATGAAAATTTCGTACGAATGCCCGTTGGAGATGGTATAATAAATGACAAAGAACAGCAAGTTTTAGATATTGCCGTTTCAGGTGACGATCTCTTTGTCGCGATTATTGTATCAGATACTGATAATACTACACGACGTCAAGTCAGTGTTGCACAAGGTGTTACAAAATCAATACCTGATTTTGGATGGGTGCTTTATCATTCTTATGATAAAGGAAATACATGGAAATTAATAGCAAACAAAGAACATATTACTGAACCAAATAGGATGTATTTTTCATTACAGACTTTTGGTCCAAGAAAACACCAATTTCCCAATACAGTAATGCTTCCAAATTTCAATGTGAAGATAAGTGCAACAAAAGGAAGAATCGTAGTACTTGATACCAAATACCAATCATACTCCCTAAATCATGATGGAAATTGGGTCTTAGACGATACTCCCAATATGTTATTCAATATAGATAAAGCAGATGCTACACCCGTGTTCTTAAACCCATATGTCATCTATAGGAGTCATAGATTTGGTATACTCCGTTCCATGGATGGAGGGAAAAATTGGGTGCGATTTAATCCTGGAATTTATGGCAGAACTATTTGGGAAATATTTATAGTTGACGATTATCTTTATGCATACACGCCGAGTGGGATAATTGGTTCAACTGATGGGGGCAATTCATGGAAGAACGTATTTTTTGACGCGGGGGATGTGACCTTTTCTTTAAAGAAATCTGGTCAACACGTTTATGCAAGAACTGATAGAATGCTAAACATCATAGCAGATGCTAATGAAATTGATGAGGAAATAGAATTAAATGCAATGGTTATAGATGAAAAGGTTGGGAATATGAACATACTACGAATACAACCCCGAAACAGTGGAAAATCTCTAACAAGAGTAACACCCACATATATACCGAAAACATTACCGAATTTTGAAACACTTCCAGGCAACTTCACAGTGACTGACTCTACGTTCTACGCAGAATCCAACAACAATCTATATAAATGGAAATCTGGTACATTAGGTTGGCATGACACCAGATTAGCAGAAGAAATTAACAATGAAACGCAAAATAACGATTCAGGATTGAAAATCGCTGCTTTAGCGAAAAAACTCTATGTTGGCAAGAAGAACGGACACCTGATGCAATCACTTGATGAAGGTGAAACGTGGACAGATGTCACCTCTAATCTACCATTTACAGTCGAATCTTTCAAATCCGTAGTCTTTGCAGGTGAAAGTCTTTATGTCGCAACTGACAAAGGTGTAATTCGCTCTACAGATGGTAAAGACTGGGAGACGCTAACAGATGAAAATGGCATTCCACTTGTTATGAATAGATTGACAGTCGCTGATACAACAGTTTACGGAGAATCCGGACAGATTATATATAGCATAAACATTGAGAACGAGAAATGGATGCCAGTTACACCAAAAATTGCATATCCCGTTGCATGTTTCGATACTGATGGTAGCAAACTCTATGTTGGTACTTATGGGAGTGGATTGCTGCTTTACAAACTTGATGAATAGTTTTGCATTGAACGGACTTAATATTTTTCAGATGGGATGTGAATAACTTGTCTTTTCTGTTGCTTTTTGCATGAAAGGATCAGAATTAGACAGATTCGGCACCATTCTGTAGTATGTGCATGAAAGCATCAAGGTTTTGCACCTGGGCTGCAGCACGAAACAATTGCTTAAGACGTTGTAGACTGTCAATGCTCTCAATATCAGACTTTATTGCTTCTATTGTGTCAATTTGGAAACGAATAGAGAGGAGTTCCAAAATACTTTCAACAGTATTATTCCGTTCACCTTTTTCTATAATGTATTGATAAACAGACGAATCTTGCATGATTTCCTCCGATAAAAGATGAATTAATGATTCCCGTTCATGGGTCAGTCCACTCATCACCCATAGGTCTACTAATAGGTTTGCACGGGTTGACGAGTCAATCTGTAAAGACTTTGTTGTTTCTACACATTGATAAATCCACTGTAGTGGGTCCATATCAATTGGCGGTTTCATTAATGGCGCAAATGCCATCAATCCTGGTTGGCGAGATTCAAGAACAGATTGTCCATCTATATCTATGAGTCGAATAACTTTATACTCAACAATGAAATTATATCCTTGAATGTCCTGTTTATAGCCGCCCGGATCGTTTTTCCCGAATTTGGTTTAAGATAGATGACGTGTGAAAGAATGGGTAAACCATATTTTTCATAACATCTACCCATATATCCGATGTTGCGTCGTGTCATATCTACATCGCTACTGTCTCCTGTTTGAAATTCGCAATGTACCAGTACAGGTTTATCATTAAGTAAAATCTTTACCAAACTATCCATTTCACGTTTTTCAACGGTAACGAATTCACTTTCCAGATGTTCCAAGAATTGGATATCCGTTCTGTTTAAAATGAAACGTAGAACATCTTCAGTGAATGTATAAAAAACATCTTTAGTAACTATATCAAATTTTTGGTAAGGTAATAAAATTCTCCCTAATGAAGATTGACTTTGGTTAGAATTGTTCATACAATATTATACAACGGACAGATGATTAATATCAAATGATTTTCAAGATTAGGGTATGAAGTGTTTGGGTTCAGGCAGATAAACTCTCTTTCCATCCAGAAAAAATTGCAATTTTTCTCAAAACATGTAACAATCAGTCGCAAAAATGTGTCTATATATTTTAAAAAGCACATAGTATATAGAGGTATCCAATGAAATGTGAAGACGCAGACCTAATTCAACAAACCTTAGATGGTGATGAACAGGCATTCTCTAAACTTGTGGAAAAGTATCAGAAACAGATACATGCTTTGGCATGGCAGAAAATCGGTGATTTCCACACTGCACAAGAGATTACTCAGGATACGTTCCTAACTGCTCATCAGAGACTGGCATCCCTAAAACACTACAACAGTTTTTCCGGCTGGCTCTATGTAATTGCAGACCGTAAATGCAAAAACTGGCACAGAAAGAACAAATTAACCTTAAAATCACTGGAAGATATGGATCCGATAGAATTAGAGGAGGTGTATTACTCAGAATATATGACACATCAACGCGAAGAAGCAGCAGATAGAAAAAGACGAGCATTAGTCCAAAAACTACTTAGCAAACTTCAAGAAAGCGAACGGACAGTCATGAATCTCTTTTACATAGCAGAAATGACCTGTGAAGAAATAGCTAAGTTCTTAGGTATATCACCAAACGCTGTTCGAACAAGGTTACACAGAGCAAGAAAAAAACTAAGGGAAGACGAATCTGTGATAAAAGAAAACCTGAATAGTTTCACACTCCCAACCCAATTTACGGAGAACATCATGCAAAGAATTTCAGACAGCAGTCCGATAACACCTTCTGTAACGAAACCTATGATACCTTTAGCAATATCTACTGTGTCTGCTATAGTGGCAGTACTGTTGATAGGCGCGGGAGTACAGCATCTCCCAAGATTTCAACAACCGTACAACCTAAACGCACAATCCGAACAGACGATTGAGGTCGTTGATGTGCCAATAGTCATAGAAACACCAGAAAAACCAACACTTTTAAAGAAACCGAATAATACGCAACAAATAGGTAAGAACAAGGGTGCAGGTCAGAAATCTAACGCATCACTTTTTGGTGTGGCACATGCGGATGAAGGCGAGATAAACAAGCAAAAACATCAATGGATACAAACTAAAGGTCCAGAAGGTGGAACAGTGTCAAAACTCTTCAAATCAACTCGTGGCGATGTCTTTGCTGGAACACTACAGGGATTCTATAGGTTGACAGACAGTGGAACAACATGGCAATTCATGAAACAAATTCATGCACCCAATCTCATCAAAAAAGAAGGAACGCAGGAGTGGTGGCACATCGCTGAACGAAACGACAAACTCTTTATAGCAACGGATACAGAAATTATCACTTCAACTGACAGAGGAAAGACTTGGGATAGTCTATGCAAGTGTAGAGAAGGTACGCTTATAGGTATGGTCTTAACAGGTGGAATACCGCAAGCAACAAGCAGCATGACCATATTCCTTGCCTATACGGACGGTATATTCCGGTCAGTTGATACCGGTGAAACTTGGGAAAAACTGCCTAAAGGTTTAATTGATAGAAAAATTACGGCAATTGCAGCAATTGACAATACGGTTTTTGCAGGTACTGATGAAGGACTGTTTCGTCTGAATGAAGATGATTGGGAAATTCAGACAATACACCGACCAAATACACATCGGAGAAAGAAGGATAGCATCTATGCATTGGTTACAGCTGGAGAGAATCTATATGTATTAACCGGTGAGAAAAACCTTATGACCACAAATGCTGACACATCTGACTATAGGGTTGAAGTAGATCTTCTAAGTGAACCAGACTGGATAGAAGTATCAAATGCAAACGCTGATTATTGGTCGTCTGGTAAACTCTCACTATTTCGCCTATATAACAAAGGTAATTCTTATGCGTTTATTTCTCCAAAGAAAAATCGTATAAAGCAACAAGAAGAGGGTAGAACTTTTGCAGATGCTAAAGCAGCAGCAATTAAAGATGGATACATCTGGATCAACGAAATGGATAAAACAGTAAGAATTGCTGCAAATGAAAACAGAATACTCGTGATGCAGTCATCTCAAAACTTCTATTCAAATAACGCTGGTGAGACATGGACAGCACTGAATGAAACTATGGAAGTTAACACAGCCGCTGTCATGTTAGATGATCAGACTTTCTTCCGCTGTGGATCTTACGGTATTCGACGATCAACCGATGGCGGTGAGTCATGGCATCAATTCAATACTGGCATGGTGAATTCCAATATACAGCAACTAATTGCTTCCGATGGAGTTCTATACGCGAACACACAAAGTCAACTTGTATACTCAAGGGATGGGGGTGAGTCGTGGTTACCTATCTCTCAGGTTAATGAACAGCTGCCGCGAATCGCACATATCAACGGAAAATTGTATGCAAGAAAAAACGGAAATGGAATGCCAAAGTTTTTCACGTTATCAGAAGACTATAAACTATCTGAAATCTCTAAAATTCCAAGCTTGAAGAAAAGAATTGGCAATGACGGAAATACAATTAATATTGACGGAAATACAATTAATATTTTGACGGTAATGACCGATATATATACAAAAACGTTACCATCAGATTTTGCTGCGACAGATAACACCTTCTATATCGCCGAAAATGACAGACTTTACAGATGGAGCGTCGAATCATTAAACTGGTTTGACACGGGTGTGACCACCCATGACTTTATAATTGGGAATGAAATCGTCCTGAATGAATTCGGGACTGTCCATTCTACTGTCTATTTTGAATTTGCAGTATCAGGAAAGAGAATCTATGTTGGCAAACCGAATGGACGATTGATACAATCAGACGACGAAGGAACAACATGGACCAACATCACTGATCATCTGCCATTCAAGGTAGAACAATACAAGGATATACGGTTTTCTGAAAACACTGTCTATATTTCCACCGATAAAGGGGTTCTCATGTCAGATAACAGTACTGATTGGAAAATACTTACCGATTCAGAGGGAACCGCAATAGAAATTAACAACCTCACAATTGATGGAAATAAGGTTTTTGGTGAATTCAAACAGAAGATTTACCAACGCAATGACAACAACGGGAAATGGGCACAGGTTACACCCGAGATAGGTTACGATGTAAACTGTTTTGATGTTGACGGTAATCTGCTATATGTCGGTACAAAAGGCAGGGGTGTGCTACGATATACCCTTGACGAATAAACCCCACAAATTTTGTGTATAAAAGGCGCGTATAGCAAACGCGCCTTTGTTTGTTGCCAGTTTGTTGTCAGTTTGTCGTAATACGGGTCATTCAAAAAATGCAATCCTTTTCCATCCAACCGTCTCTATAATTACAGAAAGACTTCATAAGGCAAGTAAACACTAATCACAATCAGTCGTTATACATCACAAAAACATCACGATAGCCAATGAATAGCAGAAAAAAGTGAAAATTATGAAAAAAATGCAACCTTTTACCTACTTAATTGTATCTATATATATTGAAGGATGGGAAAGTTGAACATATCTGATTTTTTGCCAGAAGTTTCAACACTCTTTATTTGAACAAATAGTCACCTCAAATGTCAAACACATTAACTAACAGAAACCAAATAATTGGATCGTAACCAAGCGAAATGCAACAGAACAAGCAGAAAATAGGAGATAGAAAATGTTAAAAGAACTTTCAATTGACAATTGGATTCTCGCTGGTACTGGTTTCCTGATAATCTTCGCTGTCGGTTGTTTCTTCTGGTATCAAAACTTCTTAATGGCACAACTTCAAATCGGGAATGACGATAGTAATCACAATACAATACAAGTAGAAAAGGCTAACCAAAATCTCAAAAATGAAGCGATAGAGACAATTCAAGAGGAGGAAACTGATTCACATAGTACTAATTTTGCTGTTCCTTCCCATGTGAGTGTTACACGACAGGAAAACATGCAGAACATTCACACACAGCAGTCAAGGAGAAGTATGCTGCGGGTAAGAGTGCTGTTGTAAATAAAACGTTTCAATTCCATTAGAAAATACACGCCACAAGGGTACGCTTCTAACGCGTGCCTTTTCCTTATTTAAGTTCTTGGATTAAGACCCATTACATGCTATTATAATACTATGCATGTCATTTGATATTACTGGAGTAGATTTATGAAATCTTTTGGAACATTCGGTCCTGTATTTCCGGACAAAAATTATGTTGTCTCTCGTCATGATGAACTCCGAGATTTCATTAATCGGGTGAAACAGGGTAGATATATTGTGCTATTCGCACCACGACAGACAGGTAAAACAACCTTTTTTAAAAATGCAATTACGAGACTAAATGCGCATGAAACAGATTATTTGCCAATACAACTAAACTTTGAAAGATTTGTGGATAGCAATGCTGATAGGTTTTATGACATTCTCGGTAAGGATATCTGTGGAGAGATTAATTCTGCCATTATGGATCAAGATGAATTACCAAAAGATCAGATCTCTAAATTCTTAAATTCAGTTAGTATTACAGACCATATTTCCATGTCTGATTTTTTTTATGACTTTGGTAAACTTATAAAGAGCATTCGTTTAGTTATCATATTCGACGAATTTGATGGAATCCCTCCTGATGCACTCCGCGGTTTTCTACACGCCTTACGACATATTTACCTATCTAACGCAAAACATAGATGTCCGCATAGTGTAGGCATAGTGGGTGTCAAGAATATCACCCAACTGAATTATGATCGTTCTATATCACCCTTTAATATCCAAGATGAGTTTAAACTATCAAACTTTACACTTGAACAGGTTCAAGAACTCTTTGCACAATATACTGATGAAGTTAGACAAGAAATTGACACGAATGTCATCGGAGCAATACATAAACATTCTGCTGGACAACCATTTCTCGTAAATAGATTTGGACAAATTCTTACTGAGGAGCTTAAACTACCCACATCTGAAATTATTCAGATGGATCATTTTAATGTAGCTTACAAACAACTCCTTAATGAAAGCAACACAAATGTATCACATCTTACGGGAAATTTACGGAAAGACCCACGTCTTGAAAAATTCTTGATGGGGATCGCACTAAATGGTGAAAACCGGCGATTCAACCTTGACAATGAGATCATCAGTGAACTCGCAACTTATGGGATAATTGCTGAAGATGAAAATGGATTGTGTGCTGTTCACAATCCAATCTATCTCCAACGTGTGATACAATTGTTTCAACCCTTAATCAATGGACTTGAGGATCAATACTTCACTGAAGATGGACCCCATGATTTTAGAGAATTTGTCACTGCAGGGGGACAACTGCAAATGCATACTTTAATTGAAAACTTTAGTAACTTCATAACCCGAGCAGGTTTTAGAATTCTTCAAGTGCCAGAAACACCTCAAGAGTTTGTTGGTCAATATCTCTTATTCGGTTATCTTGATGAATATGTAAACCTTATTGGTGCAACTATGTTTCTTGAAATACCAACTGGTAGAGGTAGAGCGGATCTCATTGTTGTACACAAGAGGAGAAAGTATATCATTGAAACCAAAATATGGAGAAATGAAAAATCCTATCAATTAGGAAAAAAACAGTTAGCAGCTTACATGAAAAATGAAAAAGCACAAGAAGGTTATTACATAGTATTTGATTATCGAGAAAAGTCAATCTCTAAAGCAGAAACAGATACTGTTGATGGGTTAGGCATCCACAGTTATGTCATACCTGTGTTACAAGAAAGGCCATCGCAAAGGTCATGAATCGCAATAATTGGGAAAAAACATATACAAAATGAAAGATCATAAATCTCAGAAAAGTTCATTCATCAATTCAATCGGCATGAAGTTTGTTAGAATTGAACCTAACACCTTCCTAATGGGTTCAGAAAAAGCCAACCTTCCAGACGATGTAATCGCTGAAAAAGAATATTTGCGGGATGGTGATTGGGATGAACAACCTATACACGAGGTCACCGTCACAAAACCGTTCTATATCGGAATATATCAAGTGACAAATGCTCAATTTGAGGAATTCCAACCACAACACCGACACCTACGTGGCAAACTCGGATTCTCAAAGGATGATGATGAGGCTGTCATTTTTGTTGATTGGACTGATGCCTCAAACTTCTGTAAATGGCTATCTCAAAAGGAGGATAGATCATACAGACTGCCAACTGAAGCTGAGTGGGAATATGTGTGTCGTGCCGGGACAACGACACACTTTCATACAGGCGACACTTTACCCCCTGAATTCCACAAAAACGTGTCTGAAAGTTGGTATCCTGATGCAGGTCGCAGCCAAGGTGAAGCTGAAGTTGTACCGCTACAGGTAGGGAAAACAACTCCGAACCCATGGGGTATCTACGATATGCACGGCAACGTTGAGGAGTGGTGTCAAGATTGGTATGCACCTTACGAATCACACTCACAGGTTGACCCTATCGGCTGTAAACAAGGACTATACCGTGTTACACGCGGCGGAAGTCATTCTACCTTGTTAACCTACTTACGGTCGGCTAATCGCATGGGAGCATTACCTGAAGATAAACACTGGTACATCGGTTTTCGTGTGGTCTGTGGTGAATTACCGGAATCGGTTACGTACTCACCCGAACCGAAAGTGGCAAGATGGGGACAGAATGTAAAGCAAAACACACCTGAACGACCTAAAATCCCAGCAGAACCTTACTTCGCTGACCCCATACCTTTTGTAAATATACCTGATGGTTCAAAGGGACCACTTTTTTCCAATCACAATCACGTGCCTGCAATTGTTGAATGTCCAAACGGTGATATGTTCGCAGCGTGGTATTCATGCGTAACAGAAAGAGGACGCGAATTGACTGTTGCTGCAAGTCGACTACGGTTTGGGGAATCTGAATGGCAGACAGCAGAACCCTTCTGGGGACCCCCCGACAGAAACAACCATGCAACATGTCTTTGGCGGAACGAAAATGGACGCATATACCATTTTAACGGTCTATCTGCAGCGGCGACCTGGGGGCCTTTGGCATTGGTCATACGTTACTCTGATGATAATGGTGCGACGTGGTCAAAACCACGTTTCATCTCGCCTGAACATCAGCTTAGAAACATGCCAATCGCATCAGTATTTCGCAGAAAGGATGGTTCAATTCTCCTCGCTTGTGACGCAGTGAGTGGTGGTAACGGTGGCACTGCTATCTGGATTAGTCAGGATGATGGAGAAACATGGTCTGATCCGGGGGAAGCACAACCAATTCCAGAATTCGCAGACGGTCAAAGTGGTGGTTGGATTGCCGGAATCCACGCCGCAGTCGTTGAACTAACCGATGGACGCTTGATGGCTTACGGTAGAGGCGATTCGATAAATGGCAGAATGCCGAAGAGTGTCTCAGAAGATGGCGGAAAAACATGGCACTACAGCGCAAGTCCGTTCCCTCCTGTTTCTGGTGGACAACGTTGTGTATTCTTGCGTCTGAGAGAAGGACCAATTCTTCTGGCATCTTTCACTGGCAGTAGAAAAACACCTGAAACAATGCCAATAGTTGACACATCTGGTAAAGAGAGGTCCGTTACAGGACTTTTTACGACACTTTCATACAATGACGGTGAAACATGGCAGAATATCAGATTGGTAACAGATGACGGACCTGATAGAGAAATTGAAACTATGGATGGACGACTATTTACTTTGGGTTTAAACAGTGCTGAACCGGGCGGATACCTCGCTGTTTGTCAAGGAGATGATGACATGATACATCTCATCAGTAGCAAACAACACTATCGGTTCAACTATGCATGGTTAACTGAGCCTCCACCATCAGAAGTTGTGAGATGATATGAAGCTACCATTCATAAATCAAGAAATTGATGTCAATATTGATATGCGGGATAGTAATGACATTTTGGATAATCCTGATGCATTGCGTTATCGGATTGCAGATGATGGATACCTATTGATCCGTGGGTTACATGACAAAGAGACTGTACTGACTGCCCGCCATCAGATACTGGAGAAATTAGATGAGAAGGGAATGCTTGCGCCTGATACACCGTTGATGAAAGGTATTTTCAATCCTGAGTATCCCGAACCCACTTCAACAGGTTCAATGGGAAATATAGATTTGACACATCTCCCAGGCTTCAAGGCTGTTGTAGAAGGTGAATCGATAATGCGTTTCTTCCAACTTCTACTTGGAGGCGAAGCACGGACTTTCGACTTTAAATGGCTGCGCACTGCCGGTCCCGGTTCCGGCTCACCAATTCATTACGATATCGTGTTTATGGGGAGAGGGACAAAAGATTTATATTCCTGTTGGACTCCATTTGGTGACGTAACGTTAGATATGGGACCAATTGTATTCTGTCTCGGATCAAATCGATTTGACAAAGTGCGCGAAACTTATGGAGCATCAGATGTTGACAGAGATCTGATTGAGGGACATTTTAGTGATGATCCAAGTGAAGTCATCAATAAGTTCGGAGGACGATGGACAACAACTACATTCTCTGCGGGAGATGTCATTATATTCAGCATGTATCTGATGCATGCATCTTTGGTCAATACATCTAACAGAATTCGCATTACAGCAGATACACGATATCAACTCGCTTCGGAACCGATTGATGAGAGATGGATCGGAAAGAAACCGAAGGGGCATTATGCTTGGAAACAGAAGGATGTCAATATAGAACCATTAGAAGATTCACGTAGAAAGTGGGGTGTCTAATTTTGCTCATCAGAAAGGTATTTTATAGATATGCAAGGGACATCAACAACAGATTATAAAAGCCGTAACGCCAGGTTTATTCCATTCTTTCTTGTAATAGCATTAGCAGTTGGAATTGGATTTGCCATCAAGCATTTCCTAAGTAAAGACACTACATCAGGCGAATATCAATTAGAAGTCTACTTCAGTGATGCGTATACGGGTCATAGCAGTGGGTTCTTGGAAAAATTGCTTGTGAATAAACTCAGATTGGCAGATGTAAGTATTGATGTTGCTGTACAGCAATTGAATTCGTCTCCTATCGCTGCTGAATTAATCAAGGCACATAACCGCGGCGTAAGAGTGAGAGTCTTTACAGAGAACAGATATGTGGAAGAGGAGGAAATTACGAAACTGCAATCTGTGGGTATTTCTGTAAAAGATGATGCCAGTGAAGGTGGTTTAATGCACCATAAGTTCATCGTAATTGACGAAAGATACGTATGGACCGGTTCATACAACATAACATATAATGGTGCGTATAAGAATGATAACAATGTTATCTGGATTGATTCTGTGCCGCTTGCGAATAATTTTACGAATGAGTTCAGAAGTTTGTATCTCTCTGGACAGTTTAATCAATCTAATGCATCTTATGTTCCATATCCTACGATTACCCTTAATGATGGAACAGAGATTACGACGTTGTTTTCCCCAAAAAGTGAAACAATTCCACCCCTAATAGATGAGATAAGAAGCGCGAAGAAGTCCATCTCGTTTATGGCTTTTTCATATACACATGACGAATTAGGTGAAGCCATGATGGATATGTTTGAATCTGGAATAACTGTCAGAGGTGTATTTGAGGAAAAACAGATCTCACGGCATTCTAAATATGCCAAGATGGAAGAGATAGGAATGCAAGTGAGGATAGATGAATCTCCAGGCACAATGCATCATAAAGTGATAATTATTGATGAACAGACTGTTATTACGGGATCGTATAACTTCTCAAGAAATGCTGAGACCAATAACAGCGAAAACCTGCTCATTATCAAGAACAACAAAGGTATTGGGAAAGCATATATGGAGGAGTTTCATAGATTATATAGATAAATGTTTGCCTATCAGATACAGTGTCGCTTACCGTTCACCTAGCTTGATAGTATAGTTTTTCCCACTACCGTCTCTCATGACTCTAAGGATGACTTTAGAATTTGGGGAAGAGTTTAAGACACGTCTTTGTAGGTCTATATAAGTCTTTATGGGTTGTTTGTTGAAATTCCGAATCAGATCTCCAGGCAACAATCCACTTTTATGTGCAGGACTATCCTCAAATACGCGTGTTACGAGTACACCTTCATTTTTGTTCATAAGGTCCACACCTAAAAATCCACGCGGCACTTTACCATGCTTTATTATCTTTGCAGCAACAGACTTCACTGTATCCATTGGAACAGCAAAAGTAATTATCTGTTTATTCATCATCTGTTGTGGAAACTGCATTGTAAAAGCACTTAATTGATTCGGTTGCATCAGAACAGCAAGTATCATCCCAACAACTTCGCCTGATGTATTAACAACCGCCCCACCACTATTCCCAGGTGAGACGGGTGCATTGATCTTTAGTAACTCAGCACAAGGGTGTGCATGTAGAATCTCACAACCACTTACAATGCCAAACGACACTATCGGGTGATTCCCTTGTGAACTCCCGATAGTCAAAACGAGAGAACCTGTATCAATTTTGGTAGAATCACCATGCTTGATTGCAACAGGAAATTTGTGATTAGCCTTCAATACCACAAGGTCAGTGAAATCGTCCTTACCGATAAACGCTGCAGGAAACTTCTTACCATTCTGAACTATCTCAATTTTATTTGGTGCCATTGAAAAAGTAGTCGTTGCTATATGTCCCTTATTGTCAAGTAGAATCCCAGAACTAATGTCTTGATGAAACAGTGTGACCTTTCCTATAGTGTTTGCAAACTCACTGGATGAATTGTAAGTAGCCAATACTTTAACAACAGCGGGACGAGAGGAGGTAACAACTTTTTTGAAATCCTTTTCAAACAATTGAAGTATATTCTCTCCAGCATAACTGAGTGTGGTAAGAAACAGAAAACAGATGACAATACTTGAGTAGAATATTTTCTGAATGCATGTAAACCGACAGTGTAAATGATATCTGTTATCAAGTTTTTGCGTATACATTGCCTTTACCTCTAAAAAAGAACCTTTTTGCGATTTCATAAAGTTATTTGAGACTATAGTCCTCCACCCGTTGAGACAGCGGAGTAACTAACTTGTTTTAAGGTATAGTTCTGTTGCATCAAGGGTGACACACCTATTGATGAAAACTCAGAACCCGTTCCTATCGGAAAGAAATCATCTCTATTTATATCCTGTTTTTCAGATGTGATTACAGGAGCAGTGGCATTAGATTGAGTCTCTTGGTGAAATAAATCATCACGGTATACAACGGTAATTGTCGCAGCAACCAAGAGTAGAAGTGCTGCACCGGTAAGAACTCTCTGTGTCATATTAAAATGCGCCATATTAAAAAGCGGTATATTGAAAAGTCTGCTTATTCTTTCCCATATTGTTAGAGATTCACGTTCATTACCGACGAGTTTGTGTTCTAATGTAGTCAAAAACGCGGGTGATGGTTCAATCTGCGGCAATTCTTGGGATACTTTAATTGATAGGCAGAATTGATCGTACTCTCGCTGGCACTCCAAACACGTTGCCATGTGATCCTCAAAGTGTTTCAGTGTTTGATAATCAAGTGAATCTTCAAAATGTGCAGAAAAGTTCTCTACAGCCTTTAAGCAATTCATATCATCTCCATATACGGTTTTAGTTTGTCCTTGAGCATTATACGTGCTCGATTAATTCGTGATTTGGTTGTTCCGCTCCGCAATTCAAGAATATCACTGATTTCATCATAACTCAGTCCTTGAATATCACGTAGAATGAGTGGATATCTGTACTGTTCAGGTAATTCTCCTATCGCATCCTGAATAGTCTTGTTGAGTTCCTTTCGTTGCAGTGCCACTTCCGGTTGGTAAGCTGAATTGGCAGGTGCGCTTGCGATAATATCAATTTCTTCACTATCTCCGTCAGTGGAATGTTGGTTCATTGTAGTGTTGTCGACTCTATATCGGTCTCTGCGACTACGGTTACGTAATTCATTCTTACACAGATTTTTAGCAATAATGTACATCCATGTTTTGAACTTTGCGCGCCCCTGTTTGTAGCGATCTACCGCCTTGTATATGCGTATGAAGGTCTCTTGTGCCAAATCCTCTGCATTGTCTCTATCTCCGGTAAACCGCGCAATAAAATTAATCAGCGGTTTATGATGACGTCGTACCAATAGATTGAAAGCTTCTTCATCCCCTTTTTGGAATCGCAGCATTAATTCATCGTCTAACTCAACCATTTGAAGTCTCCGGAGTTGTTTAT
Organism: Candidatus Poribacteria bacterium; assembly: GCA_022828145.1. Lineage (GTDB taxonomy): Bacteria > Poribacteria > WGA-4E > WGA-4E > WGA-3G > MSPOR6. The sequence continues at coordinate 52,075 of JAJEJA010000073.1, read as the reverse complement.
TCTAATATACACCTGTCAGATAAATCGGTTGCATCTTTTTACACTATGCGCGATTAGACTTGACCTTAACACGATATTTGTGTATGATTGACTTATTGTTGACAATTGTTGAGTCAGTAACCCCGTGCTAAAGCAGCGGGGTCTCCACACCGAAGAAACTTGATGAATGTTCAACTCTATTGATCAAGAGAATAGTCTGATACTAATTTTATCATGACAATGCTATATAAGTCAAATAATGTAAAAGGAGGGTGTGTAAAGTTATTGTCACTATAGGTGTCAATTTTAGGATTTCATAAGCTCTTAATAGTAGTAGGCATTCTCCGAGTGCCGTCTCTTAATAGTAGTAGGCACTCTCCGTGTGCCGTCTCTTATGAAAAAAGGTGACAAAACTATTATACCCAAAAGGAGGATTATATGTTTGAACACGTTATTAAAGAGGTAGAAGAGCAGTGCAGAGTAGATAGAATTCCTATGTTAGGACCCGAAAAGGCAAAGTTTGTTGCAAAATGTGTAGAAGAAGCAAAACCCTCTCTGATCGTTGAATGTGGGACAGCAATTGGATATTCCGGGCTGTGGATACTAAGAGTGCTTAAGGAAATCGGTACTGGAAGATTAATTACTGTTGAAATTGATGCACAACGCGCTGAGAAAGCAAGAGCCAGTTTTGAACGCGTAGGTGCATCAGACATCGTTGATTCTCGTATCGGAGATGCACAGAAAATACTAAAAAGTATAAAAGAACCTGTGGACTTTCTTTTTCTTGACAACAACTTTGACAATTACTATCCATGTTTTAAGGCTATTGAACCGCAGCTAACGAATCCCGCAATTATTCTGGCAGACAATGTGGGTATCGGGGCAGACTCTATGGCAGATTATCTTGAACATGTGAGAACAACATATCAGAGTGAAACCCACTGGTTTGATATTGATTTGCCTTGGGTAAAGAAGGATGCAATTGAAGTCAGCATTTTTCGACATTAGAGGTGCAAAATAATGGATAATATGTCACTCGTTCCCTCTCATCATAATTTTGCAGACGTTGCAAGGTTGCCTACACCTAATGATAACGTGGCTATTGCCACGCAACGACTTGAGGCAGGCACACGGATACAAAATGATACTGATGAGCTGACTCTTTCACATACTGTCTTAGAAGGACATCGATTTGCTATACAACACATAGATGAAGATGAACCGTTATTGTCATGGGGATTACCATTTGGTTACGCTTCACAAGCAATTGTTCCCGGCAACTATGTGTGCAATCGGAAAATGATAGATTCGCTCTCTATACGTAACCTCGATTTTGAGCTGCCTTCAAGTTCAAACTTTAAAGACAAAATGAAAACTTATGTTTTGGATAAAGAGCAGTTTGAGCCAGGGAGACAAATAGCGCAATATGAAGACGAACGACATTTCTTAGGCTATAAAAGACCCGGAAAACGGGGTGTTGGTACACGAAACTACATCGTCGTTATGGGGACAACAGCACGCACTTCCGCGTTCTCAAGAATCCTCACGGATAGATGTAGAGCTTTGACTAACAACTATACAAACATCGACGGTATAGTTTACTTAGCACATACTGAGGGTGGAGAAAACAGTACGCCCAATAACTTAGATCTGTTACTCAGGACACTCTCAGGTTTCACAACCCACCCAAACATTGGTGCTATCCTACTTGTTGACTATGGAACAGAATCTGTTAACAATGACATGCTCAGAGAGTATATGCTGCGCGAGGGATATGAAATTGGAAATGTTCATCACGAATTCTTTAGAATCATCGGAAGTTTCGATGCTAACATAGACAGAGGAGAGCAGAGAATAAAGAATTGGTTAGAGGTAGTTGATAGGACACAACGTACCCAGCAATCCTTAAAACATCTAAAAATCGCATTGCAGTGTGGTGGTTCTGATGCTTTTTCTGGTGTTTCAGGGAATCCACTCGCAGCTTATGTCGCGAAGGATGTAATAAGATATGGCGGTTGTGCAAATCTTGCAGAAACTGATGAACTTATAGGAGCAGAAGAATATCTACTACAGAATGTTAGAGACATTCAAACTGCAAAAGAATTTCTCAATACTATAGAGACATTTAAAGAACGTGTGCACTGGCATGGACATTCAGCAGAAGGAAATCCATCTGGCGGAAATAACTATAGAGGTCTCTATAACATCGCAATAAAGTCAATCGGTGCAGCGATGAAACGACATCCAGATGTCTGTTTGGATTATGTCATCAACTACAGTGAATTGATGGACAAACCAGGGTATTATTTTATGGACAGTCCCGGTAATGACTTAGAGAGTATCGCTGGACAGGTAGCATCTGGTTCAAATATGATCTTCTTTGTTACCGGTAACGGGTCAATCACAAATTTTCCTTTTGTACCTACCATCAAAATCGTCACGACTACTGAGCGGTACGAAATGCTTCAAGCAGATATGGATGTAAATGCAGGGGCATATCTAACCGGAACACCCATGGAACAACTGGGTGAAGAGACGCTGGAACTCACTGTCAAAGTGGCTTCTGGTGAACGTTCCGCTGGTGAAAAAGCTGGACACTCCCAAGTATCTATATGGCGAGATTGGAAACAGACAGAAGATACGGATCTAACACCGGTATTTGAATCGTCTGAAGTTAAGTCTGGTGAACCAATTCAGCTTACGAAGACGATAGATTCTGAACTGCCAACTTATGATTTTACATTTCGCGCATTTCAAACATCAAACGGTTACCGATCTGAACAATTAGCATTGATTCTGCCAACAAGTCTCTGTTCAGGACAGATTGCACAGATGATCGCACACCGATGCAACGATAAGAAGATCGGTCAAGAACAGGGTATTTCACGTTTCATTGCACTCCCCCATACTGAAGGTTGTGGTGTATCAAGCGGACGATCAGAAGAGATCTATATGCGAACGATGATCGGACATCTAACCCATCCCACTGTCGCACTCGGGTTATTGCTTGAACATGGATGTGAAAAGACACACAACGATCACATGCAACATGAAATACAGAAACTGGGGATTTCTCCTGACAATTTTGGATGGGCAAGTATACAACTGGATGGCGGCATTGATACAGTTGTAGAGAAAGTCCAGACATGGTTTATCGACCAATTAAGTGATAAACAGTCGATTCCGATTATAGATGCAGGATTAGAGCATCTGTCAATAGCGATAACCTCTGCAGGAAAATCATCCAAAACAGTATCAGAAGCTCTCATGAAATTGACAGAGACAATAGTCTCAGAAGGCGGAACAGTTGTTGTACCTACTAATGCAACTTTCCTGTCAGATTCACTGAATTCAACACCATCTTTAGCTTATGGACAACGTTTTGAAAAAAGCGGTTTACATATTATGGAAACGCCAACAGATCAACCCACAGAAACACTAACAGGATTAGGTGCAACCGGCGTAGAACTCGCGTTTGCTCATATAATAGGTTCACCATTACAATCCCACGAAATGATTCCGTTATTACAAGCATCCACAGATGCTAACACACAGATAAAATATGGATCAGATTTAGACCTACAATCTACAGATGTCAATGAGATATTGAAACTGATAACTGAAACCGCATCTCGCCGATATACACCAAAGTTGCATGGTAAAGGAAATACCGACTTTCAGTTGACAAGAGGGTTGTTAGGTGTTTCAATGTAATCCTTGAAGAAGCATTACATTTTCACCTTCAATTGTGGATTCAGTTTCTTGACTTTCTCTATTTGGGACATATCCTGAATAGGATTCCCTGAAATTGAGATATATACTAAATTTTTTAAGTTTTCTATAATGCTGATATCAGTTATCTGATTCTGTTCTATGTTTAAGTGCCGAATATTTTCCAATACTGCAATAGGTGTCAGATCTTTGATTCTATTGTTTGAGATTATTAGTACTTGGAGTTGCGTTAATGTCTTTAGTGGTGTTAAGTCAACGAGTTGAGAATTGCTGAATCTAAGTACTCTGAGATTACTTAAAGTGGCAATAGGTGTCAGATCTGTAAATTCATTCTCTCCTATTCCTAACTGACTTAGTTTTGTCAATTCACTAAGAGGTGATAGATCCTTGATTGGATTTTTTTGAAGTCTTACCTGAGTTAAATCACTAAATTCTGCCAGTGGTTCAATGTTACTTATTCTATTCCCTTCAAGTCTTAAATCCTTTAATTGAGATATTCTAATGAGTGGTGTTATATCCTCAATCTGATTATTGCTAAACCTTATGAACTTCAGCTGAGTTAGTGCAGAAATCGGTGTAATATCGCGTATTAGATTGTTTTCAAGAACTAATGAATTAAGCCTCGTTAATTTCATAAGCGGCGTTATATTACTTATCTGATTATTACCAAGTCCTAAAAAAGTGAGTCTGTTTAAAGACGACAAAGGCGTAACGTCTGTGATTCTATTTCCAGCCAACTCCAAAGAACGCAATCCTGACAAGTTTGCAAGTGCAACAATGCTGCTTAGCTGATTGACGTTAAGTGAAAGTGTTCGCAGCCGATTTAACTCCGCAAGAGGCGTAACATCATTGATTTTATTAGAAAAGAGCATTAGCTTGTTTAGGTTATATAGGTTTGAAAGTGGTCTAATATCACTTATTTGATTCCTACCCAAAGTTAATTCATTCAGTTGAGTCAATGCTGCAAGAGGTGTAATATCGGATATGTTATTCTCACTCAAGTACAGTTTATTAAGCTCTAACATAGTTGCTAATGACTTAATATCTGTGACTTTATTACGATTCAGGGACAGATGATTCAGTTTTCTCATTCTGTTTAGTGGTGTAATATCGCTAATAAGATTATAATCCATGGTTAAATCCTTTAGATTAACCAATCCTGAGAGTGGTGATATGTCAGTTATCTTATTATATTTGAGCATCAGGTGAGTAAGTTCGGTTAAGCCTTGTAATGGCTTCAGATCGCTTATGCCACATTCCATAAGATATAAGTGTTTCAGTTGATTAAGATCCTTCAACGGTGTTAATTCATTTATCTTATTACCGAATAGTTCTAAACTCTCCAATTGCTTCAAATTCTCAAGTCCTGATAGGTCTTCAATCTGATTTTTTGCTAAAAAAAGGAGTTTCAGACGTGTTAATCCTTTCAGTAGTGATATATCTTGGATGTTATTGTGTCCGAGCATTAAGTGGGTTAATTGTGATAGTCCTTGAAGCGAACCAATATCCGTTAACTGATTGCTCATCAATGAAAGACGTGTCAAATTTTTTAATCCTGCCAGCGGCGTTAGGTTCAATAGATCATTCCCATCCAGTCTTAAGTCTATTAGATTAGTTGCATTCTCAATACCTGTAATATCAACTATACCCCTATTGGCAGCAAACAGTGTTTTCAGTTCTTTCAAGTCCTCTTTTGACAGGGGATTATCTGGAGGCATTCCCAGCGATTCTCGAATCGCCGCAGATAGGTTTGGATCAGGAATTTGAGCAATTAAAGTTGAGGTCGTTTCTTGCGTATCAACAGGATCATTTACATCCTCTTCCACTGCTTCTATTGGAGTTATATGCTTAACAGGTTTCACCGGTGTAATTGGTCTAATGGGTTCAGGTGTTGGAGTTATAGGTGTATCGGTCTTGGTAGGTATTTTTGGCTTCTGTGATTCAGATGGTTTAGTTGACGTGTCTGAAGGTGTAATCTGGTTTTCTTTTGAAGGCGTATTGACTTCTTCAATATTTATGATTGTCTGCGTCTGCTTCTGAATAACGTTTTCCTGTTTTTGTGAATCAGATTCTATTTCAATGTTCTTTTCAGGATTCTCAATTTGCTGTTTTGTTGAACAACCAATGATCAATAATAGAATCGCAATAAAGGGTATCATTTTTCTCACAGTAAAATCCTCCAATAATGAGATAGGATATCAGCATCCTGATGGTCGTGGATTTGCTTTCATAAGTGTAGATTCTATGCAAAGTATAATGAAATAGAAACTTAATTGTCAACTGATTAAGATAATCATGTCTACAAATTTCATGCCCATAAGTCTGGATCTATGATATAATTAGTAAGTGAAATCACCACAAATTAGGAGAAAATATAAGTGGCTTATGAAGCAATAGAGTCTAAATTTATCGCAACACCAGAAAAAGGGGAAGTATCGTCAATTCTTATACGTCCAGATAACGCTAAATGGATATTAATACTTGGACACGGGTCAGGTACAAATATGCAAAGTTCAACGTTACAAACTATATCTGAAAGGTTAGCAGACATAGACATTGCAACATTCCGTTACCAGTTTCCATATATGGAACGGGGTGGAGGTGGTCGAGAATCCGAAGCAGTTGCCCTTCAGACCGTCCGCTCAGCTGCCGCTGCTGCATATCAAGCCGCACCTGAATTATCAATACTTGTCGGTGGACATTCATATAGCGGACGTATGTCCTCAATGTCCGTGGCAAAAGCACCTATTGAACATGTTAAAGGATTGGTATTCTTTGCTTTCCCGCTGCATCCTTCAGGTAAAGAAGGCACTGAACGTGCCGAACACCTCTCTGATGTGACAATTCCGATGTTATTCTTGTCTGGAACACGCGACAAGTTGGCAAAACTTGAACTGTTGGAACCGGTCTGTGAGAGACTTGGAGATAAGGTAACCCTTCATCTTATAGACACTGCTGACCATGGATTCAAAACGTTGAAACGTTCACGTAAGTCTGATGAGGACGTCTTTGTTGAAATGGCAAGGGTATTGCGTGAGTGGTTAGAAACCTCCCTTGACTAAAATGAATAGTTTGCGGTTACCGAGACCAATGATCCCAATTTAAACGCATCACTACCCTGTTCTGAGTCGTCCCATAGTGTTTCTTGTTGAATGGGTAACATAAATGTAATGGATAAAGGGACATTGTAGGGTGTCGCTATGGACGCGCCTAATGATGCCAGGCTAAACCGAAGCCCCGTATTGATGTCAATCTCACCGTCCCAATGTGCATAAGATTGATACAAACCGAGATAACTCGACTGCAATGAAAGCCAATCAGCGACCTGATAGGTCAACCCACCCGTGTATGTAACTTCCCATGATCCCTTAAAGGTTTTGCTGTTTTCATAGAACGGAACCTTACTACGTATACTTGCATTCGCTCTTAATCTGCCATATAGAGGTAAACTGTAATGCAGATCTGCGATTGGGTTGAATGTACCTGTACCGAATTGAAGATGAAGATGCTCCAGTCCTTTATCGCCGAGTATCCATGGATCCTCCTCAGTCTTACCAACTGGGATAGTCGTACCAATTTTTGCAGTAAACATACCGTGCTCATGAAAGAGACGGTGTTGACTATATGCTAACAAGAGATCAAAGTCTGAAAAACCCTGATATGTCGCGTCTCTATGATGAATATTCTGATACAGTAAAATCTTTCTTCTCACCTCAGGATCAACGATGTTTTCAATTCCAGCTATACTTGCATTTTGATTTTTTATCTCATAAGGGACAATGGCTTCCAAACGGAATCGACTATTGAGCTGATACCTTAATCCTACATCAAAACGGACGACATTCATCTCAACTTCATGGCGATGTGCAGCGACAGTTTCCGGTAGACTTCCAATAGAGGAGATCCCTTTAATTTCCTCATGTCCACCGTTGGCATTAAATGTTCGTGTACCTAAAGTCACCTGAAATCTTTTGTTTACTGAAGTTAGACTAACTTCACTTCCCCCACCTTGTGGGATAGTAGGGTTGCTTCACGCACCTCAGCTCTCTTGTGCAAAACCGAGTGCAATGAAAACAAATTGTAACGATAATATTACTGTCAAAAGGTTTTTCATTTAGTGTTTCCTCTGTTTTCTTATGTTTTCTCTGTTTCATCAGTTTAGGTCTGATTCTTTGGATGTTGTAAAGATTATAACATGTTGTTCTCTTATTCTATATACACACCGCTTCTGTTGTCTTGTTCCATTTTTTGTAAAGATTATAACATGTTGCTTCTATTATGTCAATCTAAAATTCATCATGGGTGTGTAAAGTTATGGTTATTTGTCTGAACCTTGATTTATAGGATTATCAGGATAAGAGGTATTAGGGCTGCACAAATATGTGCAGTCCTTGCAAATACAACGGGTGAATGCACAGAATTGTGCAACACTACGTATGTATATTCCCTTCAGTGCAGGCATAAAAATTGCACAACTGTGTAAAACACCTAATAGGAAACCGTAGATGAAATATATATCCACAATTATACTAACATTCTTAATCGCATACATCAATACACCCGTTTGTCTTTCACAAGACTCAGGTCAATTCCATCTACCGGATGGTGCGAAAATGCGTCTTGGCAAAGGCAGAGCTAATGATATCGCTTATTCACCAGACAGCAAAAAGCTGGCAGTTGCAACAGATATCGGTATCTGGATATACGACGCACAGACAGGTAAAGAGCTCGACCTATTCACCGGCGGAACGGGTGTTTTTGAAAGTGTCGCCTTCAGTCCAGATGGAAACACACTTGTCAGTGATATCAACGGCAATTATTTATGTATGTGGGATGTCAATACAGGTACACAGATCCGCACATTCTTTGGACATAGCCATTTTGTCATCAGTGTCATTGCGTTTAGTCCAGATGGAAAGACCATCGCAAGTGGCGGCTCAGGTGGAGATGTCAAGTTTTGGAAAGCAGAAAACGGAGAATACATTCACCGTTTCACACGGCATCACGGCTTTGTCTTCAAAGCCACGTTTAGTTCAAACAGCAAATTACTTGCCACCGCTGGTTCTGGTAAGAGCGTCTATGTTTTGGATGTAGAGACAGGTGAATCTATACGCAGTTTCACCGAATATTACCCCGAACATACCGATGGGTTCAAAAACGTTGCATTGCATCCAGATGGAAGACGTATTGCCACCGTAGAATTAGACAATACCGTCCGTCTGTGGCATATCAACACCTGGAAACAGCGCAATATCAACACACAGCACCCAGACGAAGTTTTGGATATTGCATTCAGTCCTGATGGAAAAACATTAGCAAGTTGTAGTCAAGATGGAACTATTCAGTTCTGGAACCCATCCAACCTACTACCATTAAATCAGCTGACTGAGCCTACAGGTGCTGTCCGGGAAATTGCTTTCAGTCCTGATGGAAAAACATTAGCAAGCAGAAGCAGAGAAGGCACAATTCGGTTCTGGGATATACGGGATGCCGATAACATCACGATACGTAATACAATCACAGGACATTCTTATGGTGGCGTTGATACCATGGCAATGAGTCCTGATGGAAACAGGATTTTTAACGATAGGAACAGAACATCGATCCAGATATGGAACCCCCAAACAGGCACGCAATTACGCAACATCAGCGGACATACAGATTGCATCCTGAGCCTTGATTTCAACCCGAATAATAATACAATCTTAAGCGGTAGTGCTGATGGAACGATGCGACTATGGGACGCAGATACAGGTTCGGAACTACACACATTTATGAGTCTAATAGGTGATATAGACTCTGTATTATTCAGTCGTGATGGTAACACCGCAGTCTGCTTAATTACCCTTGGTGAATTTAGTACAAGAGCAGATAGTAGGAGTTCTGTCATTGCTATTTTTGATCTCGCAACAGGCACAGAACGATACAGAATTAATGCCTACAACGCTCCATTCCCCTCTACATTTGGTTATAAGCCTGTATTCCATCCAACAGAACACTCACTACCCATAAGCAGCCTTGCGATGAGTCCGGTTGATAAACTGATTGCAACTTGCAGCCGTGACAAAACAATCAGACTTTGGAATGTGGAAACAGGAACACATCAACGTGTGTTGACAAAGGAAGCAGGATATACTGATAATCTGGCTTTCAGTCCGGATGGTAAGATACTTGCAGGTATCAGAGCGGGGAATATCACCTTCTGGGATGTCCATAGTGGAAAACAACGCAACACAATCACTAAGGATAGCGATCGCGCTGCATTTAGATGTATTGCGTTCAGTCCGAGTGGTAATGTGATTGCAAGCGGTTCAAAAAACAACACCGTCCGTCTATGGGATGTCAATACTGGCAGACTTCTACATACATTCTTAGAATTTAATGGCAGAAACTATAGTGGCAGTTATACCACAACGTTGACCTTCAGTTCGGATGGCAGCACACTCGCCAGTGCCAGTAATGATGGTACAATCTTATTGTGGGAAACATCTATAGATGAACCGACTGCCGTTGAACCTAATGGTAAACAGTTCACGAAATGGGGAACTATTAAAAAGACTCGGATTTTTCAAAACTATCCCAACCCGTTCAATCCTGAGACGTGGATACCCTATCAACTTTCGACCCCTGAGGATGTTCGGATAGAAATCTATACTTGGGATGGTAAATTAATCCGACAGATTGATATTGGTCATCAACCAGCGGGTTTATATTATCATCCGGATCGTGCTTACTACTGGGATGGCAAAAACAATACCGGAGAACAGGTCGCGAGTGGCATATACTTCTACACCCTCACCGCCGGACAGTTTACCGCTACCCGTAAAATGTTAATACTGAAGTAGGTCCCGACATAGAAGAATGTCTGAACCAAGATAAGCAAACCCCGGTTCAGACATTTTTTTGTGATTAAGAATTTTACTCACTCGCAGTCCACATGTGGATTTTTAGGTCAGCACTGGCACTGGCGACGATTCTACTATCCGGACTGAATGCAACAGCGTTGGCGTTGGTCGTATGACCAGTATAGGCGCGTATCTCTGAACCGTCATTTGGATCCCATAGACGGACAGTAGAATCCCAACATGCAGTTGCGCGGGTGTTGCCATCCGGACTGAACGCAACGGTGATGACTTGAGCTGTATGGCCTGAGAGTGTTCGTATCTCATTCCCATCGTTTGCGTTCCACAAGCGGATAGTGGTGTCAGAACTTGCACTTGCGAGGGTGTTGCCGTCCGGACTGAACACAACACAGTTGACATCATGCGTATGTCCAGTAAAGACCCGTACCTCTGTGCCATCGCTGACCTTCCACAGACGCACAGTATCGTCATAACTGGAACTTGCAAGCATGGTGCCATCCGGACTGAAAGATAGACTTCTGGCAACATCCGTATGCCCCGTGATAGTGCGGATCAGGGAACCGTCGTTCGGATCCCACAGTCGGATTGATAGGTCAGCACTGCAAGTTGCGAGGATGTCTCCATCAGGATTGAATGCAACATATCCAACCCAATTTGTATGTCCTGTTAGACTTCGGATCTCTGAACCGTTGCTTGTATCCCAAAGTCGTGCGGTTTGGTCAAAACTTGCGGTTGCGAGCATAGTACCATCTGGACTGAACGTAACACATCTGACAAGATCCGTATGTCCTGTGAGTGCGTGTATTTCGCTACCATCGCTCGTGTCCCAAATACGTGCAGTGTGGTCGTAACTAGCACTTGCAAGTAGATCACCCTCCAGACTGAATGCAACACTATAGATGTTGGCTGTATGTCCTGTAAGTTCACCTGTGAAATATTCTCTTTCAGGTGGAACTATCTCCTCAGGTTCTTCAACCACCTCTTCTGTTCCTTCATCAACGTCCTCATCTGTGGGTTGGTTATCCATGTCGTCAGTCTTCATACCACCTGTGCTGGTGACCATCTGGTCGTCTGGCTCAGTGGTAGTTTCATCATCTCCGCCACAACCAATTATAATAATTGTAAGGAGAATGCCCAGAATCAATATACCTTTTTTCATGATATACTCCTTTTGATGCATTAAGACAAGATACTGCAAACTATTGGTCTGCCTTACTATAACGTGGACTATCCACTAAATCATCAGATAGTATCCTTGTTTTATACTCTGATTGGGAAAACAGTGTAGCATCAGAAGTATTCTGTGTCAAAGGATTATTTGGATGGTATCAAGCAACTTGACATTAATCCTAACATGTAGTATCATTTTGTCACCTACTGGAATCCAATTAAAAACGCAATCTTCATTTAGATTAAATCCCGCAATTGGTATATGCTGTAGGATTCAGCCAGTTGTTCACGACTATTAATTCACGCAATGTAAGAGGATAATATTAATACGCTCTTGCTAAAATTTGGAGGGAAATCATGAAACGAGGTATTTTCTTTTTCGGAAAAGTTCTTAAAACACTACTAAAATGTTCTTTATATTCATCTATGCTTGTTTTTGTGTTTCTGACAATTAATTGCGGTCCAGCAACTAAAGGGGAATATGACATCCCAGAAACGGTGACTACCGTTCACAAGAAAACGGACTTACGAAACGAAGTGAAATTACCGAACGCAGTCTCCCTTCATTTGGAAAAAATGCCTTATGTTAGAAATGCTTTCAAGCAACCACCGCGCGCTAACAGCTCAGGCGGGATAGATGATTTTTATGCAACAACGCAAAAGACAGCGATGCATAGTGCAGTCATCAATAACTGTTCCTTAGATATCTTGAAAGCTTTTTTGGCAAAAGGATGGACCCCAATTGTAATGATAAAACTTCAAACACAAACCAATGAAATTATAGCTGTGTCCGATTACAATGATCACTTAAGTCAAGTAACCCTTCAGAATCCTGTCAATCTCTCCAAACGCAGATTTACCTACAAGGATTTTGAAACATATTGGAGCAAGGGATCGAAAAACAAATGTGTTTTAATTACACCGCAACAACTCACGGAAAGGGATATACGGAACGTGTTAGCGAAATATCTATCCAAAGATGCCTTCGAACAAATCAGTGTGAGAAGTCGATAATACAATTTGCCAATAATATAATTTGACGTTGCATTTGAATCAAATTTATTTGACAACTGTTTTTGTTAATGGTATTATAATTTACCTGATGCCGAGATAGCTCAGTCGGTAGAGCAGTAGACTGAAAATCTATGTGTCGGCAGTTCGATTCTGCCTCTCGGCATTTCATTTTAAAATGCATTTCAAGCCGGTGTAGCTCAGGGGAAGAGCAACTGATTCGTAATCAGTAGGTCGGAGGTTCAAATCCTCTCATCGGCTTCTCGCCTTTTGGCAGTGCACGCGCCAAACAGAACCTATGGATTGTCCAGACTAAATATGCGGGTCGCGATTCGGAGATCGCTCCTACCAATACTTAGTTCTGTAGGAGGGAACTCCGATTCCCGACTATTGATGATACCCATAAGTTTAGTCTGGACTATCCACTATTAACAGACAGAAACTATTACCAGATTGAACCCATCACTTTATATCAGCGTTCTCTGCTGCTATATCTTCTTCAAGTGATCGGATAATTGCGAGAAAAGTTGCATGGGGTTCGAGTTCATACACCTTTTGATACATCTCAAGAGCTTTCTGTTTATCAAATAGAAAACTCTCGTATATCTCAGCCATATCTTGCCATGCTTTAATTTCGTTAGAGTCTAATTCAACGATGCGTTGATACACTTCAATGGCGTCAGCGTAGGGTCGCGTTGCAGCCTCGCGCTTCAATGCCTCGGCACGTCTATAAAGTAAACCAATTAAATCATCAATAATCTCAGGATTATCTGGTGTTTGCTGGCGTGCTTCCTCTAAGAGAAGAATTGATTGATTTTCAAGACGGGAAATCTCTTTCATGTCTTCACTGGTAAGCTCTCTATCAAGCATGCGATACCCCTGAAACATCTTATTGTAGGTACGTGATAACTGTAGGCGTGCCAGTATACCGATAGGTGCTTTTTCTGTTGGAATCTTGATAAAATCTGGATCGTTTTCTATCGCCCTTAAATAGTGTTTTGATGCCTCCTCATACTGCTTATTACCTTGATAGAGAACCCCTAACAGATAGAGTGCTTCAGGATGATTCGGGTTCTGCTCTAACACTTTTAGGAACTGTTCGGTTGCGTCTCCTAATTCTCCTTCATCACGATAGAACTTACCCCCCCAAAGAAGAACATCTTCATGATCAGGTTGGATGTATGATGCATGCTGTAAACGCGATTTTGCATCTTTTAACCAATTGCTCTGTGAGTAGATATCCGCTATACGCAAGTTAACATGTAACCGTTCACTCTTATTCTCTTCTGACTTATCAGATTCTAACGCGTGCAATGCTTGCCAATAGAGATAAATCGCTCTACCAAGGTTCTGGTTTTCATAGTCTAAATCAGCTTGCTCAATCAGTTTTGATGCCTCTGTTACAGGGGGGCTATCTGGAATAGCACCGCCACGTCGTGTGTGAATAAACGCCAACACCAAAAATCCTATTATTGCAATGATCTCGGCATATAGAAACCATCTTTTTGATATAGAAAACCTTCTATTTTCAGTCTTCATGGTGTTCACCTACAATGTTCCATCCTTGTCAGTATATGCTTTTCGTTCAACACTATCAATGATCTCAAGCATCTTTTCTGGTTTTACGAACTTTTCAATACGTTCGTAGATATTCCCCTGCCCATCCATAAAAATGACAACCGGCAATCCGGGGACATTGTATTTCTCTTTCAGTGTTTTGTCAACTTTAGCACTAAAGTCAATTTTGACAGTAACATAGCTTTCTAACCTATCTACGACCCTTTGATCTGAAAAGGTTTTATGGTCCAATTCATTACATGCCCCGCACCAAGTCGCATAAAAATCAAGCATGACTAACTTGTTCTCTTGTGCTGCAGTTTCTAATGCGGCGGCTTCATCATAGACCCAATTAACATGAGGACCAGCGACAGGTTGCGAAAGTCCACCAACAATCATGAAAGCACCGACTATAGCAAGCAGCAAACCGCATGCTTTACGCACTTGCATCTTTGAAGAGATTCCCTTAAATCGTTCCTTTATCTTACCCAACCAGATGCCTATGAGGATTAACACCCCTGCAATCGCAAAATACGGCAGTGAATTCTGAAGCAAATTCTTGATAGGAGCAAAGAAATCTAAGTCCTTAAGGAAAAACAGTGCTACCGTTATAATTGCTATACCAAAGATATTCTCCAAAACATACATCCAGCCACCTGAACGCGGCAGTGCAGAAAGGGTACTGGAAAACGTACCGATGCAGATAAACAGTAATCCCATACCAAAGGCATACGTAAACATCAACCAGAAACCGAGAAAAAGACTCTGCGTCGTAGCAATATATGCCAACACAGCTGCCAATGCGGGACCCGTACAAGGGGCTGCAATCACGCCTGCAACTGTTCCCATGCCAAACGCACCAAAGAAACCGGTACCTCCCACTGTATTTAACCTATTCTGAACGGAAGATGGGAGCTGAATTTCAAAAACACCAAACATGGATAGACCCAACGCGACAAGAATCACACTAATAAAACCAATCACGTAGGGATTCGACATCACTTGACCAAATACCGCGCCCGTTGATGCCACTGCAACGCCTAATATGGAATAGGTAACTACGATCCCAAACACATAAACAAGCGATAATAGAAATGACCTAAAGATACCCGTAGATTCACCCGCGCCAAAAACCGATACTGTTATCGGAATTAATGGATAAACACACGGCGTCAAACTTGTTACAATCCCTCCAACAAAAATCAATAGAAATGCTAACCACAATTTGCCACCTGAAAGTGCACCAGCAATGCCCCCTTGACTCTCGTCATCGACATCTGTCGTCATTGTAAAAGTAATACCGGAAAATATATCATCGTTGATTAGTTGCACTGTTTCTTCAATACTCACAACATTAATGGGTACAGATATATCAAGGGTTTCAGGTAATAGACACTGTTCATCACTACATGCTTGATAATTCAACACGAAATCCAATGTCATCTGTTCAATGGGAGCATCTTGGGATAAAGTTGCAGGAATACCGATTGCAATTGTATCGTGGTAGACTGAAACTTCACCAAGTAATGCAATCTCAAGCATGTCCCCCGTGGGATACACCACCTCACCGAAACTGATGTTGGGTGCTTGAGGCAATACTATCTCAGTTGGAGAAAGTGATTCCCCCGCAGGATACGCGTTAATATGCCATCCTTTAGCAATGTCAACGACAATGGCAATTTGGAATTGGCTCCCGGGTTGAACCCCGTCAAGATTAATATATCCCTTAGCACTGACCTTTTCGTCATTAAGGTTATCAGTAAGTTTTTCATTTAAGGCAAAGTCTTCAAACTGGGCATATAAACTTATCGGTGTGACTATTAGAAATAGGGTTAACGACAATATAAATAAACATATAGCCTTGTTGTATGTCAACATTTATGATTCTCCATGAGAAATGGTTGTTCTGAAACAATGCAGTTTTATTCTATTTGGGTTCAAGTATAACGCATGGCAGTATCATCTCCTCAAAGGTGATGCCACCGTGTTGAAAACTTCCATCAAACACATTTCTAAACGTGCTATACTGATTCTCATAAAGGAAATAATAATCCTCTTTAGCAAGAATGTAGTTCGTTTCTCCTCCATTATTGGGTAAACCGT
Organism: Candidatus Poribacteria bacterium; assembly: GCA_022828145.1. Classification (GTDB taxonomy): domain Bacteria; phylum Poribacteria; class WGA-4E; order WGA-4E; family WGA-3G; genus MSPOR6. Next base: position 35,660 of record JAJEJA010000073.1, on the reverse strand, counting down.
AAGCTGCTGGATTGTCAATAAGGAAACCTGCTTCTGAGGAACAACTTATCTCCATGCCCTCTTTTACACGAAGACCGCTTGATAGATCATGAGGACTTGATACTTTTACACCATTCTTACAAAGCACAGAACCGTGATCTGATGTTACGATGATGGTAAGTCCACGTTCAGCTGCGAGTTTAAAAATCTTATAGAGTCTCGAATTCTTGAACCATGTTTCAATGACCATCCTAAACGCTTCCTCATTCGGTATGAGTTGCTTGAAGAGTGATATTTCACTACGTTGATGTGTCAGCATATCCAAAAAGTCTACAACTATCGCAGTAAAACTAATTTGATTCACATCTGTCAACCAATCCAGATACTGGATTTCTCCATGCTCATCAAAAATCTTGAAATAGTATGGAAATGGCTTGAGAGTGAGACCATTCCGCTCAAACTGTAACCGCATGAGCTCTTTCTCATATTTGTTAACACTTGTGGTTCCCTCTTCTGGTTCAGCATATAGATGGGGATATCTCTCAGCAAGTTCAAGTGGAAACAGGCCGCTAAAAATGGCATTACGAGCATAACGGGTAGTTGTCGGCAGAATTGAAAAATAATAGTGTTTCGTCATGTGGAAATCAGGATACAGCAGCTGTTCAATCTTGAACCAATGGTCCACCCGCATACAATCCATCACGACAAACAATACTGACTTACCAACCTGAATTTCAGGGATCACAAACTTGTGAAATACATCCACAGATAATGGCGGTGAATCTTGACTCTCTAACCATGAACTATAGGTATTTTGTATATAGTCCGCAAACGCAGCATTCGCCTCACGTTTTTCGGATTCATGGATAGTTTTAAGTTCATCAACAACAGATAAGGAATCAAACCTGAAATCCCATTCAACGAAGCTAAGGTATGTATCTATCCATATCTGCCAATCTTTTTCATCGTTAACGCCCTCCGAATTCAGTTCTTGCCTGTCATGTTTGCTCTCATGTTTGCCGTATTGCTTATTAAAATTCTTCACATAAGCCTGCGGTGTATACTTATCACGCATCTGCTGCTTATCCAGCAAGAACCCAATTGATGAAACCACCTGTCTGGGATTTGTTGGCATAATCATCACATCGCTTATATTATATAGACTGACCACTTCCTGTATCTCATCGTCATCTGTGTCAGTAAGTAAAACGATTGGAATATGCGGGTCCTCTCTTCGGATACGCGCCACGGTTCTATAATCTCTGGTTGATAAATCTAAATAATTAACCAAAACCGCATCAAATCTTTTATTTTTGAGCAGAACAATAGCATCATCATTGCTACTACTGAATGTTACATCATAGCCGTTAAGCTCTAACAGTCGGACATACGGTTTCAATTCAGTATTCATAATTGGTTCGCTCAGTTCAGAATTTATCCAAATAATCCTCCTAATTGTATTTTCCATGTTATCCCCCTTTTCTTTCAATGCCTGTTTGCATGATGGTCAGGAGTCAACTAATCCTTTTAGAACTTACACACTCCCCCGTAGGTGCATCTTTGAGCATCATTCTGTTAGATTGTGCATCTTTTGTAGCACATTCTGTTAGATTGTGCATCTTTTGTAGCACATTCTGTTAGATTGTGCATCTTTTGTAGCACATTCTGTTAGATTGTGCATCTTCGTAGCACATTCTGTTAGATTGTGCATCTTTTGTAGCACATTCTGTTAGATTGTGCATCTTCGTAGAACATTTATTAAGTAACAAAACGTCCTGCGTTCAAGATACATTTACTGTCAAACTTTGCTTTAATATGTTTCATTAAGTCAAGCGTATTACCTATAGGTCCCCATATATCTAAGTGTTGCTTCAATTCAGGTGGGGCAGATTCTATTGTAAGATTACCTTTCATACCCATCACCTGCTGACGTAGTTTAGTTATTATACCTGCTGTGGATTCAAAATCATCTCTGGCAGAATCATCACCATGCGTTACAGGTAACCTCAGATATACCACACCATTACCTAAATAGAACATCATGTCTGATGTCAATTCATGCGCTGCCTCAGCAAATTTGGACATGTCAGTGCGTTTTAAGTTCACCCTGACTATAATCCGATTACAGACTTTGTCTGCTGCTGAATATTCCTGTATCTCATGACGCATTCTATCTTGAGATTCCCCTTCAATTACATGCACACTTTTAGCACCATTTTGTTCCATTTGTGATTGTGTAGAACCGATCTGCCAAGAGACTGTCTCTGCTTCCCCGCCAAATCCAACCATGAGTGTCGGGTCCTGCTCTGATAACCCGTTAACAGCGACTTCAGTCTTTAGAATCACATAAGAAGGTAAGACCTGAGAACTGACAATACTTAAACCTGCATGAATTGCCTTCTCTATAGTGTCATACTGCGCAGCGAGTATTGATTCGTGTGATGGTAAAGGGCATAATTTCAGTGATACCTCAGTAATAATACCAAGTGTACCATAAGAACCGATATAGAGTTTATTTAGGTCGTATCCAGCAACGTTCTTCACAACCTTACCACCACTCTTGACGACAGTGCCGTTTGCAAGCATCACATGCAAACCCAGAACCAAGTTTCTCGCCGTTCCATGCCGCAACCGAAGTGGACCGAAAGAATTTGTAGCGACAATCCCACCTATAGTACACCTGTCAGCGTAAGGTGGATTCAACGGAAGATACTGCCGATGAACTGCTAATTCCTTCTGTAGATCCGACAATCTAATACCTGATTCCACTGTCACTGTCAGGTCGGCAGGTTCGTATTCAATCACCTTATTCAGACGTTTTGTTGACATGACAATGCCTATTTCAGGAACAACATTACCGAGACCAAGCTTCGAACCAGAACCCGCTGGAATTACAGACACATTCCTTTCGGATGCAATACGAAGCACATCTTGCATTTCAGATATGTTTCCAGGCACTACCACCGCTTTAGGGAGAATACCATCAACTGCATATCCAGTAACCTGATCATCGGGCAGTATACCTGGCTCACCAACAATACTGCTTAATGCATCCTGCAAGTTATATGCCAATTTATCTAAAGTCGCCATTTTCTTTCCAATCACACTATTGTTTTGTCAAGTCTTCTTTGTAGGTCAGGTAGAGCGAAGCGCCACTAAAATATTAACTGGCGACAGGTATTGATTAAGGCTATCCTGTCCAAATCAACTACTTATCATCTTCAGGATAGTCAATTGCCCACTTTCCTTTACCATCACCTGTAGGCGATTCCTTCCACAAAGCGAGAAATCCCTCAGGTGCATTATGCTCTAAGAGATGTGCAATAAAAAGTTGATGCAATTCAGATACAAGGTCTTTATTGTCCGGCGCAAGATTATGCGTTGCCAGCCGATCAGTTGTGAGATCAAACAGTTCGGGTGAACCATCTGCACCGACAGGTGCATATCCCCATCGCTCAGTAACAAGGAGCGGTGTTGTCGCTCGCCGTGGCACTGTTCCATTTCGCGCGCCGATGTGGGTACCGGTTACCGCATATTCTCTATGCTGTGTATCGCCACTCAAGAGTGCGTCAGCGAATGAACGTCCCTCAAACGGTTTAGGCGGATCAAGAGAAACGCCAGCCAAATCACACAGTGTCGGTAAAATATCCATCGGTTGTGCTATTAAATCAAGACCCTTTCCTTGCGGCACATCCCCACCAGCAATTAAAAACATCTCATGGTTTATTTCAGGATAGGTTGGCCAATATCTCGGATCTTCTGAGTCAATGTTTGATTTCCCCGTTCTTTCGTGTTCTCCAATAGACATGCCGTGATCAGACATCACCACAACAAGCGTATCATCCCAAAGCTCAAGATCCTCAACTTTTTCAAGGATACGACCAATATGTCTATCAACCAACTCAGATTCACCCGCATAGTGTGCCCAAAGATTATGTAACTCAGCATCAGTATAGATAGATGAGCGACCATAGTTCGGATGTAACATGGGAGGTCCTGAGTAGGTTGGATCATACCGTTTGACAATATATTCAGGTGGATCCCACGGTTCGTGCGGATCAAAGAAGTCCACCCATAGAAGGAATGGACCCGAACGATAGTTCTCCTCTAAAAAACGTATAGCAGACTCCGATGTTCTACCAGAAAACGTCTCGGCTTCATATTCATAGTATCTGTTTGTCCAACGGTGTGTATTCGGTAAAGTATTGCCACGGAAAGAAGGATTTGGACGGGTCTTATCATCTGGCATGACGGTCTTAATCTCATCATTCAGGTGAAGTAACGGTTTGTCTCCCTCTTGACCACGATGTTGGAACGCAGCATGAAATCCTTGTTGGAAACGCGCATTGAACAGATGCGGACAATCGCAGATAAGTTGAGTCGCATACCCCTGACCAGCTAAGAGTCTACCGATATGATTAGGTCCGCTTAGGTCAATTGCTTGCCATCCATAGTGGGGCCATCCCAAAGTACCAGTTGCCACATCAGTCCGATGCGGTATTGTCGGAAAACTGCTCATATAGAACTTGTCAATGGCAGTTGCACGTTCCGCCTCAAATTTGTCTAACATTGGTGTCCGAATAGGTTTATCTGCCCTTTCACCAAGATTGTCATAACGAAAAGTATCCGTAATAAGTAAAACGATGTTCTTCATAAAATATCCCCATAAATCAGAATTAAAAGTAAACTAACGGCAGTTTGATTAATCATTTCGGTTGCGTTCACTTACGCCATTTTCGTGTCTGGGAGGCGTGCATTGTAGCACAAACTTTCAGTTTGTGGCACATTTTCGCAAACTGGAAAGTTTGCGCTACATTTATCAAACTCACGTTAAACTATCCTTTATACCTCTTGGCTTGATGTTCTCAGCAATAGCATCGTAACAAAAAGCAACGGTAAAATCACAGCACCACAGACAACAACAGACAACTTTACCCCAATCAGACACGGAAAAAAGAGAATAGAACCGATCATTGAACCCTTCAACGCAAAATATCCGTTCTTCTCAGTCGGTCGTAAATAGAGTGGAACTCGTGTAATTACGACTGCAAGCAATCCAAGGATAACCCAAACCGCATACGTCTTCTGCTCAAGTGGTTCTAACCAATACGGTAGAAGGGCAACTGCAAAAGCAAGAACCGTCGCAAAAGCAGACAATAAAAGTGCCGGACGTATACCCAATTGGATCGGTGTCGTCATTATGCCGTGCTTCTCGTCGCGTGAGATGTCCTTAAACGTAGTTGTGATATGCGTACCCAGATCGTATAACGTAGTTGCACCAAAAGCATACCATACTAAACGCGGGATGTTGCCCGGGTTGTTGCCAATTACCACCAAGGCACCGAAAATGTTTAATAGTCCAATACCTAACGGTAACGTTAGACTTCCTAAGATACCTTTCGCCTTGAAAAATGCATTGTAAAGGTGTGAAATGGCAACCAATGCCATCACCAACAAACCCGCTTTGATACTGAGCAAGAAACCGCAGATAACACAGGTAGCATAAATTACACTTGCAGGTACTAATGCTTGACGCGGAGTTAACCGATGGGATGGTAACGGACGATTAGGATTTGTATACGCATCTGTTTCACGATGAAAGTAGTCATTCTTTATCATACCCGCGAAGTAACCGAATAGTGCAATCAGAAGTGCTGCTACCACACGCCACGTCAATTGTCCATCACTGGCTATAAGCGCACCCGGAAGCGTCGCAACAATCGGAATAGCAAAAAGAGGATAACGAATAAGTTCAAGATAAGCTTTGATACGACTCATAAGACTAAAAGTTATCCTGCGGGACTCCCGCCTCGGCAACCGGTGTTGTTCTCGGATCAAATACCTCATCTACACTATAGAACTGATCGCTCTGTGTGCTTATGCTCTGTTCTGTAACATTAGGTCCTACCTGTTTGTTACCGCTTATATAATTGTCTCTGAGTCTTCCACCATCGTATACTGCCCACCCCATATTCTGTGTGATATTATTAGATACTACCTCAGGAGAGGACGTAGAATAACACGTAATTGCATTTTCATAGTTAGATCTAATGTTATTCTTACTTATCCTCGGACGTGAATCATCTTCACAAACAATGCCAAAGCGATTAGCAGTAAACGCATTGAATTCTACCTCTGGTGCTGCAGCCCCTCCAAACTGTGCCCCAGTACCGTTCCTATTAAACTCGTTTGCTGAAATAGTTGGATTCGCATTTTCACACAGCACACCAATATTGTTATCGCTGAAAAGACAATTTTCTATCTGGACATTATCGGTCTTAGCTATGATCCCGTTAGTAGCATGTTGAATACGGCAATACGTGAAACGACTGTTTGGACTTTGTGCTTCAATGATGATACTATCCCAATCTCCCGCCTTTGGAGGCAGTGCATTCATTGATGGTGTGGAAGTACCAATTGGTGATCTGGGTTTCTGTCCAAAGATCTCTTTGATGTTCTGTTGTGTCGGAGCAGTATCTGTCTCTTTTTTAGTTAATTGTTGCTGTTTACCTAATGATCCGAATACTATCATTCTGTTCGGTGCCCCCTCCGCATAGAGTTCACCTTGAACAATCAGACTACTCGGTTCATCATAAGTTTCAAATCCAACGATTGTTCCTGCACGAATTGTCAGATTAATCCCTTCTGGTACGATAACAGTGCCAGTGATATAGATCCGACCATCCCACACCTCATTTTCAGTGAGTGTTCCAGTCTTTTCTATAATACCAGACGTTGAACCCCCTGTATTAGGATTTAATGCACACCCCTGACATACAAGATAGAAACTGATAATACTGATAATGTAAACGCCCTTATGTCGTATAATATTTTGTATAATACTTCGTATATTTTTCATATCATTGTTTTATCACAAAATCACGAATATGTCAAGAGATTTAGAACCACCAGTGTCATTCAATAAGAACACTGTTCATTTAGCCAACACCTTCGTCAATAATTAACATGCTTCCAGATTGTGCCTTTCTTTGTAGCACATTCTGTTAGATTGTGCATCTTTGAGCAACATTCTTCCAGATTCTGCTGCTTTGTAACCGATCAAAGACACATAATGATCCAGAAACCCCTTCCGCGTCCTCCGCGTCCTCCGTGTAATCCGCGATTCAGACAAATAAAGTGACAAAATACTTACACACCCGCTTCATCTAATCGAAGGAGTCTTATCCTGGAAATCTTGAAAATCCTGGTTCAGACAAGGAACAGAAACTTTACACACCCATCTTTCACACTTGACACAATCCCGTATTTATGCGAAAATACCACCATGCCAAGACAAAACAAAATCCTAAACATTGGTGATACAGCACCACTATTCTCACTGCCATCACATCGTCGGCAGATAGTGACACTTGAATCCTTTAAGGAAGAACAGCACGTAATTCTGACCTTCTTCAGAGGCACATGGTGACCCAATAGCCGCCGCCAGTTGGCTGCTGTACAAGAACACGTTGAGGATTATGCAACACATAACGCAACACCGTTAGCTATTGCAGGACAGTGGCCCCGGGAATTACGCGGTTTCGCTGAACGTAACGGTATTACCTTCCCCCTATTAGTAGATAAAGATCGTAGCGTTATCAAAAGTTATGGCGTATATCACTGGCTCAGCTTTGAAGCATACAACATTGCACGACCAGCAACCTTCATCATTGACATGCTCGGCATTGTCCGGTATATGTATATCGGATCACATCAGTTTGATAGGGTTGACCAGACAGAACTCATCGATTGTCTGAAGTCACTAAAATGATTTTCAATTGTACTGAAAATGTGGTATACTTATTAAAGGAATAGTGTTGTAGGTGTTACAATCCTATGCATAACACACACATAGTATTTATGAAACGCTCCATAACTTTAGCGGAATACGGAAGAGGACGAACAAGTCCAAATCCCTATGTCGGCGCGGTGATAGTCAATGGAGGAAAAATCGTAGGCGAAGGATATCATCAAAAAGCAGGTGAACCGCACGCAGAGATACATGCATTACGCGCAGCACAAGAAAACGCAAAAGGTGCTACACTCTATGTCAACCTTGAACCGTGTTGCCATTCAGGACGAACACCCCCCTGTACGGACGCGATCCTGAATGCCGAAATCGCAAAGGTATATATTGCACACGAAGACCCGAATCCTAAAGTCGCGGGGAAAGGTATAAAAATATTAGAAAAATCAGGAGTAGAAACTAACATCGGTTTGTGTCAAGATGCAGCAGAGAAACTAAACGAAATCTACATAAAATACATCAAAACAGGATACCCTTTCGTAATACTCAAAACGGCAATGAGCCTTGATGGAAAAATCGCAACTGCAACAGGTGAATCGCAATGGATAACATCACCCGAATCAAGACACCGAGTTCATAAAATACGTGATGAAGTAGACGCAATATTAGTCGGAATCGGAACCGTTATCAGTGATAATCCAGCATTAACGACAAGATTAACAGACAAACAGGGAAAAGACGCAACACGTATTATATTAGATTCACACGGACGCACACCTCCTGATGCAAGAGTCATTAACTCTCAGAGTGATGCAGATGTCATTATTGCTGTTACACCTAATGCTTCTAAGAAAAACATAGCGGCTCTAAAAGAAGCAGGAGCAGAAGTCTTCGTTATACCTGAAAAAGATGGCCAGGTCTGTTTTAAATCATTGATGGCGTTATTAGGGGAGCGCGGTATAACAAGTGTTTTGGTTGAAGGAGGCGGAAAGGTCAACGCAAGCGCACTCTCTTCAGAGATTGTGGATAAGCTCCTGTGTTTTATTGCTCCGAAACTTATCGGAGGAAAAGAAGCACGCGGCGTATTTGACGGTGAAGGCATAAAGCATCTGACAGAAGCACCTGAATTAGAACAACTTACAGTCACGCAATTTGAACGCGATCTGTTAATTGAAGGGTATTTGACAAATAATGTTTACCGGAATCATTGAAGAAATCGGAACGATCACCGAAGTACATACAAAATCCAGCGGTCTTACTATCAAAATCAATGCCGAGAATGTGATGGAAGATACACAGGTAGGTGATAGTATCGCAGTTAACGGCCCTTGTCTAACAGTACGCGAACGCAATGAAGATGGATTTATCACTGACATTAGCGAAGAAACATGTCGCAGGACTACGTTACGCTCATGTAGAGTCGGCACACCTGTCAACCTGGAACGGTCACTTAGATTAGGAGACCGACTGGGAGGACATCTTGTTTTAGGACATGTTGACGAAATTGCCACTATCAGTGGATGGAAAAGAGAAGGTTCTTCGTCCATTATGCAGGTCACAGTCAGCCAAAATGTTAGACCTTACATAGCCTATAAAGGTTCAATTGCTGTCGATGGCGTGAGTTTAACGATTTCTAATGTTCCTGACAACAAATTCGAAGTGACACTCATTCCGCATACCTTAAATGTTACAACCCTGGGCAATAAGCGGGTAGGGGACGTTGTCAATATTGAGGTAGATGTTATGGCACGTTACATAGAAACGTTAATACAGAATCAGAAAACACCTGTCAATACAATAGATTTAAACTACCTACAAAAACATGGGTATGCCTAAAAAACGCAAGGTGGAGACAGATTTATGGAATTTAGTACCATTCCCGATGCAATCTCAGCTATTAAAGACGGTGAGATGATTATCGTCGTTGATGAACCCGACCGCGAAAATGAGGGTGACCTGATCATGGCGGCGGAAAAGGTAACACCTGAATCAATCAACTTTATGGCAAAATACGGACGCGGGTTAATCTGTCTACCAACCTGTTCCGAACGGCTCACTGACCTGCAGCTTTATCCAATGGTGGTAGACAACACCGCACAGATGCAAACTGCATTTACTGTCACGATAGATGCGAAGGAAGTTACTACCGGGATTTCAGCACAGGAACGCGCATATACTATCAAAAAATTCGTTGATGAAGATGCTGTACCAACCGATTTTGTACGGCCAGGACACATCTTTCCATTAGAAGCGAAACCCGGCGGTGTTCTCAGGCGCGCAGGACATACGGAAGCGACAGTGGATTTAGCAAGACTCGCAGGGTTATATCCCGCAGGCGTTCTCTGTGAAGTATTGAACGATGATGGTAGCATGGCACGTGTCCCCGAACTATTCAAATTTGCACAAGAACACAATTTAAAAATCATTACCATTTCTGACCTCATTGCATACCGTAGACGCACTGAAACGCTTATCAAAAAAGTCTCAACTGCAGCAATTCCGACTGTGCATGGGGAATTCAAACTCCACGCTTACGAAAGTAACGTTGATGGCACACCAGCACCGAGTGATTCAACAGAAACCCACATCGCTTTAACCAAAGGAAAAATCCGCGATAAAGGTCCCATCTTAGTTAGGGTTCACTCACAATGTTTGACAGGTGATGTTTTCGGCTCGCTGCGCTGCGACTGCGGTGAGCAGCTAAAAATCGCACTCGGAAACATTGAGAAAGAGGAAAGAGGCGTGCTACTTTATATGCGGCAAGAAGGCAGAGGCATGGGACTCAAAGACAAAATCCGAGCATATAGCCTACAAGATAATGAAGGACTTGACACAGTCGAAGCAAACGAAAGGCTCGGATATCCACCGGATCTAAGAGATTACGGAATCGGGGCACAGATACTCGTTGATTTAGGTGTGAAAAAGATGCAACTCATGACGAACAACCCTCAAAAAGTCAAAGGACTATCAGGATACGGGTTGGAAATCGTTGAACAGATCCCTTTACAGACAACACCAAACTGTTATAATCAGAATTATTTGCAGACGAAACGAACGAAACTCGGACATCTCCTATAAACAATATTCTACCATAACGTGAGTTTGATAAATCAGAACAAATAACTTACAATGAATATTGCATAATTATCAAACTCACGTTACCATAATTGCAGGAAATTTATACAATATGCCAAATATATATGAAGGTGACCTGAATTGTAACGGATTAAAATTCGGAGTCGTTGTCAGTAGGTTTAACAGCTTTATTACCACGAAACTCTTAGATGGCGCACTTGATGCAATAAAACGCCATGGCGGCAACTTAGATGACATAGATGTCGTATGGATTCCCGGTGCTTTTGAAACACCAACCGTGGCAAAAAAACTTGCAGATAGCGGTAGATACGATGCACTCATTTGTATCGGGGCAGTTATCCGGGGTGCTACGCCGCATTTTGATTATGTCGCAGGTGAAAGTGCAAAAGGTATCGCACAAGTAGCACTAAACACGGGTGTCCCTATTATCTACGGAATTATTACGACAGACACAATTGAACAGGCAATTGAAAGAGCTGGAACAAAAGCCGGAAACAAAGGATCTGAAGCAGCTGTAACCGCTATTGAAATGGCAAACCTAAACAGACAACTCAAAGCACTTGATAGATAGCAAAAATATAACAAATGATTGCAATTATAGACTACAAAGCCGGTAACCTTACAAGTGTGGCACGCGCATTGGACCAGCTCGGTTATGAAAACAAGATAACTGACGATCCAGACATAATACTTTCCGCAGAACGCATGATCTTCCCTGGTGTTGGTGCCGCAAAAGCAACTATGGAAAATCTGAAAAAGCGATCTCTTGACGACGTACTATGCAAATTCTACGAATCGGGTCGCCCCATGTTAGGTATCTGTATCGGTATTCAGATACTATTTGAGCATAGTGAGGAAGAAGACACCGATTGTCTCGGACTTCTACACGGTTCAGTAAAGAAGTACCCTAAACACAATGGACTCAAAGTTCCGCAGATCGGATGGAACGAAGTAGCACAAGTTCGTCCACACAAGGTATTTGAAGATGTCCCAAATCCCGCACATTTTTATTTCGTAAACTCATATTATCCTGTGCCAGATATGAAGGAGGCAGTTATCGGTCAAACAGTTTACGGTATAGAATTCTGTAGTGCAATAGCATATAGAAACATTGTGGCAACACAATTTCATCTGGAGAAAAGTGGTCGCGTCGGATTAAAAATGTTGGATAACTTCCTGAAATGGCAAGTCGATGAGGGGTGTTCTTAAAAGAACGTGAGTTTGATAATTAAATGCAATATGCGTTGTAGGTCGGGTAGAGGCACGAAACCCGACATGTATTGCTCTATAATGGGTCAAGATGTTGGGTTTCGTTCCTCAACCCAACCTACGTATTTATTTGTTCTGATTTATCAAACTCACGTTAAAAGAAAAACGTGGAACTCCTGATCTTCAGTCCCGTAGGGACGATATGTTTATAGAAAAACAGAACACAAATCATCTTCAGTCCCGTAGGGACGATATGTTTATAGAAACTTTTAGGTAGAGCGAAGCGAAACCCGACCTACTTATTTAGTCTGGACTATCCAATAGGTTATAGATCGCATGAGAACGCTGCTATTAGCTCTCGGTGTGTTATGTGTCAACATTCTCGTTTATGTTGTGTCAGAAATACACCAATATTATCCGATTATATCACACGTATATTATGGGGTCATACTTATTGCAGCTGCATATCAGAATGCAAGAAGCCAGAACATACTACTCGGTTTGACAACTGTTGCAAATTTGTTCTATGCCTTTACGAACCCAACAAACATTGGAGGTATCGCAATAGCATTTCTATACCCTATTATTGCGTTTAATCTTGTTAGCACTATTCGGCAACTACAGTTTCAAAGACTAAATCGCACAGAAGAGATGGATAAGATTAGCATGGCAAAAACAACATTAGAGAAACGGGTTCGCAACCTATCCGTTGTTTCCGAAGTTAGTCAAACTGCAAATGCTGCCCTTGAACTTGAAGAACTATTTCATCGAACAATTGAAATCCTGTCCCAACATCTCGGCATCTATCGCGGAACTTTGAACCTATATGAGAATGGACAGATCGTTCAACCAATTGAAGTGAATTTAGGATTAACTGAAGCTGAACTAAAACGAGGAACAGACCACCAAATTGAAGAAATAGAAAGAAAAGTCTTAGCTGATGGAAAAGCAAGAGGAATACCACATCAACGTATTCCTAAATCTTCCGTTATATTACTGCCGCCAGAAGAGGTAGAATCTAAAGACAAAATTGACTTTTGGTGTCTGCCAGTAATTGTTGAAGACCAAATTATTGGTACACTCCGGATTGACAAGGCGAAAGACGAGCTGACTGCTGCAGAAGACTTACATGTATTAGAGATCATCGCCGCAATTATCGCACAGAGAGTGAAAATCAAGCAGACAATTGACGCTTTGGTGCAATCTGAACGACTCGCAGCTCTCGGCAAACTCGTTACCACAATAGCACATGAAGTACGAAATCCGTTAGGAAGTATACGTTTAGCAACACAACTTCTCAGTGAACCTAACGATAGACATGGTATTAGAAATGTGCCGCTATCTGATGAAGAACAAGCAGAAATCGATGAATACACCGCTATTATTATCAAAGAGGTAGACCGACTTAACCGATCAATTGAACAACTACTCGCTTTCGGGAAACCAGCAACAGCAGATGCAGAACAGTGTGATATTCACGAGTTGCTGGATAGCTGCATCGCTACTTATCAGCCAGAATTTGACCGATATGAAATTGATGTTATCCGTAAATATAGCAAATGTCCATCTATGAACGTCAATCAAGATGCGATGACACAAGTAATCGTCAATCTGTTTTCCAATGCTATTGAGGCAATGGATAAAGGCGGAACCCTAACTATTAATACTGCCTATAATATAAGAAAATTTAAAGGAACAGAAATGACCACTATTCGGATACAAGACACCGGTCCTGGTATTTCAGCAAACGATGTGCAAAAGCTCTTTGACGCATTCTATACAACGAAACAGAAAGGGACAGGCCTTGGATTGTATATCAGTCAGAAAATACTCGCTGAATATGGAGGCAGTATTGAAGTTGATGCTGAGTTATCAACGGGTACTGCGTTCATTATATCCATACCAAACACATCCGATTCGTTTCTATAATTGAGAAAAATATGTCCTATTCAATACTCATCGCAGATGACGACCATAGTTTACGTTTAGTCCTAAGTGCTGTACTTGAAAAGGCAGGATACCAAACTGTCAAAGCAAAAAATGGGCAAGATGCAATCACATGTGTACAGCAAGATGAGTTTGATGTCATACTGTTGGATATATTTTTAGGGGATGTAGATGGACTGGAGTTAATTGAATCTCTTCAGAAACGCAATCCATCAGCTGCGATTATCGTCATCACTGGACACGGTACAACACAAACGGCTATTGAAGCCGCGAAACGCCGCGCGTATAGTTACCTTACAAAACCTATTGATAAAGAGGAACTGCTTAACATTGTCGCGCGTGCAGCAACCGCTGCAACTATTACAAAAGAGGAACGTGAAATCAAAGCTGCACACCCATCGTTGGTCAATTCACAGACCATTGATGCACAAGGTAGAATGGTGGGGCAGAGTCCCGCTATGCAAACTGTATATCAGATAATTGGTCGTGCCGCTGTGAGTGATGAAACCGTACTGATTATGGGAGAAAGCGGCACAGGAAAAGAATTAGTCTCAGAACTCATTCATAAGAATAGTCCACGCAGTGAAAACCCATTTGTCGTGGTCGATTGCAGTGCGATCCCACCAAGCTTGATTGAAAGTACGCTCTTTGGGCACGTCAAAGGTGCATTTACCGATGCACATGCTGACAGGAAGGGAAAGTTCGAACAAGCCGACAGCGGCACAATCTTTCTTGATGAAGTGGGAGAACTCCCTATTGATATTCAGATGAAACTGTTACGTGTCCTACAAGAACGGGAGATCGAACCTGTCGGCAGTAACGAAACGCGACAAGTAGATGTCAGAATAATCGCCGCTACAAATCAGAAATTGAACAACGCAATAGCACAAAAAACATTTCGTGACGACCTATATTATCGTTTGAATGTTGTCCCGATTTCTCTACCGCCTCTAAGAGAACGGAAAGAGGATATTCCACAACTCATCGATCTATTCACCAATCAGTTTGCTCAGGAATATCAAATTCCTAAGATTAGTATCTCCTCTGATACAATAGAGAAACTTATTGCATATCATTGGCCCGGAAATGTGCGAGAACTGGAGAATGCTCTCAAACGTGCACTTGTCATGTGTTCAGGACAAATGCTTCTCACAGAACACTTTCCACAACTCTTTGAAAAAGAACCTGAAAATCCCATAGAGAGTCAGAATATCGCTCAACAAGTATATGCCTTGCTGCAACAACAGGTCTCTCTCTATCTGGAATCTGAAACAGATGGGAGTGAACTCCATGCAGAAATCAGAGAAACTTATGAAAAACCGCTCTTTGAAATTGTGCTTCAACATACTGAAGGTAATCGCAGTAAGGCATCAGAAATACTTGGCATTAACAGAAACACACTTCATACAAAGTTAAATGAATACGGAATCAAATAGTGTTGTTCCATCTTATATTGAACGTGAGTTTGATAAATGTAGCGCAAACTTTCCAGTTTGCGAAAATGTGCCACAAACTGAAAGTTTGTGCTACAATTCACGCATCTCGAATACGAAAATTTGATTTATCAAACTCACATTATGTTGAATAAATGTAGATTGAGATTATACTAATGGATATAGGAAAAGTAATCGGGACTGTCGTCGCTACAAGAAAAGATCCAAGTTTAGGAGGTACACGTCTTCTCCTCTTACAACCGTTAGATGAAAACTACACGTCTATCTCAAAACCAATTGTCGCAGTTGATACACTACAAGACGCTGGGATAGGTGAAATCGTCTATTACGTTACAGGTGGAGATGCTGTTGGGGTACTACCCGGCAGACGAATGCCGGTAGACGTGGCAATCGTCGGTATCGTTGATACTGTCACACTTGACGAGAAGACAATCAAAGAATCATCATACTAAGAGTGGATCTTCCAACCTTCTTTATGGTAAATTAACGTGAGTTTGATAAATCAGAACAAATAACTACGTAGGTTGGGTAGAGGCACGAAACCCAACATCTTGACCCATTATAGCAATACATGTCGGGTTTCGTTCCTCAACCCGACCTACAACGCATATTGCATTTTAATTATCAAACTCACGTTACTATTAAGGAATCAGAATTATGTACCTCGCAAAAGTCATCGGCAAAGTTGTCTCTGTAATAAAGCATCCTGCATATCAGAATCGCACCTTGTTGCTTGTTCAACCCATAAGTCTTAGGTCAGAACTTGTCCGAACACCAACAATTGCAGTCGACTATGTCGGTGCGGGTGAAGGAGATACCGTCATCGTTGGGGCTGGACCCGGTGTTGCACAAGAAGTATTCGGTATAGAGAACGCACCAATTAGAGAACTCATCATGGGAATCGTCGATCATTTTGATGTGTCATTTCTGGAGGAAACAAAATGGGAACAGGAAGAATAGGTAGTATTGAAATCGGAAAGCAGCTTCAACGCATACACACTAAGCATACACCAACAACCATGTCTGTCTGGATAAATACTGTCAGCATAATCAGCTTATGCTGTGTCTGTCTCTCTCTGAATGCATGCCGACTTGCTCACGTCTTGTCAACACAATATAGCGAGAACATTGCACGTGCAAAATACGGCACTGAATCAAACCATCCAGGATTGAATGATGGTAATACTGAAACTGTAGCAACACTTCCAGCTGCAAATGTACGAAACTTCATCATACGATTTGCAGATGTGCATCCTGTCCGCAAAATTGTCGTTCACAATGGAAACCTATTCAGATTTGAGATGGAATATCTGAATCCTGATACGGGTAAATGGCAGGCGTTTAAAAATGTGATACAAAGACGGAACTTAGAAGGAAAACGGGCACAACCTATCTTTGAATTCGATAGATTGAACTTTAAAACACAAATGATAAGAATAAACGTCTCACGGACCGTAGATGATATCATCGTAAACAAATTCACACGAGATCCTGGCGACAAGATTGTCAATCAACGTAGAGAACTCGCTGGTCAATATCTGCCTCATTTCCGCGTTGTACGACCATCTGTAGCACAAGTGCGTGAAATAGAGGTATACCACCTCACACAAAAAAAGTGAGATGATCCCTTCTCACCTATTACAAATTCTACTATACAATACTTATGAAATACACTTCTGTCCTCGCAGCAATTTTACTCATCTTATTATGTGTCTCATTTGGGAATGTCTTACCCATTGAAACTGCATTGAACCACAGCGACAGTCAGTTTTCCGCAAGCAAAAATAAAAATGATATTAAACATGTTGAGGGAAAGGTCGAATTGTTGGCTGCGTCCACACAAGGGGTTACATTGCAACTCTCTATTGACAGATCTGACTTTGACATTGATACACTGGAGCATAACGGTGAACAATTCCAAAGTCTATCTTTTTCAAATTGCCATTACACAACTGAACATGCCTCTTTTATGCTCCCAATGCAAACTGCCCTGATAGGGGTTCCTTCTGACGCAAGTTTTACCGTGCGGATACTCGAAAGCACAGAATCTACTACGTTTCAACTAAAACACAAGCTGAAAACGATAGAATTCCACCCGAACACCGAAAAGACAAACCGAGACAACAATGCAGTAAATCCTTCAACTATAGATGGTTTCCTACCGAAAAAGCTTGCACAGATCGGGACAGCAGGATGGATAAGAGAGAATCGTGTCCTTCCTTTGAAAATATATCCAGTACAATATAATCCTGCAAGTCGTGTCGTTAAACTATATCACCGTATTGTTGTTGAAGTGCAGTTCATTGGTGATGCAAAAGCACCTTCAGCCGTTAGTAGTTTCCCTCGTCCCGAATCTGCTGTATACGAGGAAATATATCGAAAAATGCTCATCAATCCCAATACTGCAAAGCAGTGGAGATCTCCGATTAGCCAAACAACGCCGAGAGGTGATCTCTCACTATCTACAGATCTTACCCAATCTTCAGATCTTACAAGAACGCATTCACGTTTTACAATACAGAGCGCACCCACAATTACATCACCACGATATAGGATTATCATCGCAGAATCAGGGATGTATCACATCACAGGAAGTGACTTAATCGCAGCAGGTGTTGACATTTCATCAATCAAACCAAATACAGTATCACTATCAAATAAAGGTAAGCAGATTCCTATCTACATACGAAATTATCGCAACGGACAGACTTTAGATAATGCTACTGGATTGGATGCCAACAGTGAGATTATCTTCTACGCACAACGGCACAGTGGCAAGAATACTTACATTGATCCTAATTCTGATGTGAACGTCTATTGGCTCTCATGGAATAACGGACCAGGACTTAGAATGGAAACTACTGTGCTGTCGTCAGAAACTAATCCATCTTTTAACGACACACCTATACTCCATCAACCTAACAGTTTTCTAACACGGGTTCATATTGAAAGAGACTTACAGTTTCGGCGATTTAAAACTTATGGACTGCCAGACGATATTGATATAGACGAGTTCGGTGAGGGGATTCTATTACGAAATTTCAATCTTAATGCTTTGCCAGAACTGCCTAAGGATAGCTGGTTCTGGGCACAGGTTAGCGCACCACAAAGAAGAGCTTTTCCTTTTACGCTGCACGGAGTCGCCGGCACCGGCGAAAAAGCCACTATTAGGATCATTCTACACGGAAGGTCTACCGGGGCACACTTGGCTGACCTCTGGTTGAACGATAAGAGCATACTCGGAGCAGCTGAATGGATCGGTGATACAGAATATCGATTTGAAAACAGACAGATATCGCAATCAAATCTCATCAGTGGACAGAATACAATAAACATGATAAGCCAAGGCGGACACGGTATTGATCTTATCATGATGAACTGGTTCGAAGTTGATTATTGGCGGACATATCAAGCAACAGAAAATATACTACCTTTCTCTATTACAATTCTACCAGAAGAAACAGACAGTGCAGAAGAAACAGACGGTGCAGAAGAAACAAAAGGTGATGAAAATATCTCCTTTAAGGTTAAATTAAAAGACTTCACTAATCCCAACATTGAAATCTATGGCGTTGATGGAACACGTTTTGTTGGAATCTCACCAACCGAAGATGAGGATAATCCAGGTATCTTTCATGTAGATTTCCAATCTGTGCAGATCGGTAGCGGACAACAGTATCAAAACAGTGAACAAAACGAATTCAATACATCCATCCAATACATCGCCCTAACAAGAGATAAATACCAAAAACCGGTAGAGATCATAAAGGATACACCATCAGATTTAAAGAATACACAGAACGGCGCAGATTACATAATTATTACGGATGCCGAATTCGTCCGGGATGCACAGCCACTTGCTAACTTCAGGAGCAAACAAGGTTTGCGAACAAAAATAGTGCAAGTTCAAAATATATATGATGAATTCAATCACGGAATTCCAAATCCTTATGCACTCCAGGACTTCCTAAAATACGCCTATCAAAACTGGCAACCACCAGCACCGACTTATGTCTTACTATTTGGCGACACAAATCTAAGAGAAAAAACAAGCACTGTACCTACGATACAGATACAAGTGCCAGGGTACGGGTCTTCCGCAAGCGATCACCAATTTACAACAATCCGGGGAGATGATCAATTTCCTGACCTGTTAATAGGAAGAGTACCAGTGGCAAATAGTGTTGAGGCACGGATTTTTGTAGAACGCGCAATCAACTATGAAAGCAATAGAAATAGAGGTCCCTGGTACAAACGTATACTTATGCTTGCAGGTTCTGATGCCGATTTTCACCACCAGACCGATTCACTCGTTGAGCATAGTGATTTAACAAAAAAATATGAGACTGAGGTCATCTATGCACCCCCAACCGCAGATGATGAACTAACACTCGGAGAAGGCACTACGCCTGTCGGAAGACAAGTAATCAATGGATTCAACGCAGGAGCAAGCATCGTAAATTATGTCGGACACGGTGGAGGCGGAAGATGGGCATCCAGTCGGATGATGGATTTGGAGGACCCACATATAAACTTAACAAATATATCACAATTGCCTTTTGTCATCAGTATGACCTGTTTTACAGGGGCATTCGATATCCCAGGTGGATGCCTGGCAGAAGAATTCCTTAGATCAGAAACCGGCGGAGCAATCGGAGTCATCGGAGGCACAAGCATAGGGTTACTACTACAAGACCATATTCTTAACACAGAAATATTCAAAGTCGTTTTTAATGACAAAACACAGCACTTAGGGGCAATTGTCGCTGAAGCAAAAACCAACTTTCTTATCCTCTTACCCGGATATCCAGACTTAGCCAATATCTTTACACTTTTCGGGGATCCAGCAACAGAATTGATCTTACCACATACAGAATTACACGTCACATCCAATCTAAAACAGGTTACTAACAAGCACGACTTCGTGACAGGTACAGAGGTAACTGTATCAGGGAGGTTACCCAATCTTGACTTCACTGGAGATGCCGAAATCACCGTGCTACCCAATCCTATAATACGACAAACGAAGAAAAAACGAACATCATACCGATCTACCGATATGGATACGCGACACGCATTGGATAACACACCGCGTATTCAAACTGTTCAAGTGGTAGATGGGAAATTTGAAACACAAATACAACTCCCTTACAACAGTGAATTTGAGGCTTTTAATCTAAGAGTGTATGCATGGAACAGTGATGAAGATGCTATCGGATACGCAGCTTATACGCCTATTGATAACTATATTAAAAACCATCAAACTGAACCACAGCCCGCCGCCCCTGAACAACCCATACACGTAGTCGCTAATGTCACCGATCATAAGTTAATTGAAAAAATGACACTGTTCTGGAGCGATTATGTCATCAAATCCATACATGAAGATGCAGAGCCAATTCCAATGATTCACATTGAAGGAAATACATTTAGAACCGAGGAACCCATCCCTACTCGTTCCAGGGGCAGACAGATTGATTATATCATTCAGATAAAACCTTTAGATGGACATTTACTTCACACTGAGCTCGTTACCTTTGATGTCGGTGAAGCGGAAGCGGACCTCTCTGTCTTACAAGATACTATCAACTGGAGTAGTGATGCTCCCTATCCCCTATCAGTTCAGATACTGAACGACGGAAATATTCCCGCAAAGAATATACCCGTGCACTTTTTTCAAATACCTGTCGATGAAAACGTTGATACACAAAATATCACACGGGAAACGCTGGAAAACGCAACACTAATCGGAGGAAAACAACAGATACTATCGGAAGTAAGTGCCAATGAGATAACAGTGGTAGGAGTACCTTGGACACCCCTCCCCGGTAAACACCTTATCGCTATTTTGGTTGACATGACTTCAGACGAAAATCCTTATGGGGTTGTGCAGGAATCCAATGAATTCAATAACTTCGCTTCAATTGAGTTTACCAACAACCGATTGTTTCTAACACCCGATAACATCAGAACACCAATCCAGAGTCCAGACGGTATATTCCATTTCTCCATCCCAGATGAGAATGCCAATACCTCGTCGGTAATTACTTTTGAAACCGAAGCATTGACAATACCTAACCAACCAGATATAACGTATACATCCAATGTAGTTGATCCAACGTCCGCTCTGGCATACCGTCTTGCCGTTACTGTTGAAGGCACTGATGAAACTGATTTGAAGGGTACAGTTACTTTTGTAGAAACAACACCTGATACCCCAAACAACTATAAAAAATACATCTATAAGAGAGACGATGAAACGGGAAATTGGATTCGCAGCGGACAACAGATAGAAAACGATGACTCTATCTCTGCAGCGGTTACGCTTCCCGGTACCTTTGCACTGCTTTCACATACAGATAGTACCCCGCCAACACTCTCTTTAACTGTCGAAAACCAAGGGTTTATTGATGGAGATTACATCCCTGATGCCCCTACATTCACAGCAAGGATTGAAGATGCCAACGGGATTGATCCACATCCAGATAAAATAATCCTCACACAAAACGGAAAAAGAATACCACAAGATGAATACACCCTATCTACCTCGGCAACCAATACCAATCTACTTCTGGTAACCTACTCACCCGCAACTGCATTACAGAGTGGAAATCTAAGAATTCGCTTGCAAGCACATGATGCAAACGGAAATGTAGACGATGCTGAACTCAATGCAAAAGTCTCAGGTGGATTTGAGATAAAGAACATCGCAAACTTCCCAAACCCATTCAAACCAGGACAAGGCAAAGGAAAAGGCACAGATTTCGCATACTATCTCACCCGAAGTGCCGACAAAGTCAGTCTTAAAATTTATACATTGACAGGTAAACTCATCACATCGGTAGATACACTTGATGCCTCTACCTCTTACAACGAATACCACTTTGATGGATTAGATGCGGACGGTGATCCGCTTGCAAATGGCGTCTATATCTACAAATTCACAGCGACAAAGGACGACGAACGTGTTCAAAAGGTTGGGAAAATCGTCGTCATTAAGTAAATATATGTGAGATTAAATTAACACTCACCTATCCCTGACGCGCAAATACCAATACATCGTAAGGCATATCCAAATATGTAAACTGATTTAAGAGTCTACCTTCAGAAATAAATCCTACATCTTCTAATATCGCCACCTTATCTTCAGCAGTGTGCTCAACATAACACTGAACCTTAAAATCAGGAAAAGACAGTGAAGAAAGTAATAAAGAAGCATCATCTGCAAAATTTGGATGGAAGAAAATATCCAAAACAGCAATCTCTGGACGCCAACGTGTATCACGACTTAGAGTTCCCCAACCAACAATCGCACCATCTGACGAAACTAACATCTTCGCGTCGTGATAAACATCATTCGCTTCCAAATCCTGTTTAAAAATGAGGAACCCCGCCTCAAAATTCGTTGGACCGTAAGACCTCCATTTAAGATTTCGCAATACAGGTCCACAAGTAATACTTGAAAGTGCTGTGATTTTTGACCAATCACACCATTCAACAGATTTCGTCTTAACGGAAGAAGGTGAGAAATACGTTTCCTCAAAATCTGAATTCACATAATACTTCATAAAACCAGATTCGGGTATAACACTCTCGAATCCAAAACCTTTATATATATGGTATGGGTGTCCATCATATCCTGTCCCAAGGTAGAGGGCGCGTCCTTTCCGTTGTCGAAAATCCTCCATTTGAAAAGCCATTGCACCTTTGCATGCCCCTTTCCTTCTCTCATCGGGAAGTGTAAAAACATGACCCAATATCCCTATTCCCTCATGTTCCACGGTCATGATGTTGGTAATTATTGCGTCCTCAACCTTCCCTACATAAAACCGTGTCTCTAATGCATCCATTGATTCCGTCACACACCTATCAATATGCCATTTGAAAATACCCGGTTTATGTCCGAGAAACTTCATTATCTCCTCAGCGTGTGATGCATCAGGAGCAGATATCACACCCACTTCCATCTGTTGACCTGTTTTAAGAACAGTATTTCCTAATATTTTATACATGTCTACCCCGCATAATGAAATTATAAAATTATTGACATTTTTTTTTGAATATCATATACTTAAAATAGTAAGGTGTCAAGACACCTATTAGATTATCATTCATACCTAGTAGACAGTCCAGACTAAATATGTAGGTCGCGATTCGGAGATCGCTCCTACCAATAGTCTTTCTGTAGGAGGGAACTCCGATTCCCGACTATTACTTATACCCAAAAGCTTAGTCTGGACTGTCTACTAGATATGTTCAGAGAAATCGGAGAAAAAATGGTATTAGAACGGACACTTGTTTTGGTGAAACCAGATGGCGTTGAACGCGGACTTATCGGTGAGATAATTTCCCGATACGAAAGAAAAGGACTAAAACTTATTGGACTAAAGTTATTGAATTTCTCTCGCGTCAAAGCGGAAGAACTTTATGCTATTCATAAAGGACGACCATACTATGAGAAACTCATAGAATTTATGACCTCAAAACCTATTGTCGCAATTGCAATCAAAGGAAACAACGCAATTGATTTAGTCCGTCTAATTAATGGAGAAACCGATCCCCTAAAATCTGTTCCGGGAAGCATCCGTGGCGATTTTTCCACTGACATCACATATAACCTTGTGCATGCATCAGATTGCAAAGAAAATGCTGAGTCCGAACTGGCAATCCTATTTTCTCCAGAAGAACTCTGTTCTTACAATTAACGTCATTTTGATATATAAACTGCATTCAGAAAGTATAATCTATTTGTCAGTTGAAATTCTGTAAGAAAAGGACGCTTCTATGTTCTGAATTATCCAGTATTAGATACGCTTTATGTAGGTGGGACCAATGAAAAACCGAGAAAGTAACCATCATTTTGTCCAAAGAAACGCACCATATCTCAATTGTCTGCGCGACAATTGGGTTGCTATCCTGCTTGATATTACTTTTTTAACATCGGTTTTTAGACCCCCCCCCGCAAACGTCACTGTTAAATATAACAACACATTACGGCAAAACAACTTTGAATGCTGCGGTAGTTCTACCGTTGCTGTACCCACACGTCCATTTTGGATCGTTGTGGGTTTCTTTTGTTACGTTCAGCTTGCGTTACACACGACGCAAACGTCAGTTATACATTTATTCAATCTAACACTAATCTATAGTTAAGGAGGAAAAACAATGAACAGAGTTAGTAGACAGAGAACACACAATGGATGGAAACATCCAATACGATTCACATTCCTGATTGCGCTTACCATCGGAGTTGCCTTCAACCTATACGCTGGTAAAGACGACTGTACAAACATAGACGGTGATGGGGCAGTACCAATATCGGAAGTAAATGATGAAAGTGTCGGCACAGCGAATGATTACGATGAAGTCGTTGAAGAGGACGACCGTAAAGGTGTTATCTATCTCGCCTTGATCGGCGGGAGTCAACCGACTCCGAACGCTTGTGGACTTATTCCCAAGAATGATGCCAGCCAATGGACAGGATGGGGAGGTCCTCTTAACTTTGATAACGTCACCATCGGTGAAGGGGCAACTACGCGAAACCATATCGTAATCGGCGGCACCTATTTTGAACGTGGAATCGGTGCACATGCTATAGCAACACTGGTTTACGATTTATCTGGGGATAATTACCGAAGATTTGAAGCTTATGTCGGTATGTCAGATGAAAAAGACCCAACCGGATGCAACCATGGAGGAAGTAGTGATTTTACCTTCTCAATTGATGGAAAAGAGGCATTTAAATCTGAAAGACTTACAGGGTCCGAGAATAACGAAAATATAGATGCAGTAAAGGTGGAATTTGATATCCCTACAGGTGCTAAAGAACTCACGATTGTAATGGGGGATGGCGGCGATGGCGTCGGTTGCGACCATTCAACAATTGGGGATGCAAAACTCCTAACCGCACAAGCACTGGCAGTGGAACCCGCAAACAAACTCCCAACAATATGGGGACATCTGAAAGAGAGTTATTAATTTTTGTGAAGAGCAGCTTATTGTATATGTTAACGTGAGTTTGATAAATCAGAACAAATAACTTACGTAGGTTGGGTTGAGGCACGAAACCCAACATCTTGATCCATTATAGAGCAATACATGTCGGGTTTCGTGCCTCTACCCGACCTACAACGCATATTGATTTAATTATCAAACTCACGTTATGTTACGTCAATTAAAATGTTTTTTTATCTCAAATGGAGGTTTATAACAATGAAACTTAGTTATATTTCTGCTTTATGTCTAACACTAATTGCGGCTTTAATCTTTAGTGTCTATGCTGATAAAAATGATTGCACTAACTTGGATGGACCTGGTGCTGTGGCAATATCAGAGGTGTCTTCCGAAGATGTCGCAACCCCAAACGATTACGATATGGTCGTTGAAGAGGATACCCGTGCAGGTGTTGTCTACCTCGCTCTAGTCGGAGGAACTCAACCCAACCCAAATGGATGTGGACTAATTCCAAAAAACGATGCAGGTCAATGGACAGGTTGGGGTGGTCCGTTGAACTTTGACAACGTTACAATCGGTGAAGGGGCAACAACACGAAACCATATCGTCATTGGTGGAACTTACTTTGAACGCGGTTTCGGCGCACACTCAGTTGGAACTTTTGTCTACGACCTAACAGGTGCAGATTATACACACTTTGAAGCTTATGCTGGCATGTCAGATGAAAAAGACCCTGGCGGTTGTGGACATGGTGGCAGCAGTCATTTCACCTTTTCTGTTGATGGCAATGTAATAGTTGAAACGGATACCTTAACAGGAAGTTTAGATGGTGAAAACGTTGACCCCTTAAAAGTTGAGTTTGAAATTCCTGCAAACGCACAAGAACTCACAATCGTAATGGGAGATGGCGGCGACGGTTTAGGTTGTGACCACTCATGTTTAGGAGATGCAAAACTCCTAACCTCAGAAGCAACTGCTGTTGAACCCGCAAACAAACTCCCAACCATTTGGGGACATCTAAAGTCACGCTATTAAAACATTCTTACATCTTATATTTCTCAGCAATCTAACAGAATGTGCATTTCTTTGTAGCACATTCATCCCTGATTGTGCTTCTCTTCGTATCACATTCTGTTAGATTGTGCATCTTCTACAACATACATCCTCCATTATATACCTCTCCGTAGCTTACAGAGCCCCTGATAGTCATGAAAATACCTTGAAGTCCCTAAAACACACTTCCGCGCCAGCTATGTTAACTGGCATGTTCTCCGCAACTTCCGCGATTCTAACAAAAAATAAAAACATTAACCCTAATCACAAACACTCAATCCACCAAGAACCTACTCCATCCTCCCCTCTTCCCTCCTTCCTTTCTTCCATCCTTCCACTCCCCTCTTCCACCCTTCCACTCCCCTCTTCCACCCTCCCCTCTTCCATCCTTCAAATGAATTGAATTTAAACGGTTCCTGTGATAAAATGACATTAAAACAAATCATTATAGGAGTTTGTAAATGTCCCATCCTTCTCACAATCTATTCAATACCCGCAAGAACTTAAAAAACGACGTTTCTGATTGCGTCTACTATTCACTACCTACATTAAGTGAAGCATGCAACGTTTCAATAGAGACCTTACCTGTAAGTATTCGTATACTACTTGAATCATTACTACGGAATTATGATGAACATCAGATCACCGAACAAGATATCATTAACTTAGCAAATTGGGATGCCAAGAATCCAAAATCTGCCGAAATACCGTTCAAACCTGCTCGTGTCGTCGCACAAGATTTCACAGGAGTTCCACTTGTCGTTGATATCGCTGCAATGCGCTCTGCTGTAGACAAACTCGGTGGCGATCCCAGCATGATCGAACCGCTTGTCCCTGTTGATTTAGTCATAGACCACTCAATTCAAGTTGATGCTTACGGAACAGAAAATGCTTTTCAGTTCAACACACAAAAAGAATTTGAACGCAACAAAGAACGATATGAGTTTCTAAAGTGGGGACAACAGGCTTTTGAAAAATTCAATATCATTCCACCATCAATCGGAATTGTGCATCAGGTGAATCTTGAGTATCTTGCTCAGGTCGTCATGGTAGAAGACGTAGTAGCATATCCTGATACACTCGTCGGAACAGATTCTCATACCACGATGATTAACGGCTTAGGTATCGTCGGATGGGGGGTTGGCGGAATTGAAGCTGAAGCAGCAATGTTGGGACAACCGGTATACATACTAACACCTGAAGTGCTCGGTGTTCACATGAAAGGAAAACTACAAGACGGTGTAACAGCGACCGACCTCGTATTAACAGTAACACAACAACTTAGAGAAGCATCAGTCGTCGGAAAATTTGTTGAATTCTTCGGTCAAGGTGTTGAAGCACTCGCATTGCCAGATCGCGCAACAATATCCAACATGTGTCCTGAATACGGGGCAACGATAGGATTCTTCCCGCCAGACGCTGAAACGATGCACTATCTCAGACTCACAGGTCGTGATGAAACACATGTGGATTTCGTAGAGAGCT
The DNA here is from genome assembly GCA_022828145.1 of Candidatus Poribacteria bacterium. Taxonomy (GTDB): domain Bacteria; phylum Poribacteria; class WGA-4E; order WGA-4E; family WGA-3G; genus MSPOR6. The sequence goes on along the minus strand of JAJEJA010000073.1, from coordinate 7,736 downwards.
ATCTTAAAGCACAAGGCCTATTCGGGATACCGCACCTCGGTGATGTAGAATACTCTGATGTGTTAGAAATTGATCTGAGTGAAATTGAACCGAGTATAGCAGGACCAAAACGTCCACAAGACCGAATTCCGTTGTCAGATGTTAAAGAAACCTTTAATGACCTGCTGACACGACCCATTACAGATGATGGATTTGGAGTAACAGAAATAGCAAGTAAAGGAACAGTTAAACACGGTTCTGTCGTCATATCTGCCATTACCAGTTGCACCAATACAAGCAATCCATCAGTGATGATCGGGGCAGGATTGCTTGCAAAAAAAGCAGTAGAAAAAGGTTTACGTGTTCCTGACTATGTAAAAACGAGTTTAGCCCCCGGTTCGCGCGTTGTAACTGAATATCTACGGAACACCGGTTTACTACCTTATTTAAATAAAATCGGATATAACGTCGTAGGGTATGGCTGCACGACCTGTATTGGTAATAGCGGTCCCCTCAATGAAGTCGTTCAGGATGCGATTGACGCTGAAAACCTTGTAACCGCAAGCGTCTTGAGTGGAAACAGAAACTTTGAAGCGCGTGTGCATCCTGAGATCAAAGCCAATTTTCTGATGTCACCCCCACTCGTTGTCGCGTTTGGTCTTGCAGGACGAATCGATATTGATCTGGCTACAGAACCTATCGGATACAGTGATGCAGGAGAGGGTGTTTTCCTCAAGGATATATGGCCCACACGTCAAGAGATCGCCGAAATGATCGCCACTGCTGTAAACCGAAGCACATTCAAAGAGATGTATGAATCCATCGGCAATCAAGCACCCGAATGGGAAGAACTTGCAGGAGCAACAGGTATCCTTTATCCTTGGAACGAAAGAAGCACCTATATACAGCACCCTCCCTTCTTTGAAGGTTTTTCACGGGAACCTGCACCGATATCAGATATTTTTGATGCCCGTATACTCGGGATTTTTGGAGATTCTGTCACGACAGACCATATCTCACCTGCAGGCGCAATTGCTGCCTTGAGTCCTACTGGCAGCTATCTACAGGAACGCGGGGTTGAGGTTCGTGATTTCAATACCTACGGCGCAAGACGCGGCAATGACCGAGTCATGAGCCGTGGAACCTTTGCAAACCGACGTGTCCGTAACCTGATAACACCTGATGTTGAAGGCGGATACACTATGCTCTATCCACAGGAAACACAGACGACAATCTATGAAGCAGCAAACCACTACCAAGAGAATGGTATTCCGACAGTCCTCTTTGCGGGTCAAGACTACGGTATGGGAAGTTCACGAGATTGGGCAGCAAAGGGACCGAAACTCCTCGGCGTGGAGGCAGTCGTTGTAGAAAGTTATGAACGGATACACCGCAGTAATCTAATCGGGATGGGGATTTTACCGCTTCAGTTTATGGATGGAGAAAACGTACAATCCTTAAACCTTGACGGAAGCGAGATTATCAGCATCACAGGATTTGCAGACAACCTGCAACCGGGACAAATCGCAAACATGAAAATCGTCAGACAAAACGGGGACACACTCATAACTGAATTACGCATCCGTATTGATTCACCCGTAGAAGTAGAATACTATAAGCACGGCGGGATTCTGGATTATGTAATTCGGAATTTCCTAAGTGGAGAATAACAATGCAAAATGCAATTAAAAAAATCCCTATAATCACACTCATCCTCCTATCCCTAACCATTGGATGTGACCGAGATGAGGAAGACCATACTGAAATACTCATTATAGGTCCCTATAGAACAGAATGTATTGGAGCGCATCCACAGGAATGCTACCTTGAATACAACGAGGAAGCAGAGGCATGGCATTTCTTCTATGAGGCTATACAAGGTCTTGAATATGAGGAGGGATACATCTACACCCTAAAAGTCAGTCTTCATGAACGACCAGAAGGAATTCAGGACGTAGGACGGTATGCGTATCGGCTTGTTGAAATCATAAGTAAAGAAGAAGCACCCGTTGACGAAAGACCGCCACGCAAACCAACGGAATAAGTCGTAAAATAAATGTGTTAGTCTCCAAACATTTACCGATATTCAGTCTCGCCAAATCATGGCGAATACCAAACGCGTATTCGCCCAAGCGCATTTGGCGTTGATTTGGTAGGACCGGTATGTTTATAGAAAAATGTTTACCCCGCCTTTCTTCAGTCCCGACAAATGCCAAACGCGCATTTGGCGTTGATTTGGTAGGGACGATATGTTTATAGAAAAATGTTTACCCCGCCTCTTGGGTAGGAACTTTCCAGAATTGTTATTATTGAGTCCCAATTATGTAACCTTTTCAACGAAATTACATTCTTACATAACAAAAGGTAGCATAATCTTATTGAGCAACTCAAAAAACGGTGATAGAAATGGATAAAATCCATGACGAAGATTACATAACTAACAATTTAGACAATACCGATGATGGTACATTCGAAATCCTCTATCACCGTTACGAAGGTCCTCTCCTCAGCTTCTTTTATAGACGTGTTGACAACTGGGAAACCGCACAAGACTTAGTACAAGAGACATTTATTAAAGTCCATCAGAATCTCAGTTCACTACGTAATCCTAAGAGTTTTTCAAGTTGGTTGTTTAGTATTGCACATCAACTTGTGGCAGCGCACTTCCGACACATCGAAACGAAGCTTGAAATCACTTCAATTGAAGGAAATCCTGAAGCGTATCTGGTAGACCTTGAACACCGCTCTCCCATTTACCGTATTATCGCAAAAGAACAGATAGAGATTGTCCATGCATTAGCACAACGGCTACCGAAGTCTGAACAAGAGGTATTTGATATGAAACTGACAAACCCGAAAATGCCTCTGGATGAAATCGCTGATGCACTGAACATTGCACTGTCAGCAACGAAGGTGCGGTTCCATCGAGCAAAAAAGAGAATTCGCAATTGGATGAAAGCAGAATATCCCGGAGAATTTGATAACATATTTCGTAAAGAAGAAAATATACAGACAGACTAACAAAGAATATCACAGATAGATGTAACCTTTTCAACCGTTTTGCATTCTTACTCTCTAAAAGGAGAACACAAATGACACCGCAAGAGGTCAAAGAATTACTCATAACCGTAATCGCAGAACTGAAACTACCCATTAACATCGTTGACTTCTTACCAAACGAGAAATCAGATGGAAAAGACTATACAACTGAGACACGTATAAAAGATGTAATACATCAATGGAACTCAGACGGTAAAATCCATACACAACCCCCCGGAGAAGGTTCCATTATGAAATTCTATACGAAAACCGATGCAAACACCCCGTTAGATGAATTTTTGGATTATTTCAAAATTGTTCCTCTCCTTGAATCTGTTATTATTCATAACGAAATGGCTATCAAGTACACAGATTACGGTTTCAGACTGGTCACATTGCATGAAGGAGACACATCACGTTACCCAATAAAAATCCTGCACGGAGGATTCCGTATAGAGAAAACGACAGACGGAGAAATTAGCACATCTCAGCTTGAAGGTATAGCAGATCGTTTTGAAATGGTACTAAAGGAAAAGCAGACAAAGGCGAAACTGCTACATAGAGGTTTCAAATTAGAAAACGAGTCTGAAAAGACCTTACCGCTTGCACATGTCAAACAGATTACAAAGTTGATAGATGAAACCCTAAATATCAACTATGTGATGGACACCTACAATTTCACAGCAGTTTCAGGGAAAGATGTACTAAATATTACCGAATGCAACAGCGCAAATATCCGCATTTCGTGTTGGCGTTATAGACACCGACACTGGTAAGTTTCAGCATAAACATGGAAAACACCCCGCAACACAGACAGTAAAGGAGGAAAAACCGTGAAACCTATTGAAGTAAGTGAAATACTAAGATCCATAATTCAGGAACTGGCAATACCGGTTGACGTGGTTGACGGTGGCACACTCTTGATAGTGGAAAGTACTAAACCAACAGAAAAACAGTTAAAGCAGTTAGCGGAAGGTACTGAACTAACAGCAAAGCAGCATAGTCAGTTAGTGCATGGACCTGAAAAGAAAGCAAAGCAGTATAAAGAAACAATATTAAAGCACTGGCAAGGTGAAGCTGCATTAGATGCATATCTGAACAAAAACTCGATAACCGGAAACTGGACGATTACTCACAGAAGCACGTTATCTGAAATACACAATAAGATTGAAAAACTCACGATAGCCACGCACCGAGTGGTAGAAGTAAAAGAGGTATTTCAATCTCTAATTACGGAACAAGAACTACCATTTGAAGTCTATCACGCAGGTATAAAGGTAATAATTCTTCCAGATGATCCATCAGACTACCAGACAGACGATATGATAGAATTAGAAACCGTAATAAAAGAAATGCCACAAGATTCTATACCTGAAGAATTTGAAATAAAAGCATACATTCGGCACGGCGGGTTTAGACTCTATCAAGAGGTAAGTTACATTGATGTAGACTTTTCGCTGGTACAACAAGCAGCACAACGATTACAATCAGAAATAGAAAAGCACGGACTACAGGTAAGACTACTGCATCAGGGGTTTGAGTTAGTAAAGGAACCTGAAATAGAGGTGCACATTTCTGAAGCTGAAGAATTGGCATTCCGTCTCACGGTGATGACAGGTATCAACTATCGCGTGCTTGGTTACGGTATGGGAGAGATTGAAGGCAAAAAACCTGAATGGACAAGCGAAATGAATTGGAATGAAGCAAGTCTATTAAATGACCGAGCATATCCTTATGCCTAAAGCAGTAAAAAATAATAGGAGAGGAGAAAACAAAATGACGTATGTAATTTGCGAACCTTGCATTGATGTTAAAGACCACGCATGTGCTGAGATCTGTCCCGTGGAATGTATACATCCAATGCGTGATGACCCCAATAACCCCGATAAATTTGATGAAGAAGAACAACTCTACATTGACCCAGAGGAGTGTATTGATTGTGCTATATGTGAGCCAGCATGTCCCGTTGAGGCTATTTTCGTTGAAGAAGAAGTTCCTGAAGAGTGGGAACATTTCATACAAATAAACGCTGACTATTTTCAAGAATAAAACAATATTTGACATTTTACGGAAATAGGATATAATAATAGGAGAAGAAAATGACCTACGTCATCTGTGAACCGTGTGTTGATGTAAAAGATAGTAAGTGTGTTGATATATGTCCATGTGAATCCATTCGTCCAAATCCGTTTGATGAATCTGATGAATACAACAAAGTAGATCAACTCTACATTGATCCAGATACATGCATTGAATGTGGCGTATGTGAACTTGAATGTCCCGTTGAAGCAATCTTTTTTGAAGACGATGTCCCTGAAGAATGGGAACATTACATTGAAATAAACGCTGATTATTACAAAAAACAGAAAAACGGCGTATAAGTTGATAAATTGTTTGATATAATTTAATATAAAGGAGATTCTATTATGACTTATGTAATTTGCGAACCTTGCATCGACGAAAAAGACAGCTCTTGTGTTGATGTCTGTCCTGTCGATTGCATACATCCCCATCCAACAGATGCAGAAGAGGAATTTGAAGAGGTTGAAATGCTCTACATTGATCCCGAAGAATGCATCGATTGTGGCGTATGTGAACCCGAATGTCCCGTTGAGGCAATCTTCATGGAAGAGGATGTCCCAGAAGAATGGGAGCATTTCATAGAGATAAACGCCGCATATTTTGAATAGCACACCTCAATATGAAGGTGTAATCAAGCAACAAAAAACAGGTGGTGTACTTAAAACAGTACACCACCTGTTTTATACTAAAATCTGTACCTGTTCTTTATCACTATCCAGCTGTAGCACATTCATCCTTGATTGTGCTACACAACCCTCATCACCAAAAAAAGCATTATGCTTAGAATACGAACTTATCAGGCTGTAGCACATTCATCCTTGATTGTGCTACGAAACACCACCTCACTAACAAATAAAAGGCGAAGAATAAAATCCCCGCCTTTTGAAATACAATTTCCTTTAAATTTCAGGTACTTTAACTGCTACCTCTTTCTTAGTTTCATGGGAACGAAAGATACCATCCATTATCACATTTGTAAGAAGTACACCCTCTGGTGGTATCGGTGACGGTGCATCTACTTTGATGGCTTCACGGAATGCAATCATCTGTGCTGCCCAGTTGTCCTCATTTGGAAAACCGGAGAAACGTATAGTCGTCATACCATCAGGTGGGTTCGGTTCCGCTGTTAATCCCTCTGATTCAACAAATTTCTTCAGATCACCTGCATAAGCATCAGCGAAAACAACCGGTCCGTCCAATGAAATCCCAGCTTTTGTGCCGAGATGAAAATTGCCACCAAGTGAGTCCGCATGCACTGCCCAAGAGATCTTAAATACCATGACACCACCATTGTCAAATCGGACCCATGCCGCACTGAACTCTTCAACATCCATCTTGCCTTGGAACCTCGGGTCCTGCATGGATATGTAGTCTTGGGTTATAGCAGAGACACGAACCGGTTTCGGATAACCCATCGCAAACAGCGATCTATGCATGTTGTAGACACCGATATCAACAGTTGCCCCTGCACCAGCTGTCTTTTTATAGATGAATGTATGTCCCGGATTACCGCGCCGTCTGCACCCTGCGGATTCAGAGTAATAGATATCACCGAGTAACCCTTCGTCATATAACTTTCTTGCAAATTGAAGCCTCGGACTAAAAGTGGGATTAAGACCGATTTGTAAGATTTTACCTGTTGCCTTTGCAGCGCGTACCATCGCAGTGGCATCAGGAAGCGTCGCTGCCATCGGTTTTTCGCAGAGGACATGCTTACCAGCGTTCAATGCAGCAACCGTCGGTCGTCGATGTCCCTGATTGTAAGTAGTGACACTCACAGCATCAAGTTCATCCATCTCAAGCATCTTATTGTAACTTGAGAAAGCGTTTTCTTTTGGGACACCCCACTCTTCAGCGGCTTGGTTTGCTTTACTCTTGATAATGTCGCACACGGCAACAATCTCAAAACCGCCAACTTTCTCATAAGTACTCCGGTGTGCACGTGAAATGCCACCTGTACCAATAATACCTACTCGTACTGCCATATAGCAATCTCCTTGTTCGGAAATATAATTGTTAAGATGCCATAATTTAGATTATTTTCTGTTGCAATGCAAGCGAAAAATTCAATCTTACTACTGTTAGATTGTAATTATATCACAATCTTGTCTAAGGTAGGGTCTAAATTCCGATGGCAGTACACTTGCTCCAGCGGAGCAATATGTCTATAGAAAAAGGATTGTCAACGGACTGCACTCCAGCGGAGTGCTATGTACCTAAACGGACGCGTAAAGGTTTTCCCTTCACCAATAAGAGACATTCTGTTAGCTTGTGCTTCTTTGTAGCACATTCTGTTAGATTGTGCCTGTTGTAGCCAAAAATGTAATACTTCACCGTAGCACATTCATCCTTGATTGTGCTTCTTTCTGCAACCACCTTATGCGTCAATTTAAGAAAATGAATTTATTATTGATGTGTCTTCAGTCCCGTAGGGACGATATGTTTATAGATCGCGTTTATCCACGGTATCTTCAGTCCCGTAGGGACGATATGTTTATATCAGGATGAGCAACTACACATATCGTCCCTACGGGACTAAAGAGGGTCTGTATAACGTTTAACTATAAACATAGCGTCCCTACGGGACTGAAGAGGGTTTCAGACATCGAAAAGTTCTTAACTTTACACCTATGGGT
>JAJEJA010000022.1 GCA_022828145.1 Candidatus Poribacteria bacterium | reverse complement strand
ATTTGCTTTGTTGTTTGGGTTGCGGAACTAAACCCAACTGTTATTGCTATATATTGGGTAAAATTTTTGGGTTTCGTGCCTCAACCCAACCTACGTAAGTTATTTGTTCTGATTTATCAAACCCACGTTACCTTCTATATTTCTGATTCTCTTTACATGATATTTTACCATTTTAGCAGGGACATGTCAAAATTTAATTTGACTTCTTGGTAGGTTTTCAGTATAATATATAGCGTTAGTCTTGTATAAGAGGAGTGAATATTGTGGCAATTGTCTACCTTGAGGACTTAGTTAAACATGTTCCGAATAAGTATTTGGCAGTTAATGTCATTGCGAAACGTGCGCGTTCATTGAATGATGAACTCCTGGGGGCTGGTTTGTCTAAAAAACCGAAACCTGTTTCTGTCGCTACCGAAGAATTACAAGCGGGTAACTTGTCATATAGAATACTTGATCCCAACGCTCCGGAATTTGAGATTGAAGCTGACTTTGCTTCTGAATCTGAAGGGTACGATGTCGTAGAAACAGCTGACCAGATAGCTGAAATCTTCGGAGCACGACCTATTGAAGATAGTGAGACTGAAACTGATATTGATGATTCGGATGATTCGGATGAAGTTTAGGAGTAGGGAGGAACTGTTTGATGCTGACGTGGCTCAATGGTAGAGCAAGTGATTTGTAATCACTAGGTTGGAGGTTCGATTCCTCTCGTCAGCTTCCATGCTGGGGGTGTGCTTGAGCGGTCAAAAAGGGCAGACTGTAAATCTGTTGGCTACGCCTACGGCGGTTCGAATCCGTCCGCCCCCATCTTTTTTGCGCGGGAGTAGCTCAGCTGGTAGAGCATTGGCCTTCCAAGCCATGCGTCGCGGGTTCGAATCCCGTCTCCCGCTTGTGAAAAGTTGCCAGCTTGTGTAAAGTTAATTCTTGCCGGCGTAGCTCAGTCGGTAGAGCGCGTCCTTGGTAAGGACGAGGTCACCGGTTCAATTCCGGTCGTCGGCTCCACAAAATAGATACGAAGGTAAAAAATTATGCCAAGAGATATTGTGACATTAGCATGTGATGACTGCAAACAACGTAATTATGTAACCACACGTAACCGACGGACACAACAAGATAGGTATGAACGAAAAAAATACTGTCGTTTCTGTCGCAAACACACACTCCATAAGGAGACTCGTTAAATTATAGTAGATGCCTGTACAATTATTTGTATACGCAACCCTATATGTACACAGGCCAGTAGCTCGAACTGGTAGAGCGCCGGTCTCCAAAACCGGATGTTGGGGGTTCGAATCCCTCCTGGCCTGCCTTGAAATATGATAGCAAAAATAAAAACTTATATTCAGAATATTCTATTAGAATGGCAAAAAGTTTCAAAACCGGACTGGGAACAGGTGCGCGGTAGCACAATCGTCGTTCTCATCGCAAGTGCAATGTTAGGTGTCTTCATCTGGTTAGTTGATGGAAATACCGCAAGTCCTAAATGGGATTGGCCCACGGAATTGTTTCTGGTTTTAATCCCAATTGGTGTCTTTTTTCTCGGTAAAGGATTAGAAAATAGGCGATTATTTGCAACTGGAATTGCTCTTCTCCCCCTTGTTGTTGTCATTGCCAACAACTATCTACTCAATCAAGATGGACTTAAAGGGTTTGGGATGTCATTTCTGAGAAACATCTTCCTACGATAGCGTTAACACTTCCCGTCAAATCCCCAGGCTTTAGCTTGTGGGATGTAGACGGAGACCGACAGCGTTCATGAAAAAGATGTTGACTTTTCAACCGAAGCCCCTACCTTTAGGTAGTGGGTAGTATCACTGTAATGGGAATTGGTCATGACAGGTTATTGGTATATTGTTCAGGTGTATACTGGACATGAAAAGAAAATACAGTTGAATCTTGAGAGACGACTTACGTCTAAATCAGATAGTGATAGAGAAATACGTGATGAAATCTTAGGCGTAAACGTACCTATGTCTACCACCGTAAAAAATGAAGATGGAAAACGGAAGGTCAGAACTGCTCCTACATATCCAGGATATGTTCTTATTAACGCTCAGCATCAGTTAGGTCCCCATGCAGATAATGAGATAGGAAGGAAAAGTTGGGCATTTGTTCAAGAGACACCAGGAGTCATGAATTTCTTGGGAAACGCGAATCCTATCCCGTTAAGCAATGAAGATGTAGAACGCATGTTGGCTACATCAACCGTTGAAGAGGAAGCACCTGTACCAGAAATCACTTTTTCTATCGGCGACAAAGTACGGGTTATTGAAGGTCCATTCAGTTCATTTACCGCTGAAATCCTCGGCATAGATACACAACGGCAACGATTAAGTCTGTCTATTACAATCTTTGGACGTTCAACACCTCTTGAATTAGGATTCATGGGTGTTGAGAGACTCTAACATCTTGAATGATACGGAGAAAAAACAAAATGGCTAAACAAGTCGCAGGTGAAGTTAAGTTGCAGTTGGTCTCTGGACAAGCAACCCCACAACCCCCTGTGGGTCCAAGTCTTGCACCTTACATGATTAACCTGCAGGAATTCATTAAATCGTTCAATGCACAAACACAGCAACAGAGCGGCATGGTTGTTACCACGATCATCACCTGCTATAGTGATAGGTCTTTTACATTCACAGTCAAATCTCCCCCAGCGGCGGTCTTGCTTAAATCTGCAGCGAAAATCGCAAAGGGGTCTGGAGAACCTAATCGCAATAAGGTTGCAGCTGTAACATCTAATCAGATCCGGGAGATCGCTGAAACGAAATTACCCGACCTGAATACGAATGATATAGAAGCAGCTGTCCGGATGATTGAAGGTACCGCACGGAGTATGGGATTAACAATTGACTAATTCTGTCATGGTGTTATCTCTGTTGCAATTATGATATTTTTTGGAGAAGAAAATGGCGAAAAAAGGTAAACGTTATAACGATATTCAACAGCACGTGGACAGGATGAGTTTTTACACTGTGGACGAAGCTGTCTCACTCCTAAAACAGACTTCTACTGCAAAGTTTGATGAAACTATTGATTTAGCTTCTCGTCTCGGTATAGATGCACGTATTGCTGAACAGAATATCCGTGGTACAGTTTCACTCCCTCACGGTACTGGGAAGTCTGTCCGTGTCGCTGTATTTGCCGAAGGTGAAAAAGCAACCGAGGCAGAAGAAGCAGGTGCAGACATCGTCGGTTCAGATGATCTGGTTGACAAAATCGTTGATGGATGGCTTGAATTTGATGCTACTATCGCTACGCCAGACCTTATGCGAGGTATTATGCCGAAGTTAGGACGGATTTTAGGCCCACGCGGATTAATGCCGAATCCGAAGGCGGGAACTGTAACGATGGACATCGCTGATACACTGCAGAACATCAAAGCGGGACAGATAGAATACCGAGTGGAAAGAACTTCGGGTATCGTGCATGTACCAATAGGAAAAACCTCGTTTGAAGAAAACCAAATAAAGGAAAACCTCAATACTGTCATGGATGCACTCGTGAAAGCACGACCAGCATCAACAAAAGGGAGATATATTCGGAGTGTTGCCATCTCTTCAACAATGGGTGTCGGAATCCGAATTGACCCACAAGAATTCCTATAAGATCAGACATACTCTTAATAGTAGTAGGCACACGCCGTGTGCCGTTCTTAAAAGTATTAGGCACTCTCCGTGTGCCGTCAAACTAAAAGGAACAAAACGAAAATAGCACAAAACAGAATTGAGTTGAAGAAAGTAGGAGCCGTAGGCTTAATTACCTACCGAGACTCGGATATCGTAAGAAGATGTATTCATTCTCAGAATGAAATTAATCTTTTTACTACCGAAGTGGGTAAGCCTCCAGGTCTCTGGGGGTTTTTCTATTTCTGGGTTGCGGAGTCAAAATGTGAAAGGAGTTTAAATATGCCGAATGAAGCGAACCTTCAACAAGCAGAAGAAATTCGTGAACTATTCAATAATTCAAATGTTATTCTATTGGCAGACTTTCAAGGTCTCTCTGTTGCTGAGGTGAATGTTTTACGTCAGCAATTACGGGATGCCAACATAAAATACAAAGTCTACAAGAATACATTGATAAACGTGGTTGCACAAGAGAGAGAGATAGAAGGACTTACACCTTATCTTAAGGGAAATACTGCGCTGGCAGCAAGCGACGATCCCGCAGCGTCAAGTAAAATCCTTTTTGAATTCAGTGAAGAACATGAAAGTTTAAAAATTAAAGCAGGCGTTCTTGGAGATAAGGTCGTTGATGAGAGCGGAGTTAAAGCACTCCAAGATATGCCTTCAAAAGAGGTGCTTATTGCCCAGGCTATCGGCGGTATCGGCGCACCACTCTATGGACTCGTCAATGTATTGAATAACGGATCACCAATGACGCGATTCGTTAACGTACTCAGTAATACAATAGGTCAAGTTACATCTGTGTTAACACAGATATCCGAACAAAAGAAAAATGCCGAACAGGCATAACAAATTTTATTTAAGAGAGGAATGAACAATGGCAGATATAGCAAAAATGATTGATGAAATCAGCGAAATGACAGTGTTGGAATTGTCTGAATTAGTAACTGCACTGGAAGATAAATTCGGTGTCAGTGCATCCGCAATGCCAGCGATGGCAATACCAGGAGCAGTACCCGCTGCTGGTGGGGCAGAAGCTGAAGAAGCCGAAGCAGCTGAACAAACCGAATTTGATGTCCAACTCAAAGAAATCGGTGGACAGAAGATCCCTGTTATTAAGGAAGTACGGTCTATTACAGGTCTCGGTTTGAAGGAAGCAAAAGAGAAAGTTGAATCAGCACCTGTTGCCATTCAAGAGGGTGTCAGCAAGGAAGAGGCTGAGAAGATTAAAGAACAACTTGAAGCCATCGGCGCAGTCGTCGAAATTGTATAGCATGTATCATGCCCATCAGGTCATGAAGCAGATTAAGTCAGTAAATTGGTAAAACGGTTTTACCCATACTGTTAGGTGCGATATCCTTATCGCACCTAACATAAATTATGGGGTTCATTTGGTTTCTGTTCCGTGAAAATATTCTATCTGGTATTCAGTCAACTTGCTGTGGGCGGTATGGCTGTAATGCTACTCATACCCAAAGGCTTGGTTAGTGCTAACTTTTATCGCCTGATGGGAGGTATATACCTATTGGTGAGTGGGTTAGCACGTTGCGCGAATCTATATTTGCATGACCAAGCCATCACTTTTCTCAACTTTTTCGGTTTCTGGCAAGACACAGAATCCGTATTGGTCATCGGTTTTGTCTGTTTACTACTTCTCTATACACTCAGTTGGTGGTTTAAATCATCTTTCGTCACACTTATACTGTTCTATGGTGGGATTCTCTGTGGTACATTTTGGCTTATCTATAGTGCTATTGCATACATAGAAATAGTACAAATTCCCGGTGCGACATTCCTTATACCTGCACAATTCATAGTTGCAGCTGTTCTGCTCGGCACTGTGCATACAGGCATGTGGTTTGGACATTGGTATCTGGTAACACCTGAATTACCTGTCCATTATCTAAGACGGTTTAACACCGTTCTGCTCGGTACGCTGATAGTATTGATCGGGTTATTCTGTCTAAACCTGTTCTTTAGATCGCAAGTAGAAAACGTAGACCCCTTTACCTTTCATAAAGAGCTCATCTTTTTTATTCGCGTTGGTCTTGGATTTGTTGGAACATTAATTCTTTATCTCATCACTTGGGATTGTTTACGTCCAAAATCTGTTGCCCTGGATGAAGTTGGCGCAACCCGAGCAGCAACAGGTTTCCTCTTCATTGCAATCATTACCGTACTTATGGGAGAATTTTGTAGTCGCTACCTGTTTTTAACGATGCAGTTTCTGTTATAAAAAAAATGATCCCACGATTCAGATATACTGAAAAATTTGACAACTCGTGAATTCCCTGTTATAATTACGATTTCTTTTATTAAGCCTAAGTCTATTCAGCGAATAAAACCGTAGTGGAGGTAATTATGCACTTAATTACATTAAAAAATTGGTCAGAAACGGAGATACTTGAAACTGTAGAAAATTGCATTAAGATCAAAAACCATCCTGAAAAATACAGGCACGCTGCAACTGGACTCAGTCTTGCATTACTATTCCAAAAGACCTCTACACGAACACGATGTGCAGGAGAGATCGGGATCGTCCAGCTGGGTGGCCATGCACACTATCTGGACTGGCGGACGACGAACTTCGGTTTAGCAGACCTGAAGGATGAGATCCGCGTGCTATCTGCTTATGTAGATGTAATTTTAGCGCGTTTCTTGAAACACGAAGACATATCTATCTCCGGAGAAACCGCAACTGTTCCTGTCATAAACGGTTGTTGTGATAGATACCATCCAACACAAGCTCTCGGTGATCTGATGACAATACAGGAACATTTCGGAAGATTGGAAGGTGTCAAAGTCTGTTTTATCGGAATACATAACAATGTGTGCAATTCCCTGATTTCTGCTGGAATGAAGGTCGGTTTAGAAGTTACTGTCATCGCACCAGAAAAGAATCCTGCTGCAGTAGATGAAGAACTGTGGAATGAAGCTGCACAGAAGGGTTGTTACAAAGCTGTTTCAACGGATAAAATTGACGACACTTTAGAATTACAGCAAGTGATCGCGCAAAACGATGTTGTCTATACGGATACATGGATAGATATGGAATTCTTCACGGATCCTGATTTCGCTGAAGAACGGGACCGACGCATTAAATTGATGATGCCGTATCAATTGAATCCAACACTTCTTGCCGGGATTGATTGTAAAATTATGCACTGCTTACCGGCACATCGCGGCTATGAAATCTCAGGTGAGATTCTTGATGATCCACGCTCTGTCATTTTCGAACAATCCGAAAACCGACTACACAGCATGAAAGCGATTATCCTTAAGTTACTTGCCTAAGTTCATTGCCTGGGTTAACATGAATTTGATAAAACAGAACAAATAATTACGTAGGTTGGGTTGAGGAACGAAACCCAACATTTTGACTACCATCAAGTCATGCAAAATTATCTAAAACACCTTGAATGCAGTAGTTGTAAAGAGACCTTTCCACACAATGTAGCATACAATGTCTGCTATACATGTGGGAAACCTCTATTTGCACGTTACGCACTTGAGCAATTGACAGATACATGGCAGCCGAGTCAACTAAAGTCAAGACCTAATTCCATGTGGAGATATAGTGAACTTCTCCCTATTTGTGATCCTGCGAATATCGTTTCACTCGGAGAGACAGTGACACCACTGATCCATGCTAAAAAACTTGGGGAACAGTTCGGATTACCGGAACTCTGGATAAAGGACGAATCCCGTTTGCCGACAGGTAGTTTTAAGGCACGGGGTTTAACAATGGCAGTTTCCAAAGCGAAAGAACTAAAGATTAAGAATTTAGCCATTCCCTCAGCAGGTAATGCAGCGACAGCATTGTCTGTATATGCTGCCAGAGCAGGGATTCCTGCTTATATCTTCATGCCAAATGACACACCTACCTTCAATATTGAAACGTGTCAACTTGCCGGCGCAAACTTAACGCTGATTGATGGATTGATTACAGATGCTGGTCGTATTGTAGCAGATCAAAAGATAGATAAAGGTTGGTTTGATGTTTCTACACTAAAAGAACCCTATCGTGTAGAGGGAAAGAAAACGATGGGGTTTGAACTAGCAGAACAGTTAGGTTGGACACTGCCAGATGTGATAGTCTATCCCACAGGTGGTGGTACCGGTATCGTAGGTATGTGGAAAGGTTTTGCTGAATTGGAAGCATTAGGATGGATAGGTAAGAAAAGACCCCGTTTTATTTCTGTTCAAGCCGAAGGGTGTGCACCCATTGTGAAGGCGTGGAAGAATGGTCTATCATCTGCGGAACCGTGGCAAAACGCGAAAACTATCGCAAGCGGTTTACGTGTACCACAAGCTATCGGAGACTTTCTAATTTTAGAGGCTATCCGCAAAAGTGGAGGGGCAGCAATTGCTGTAACAGATGAGGCAATTGGTGATGCGATGCATCTCTTGCCAACAACTGAAGGTATCTTGACGTGCCCTGAAGGGGCTGCGACTGTAGCTGCCTTAGGGAAACTTATAGCAGACAACCTAATAACAACTTCGGATCAAGTCGTTCTGTTCAACACGGGAGGTTACCAGTCATAATGAAAAACCGTGGGGACACTATGGCAGCATACCCACGGTAAGTTGTGGTCTATCGATCGTATTCTAAATAATCGTATTTCGGTTGCCCTTTCTCAGCAGGTATCTCGCCTTCCATCGGTATACTTCGTTTAGGAGTTTCAGTCCGATTTACACGGGGACCTAATTTATATGTTTGCACACGCATAATCGGATAGGGACCATCAAAACCTACGACCTTACCTTCCATTTCGATTTCCCTATTGCTATTTGCGAGATCAGTCCGTAACTGATCGAATTCTGGAGAGTGTGTGAAAACGAATTTCTGACCATCCTTTGTTGCTCTGAAGGCATGATGTATCTCTGAGGTCTGGGGTCTCCAACGTGCCCATGCGGGGACATCACGTATATTACTTCGTCCATAAGCCGGATGTGCGAACATCGTTCCTCGGACTGTCGCCTCAGTTTTAAGTAAACGGACTTGGCTGATCCCGTGCCGTCCACGATAACGAGAATCCTTCAATTGCCGCATTATATCGTACACGTCAAAGACGTGAGATTCAGTATACTTTGAATCACCGCTCCTCGGTTTTAACGCAACGACGGTGGAGAAGAGTCTTTTTTTCCCATTTTTGTCTACGGGTGTACTGAAAGTAATATCTTTCGCATCAGCCCATGGAGACAACAATCTCTTTAACTTAATGGCATCGGAACCGCTAATGACATCAGAAATCTCTACTTTTAGGATCTTCAATTCTGCCATACTCACGGTGCAAAATCCAACTCCTAATAACACCATAAGCATAACACAGAATATACGGGTGAAATTTATGGATCTCATAATCTACTCCTCACTTGGTTGATATACACTACATCTATTGTAACTATTATACACCAATTACGAGTATAGTTGCAACAATATATTGTGCTTCTTCCTCCAACCCCTTTCATCCATCATTACCTTCTCCCCACACCACCCATCTTGATACTACCGTAGCACATTCATCCTTGATTGTGCTTCTTCTACAACCCCTTCCAGCCTTCCAGCCATTCCCCTTCCCCCTACTCCATCCATCTTGATACTACCGTAGCACATTCATCCTTGATTGTGCTTCTTCTACAACCCCTTCCAGCCTTCCAGCCATTCCCCTAGCCCCGACGCCCGGCATGTTGGGATTGAGTGGCACATACAACC
>JAJEJA010000120.1 GCA_022828145.1 Candidatus Poribacteria bacterium | reverse complement strand
TGAAATCATAGAGATTACAGAAGTTGTGAATAGTATCGGTGTTGGGTTTACCGATGTGATGCGGATAGACATTGAGAATACGAACGTAACATTATTGGGACCAGATGGTGAATCCATAGTCGTGACGTTGGAAGAGGGTGATGGTTCCCAGATAGTTGTTCGATTCGTACCATTAGAACAAAGCGGCATGTATAGTTTATCAATTACGCCCCAAGATACCCTAGGTCATGTTGCACAGAGTGCCACGACCTACCAATTCCGACTGGATTTTGAAGTTCCCAAAGTTACTTCCGTATCTGCCAAAACAGTCGATGCCACTATTGCCCTGACACCTTATGAAATCATAGAGATTACAGAAACAGTCAATAGTATTGCGATTGGATTTTCGGATGTGAAGCGAATAGACATTGAGGATACAAACGTAGCGTTATCAGGACCGGATGGTGAAGGAATAGTTGTATCGCTTGAGGAGGGTGATGGTTCTGAGATAGTTGCGCGTTTTATTCCATTAGCGCGAAGTGGTATGTATAGTCTATCCATAATCCCGCAAGATAGATTGGGTAATGTTGCGCAGAGTGCGACGACATATCAATTCCGATTGGATTTACAGGTCCCCGCAATAACTTCAGTATCTGCCAAAACAGCCGATGCCACTATTGTACTGACACCTTTTGAAATCATAGAGATTACAGAAGTTGTGAATAGTATCGGTATTGGGTTCTCTGATATGATGCGGATTGATATTGAGAATACAAACGTTACACTATCAGGTCCGGATGGTGAGGTCGTAGTTGTGTCGCTTGAAGCGGGTGCTGGTTCTCAGGGTTCCCAGACAATAGTTGCTCGTTTTGTTTCGTTGACGCGAAGCGGTATGTATAGCCTATCCATAACCCCGCAAGATACATCAGGTAATATTGCACAAAGTGCGACGACATACCAATTCCGACTGGATTTACAAGTTCCCGCAATAACATCAGTAAATGCTAACACAACTGATGCGGCCATTGCACTGACACCTTATGAAATCATTGATATTACTGGGACTGTGAATAGTATTGCGATTGGATTTTCGGATGTGAAGCGAATTGACATTGAGGAGACAAACGTAGCGTTATCAGGACCGGATGGTGAAGCGTTAGTCGTGACGTTGGAAGCGGGTGATGGTTCTGAGATTGTTGCTCGGTTTGTCTCATTGACACGAAGTGGTATGTATAGTCTATCCATAACCCCGCAAGATAGATTGGGTAATGTCGCACAGAGTGCTACGACATATCAATTCCGTTTGGATTTACAGGTCCCCGCAATAACTTCAGTAAATGCCAAAACAACTGATGCTGCCATTGCGCTGACGCCTTTTGAGATCACTGATATTACAGAAACTTTCAATAGTATCGGTATCGGATTTTCGGATGTGAAGCGAATTGACATTGAGTATACAAACGTAACACTATCGGGACCAGATGGTGAAGCGTTAGTTGTGACGCTTGAAGCGGGTGATGGTTCTGAGATTGTTGCTCGGTTTGTCTCATTGACGCGAAGTGGTATGTATAGTCTATCAATCACACCACAAGATACATTAGGGAATGTCGCACAGAGTGCCACTATATACCAATTCCGACTGGATTTACAAGTTCCCAGAATAACTTCCGTATCTGCCAAAACGACCGATGCCACTATTGCGCTGACACCTTTTGAAATCGTTGACATTACAGAAACTGTGAATAGTATCGGTATCGGATTTACGGATGTGAAGCGAATAGACATTGAGAACACGAACGTTACACTATCAGGGCCAGATGGTGAAGCGATAGTTGTGATGCTGAAAGAGGGTGATAGTTCTCAGTTAGTTGTTCGATTCGTGCCATTAGTTCAAAGTGGTATGTATAGATTATCAATCACACCCCAAGATACATTAGGTCAGGTCGCACAAAGCTCAGCGACCTACCAATTCCGATTGGATTTACAAGTTCCCGAAATTATTTCAGTAAATGCCAATGTAGCTGACACACACGTAGCACTAACGCCTTATGAAGAGCCAATTATCTCAAATTCATTCAGTAGTTTCACCCTTGAGTTTACAGATGCCGAGAACCTTGACGATGAGAATACGTTGATAAGTTTATCAGGACCAAACGGACAAGAGGTTGCAGTTACACTTGAAAAGGGTGACGATTCTAAGTATGTTGTCCGATTTGTTGCCTTAACAGAAAATGGACTGTATACCATCTCTGTTACACCTCAGGATAAGGCAGGAAATGTTGGACAGAGTGTCTATCAATACCAGTTCCGACTTGACATTGCGCTGCCAACAGTTCAATCTATTAGTATTGATGGCAAGCTTGGTTCAACCATTTATGTAAGTAATTCCACGCCTCGAATAATTGCATCATTAACGGATGCTTTAGGTGTTGGTTTATCGTTCGGTGAGAACGGTTCTACTATAGTTGTGACGGACTCCAGTGGTCTACAAATTCCAGGAACAACAACCAGTAACGACTCAAATCAATTAATCTGGATCCCTATCCCATTTGCGACAGATGGTAGTGCTGATGGACAATACAATGTTGCTGTTACACCTATTGATATGAATGGTCGTTCTGGCACTGTAGTCAATCGTAATTTCATTTATGATTCACAGGCGCCGCGTATAACTGCTGCCTCGCCAATTACACTTCACGCACCAGTTTCTTATATTGGTAGTGGCTTAAGTGAGTTCATTCTTACGATAGAGGATGAGGGACCTGCTGGTTTTGTTCTATTATCACAAGTTGCTGCATTGATGGATGCCTCAGATAAACTTGTTCCAGCGACTATAACGCATGATGATCTTACAGACCAATTATACCTGACACTTTCAACACCTTTTGCTAATGATGGAAGTGCGGATGGAACTTATACGTTAAACGTTGCATTGATTGACAAGGCAGGGAACCGTAAGACGTCTCAGTATACAGTGGTATATGATTCTAGGATACCCCAGATATCTTCGGTACAAGTCAATACTGCTGGTACAGCCAAGGATCTGGTAGCGAATGAAGTTACAGAACTTTCAGAATCTATCAGTACTATCACGCTCAGTTTCTCAGAAGCCACCAGAGTAGACTTTGCTAATACTGCGGTATCATTGCTTGATCCATCCGATCTATCAGTACCGCTCACAATTGAAGATGATGGGGTTTCTGAGCTGACGATACGTTTCCCAAATCTGACCGAAATTGGTCAATACATCCTATCTGTGACACCACAGGATATTGCTGGTAATACTGCAACAAGTCCGATTGAATACACGTTTGATTTGGAATTCATCCTGCCGACCGTTGAATCGATTCAAATAGGGGATACCATAACACTTGGCAGCGGCGACATCGCTTATGTCAATGCCGATAACCTTGTGATTGTTGCTAATCTACTTGATCCAGCTGGTACAGGCTTATCCTTTGATCCACTCACGGGTTCCGATATCACGGTTACAACACTTGGTGGCACAATTGTATTTGGTTCTACAGGTACAAATAACAGTGATGTTATAGCATGGGAACCGATCACATTATCAACCGATGGTAGTTCTGATGGAAGATATGCTGTGTATGTAACGCCTGTAGACAAAGAGGGGCGCGAGGGGAGTACCATTTATCGCGAGTTTATTTTAGATACACAAGAACCTGAAATAACCTCTGCATCTCCTGTCAATCTGAGTCAACCTGTCTCTTATGTGAGTGAAAGTCTAACACAACTCCAATTTGCGGTTCAGGATGTAGGACCAGCAGGTCTACTTCTTGAAGATCAGCAGATTAGTTTACGGAATCAAAGCGGTGCTGTCATTCCTACAAAACTCACAAATGACAGTCAGGACCAACTCTATCTTACGCTTAATGAACCCTTACCGCTTGATGGTAGTATGGATGGTGAATATACAGTTGGCATTGCCTTCACGGACAAAGCAGGAAATATGTTGTCTGTTGAACATCCGATTATATATGACACACAAGCCCCAACACTCGTGAGTACTGTGCCAGTTAATGGTGAATTGCTGACTGAAGACCTGACACAGATAGTCGTGAATCTGAGCGATGAAGGAGAGAGTGGTATTGATTGGTCAAACACTACAGTGACCCTGATTGACCCGAACGGTGTTGAAATTTCAGGGGATGTATCCAGTAATGGAAGAACACAGTTGACACTCAACACGAATCAACTCGTGGCAGATGGTAGGTATACCATACGTGTGCAAGCTATTGACAGAGCGGGTAATGGAAACCTGTCTGTTTTTGAAAGCAGTTTTCTGCTGTCAAGACTGTTACCTGCAGTAATTTCTACAGTGCCTATCACTGCACCAGAAGATGAAGCGTACATAAACGAAGCAATTGAACAGATTGAAGTCATGCTTCAGACTGAGGACGCGCGGCACCTTTCTACCGTCCGACTGTTGAATGCTGATGGTCAAGTCGTGGATGGACAACAGCATCGAGAAACAGATAAGTTGATTTATCAATTAGTCCGTCCACTTGCTACAGATGGTTCTGAAGATGGTGTATATACGATTGAATTCACTCCAATCAGTGCATCAGGTCGTAGTGGTGAAGTGCAAAGCATGACTTTCACTTATGATACACAAGGTCCCGAACTTATAACAGACGATATTCAATTGATCGTTGTTGAACCGGAGGTGAATAATTCTCTCGTTGAAATTAGAGTTCCAATAACCGATATCCAGGCAGGTATTGACTGGGAGGAGCTTGATGACGCGTGGTTTACCTTTGATCAACTTACACCTAATAGAGATGAAATCACTGGACGTCTGTCGTATGATGCCGAGCAGAGCATCCTTATTTTCAGACTCAATGTGCCGCTTGCAGATAACGGTTCCGCCGATGGTGAATATAGGATTACAATAACACCAATAGATAAAGCGGGAAATGGTGATGAGACTTACGAGAAGGAGCTGACTTATGATACAAGTCCGCCTGTGATAGACTCCAGTACTTTGCTCATAAATGATGCACCACTACTTACAGACATAGATGCTGAAGATTATCCAAGTTCGATTTCTACTTCTGGTGGTGTCGTTATTCAAGCGAGTATTACAGATGTAGGATTAGGTGTTAATCTTTCACAGTCAAGTATCACTATCATAAATCCGAATGGACAAGAGATTTCTGGTACATCCCAACAGAACGGTATTGATACAATTGTTTTCAAATCTGATGGTTTGAATATTGAGGGTATCTATCAAGTTACGGTAACAGGTACTGGGAACGACTCAGAACTTCTCGGTTTTTCTCCCAAAGCCTCAATTACTGTTGCGTTTCTCTACGAGACAACTCAACCAACGGGTAGTGTGATAAACGATGGTGGTAAGACTGAATTTACCGATGAGGCGATTCCATTTGAAGGAACTGCTGTTGACCCGGAAGGTTCACGCCGCGCGGGACAACAAGGTGAGAATGAAGTGCCTGTCCCTGCATCGGGTGTCCTGTTGGTAGAAATTGTCGGTACTGGTCCCGATGGACAAGAGATAGAACCCGTGCCAGCGGAAGATGATAGCAATGCACAAGCACAACCGTGGAGTAGTTGGTCGGTAGATTTCTTGCCTACACGTTCAGGAGAGTATGATTTAGACTTACGCGTCACTGACAAAGCAGGAAACTATACCGTCTACGACATCGGTGAGTATACGATGTCCGTTTCATTCTCCTTCAAGGGGAACACTTTTGGTTGGCCAAACCCCTTGCGAAAATCAAAAAATGACGTCGCGTTCTTTTCTTTTGACCTAAACGCACCGGAAGACGAAGCCCTTGATATGACACTCTATATCTATGATTGGGGTGGTGATCTGGTTTACAAACAGAAATATGCGAATATCACGACAGGACAACGCGATGACTCACGCATAAAATGGAACTTAGAAAACCGAGCTGGCAATTCAGTCGCACGAGGTATTTATGTGTTCCGGTTAGAAGCTGTCAATGGAGCAGGTAACCGGGCAAACGCTGTCGGTAAAGTTCTTGTCGTTGATTAAGAAAATATAAATTGAAAAATGAATATATGGAGATAAATAATGCACAAACGTCAAGTTGTAGTAGTTCTGATAATAACCTTACTGCTAACCGGTTCTCAAAGTTTTGCCCAAGATGAGGGGATTCATGACGGTGCAGGAACTGCTGGGGCAGCCTTTCTGAAAATTGAACCTGGAAGCAGACCTGTCGGTATGGGAGGTGCATTCACGGGACTCGCAAACGACATCAACACTATCTTTTGGAACCCCGCAGGATTGACAGCGGTTCACACAAGAGAACTTACTGCAATGCAACACTTCTCGTTTGTAGATATCAACAATCAATCTATCGGATATGCACAACGTGCTAACCGTTTTGTATGGGGGGCGAGTTTCTTGGGGAGTTTCACCGAAATTGAGAGACGGATTGCTGCAACAGAAACTCCCGACAGCACTGTTACTGTAGGTGGTTTTGCTACAGGGTTGTCTCTTGCATATCCGTTAGCAACGAATTTTTCAATTGGTGGGACAACGAAATTTATTTCTCAGCAATTGGATATTCAGAATGTGTATGGATTTGCAGCTGATTTCGGGGCGATTGTACGTTTACTTGATAACCATCTTGGACTTGGCGTATCGGTACTCAACGCGGGTGTATTAGACGGAGAGGAGAGTCCCCCAATGGCAATCCGTGCCGGACTCGCTTATAGAAGCTGGCGTGAAAAAGCAACCGATTCTGAAGAGATGGTAAAACCGAGTGAGTTGTGGGCAATCGTAGCTGATGCTCATCTACCCCTCATTGATGCGAATCCAAGTTTCCACTTAGGCGCGGAAAGATGGTTTTACAATATAATCGCAGCACGAATTGGATACCGTGTTGGTCTGAACGATAATCCGAGTGATGGATTGTCAATCGGAATCGGTGTTCGCAAGGATGGATTGGACTCATTAGCGAACATAGACTTTCAATTTGATTATGCATTCGTCCCAGATGCCCAGGTCGGACATGCCCATAGAATATCTTTTATCACGCGGTTTTAAACGCTCAAGAAATAAGCGTGGGGGCGGCCAATTATATATGATGACCCGCCCCCAAATTACGTCAGATTATTTTGCTGTTTCTACACGCTTGCCTCCAACATGCGTTCAATCGGTATCCGTGCCTTTTCAATCACATCAGGATCGAGCGTCACTTCGTATTCAGATAAGTCATCTCCATTGTCAATGGCTTCCAGAATATTCCCGATTTTATCAATTCGCACTTTTGCCATGTGTGAACACCTGACTGAACATGCTGTCCAAAACTGTACTTTCGGGAATTCTTGTGCTAAGTTGGATGTTAATTCACATTCCGAAGCGACAAAAGCACGTTCTAAGTTGTCCTCTGCGACGCGCCCGGCAATATCATTCATAATTTGACTGGTACTTCCGTAAAAGTCTGCTTCCTTTAGCACATCTGGACGGCATTCCCAGTGTGCGTACAATTTTCGTTTTGAATGGCCTTTAGGTATTTCAAACGATTCACGGATCGACATCAGGTCAGATAGAGTAAATTTCTCGTGTACCTCACAAACGGCTCCGCGTGCTGTGTTATCTTTACCGGGATATACGACATTCTTCTCGCCTTTCAGCTCTTCTTCCAAGTTCTGTGCGAAGAAAATATCAGGAACGAAAATCAGGGTATCCCCTGGCATAGATTTAGCAATATGTGCGGCATTTGCCGATGTACAGCAAATATCCGACTCTGCTTTTGCGTCTGCATAACTATTGACATATATCATTACCGGGGCATCAGGGTAAAGCTCTTTCAATTTTCTGACGTCTTCCGCTCCGAAGTTATCAGCGAGTGAACAGCCTGCGGTTTTATCTGCTACTAAGACCGTTTTGTCAGGACTTAGTATTTTAGCCGTTTCTGCCATAAACGGCACACCATTAAAAATAAGATAAGGGGATTCTGTCTTAGCGGCAAACATACTTAATCCCAGCGAATCACCCTGTTCTTCTTTATCGGATAGACCAAAAACGAGAGGTTCCATGTAGTTATGACCTAACATCACAACATCATGTTTCTGTTTCAAAGTTCGTATCTTATGTACGGTCTTGGCGTGGGCTTCAATATCAAGGAATGTTAAACTTGGGTGGTGTCTATTATATAACTCCTGTTTAACGTCCTCAAGTGTGAGTTCCTTATTATCCTGCCCGTCTTTTATCCGTTGCGTTTGTTTCACATGGGGGGTATTGTCCGTAGTATCCATGTTTTAATCACGCTCCAATTTGATGGTTAAGAGTAGATCGTAATCAACAATGCTTACAAAATCTATTCCTAACAGTGTTTTCTGTTCATAATAGGATACTCACATTTGACGTATTTGTCAAGGATATCACACAAAAAAGCTAAATTATGGTATAATTGTTTGTATGAAAACGAAAAAATTGCTCGCTTTAGCCGTAGTGATGCTATTAATGCTGAATATGAACTTTCCTGCGGATGGTTTCTCGGTCAAACTTAGAGGCAAGCTTGCACTTGCTGGTATTCTCTCAGGGGCTGCGATTCTGACGATTTCGCTTGTTAAGCATGACAGAGAAGTCTCTGAGAACGTATTGTCAGAACTTGGTCGTGCTGAGGCTATCTGGAAGATAGACCGTGGGTTTGATGCCTGGTATGTTCATCAGTTCAAAGAACAGTCGTATTATTTCTTAAATAACCGATATATTCAAGAAAGACCCTCAAATATATTTTTAGGGTCTTTCATTGAAACCTCACCGATAGGTTCTATTGATAAAGAATTAAAACTTGAGAACAGAGCTAAAAACAGAGAATATATTACCCCATCTCTTATTGATACGCCTTTTTTAGCGAACCCCAAGTGGTTGTCATTTTCCTTTTCGGATCAACAGCGAGTCCCTTTATCTGTCTTTCTCTATCTTCATCAGTTGGGAGACGGACGTTTGCTGACCCTGGATCAGTGGCACTACTATTTGAAGTAACAAAGATTGCATCTAATTTGGTAGCATCTTCCCTTGTGCCGATGCGAAGAATCGTTTCACCCGTTTTATCAAATTCCCAGGTTCTATCAAAAGTTCCGCCATTTAACCAGTGATTGATTCGATCCCAATGCCACTGGTTTTTTGTGCCGATACTCCATCTATATTCGGTGTTTTTTGTTACTTGCGGGTCTTCGTCTGGGTCAGAAGGTTGCCAGGTAACCCAAAACGAATCACTGTTCCCGTCCCATGCGAACACATGTCCCCATAGGGCATATTCACCTGTCTTGGGAATATCAATTATGAATTCAACCCAACCTTGGTCACCCCCGCCTGTTGCTGGTTCGCCTTCCATCCATACATATTTGCCGTCAGATGTGCCAGCTTCCTCTGCTATTACCATAGGGGGTTGGATAACATCTGCTAATTCTGCTTCAAGTGCGATCTCTTCCTCTGCATTAAGTCCCGTGCCTATTAGTATGAGTGCTGGAATTATGAATAGGACAAAGAATATTCTATATTTCATGAGTGATTGCTCCTTTGATATTTAAGTTTCAATGCGGTTTAGGTAGGGATACCTTATACAGATATCCCTACCTAAAATCAGGGAATAGGACATCAGGTAAGATATTTTAATCTATATTTTGGATTTGATCTTACCCCATGTTGTTGTCAATTTCTCTTGAGGTTCAACAGGTGTACTAATATCTTCTGGTGTTGGGTCGCGCGGGCTGACTTCATCTACATTATCCGAAAGGTTGTCAGTGATAAAGACAACATCTAACTTCGCTGCATCTTCTCTGACGGCGATTCGAAGTGTTGTTTCTCCTGCACTATCAAACTCCCATTCTCTTTCAAAAGTGCCGCCATTTAGCCAATGGTTGATTCTGTCCCAATGCCATTCATTCTTAGTTCCAATACTCCAACGGTATTCTGTGTTTTTGGTTACTTGTGCGTCTTCGTTTGGATCGGCGGGTTGCCATGTTACCCAAAATGAGTCGCTATTGCCATCCCACACAAACACCTTTCCCCACAATGCATAAGTGCCAGCAGCAGGTATGTTGATGTTATATTCCGCCCAACCTTGGTCGCCGCCACCTGTTGCTGGTTCACCTTCCATCCATACATATAATCCACCTGACGCTTCCTCATCTTCAGCGATTACCATCGGTTCCTGTATTGTATGAGCCATCTCAGCATCAATAGCAAGGTCCCAAGAATAAACGGTGCCGTTCAACATGAGTAACCCGATAATGATAAAAATTCCGATTACTTGTGCTCTATTAAGCATAGATTTAACTCCTTTTTACTGTTTTCTGGTACCTATAGCGTACCGTGATTTCCGTCACTCATCAATGACGGTGTCTATTGGTTTTTAATCTCACCCCAACGGGTGTATTGTAAATAAAGTGGATCAATAGTTAGTCTGCTTGAGAGGTGCTGCCATTTCGGCTGCACTGCCCAAGCACTGTTGTTTATCAATTCACGACGTTCAGTGCCTTCTACATTCATCAGATGGATAACCCATCTCCCATCCATTTCAGCTTGAAAAGCGATCATACGTCCATCAGGAGACCATGAAGGTACGGCTTCATCTTCTGGTGTATCGATAAGGACTCTTTTGTTTCCACCATGTGCTGCATCCATTAGATAGAGATCGAAATCTGCTTGATCAACATCCTGTCGCATTGAAGCGTATACGATAAACCTACCGTCGGGTGACCAAGCAGGATATTTATCCGTCAAAGGTTGATATGTTAATCTCTGTTCTTCACGGGTTTCAACATTGATAGTATAGATATCCCAATTAAAATGCCGTTTTGATTGAAAAACGATTCGTTTTCCATCGGGTGACCATATCGGAATTTCATTTACATAAGTGTTTTCTGTTAAGAACTCCAGGTTTCCGTTCTCTAATTCTAATGTGTAGATATTAAAATGTCCGTTACGATTAGAAGTAAATGCTAAAGTTTTACCATCTGGAGACCAAGATGGTGCTTTGTCTACTGCAGGATTATTTGTCAATCTTCTTTGATGTTTACCGTCTGAACGCATCACATAGATCTCGTGGTTACCATCGCGTCGGGAGAAAAAAGCGATCTCTGTATTATCTGGTGACCATGTCGGATAGTAATCAGCTGTATTGTTATCTGTCAGATTTACCGGTGCTTTGCCAGTAGTATCTGTTATGTATATTTCCCAATCCCCATCTATATTTGAAGCAAAAGCGAGCGTTAGTGGGAAGTGTGTTTCGCAGAATGCTATTCCCGAAAACACATGACAATACAGCAGTATCGTTCCTATGAGTTGACAATGTAATGATAGCAGAAATTGCATTTTTTGTCTATATTGAAGAAGTTGTAACCTAAGTTTCACTATTATAGCATTAAAACAAAAAATGTGGTATGATAGCAAAGAGTGAATTATGTGCTAATTTTGTAAATTGAGGAAGGAACGCAATTATGGCAAAAAAACCTACGAAGAGGCGAAAGAGTCGTGGTAGTAGTCAAAGAACATCTACCAAGAGTAATAATCACAAGTATTATTACGAGCAAGGAATAGTTAAGACTAAACAGAATAATGAAGTGGGGGCAATCAAGGATTTCACACGTGCCATTCAACTGAAACCTGACTATCTTGAGGCATATTACGCTCGCGGTGTTTTAAAATCAGCTCAAGGTGAAATAGAAGATGCTTTTGATGATTATAATAAAGTTATTGAATTAAATCCTAAATACATAGATGCATATATAAGACGGGCTGAAGCATTTATTTTAATGGATTATGTACAGGATGCTTTTACAGACTGTAACACTGCAGCAGAGCTTAATCCAGAATGTGTTGAAGTATTTCTGACGCGAGCATGGGCTTATGAAATCGAAAATGAATATGAAAAAGCACTTGAAGAATATGACTACGCAATACGGTTGGAACCTGAATGTGCTGATGCATACTTTTATAGAGGGAATCTCTATGAGGAGTATGAGGAATATGAAGATGCAATTGCCGACTACGATAAAGCACTTGCGTTAGACCCTAATAATTCAGAAGCATCGGAATATCGGTATGATTGTATGATGCAATTAAATGAGGAAAACTCGACTGGTTCCGAAGAAATAGTTCTCTTACCCGGCAATGACGATGATTCAGAAAACGTTATACCTTTAATGCCAGATCTCTTTGATGAGATAATACATGAATTAACTGATGAAGACATTGAGCATTTTGAAAACGATATAGAAAAAGCAAGTGAAAGCATAGAACAGGATCCAGAGGATATTGATGCCTATCTTGAACGGGGAATGGCAAAAGGTTATTTAGATGATTTCAATGGTGCTATTGCTGATTTTGATGAAGTTATTAAACTACAGCCAGATCACTGTGAGGCTTACAATCTTAGAGGAACAGCAAAGATGTCACTCGAACTGTATAAGGAGGCAATTACTGATTTTGACAAAACTATAGAATTGGATGGTGATCATTTCCTATCATATTTCACCCGTGGTGTTGCGAAGTATGAGTTAGGATTACTTGAAGAAGCCATTGCCGATTATGACATTGCAATTCAATTAAAACCTGATGCATTCCCACCTTACGTGAGTAGATCATTGGCTTATATGGATTTGGTAAGATTCCAGAATCAATGTCTGATTATTCTAAGTGTGTACAATTGATGCAAGAGACTTTTGGTGGTAAAGATGTGGATATGGATGAGATTTTTGGTGAAATAGCCAGTAGATTAGAAGATGATAGAAGGTAGAGATTTCCGTTATCGCTTCCTATAAGACAACAAGAGTATTTATTTGTAATGAATACTCTTGTTGTTGTATGTGTAGACAGTTAGGCTCTGTTCTTGAAGTATCTACTGAGGTGATTCTATAATTATATCAGCGATAGGTGCTGGCATTTCATTGATAATTTGCCGAACACCAACACTTTTAACCGGGTTCCGGTTCTCATCAAAACTGGAGATAGATGTTGCACCTTCGTAATCTGTAATAGCAGCAATTGCATCTCGTATTGCAATTGGATCAGTTGTTGAACCGACTGTGGTAATAGCGATAGCAAGAATCCGCATTGCATCATAACCGGATGCGGCAATACCGTCTACGTTTCCATGTTTCGCTGAATAAGCATCATTAAATCCCGTAGCATCAGGATCTAAGTTCGTGCAGTAATATGAATTTTCAAGAGGGACATTATTGTCTAAAGTCTCGAACATCAATGGAACGTCCCACCCATCGCTTCCAATAAAGATGGATTCAATTCCCATTGCTCTTGCTTGTTCCATTATCCGTGGTACTGCTCTGGGAAAACTTGCAAGAAGAAGAACATCCGGAGCTGCCTCTTGAACTGCGGCAAGTTGGGAGTCAAACATCATCACATCGTTGTTCACATAAGTTTCCTTGACACCTACCATTCCACCAAGTGAAGTGAAAACCTCCTCAAAAGCGTTCACAAAACCTACTGAATACACATCCATATCTTGCCAAATCATCGCTGCGGTTACAGCATTAAGATTTTCTCTAACAACTTTTGCGAGGAGTTTAGCTTGTAACACATTGGAACCTGCAATGAGAAACATAAAATCGTTTGGGTCCGTCTCTTCAGCAGTAACCTCTGCTCTCGTTGCGCCTAAGAGTACAGGTACAGTCGTTACAGGTCCAACTTTCACTGCATGGCTTGAGGAGAGAGGTCCTAAAATGGCTACGACATTTTCATCTTCAATTAACGCATTTGTAGATTGAACAACGGTATCCGTTGTTTCTTCCTTGAAGATGAGCTCTACCTGCATACCGAGAACACCCCCTGCAGCATTGATTTCTTCCCGTGCGAGTTCTGCTCCTTTACCCAAGCTTGTGAAATTGGGTTGCGGGTGAATTAGACCTACCTTGAGTGTGTTGGTCGTATCAGTATCCGGTGTTCCTATCATTCCATCGGTTACACCCGTGTCCATTATTCTTTCGCAGCCTGATAGCAATGCAAATGAGAGTATAAGTAAAACACAAAATGATGTGACATAAGAAGAATGTTTCATAGTATTCCTTTCTATTCAGGGTTTACCAAAAGTCAGAGAATCACACCCACTGTGCTGAGTAGGTGCAATTCTCTGATATACCTAAGTTATGTCCTAATCGCTTGAATTTGAACGTAGCAGATGCATTCCCAATGCACCATTCAGCAATGGTAGTATAGCATCAAAAATGATCCAGACCATAGAACCGGTCTCAGACTGTGTGGGAGTATAATCTCCACCTGGGTTGATGAGACCGAACCAGTTCCAGAAGAAGAGTATCGCAACAAACATGAATCCAAAAAACAGGGTGTTCGCGGCAATGTATTCCTGCACGCTTGAACTTTCACTAACGTTGCTCTTGCGAATATAAGATATGATAATCCCTATTACTAATGAGATTGCCGATAGAATGTTGAGGTATAACCAGACAGAACCATTGTAAGGCTGATCTGGCGTGGACTTATAGTATAAAGGTTCTGCGACTGTATGGATCGCGACGATCGCCGCTACGAGAATTAGAAAAACGCCAATAACTTTCTTGAGGGAATCCATGATATATCTCCTTCCCTGATAGGGGGTTTAGTTTGCTTTTCAAATTAAAATGGCAGATACAATTACATTGGCAGACACGAATTATATTGGCAATCACTAAGTTCTAAAATTCAGATTTTGTTCACTTATATAAGCAGATTATTGTTTGAATTTCAAAGATAATATCCAATGTCTGCTTATCTACAAAGTTCATTTTATGTAAAATCTGATTTAATGTCAAATTAAATAATGAACTGATTGGGACCTGAGGGACTTTCTGAACGGGTAAGGATGGAAGAGTGGAAGAGTGGAAGGTTGGAAGGATGACCAGGATTTTCAGGATCAGGATAAGAGGGAAGACTGGAAGGATGAAAGGGTGGAAGGATGGAAGAGTGGAAGAGTGGAAGGTTGTGTTAGAGTGTGTAAAGTTTTTGTGACTCTATTTGTCTGAATCGCGGAGGACGCAGATTTCGCGGATTGTAGGTACTGGATAAAACTGAATTTCCCTTGACTTTTTTGTTTCTATATGTTATCTTAAAAACAACTAATTTCACTGTTGTATTATACTTCTAATCTACAACAAGTTGGTGAAAAAATGAACATAGAATTTGCCCTGAAAGAATATTTAGAAAAAGAGTTCAAAAATTTACACGACAAGTTCGATCAACGATTTGAAGGTATTGATCAGCGTTTTGAAGGTATTGATGAAAAACTGAAAGAAATCAAAACAGAACTAAAAGAACACAGAGAAACAGAAGAAAAAATAAAAAATCATATCAATACACTTGATTCAAAATTCGATATTCTCAATTCAAAATTTAAATGGCTAATAGCTATTCTTTACCCCATTGCAACCGCTTTAATAGTAGGCCTTACCAAAATTATATTTTTTAAATAATTTTCAAATATAAAATCAAAAGGATTTTTATCAGTCTTCCGTGTCAAGACACTGCAGCTTTAGCTCGGTGATGTAGACACGGAGACCAAAAAACTGGACATTAGGAATACAATGTGATATACTCATTAGACTGTTTCAGTGGGAGATGTCGTTAGCATTTCCCACACCTCTAACGAAGCGAAACAGGCACTCATCAGGAAACAGGATACCATGAAACGAACTCATAAAATTGCATTAGCTCCTAACAACAAACAGCGTAAATGGTTTGCACAACAGTGTGGATATGCTCGCTTTGCATATAATAAGGCGTTAGCAGATTTCAAAAAACACTATGTAGAAACAGGCGAATATCTTTCTGCTGGTGATTTGAATGAAAGGTTTAACGTCTACAAGCAAGAATATGAGTGGACTGCTGATATGGATCAAGTGGTATCTAATCGTAGTATATTCAAGAATCTTGGTGCTGCCATAACGAATTGGCGTAAGAAGCGTGCTAAGTTTCCAAGATTCAAAAGGCGTGGTAAAAGAGATTCCTTTTCATCTACTAATCAATCAGCAGAAATAGATGGTAAGCGTATCAGGTTACCGAAAATCGGCTGGATAAAAATGTTTGAAGCACTTCGTTTTGAAGGTAAGATTAGCAGTATTACTGTGTCAAAAGCAGCACACCGCTGGTTTGTATCTATTACTGTTGAAACAGAAGAACCCCCGCAAGTTGAAAAAGCATCAACTTCATCTGTTATCGGCATAGATGTAGGTATAAACACATTGGCAACGTTGAGTGATGGCACAAAATACCATAACCCAAGACCTTTGAAACACTATGAAAGAAAATTGAAACGTGCCTGTCGTGCGTTATCTCAAAAAGTATTGCGTTCTAACAACTGGTATAAAGCGAAAGCGCAAGTTGCAAGGATACATTACAAAATCGCTTGCATCAGAGAAGATGCACATCAAAAGGCAAGCACAGATATAGTCAATAAGGCTTCTGTCATCTGTATTGAGACACTGAAAATCACCAATATGCTAAAGAATAGGAAGTTGGCAAAAGCGTTATCTGATTCAGCACTTGGTGGTTTTCTAAGTAAACTGGAACGCCAAGCAGAACGACTTGATATTGATGTGAAAAAAGCAGACCAGTTTTTTGCGTCATCTAAAACCTGTAGCAGTTGTGGACACAAGAAAGACGATTTGAAACTATCAGAAAGAACATATCATTGCAGTGTGTGCGATATATCTATAGACAGAGATGTAAACGCTGCAATAAACCTTACACACCTCGCGGCAGGGCATGCTGAGAGTATAAACGACTGTGGAGTTCAAGTAAGACCTCACAAAAGTTCGGGAAAAGAGGCAATGAACGACGAAGCAGTAAAAGGTGTTTGGAAACTAACAACACTTCCAATATAAAACCTAAGAACCCCCCACGCTTTAGCGGGGGGAGTATGTCAGAGGTAAATGTTAGGACAATAGCAGGTTAAAACTTGCCCACTTATATATTCAGGACTGATTCACAGAATGTAAGAAGCACAATAAATTGGGTGACTGCAAACGCTGATACTCTTAAAAACCGTATAATCCGAGATTCAGACATCCAATTCTGGCAGTGCCTCCACAATCTCAACCGTCTGCAAACTGACGGTGATAACCCGTCCAATCAAATCCACAATATACCGAGGCTGATCCGCACGGTTCGGGTCGTTTACAATGCCGCTGCGTTTGTCAGTCTTGACGCGATACTGGTCAATCACCCATTCCAACGCAGAACGCGTACCGAGGCGATAGTCAAACGCTGCAGTAGGGATACCGTCTATTGTGAGAAAATCGTTGTATACCAACTGCGTTTTGTCTTTAGAGAGTTTCATCTTCTCAACACGCCAATCTATTGGCATATTAGGCGTTTCAATATATTTTAGTCCGTCATATTTCGGTTGCGACTCGTAGTTAACGTGGATGTCTGCTAACTGTGCGCCTGCGTTAGCAAAACCCCAGAAATCTGGTGCAAACGGGATATGCGGTAAATCACGCTTAAGGTTCGCCTGATACTTTTCGCGATACTTGGGATGGTGTAGGATGCCGTAGTTATAGTGGAAAATATCCCACTTGCTGATGGTATCATCACTGTAGTGTTTGCGGAATTCTGCCAATACCCAATCAGTAATGTTCTCTTGGCGGTTTGTGCCATCCTCGTCGTAGGTGTAGAAGGGGAAGCATTGCGTTTTTTCAAATGCCAAATCAAAGGTAGGAATTCTGTTTGTAACAAGACACCCAAAGCCTTTTCTATCACCAATGCCAGCAACACAAATCACGCGATTTTCGTTTTCAGTCTCTGGTGTAGGAAAGATGGATGGAAAAAGTGCCGGACGATCCGTTAGTATTTTGTCAAAGAAAAGTCCTTGTTTTGTGAAGGGACGATACGCAATCTGTTTTAGTTTTGCTTCAGTAAATTCGGCGATGTGTCCACTCAAAAGATGGCGTTTTAAAGTAGAACTCCACTTGATTTTGGTGTCATCATAAATTACGAAATCATCAACATTTTCCTGTTGATTCTCCCTACGTCTCCACCGATCTACCTCAGTATTGTAATTTGTAATTATTTTTTCAATATTCTTAGTAAGAGTGTTTCGGTTGAAATTATGTGCCCATGCATCGCGATTAGTTTTAACACCGTTGCTATATGTTTTGAAAAGGACATCTATTGATGTGCCTTTTTCTGCTTTCGCTTCCTTCGTTCCCATCGAAATAAAGGTGTCAAATTCGGCATGGAGTCCTTCTGTCAACCATGTGTATTGCTCATTCGGTTGGATCGTTTGCCAAGCGATGTTACCTGCGTTTTCATTTTCATTCAGAAAATCGAATTTTTTATTTTTGCTCCACAGTTCATCGGTGCGATAGTAAAAGATACGTGCTGTCTCTGATGGATTCTGCTTTGTTTTGACGAAAAGGTTGATACTCACACCAACCCGAATTCCGAACACATTTGCATCGGAAACTTTCAATCCCTTCCGCGCGTTGCCACCTAAATCCAAAATATAAATCGCGTCAAAATCCTGTGCCAGATGTTTTCGCATGCCATCAAACGCTAAGCCATCAACAAACCCATTGTTTGTTACAAATGTGACAACACCTTCATCGCCAATTCTGTCTGATGCCCACCGAATCGCTTTTATGTATGGGTCATAGAGCGCACTCTTAAGGGTTGCCGTGGAATCAGCAGCGTAGGTTTCTGATATTTTACTGTCCATCGTTTTATATTTGCGGTTTTTGTTATTGTCATTTTCATTAACTTGCCCCATATTATAGGGTGGATTGCCGATAACGACAAACATATCCGCTTTTTTCTGGCGTTCTACCCGTTCTGTATTTTCCTTCGTAAAGAGTTGCATCTGGCGATCCTCAAGCAGCTCAAAAGTATCCGCAAGGGTTATCCCCTCAAACGGCAGATAGGTCTGTGTGCGTTGAAAAAACTCCTGCTCAATGTTCAGACTCGCGATGTAGTATGGCAGCAGCATCACCTCATTGCAGTGGAGTTCATGCCGATATTTCTCCTCTAACGTTGTGCCTTGAATGTCCTGCATCAGTCGGACGATGAAGTTCCCCGTACCGACAAACGGGTCAATGATATGCACCCCCGTGTCCGAAAGCGACCGTCCGAACTCGGTTTCAAGGATATGCGACACGCTATTGACCATAAAATCCACAATCGGTTGTGGCGTATAGACGATGCCGTG
Organism: Candidatus Poribacteria bacterium; assembly: GCA_022828145.1. Taxonomy (GTDB): domain Bacteria; phylum Poribacteria; class WGA-4E; order WGA-4E; family WGA-3G; genus MSPOR6. Next base: position 76,264 of record JAJEJA010000120.1, on the reverse strand, counting down.
TGTATCTGCGACATCTTCGGAGAACCCCTGAAAAAACTTCTCATAGAAGGTGTTGAGGAAGTGCTGTTTTTGTGAGAAATCTCTGCAGAGCGTGGCTGCCCGTTCAATAGCGTTATAGAACCTGTCGAGCGGTTGAAGGAACGCATCTCTGCTAACAGCGTGGCGCATCAGTGCATCACTGACATTTTCTATCTCACGTGCGATGATGTTGCGTCTGGTAAAATCTGAACGTTCAAACACGGTGCGGAAAATACGTTCTGTGATGATGTGCTGGATAAGCATCTCCTCAACCGCGGCGCGTGAGAGGTTGGGATTGATGGCGGTGCGGCAGACTTCATAGAAGTCAGTGAATGCTTTTTTGAACTCCGCATCCGTGTCATACCGCTGCTCAATCAGTTCCATCAGATTGTTTGCAAGCTCAGGGACGTGCGATCTGAAGTCGTTAACGGCAGTCTGCCAATTGTCAAGTGCGGGTGCTGTGTATGCGAATAGATATTTGAGAGACTCAATCAGATTTGAAGGCTCAGATATGTCCAAGTCCAGCGCGGTCTGTCCGTTCTGAATCAAGATACCGCGTTCTGGTGTTTGGAACAGGATATTGTCAAGTGGATAACCTGCTTCACGTTTTTGTTGTACTGCTATGTCAAGGTCATCATCAATATCTTTTGCTTCCCAATAGGCGATGGGTATTCCGTATTCGTTTAAGACGGCACCGTCAATCACGATGCGGTCACCTGTTGCGGAATGCATGGCGTATTGTGGGATAAGGGTTGCGTTTACCTGCTTGGCACAAGTGTTGAGAAGCGTTTCAAAAGGCGCGCTGACTGCACCTTCGTGTGTCACACCGTGCTGTTCGTACTGTTGTAATGTGGTGTAGTAGTCGCGGACTGGTTTGTGAGTCGGTTTTAGGTTGAGTTGAAGCATGGGGGTATGTTAGCAGGTTTTGAGGTGGGAGTCAAAGGGAAATTCGCGGTAGGGAAAAGGCGTCCGAGACCATATCAAATGGTATAATGTTATCTTCTCCAAAAACTACTTGTATTCAGATCGCTAAACAGTTAGAATAGGTTGACATTCTCAACAGAATTAGAACAAATTCGGATTGGACAAATTATGAAGTTAGTTTTACTCTCTTATAGTCATCACGGACGAGGTATGGCACGGACAGCGCAAGCAATCGGGCACGAAATCGTAGGTGTTATGGATGCAGAACATGCACCGCGAGAACAGTTAGCTTATGACTTTCAATCACCCGCGTTTGATTCTGCAGATGATTGTCTGGATGCATGTACACCAGATGCAGTACTTGTCGCAGGAAAACACACTGAGATGCCGACTCATGTAAAGGCGTGTGTTGACAGACGTCTCCCCTACCTGTTAGATAAACCTTTCGCCGATTGTGCTGACCGTTTACGTCCAGTAGCGGAGGCATCGGAAAGACATCAAGTCTTCAGCGCCCTGGTCTTGCCAAATCGGGCAAGTAGAATTGTCCGTGTCGTCAAGGATATGCTTGATGATGGCAGTATGGGTGATCTTGTCTTGTATAACAGCAGATTGAACAACGGACCCCCATCTCGTTATGATCCTACTCCCTCCTATTGGCACAACGATCCGAGTATATCAGGAGGCGGTTGTTGGGCAGTTGAATCCGCACACGGTATTGATACTTTCCTTCAGTTTGTCGGTGACCAAGAGATTACAGTCGCCGGGGCAGTGATGTCCAATGCCATGTATTGCAGAAGAGTTGAGGATAGTGGTATAGGTGTGTTAAGGACTGAAAACGGTATCACCGGTATAGTTGAATCGGGTTATACGTACCCCGCTGGGAAACGCGGTGGTGATCACTTCTTCCGTTTTATAGGTACAAACGCTTCGGTATTTGAGCAATATGGCAAGAAGGGTGAACCTTTGATTGAGATACACGCCTCTGATGGTGTACAGTTCAGTGAGGATATTTCTCATGGTGAACGAATGGAGAGTGTTATGGGAAAAGCGTTAGACGCAATTCGTGACGGACAAACGTATGAACCATCAATAGCACAGGCTGTTCGGATACTTGAAATTCAAGATGCTGTGTATACACATGCCAGAAGACATGTAACGACCCACGGTCCTCATCCGATGGGTTAATCCAGTCTACACGACAATACCTGCAATAGCAGAACAAGGAGTGATTATGCCGAATTCAGAAACAATTATACCTTCAGATTCAGAACTTCAAGAGATATTCAGCGACGCACACTTTACAGAGGGACCTACTGTTGCGCCTGATGGAACGGTCTATTTCAGCGACATTACCTTCACACACGAAGCGGATATGCAAGCAGGACACATTATGAGATATGATCCTGACACGGGTCAAACAACTGTCTTTCGATCACCCAGTGGGATGTCGAACGGGATGAAGTTTGATGCTCAAGGTCGTTTAGTGATAGCAGAAGGTGCCGATTTTGGCGGTAGACGGATAACACGAACTGATATGAAAACGGGTAAAAGTGACATTATCGCAGGTTTATATGAAGGTAGACCCTTCAATTCACCAAACGATCTGACGATAGATGAAAACGGACGCATCTACTTTACTGACCCGCGCTATGTTGGACATGAACCTATTGAACAACCTGTCATGGGGGTCTATAGAATTGATATAGATGGTTCAGTACATCTCGTCGTAGCAGATTCCGGTAAACCGAACGGAATCGCTGTCTCACCTGACCAAAAGACGTTATATATTGGCAGTAACGATAGCGGTTCGTTCCGTAATATACCAGATGAATTACCTACTTATATTGGACGCATGGCACTACTTGCTTATGATCTTTCCTCGGATGGAACAGCTACCTACCGTGAAACACTTGTAGACTATGCTCCGGAACACGGACCCGACGGTTTTGAGGTTGATGTTGAAGGTAATGTTTATGTTGCGGTGCGTTCCAAATCCCGCTACGGTATATGTGTATACGATACAAATGGAAATGAATTAGCGTATATTGAGACGCCTGAATTACCTACGAATGTAGCCTTCGGTCGTGGTGAATCAAGCAAGGTTCTCTATATCACGGCAGGCGGGAGTCTCTTTAGAATTCGGGTAGCGATTGACGGCTATCATCTTCCACAGCAACCGTAGTGGACAGTCCAGACTAAGCTTGTGAGTATAAGTAATAGTCGGGAATCGGAGTTCCCTCCTACAGAACAGATTATTGGTAGGAGCGATCTCCGAATCGCGACCTGCATATTTAGTCTGGACTATCCAGTAGGCATGATCTATCATATATCCGGATGTAGGTTATGCCAAGATGTTGCCTGTTGATATGTATGTCCAATTTGGCATAATAACGGTTCTGACAAGTGTTTCCCTACAAACTGTATGCTCAACGGCAAGCCTTCACTGTTCATCCCGCATGGTACAGATAACGTTGGTGCACCATTGTAATCAAAGGGTGCTGTAAATCGCTGAAAATTTGCTGCTCTTGTCTCTTTTGGTCCGTATAGTATTTCTGCTGAAACCACATGTGGTGGTGCAGACATTGATGGGCATACCAATACATCAATATCTTGGAAAACTTTTTTGAGATGTCCCGTGCATTCAGTTCTTAATTTGCTTGCTTCAATATAGTCTGCAGTTGTTACCTGTGCTCCCATATCCAACCATCCTTTGAACCAAGGTCCGTAGGAATTCCGTTGGGATGGGTACGTAGCGGAATGTGCTGCAACTGCCTCAGCAGAACAGATAGTGGGCCATGACAGCGCATATTCATCCATATCAGGAATTTGCACTTTAAGGATTTTTGCTCCTAATTCTTCCAATAATTCTACGCCATCACAAACTGCCTTAGCAAGTTCAGTGTCAACATCGTTGGTTGCAAAATCTTCATCAAAACCGATACGTATGTTTTTGACACCTTTGTTAATACTTTCTATCATGTTTGGGACCGGATGTGGAAGAGATGTCGGGTCATTTGGGTCATAGCCTGCTATTGCTTCTAACATAATACCTGCATCTGTTACACTTCGCGTCATAGGACCGGGATGATCCATTGATTCAGCAAGTGGGAGAATCCCGTATCTACTGACTCGTCCCCAGGTAGGCTTTAACCCAACGATACCACATGCCGCAGATGGAAATCGAATTGAACCCCCTGTATCACTTCCAATAGAACCGGAGCATAAACCAGCAGCCGTTGCGACACCAGAACCACTTGAGGATGAACCTGTCCATCTTTCAGGATTCCAAGGGTTGATAGGTATATCAAATTCAGGATGATACCCTCCCATTGCGCCTTCAGTCAAGTTTAATTTACCGAGTAAAACCGCACCTGCATCTTTCAATCTCTTAACGATAGTGCTGTCGTAGTCCGGAATATGATCCTTCAGTACTTTAGCACCGCCCATTGTTCTGACACCTTGAGTGAAACAGAGGTCTTTGACTGCTATCGGAATGCCGTGTAACGGGCCACGATATTTACCTGATGTAATTTCCTGTTCTGCAATTTGTGCTGCGTCTCTTGCCTGCTTAAACATCACTGTTGCGTAACTCTTTAAACGATCATCATGTTGATCAATTCGCTGCAACAGTGCCGCAGTGAGTTCAATAGGTGAGAGTTCTTTTGATGATATAAGATTAGATAATTCGGTGATGGACTTATAGTGTAGTGATGTATCAGACATGTTCACTTCCTTATCTTATGCATTTAGTCTGCTGCGACCTAAGAGGTTTAATAACTGATCGCTTGCCTTGTCAAGGGCATCCTCAGGCACGGGAACACCGTTACATAGATTAAATCGCCAGTATGCCCAATATGCAGCATACTGTGATTGCAAGATATAACGTGTTTTGTTAGAGAGATTTGGTGCCCCACGATGCCAACACTGTGGGTCTTGTAGATAGATGTCACCAGCTTTACAGAATATAGAAACCGGCTTATTACCTTCGAATTCTGGATTATCCTGTTCGTTCGGTCCTCTGCCAGAGTAGTGGCTTCCACGGACATATTGTGTGGGTCCCTCTTCTATTGAATCTATATCGTTCAATGCGATTTGCACAGTAAACCACATCACTGGCATTCTTAGACGCGGATCATGACGTAGCATCTCATCCGAAACGGGAAAGTGAACTGAACCATCAACATGCCAATTACTAATTGAAAGACCGGGCAAATTGCGAAGCACGTTTTGTCCACAGAACTTGCAGTCCTGACCGACTATCGCTTCAGCCAAACTTAGTATCGGTTCACGTAGAAGCATATCACGGAAAATGGGATCCAGTTCTATTGTATTGCGTAGAATAAATGGTAGGGATTCACCAGTTTCAGCGTGGGTTCCCATCTGAATATAGCGCACATCAGCGAGATTAGGATTCGTTTTTTCAGCGAGTTCTGGATCGGCGAAAAGATTATCTGACGTCTCTCTGAGTGCTGCTACCTCATCTTGTGTCAATACACTCGGTATATGCACGAACCCGTCCTCAAAGAACTGTTGTGCAATTTGTCTCGTTTTCTCTTCACTGAAAGGTTCACCCTTCAAGATTACGCTGCTTTCCATTAATCTATATCTCCAAGTATCAGTCTCTTATACCATTTCTATTAGTTTTTCTGTCTTTACCATCTGCTTGGAATGAAACAGAGAACGGCACAATCTAACAGAATGTGCTACAATAAAGCGACGTTTTCAATGAGAAATGGTATTAGTAAGCTTAATCCAAATAATCCATTTCAGGCAATAGATTCCAACGAAACTGATCTACAGGTTGTGTGTTCCTTCCCCATCTGCCGAGTAGATTAGTATCTTCGCGTTTCGCTGCCATCTGTTTTTTTATCTCTTCAGGATCCCATCCATCCAAGACGCTATCAGTCAATTCCATTAAGATTTCATTGCAGCTGGGATCATTTGCTCGGTCATTTAATTCATTTGGGTCTTCTTTTAGGTTAAATAGTTGCGAAGGTTGTCCATGATAGTAGTTCAACTTCCATGCGTCACGACGGATCATCCGATGATAACACCCGTCATTTGTGCAGTATTCTGAGAAAGCAACATCTTCCCAATCAATCCTATCGTTGCGAAACAGCGGAAGCACGCTTCTTCCACGGGAATTGGGGAGCGGTGGTGCGTCAAGTGCATCAAGCATGGTTGCATTTAGATCAAGAGCACTGACAACCCGCTCACATCTAACACTTTCGGGTAAGTTACCACGCCATGATAGTATCGCTGGAACTTTAACTGAATGTTCATAGAACGTCTGCTTCCACCAGAGTCCGTGTTCACCAACCTGTTCACCGTGGTCAGAACTATAGAGAATAACGGTATTCTGGTCTAATCCGTTTTGACGAAGTGCAGTTAGAATTTCTCCGATCATTATGTCCATCCGTGTGACCAATGCCCAATATGCTGTGCGTGCTCGGCGTATTTCATCATCTGTTACTTCCTTAATACCGCATTTCTCTCGCCACCACTGAAAATAGGGATGTAATTTATCAGAAAAAGGTTCAGGATTTTTTGGCATAGACATGCGTCCTTCGTAAATCGCATAATCCTCTTTACGAGCGACGAAAGGTTGGTGGGGAAGCATGAACCCGACTGAAATAGAAAACGGTTCATTAAGCAGTCCTGCTCTTTTTTGCACACCGAGACGGTTAAGATAATCTACGGTGGCAGCAGTAACATCCTCATCATGAACCTGATATGCACTCTGTCCCGAACCAGACTTTTCAAGACTTACTCTGGCAGGACCTGCTGTCCCCGATAGTTCACCGTGGTCAACACCTCTACCCCCTGGTTGATTCGGTCCGTGGTCACCTACGAGGCGTTCAGTATAGCCGTGCAGTTGATCTGGTCCCACAGCATGCATGCGTCCAATCAGAACAGGATTGTATCCAGCAGCCCCCATTGCATGTGCAAAAGTCGGTATTGCAGAGTCAAGAATATGACTGTTTGTCCACACGTTGTTTTGGTAGGGGAATCTACCACTCAGCATTGACATGCGAGAGGGTACACAGATAGGTGATGGACAATATACATTTTCAAAAACAATCCCTTCTGCAGCCAATTGGTCAAGATGCGGTGTCTGAACTAACGGATCGTCATAGCATCCAGTAACATAAGGGTTGTGTTGATCAGAATGTATATAAAGTAAATTTGGACGTTGGTTCTGCATGATAGACACAATCCTTACGTGTTGGGTTTCGCTTCGCTCTACCTATAAATCAACGCTATGAATGCCTTTTGGCATTCAGCCAAATCAACGCCAAATGCGCGTTTGGCATTTGTCGGGTTTCGCTTCGCTCTACCCGACCTACAAGTTTAACTTGGACTGTCCAGTATAATGGAGATACTTAGAAAGTGTATTGAAGTTCTTGGGTAGAGTCTTTAAGGTTCAATACGATCGTTCCTGTATCCTGTCTGTAGGCATTTTGATACATGGTCTTGATCGGTGTGAGATCGAAATGATACGTTTCGGTTGGATAGGCTTCACACGTATCACCCATCGCATCATGTGCAAGTGAAACATGGAGTTGAACTGGAAATGATTCAAGAAACTGGTCTGATGCAATTAAGGTGAATTTGTGAGCCTCACAACCGCCACTATAGGATACACTAATTTGTAATGTATCCTCGACTATCACGGCAGAATTTAAAGCGAAATCATCGTTTCCAAATCTATCGTCTGCTTCACCAATCACAACCGTTCCCGTAAGAGGAGTGTCAACAGGATCAACATCATCCGAGGAAATGGATACAGCCTTATCATTGGGGTCTGCTTTCATTGAATTCTGAACGTGTTCACACCCCGATATGAGTAGAAAAAGTGAAGCGAAACATAATGCAATTGCCTGTATGCGTTTCATTTGATTACCTCTCAAATAGTATTTTATTTAGTCATCTGTAAAATTACTGCATTCCAAGCCAGCTGCTAAAAACATCGCCATATTTAGCGATAAGACCGGCAAAGACGACAGAAACCATAGACATTAGCTTAATGAGGATATTCAGCGAAGGTCCGGAGGTATCTTTGAAAGGATCTCCGACGGTATCTCCAACGACGGTTGCTTTGTGCTGTTCAGATCCTTTTTCACCGTATTCCTCTTTGTGGCTTCCTTCTTCAATAAACTTCTTAGCGTTGTCCCAAGCACCACCGGCGTTTGCCATCATGATGGCTAACACGAAACCTGTTGCCAATCCACCTGCAAGTAGACCGAGTACACCTGCGACGTTGAATAACAGTCCGACTGCTACAGGTACCACAATAGCGATAAGAGATGGAAAGATCATCTCACGTTGTGCGCCAACAGTAGAGATAGCGACACATCGCGCGTAATCGGGTTTTTCTTCACCTTTCATTATACCCGGTTTTTCTTTAAATTGCCGTCTAACTTCCTCAACCATTGCCCCTGCCGCGCGTCCCACAGCTTTCATTGTCAATGCACAGAAGTAGAATGCCATCACGGAACCGATGAACAGACCTATCAATACTTGCGGATTCATCAGCGTGACGTTGTAATAATCCATGAATTGACTCACCGTGACCTTCAGTGTTTCTACTGTCCCCTCACCTTCAATTACCAACTCTTCCTTACCCGCTAAGTGAATTAATCCGTATCTAATTTCTTCAAGGTATGCTGCCAAGAGTGCAAGTGCTGTCAAAGCTGCTGAACCGATAGCAAAACCTTTCCCTGTTGCAGCGGTCGTATTACCGAGTGCATCTAACTGATCTGTCCGTCCTCTGACACTTTCATCAAGATTAGCCATTTCAGCGTTTCCACCAGCGTTGTCTGCAATGGGACCGTAGGCATCTGTAGCAAGTGTAATACCAAGTGTCGCGAGCATGCCGACAGCAGCGATACCTACACCGTAAAGACCCATCAAAGGTTGAAACTCGTCAAAAGCATTACCCGGTACATAGTAACTGATGGCGACTGCACCGATAATCGTGACGACAGGGATGGCAGTGGATTCCATACCGACAGCAATACCCTCTATGATGACTGTCGCCGGTCCCGTACCTGCCTGTTTGGCTATTGCCCGCGTAGGTTTATAGTCGTGAGAGGTGAAGATTTCTGTGACTTTACCGATGATCAAACCTGCGAGCAGTCCTGTAACGATTGCTACCCATACCTGCCACTTGTTAGGGAGATCAAGGTAAAGTAGCACGGGGAGTGATAAAATCGCTATGCCGAAAGCACTACCGTTGATACCGAGGTTCAGAGAACCCATCAACTGCTTCATCGTCGCTCCCTCTTTTGTGCGTACCAGATAGATACCCAGAATAGACAGCATCACACCGATACCAGCGATTATCATCGGTGCTGATAGATATTTTAATTGTAGTTCGATAGATGTAAGTCCTAAGTCTGTAAGGACTATAGCTGGTAAAGCGACAGATGCAGCAACACCGAGGGCAGCTGTAGCGAGGATTGAACCGGCATAAGACTCGTAGAGGTCGGCACCCATGCCAGCGACATCACCGACGTTATCACCGACGTTATCTGCGATGACAGCGGGGTTACGTGGGTCGTCCTCCGGTATCCCTGCTTCAACTTTACCGACAAGGTCAGCTCCAACGTCTGCTGCCTTTGTATAGATACCGCCACCGACACGCGCGAAAAGTGCTTGCGTTGATGCTCCCATACCGAAACTGAGCATAATTACCGTGATCTGGGGGAGCGGATTCACAACTTCTAAAAAACCAGGGAGTATCATCGGGAAAAGATAATAGAGAATGAGGAACCAACCTGTAATATCAAGCAGTGCAAACCCAACGACTATCAACCCCATAACCGCCCCAGCACGGAATGACACCTTTAGACCCGCGTTGAGACCGTTCATTGCCGCACTTGTGGTTCGGGCGGAAGCATTCGTGGCTGTTTTCATTCCCAAGAAACCGCATAGACCTGAGAAGAAACCACCGGTGAGAAAGGCGAATGGGACGACTCTGTTTTGGGCATCAAGTACAAAAGCCATGAAGATAAAGATTAGACAGAGAACGGCAAAAACTATACCCACAACTTTATACTGTTGCCTGATATACGCCATCGCACCTTCCCGGACTGATTGTGCAATGTCACGCATCGTCTCATTTCCTTCGTCCTGTTTCATTACAGAACGATAGAAATGGACTGCAAAAACTAAAGCGATAATGGCACCGATTGGGGCAATCCACCATATACCCGGTATATCAGGCAGTGGACCTTTTGGTGAAGAGTGATTGTCGGCAAGAGCCGTGGTGGCTAAATTCAGTATCGGGAAGCAGATTAAAACAAACTTCCAATTTAACCACCTTCTATTGCAATTGATTTCACGCATTAATTACCTCTCTTTACATATTAAATTGTGATTCCTGACAAAATAGTCCAAGGCTTGTCCGATAAGGTAAAGTGAACCTGTCACGCAGATGAGATCAGTTGACTTTGCGTTAGACACAGCTCTGGCAATTGCTTCGTCTGGATTTGGACATGTTGTGATTTTGTTGCATAATCCCGACCATGTGTCTTTTATTGTTTCAGCAGGTATTACACGAGGGTTGTCGGAAACTTGAGTGGCGATAATGGAATCAGCGATTTTACTTATAATTCTGCCGATTACAACTAAATCTTTATCTTTCATGATACTAACGATAAAAGTCATCTGATTATAACGAAAGTTTTCACGAATAGCACGACATAACGCAGTGATTGAGATTGGTGAGTGTGCGCCATCAAGGACCACAATGGGTGAGGACATGACCCGTTGAATTCTACCGTTCCATCGTACATTCCTAAATCCCGCATAGACATTATCTTTAGAGATTTTAAACCCTTCCTGTCTTAGACACGTAAGTGCAGCAATTGCAGTCGTAGCATTTACATATTGATGTCGTCCGAGTAGTGGTAGCGTCAGTGATGTATAATGTTCTGTATCCGTCTCTACACTGATTTCCTGTGCAATTGGCATGCCTTCTGAATCCCTAATGATTTGAGGGACATACTGATCGGAATCCTGATTATCAAAATCTTTAACTTCTACGATGTTTGCATTGCGTTCATTCGCGACATATTCAATTACCGCTCTTGCCTCAGGATGTTGTGGCGCGATTGCGACTGGACAGTCCTGCTTGATAATCTCTGCTTTTTCGCGAGCGATCTCAGTATAAGTTTCTCCTAATATGTTCGTGTGTTCTAACCCTATTTGTGTAATAACAGTTGTTACGGGTGATACGACGTTAGTTGCATCAAGTCTACCGCCTAAACCGACTTCAATTACCGCGAAGTCGGTTGCTTTATCGGCAAAATAGGTAAAAGCGAGTGCAGTGTAAATCTCAAAAAATGAAACCTGTCCGAATTCGCTGTTTGAGACTGTCTCAATAGCAGGTCTTAACTTTTCAATATAACGAGCAACGTCTGTTTCCGATATAAGTTCATCATCAATCCGACAACGTTCACGCGGTGTAATGAGATGTGGTGACGTAAATAAACCGGTTTTAAAACCGGCCTGTGTTAAAACCGAAGCGATGAGTGCTGCCGTAGACCCCTTCCCTTTGCTTCCCGCAACGTGTACGATCCTTAGTTTGTCATGTGGATTCCCGAGCAAGTCTAACAGCAGTGAGATACGATTCAGGTTATAGAATCGTGCCTGTCGAGAAAAGTCTGGACTTCTTTCATAGTCAATGAAGTTATCAATGTAGGCAAGTGCAGCTTTATAGTCCAATTTTTTTAGTGTGCTCGGACTGGCCATCTAAAAATGTGCCAGTCCCTATTTTAGATATTCATATATCGGGAATTGTGTGCAGAATTCTTTGATCTTTGCTCGTATACTTCTTTTTACGGATCCCTTTAGTCTGTTTTCAAGGACTTCGGTGATAAAATCAGCGATAGTTCGCATTTCATCTTCTTTCATGCCGCGCGTCGTAACCATCGGTGTGCCGAGTCGGATGCCGCTTGTTGTCCTGGGTTTTCGTTTATCAAAAGGTATGCTGTTCTTATTTACGATGATACCTGCATCCTCAAGATGATCAGCTGCTTGTCTACCACTTAGTTTTTCGTATTTAGTCGTCAGGTCTAACAGCATGAGATGATTTTCAGTGCCGCCACTAACCAAACGGAAACCGTTCTCCATCAATCTTTCTGCGAGTACTTTTGCATTTTTTACAATCTGTTCTTGATATGTTTTAAATTCAGGTTCGCTTGCTTCTTTAAACGCTACTGCTCTTGCAGCAATCGTATGCAGGAATGGACCCCCTTGTAAACCGGGGAAAACAGCACGATCAATCTTATCCGCGTGTTCAGATTTACACATGATCATTGCTCCCCGAGGACCGCGTAAAGTCTTATGTGTCGTCGTCGTAACGACATCACTGTAGGGAACAGGATTAGGATGAACACCACCTGCGATGAGTCCGGCAATGTGTGCGATATCTGCCAACAGATAGGCTTCCACAGAATCTGCGATTTCTTTCCATTCGGAAAAATCAAACTGTCGTGGATAGGCAGTAGCACCTACAACGATCATTTTCGGACGGTGCTGTGATGCCAGTCCTGCGACGACCTCCATATCAATATGTTCTGTGTCTGCATCTACACCGTAGGGAACGACATTGTAATATCTTCCAGAAAAGTTGACCTTATCGCCGTGGCTGAGGTGTCCACCGTGGCTGAGTGCCATCGCCATAATCGTATCACCGGGGTCAAGTAGGGCATGATAGACTGCCATATTTGCTTGTGTGCCTGCGTGGGGTTGAACATTCACATGCTCGGCACCGAAGAGTGCCTTTGCGCGTTCAATAGCAAGTGATTCCACACCATCCATAAACTCACAGCCGTTATAGTATCGCTCACCCGGGTACCCCTCAGCATATTTGTTCGCTAAGATGCTCCCCTGAATTTCCATAACAGCGCGACTTGCATAGTTTTCTGATGGAATCAACATCAGAGAATCTTGTTGACGTGACAAATCATTTGACACGATTTCAACTATCTCTTGGTCTACTTCTGCCAATAACTTATCCATTTTTTTTTTCACCGTATAACGTATGACTTTGCGATTTGCATTATGGGCTTTATGGCAATGTGCTTTATGAAAATGAAATTGTAACACAGATTATACACAATTTCAAGAAAAGTTGACATAATCGTGGCAACATGTTATATTAGTGGTAACGGATTTTCGTTACTTCATTAATTCACCCTATCTAACAGTCTGTCTTTTACTATGTCTCAATTAAGAATCAACGTTGTTTTACCCGCTATATTCTTCTCAATCGTATTCTGTCTTTTTTTTGCATGTAATTCATCAGATAAACCGCAGGACTCTCCAACACCACCTTCTGAAACGCCTGAAATTGCCGTTCCTATCTCGCTCCCCCGTGCTGAAGACTGGCACATGTATATGAATGATCTCATGTTTTCTGGTAGAAGTCCTGATCAAAAGTTAAAACCGCCTCTTCAATTGGTATGGAAGCTTAAGACGGGTGGACCTATAGAAGCATCACCCATAGTTGTCAATGACGTTGTCTATATCGGATCGTCCGATGGCAAGTTGTACGCATTAGATGCCAAAGTGTGGGGAATAAAATGGGTCTATGATGCTGGCAGTGCTATCCGTTTTTCTGCAGTCGCATCGGGTGGACGCGTGTATTTCTGCACACGCGATAGTAAATGCTATGCAGTGAACGCCGACACAGGTAAAAAACTCTGGGAATACAAAACCGAAGGATGGATAGACGGACCTCCAGTTGTCCATGATAGAACTGTTTACATCGGTTCTTTTCCCACACGGATTTATCTTTTGGATGCAATGCATGGTAAAATGAAATCCCTACGGAATAGGAGTATCAGAATTGATGGGAATGAATACGGCTGTGTAAATGGTGTGTTCCGTCCTGTTATACCACAGTATAATGAGAGTCTGTGGCGCGGATATACGGAAGGAAGTGATAGTTATCCGGTAATTGCAAATGGGTTTGCGTACATCGGTGCAAGAAATGGTAAGATACACGCCTTCAATGTGCATTCTAAATCAGAAGCATGGTCACATCAGGTAAGAGGTCCGATTAATGCTGCACCTGCCATCTCCGATGGTTACCTCTATGCAACATCTTTGGACGGAACAATCTACGCCTTTTCAAACCTTACGGATAGTTCACCTGTAACAGCAGATGAACGGCAACGTGGCATCGTCACACAAGACAATGTACCTGTTTTTGCTGAACAGGAGGATGCTTCAGCAATATTTCGGCTTAATGATGGCACAGAATTACCGATTGTCAGTACAACAGAGAAAAGGTATCAGGTTGAATTACCAAACCGAGAGAATGCTTGGTTAAATCGCCATGACTTCGGAGAATTTGAAGATACTGAAGGGATAATGTTCAATACGAACTACTGCGAAACACCGCGGATATTACATCTCGTTGAAGGTGCAGAATATCCGTATTGGAGTCCCAACGGTGAACTTGTTGCCATGCTAAAAAGGACAGACCTAAGTGGAAGTTATTGGAAGGCAAGCGAACTCTGGATTATGGACAAAACAGGTAAACAGCGTAAGAAACTATATGAAGGCATATTTTACAATCCGCATGTATCATGGTCACTGGATAGCCGTCTGATCGCTTTTGAAGTTAAAGAAGATGATGAACGTTATATCTATACAGCTGATTGGGAGTTGGGAAGGGTTAAGAAGATTGTTAAAGGGAAAGCACCCGCATGGTCGCCTACTGCAAACCAATTGGCTTTCAGAAGACGGGACATCGTAGGACGCGGGGGACTTGACTTCGTATATCTGATTAACAGTGATGGGAGTGGTGGTAGAAGGATTGCGCGAGTGCCATTCAAAAAGCCTCTCTACACATATACTTTTCTACAGCCACCTTCTTGGTCCAGGGATGGGAGTATTTTAGCTTTCAATATAGTTTATGACCATAAAGTGGGGAACACATCCGTTCCTTATGCGGGGATACGTCTTCAAAGTGTTGAAGGTAATCGATTGGAACAGATCCCGACTCAGCATCAATATATTCGTCAAATCCGCTGGTCGACAGATCAGACATATCTTGCTTATGTGTTGTCAGGCGGTAGTCGTTCTGATCCCGTTTATGATAAACGTCTCCATTTAAACCCCTACGAGACTTCCTCAACGAATGGCAATTCATTGAAACATCGGGTTCTTAAACACACGATGCCTGCGTGGTCACCAACAAACATCACAAATGGGAGGGTATTAGCATTTTTTGAACGTGAAGATTGTGCAGGGCTTCATTGGAAAGTTTGGGTGTATGACTTGGATGCTGGTAAGAAATATGCCGTTGCTCGGACATCAATGGAACTCGCTTCTATGGTCTGGATGCCAGATGGAAAAAGCCTCTGTATATGGCATACATCCGAGTATCTGAGAGGCAATAAATATCTTCCCGCTGATACCAAGGGATGGATTGTACCGATTAAACTTTCACCTTATACCATTTCTAATTGAAAATGTCGCTTTATTGTAGCACATTCTGTTAGATTGTGCCGTTCCCCGTTTCATTTCTAAACAGTCGGTAATGAGAGAAAATTTAATAGAAATAGTATTAGTTTGTGCTGTACGGAACTTATGATTCCCTACAATTACTGTAGAATAGAGATTTCCCACAACAGAACGGTGCCTCCGCTGGCACTTGCGATTACCTTACCGTCTGGACTGAAGGTCACCGCTGTAACGGAAGACTGGTGTTCGGCTAAAGTCAAAATTAAAGCATGCATGTCTACATCCCAAAGCCGTACGGTTTTATCTAAACCTGCGCTGGCTATCGTTTTGCCATCCGGACTGAAAGCCACACCATAGATAATACCTTTGTGTCCATTCATTGTTTGAAGTTGATTTCCCGTTTGGACATTCCAGAGACGCACAGTAGAATCGCTGCTTACACTCGTTATGATTTTCCCATCTGGACTAAAAGCCACACCGTTAATAGTATCTGTATGTCCCTTCATGGTTCTAAGTTGAATACCTTTTGTTGCATCCCATAGACGAAGGATATTGTCCCTTCCTCCAGCTGCAATCATTTTCCCATCTGGACTAAAAGCGATATGATTGTAACCTGCTTCCCCTCCTACCATTGCTCGAAGTTGTTTACCTGTCTGCACATCCCATATACGAATGGTATGCCAATCCGCACTTGCCAACTTCTTTCCATTCTGGTTAAACACCACTTGTTCAAATCTGACAATTGGAGGCCTGACTCTCATATCAAACGGTATGAGACGATGGGTGTCTGTTTCTAAATTCCATATAGGAAAGGATATGTCGCCATTGGCAATTGCCAGTGTCTTCCCATCCGGACTGAACATAACACTACGTACAAAATTAAAGACACTTTTAGTAGATCCTTTGAACGTACGAAGAGAGATGCCTGTTTGCACATTCCATTGCTTCACAATTCCACTTCTATACCCACAGGCTAAGGTCTTTCCATCCGGACTGAAAACGATGCTATATATCGTCCCTCTATGGCCGGTGATTGTCTTAAGAGGTGTATCATTTTGCACATCCCAGAAATGAATAGTTTCATCTAAATCGCTTCCACTCACCAGTGTTTTTCCATCTGGACTGAACACAATGACGGTGACTACACTACTATGTCCAGCCAACGTCCGCATAAGTGTTCTGGTTTCTACATTCCATAGTCGCACAGTTCCATCTTTACTCCCACTTGCTACCATTTTACCGTCTGGACTATATATTGCGTTTGAGATCTCGGCATGTCCTTTGAGTGTTGCAATAGGTTTGCCAGTATGTACCGTCCATAGATTGATTTTTTCGTCTAAGTAACTCACAGTTGCTAATGTCTTGCCATCTGGACTAAAGGATATACTTCTAACATCACCGTTATGTTCTCTTAATGTCCGTAACCGTTTTCCTGTTTGCACATCCCATAGTCGCACTGTCTTGTCCATTCCCCCACTTGCGATTATATTACTATCTGGACTAAATGCTACACTGCTGATCCCATCTGTGTGATCATCAAATGTTCTTAGAGATTTTCCGGTATGTGCATCCCACAGCAGCACCTTTTTGTCATGACTTCCACTTGCTAACCTTGAACCGTCCGAATTGAACACTATGCTTGAGATATAAGCTGAGTGACCTGTGAGAGTCTGTAGATGTGTACCGGTGCGTGCATCCCAGACACGAATAGTCGCGTCACTACATCCACCAGCCAACGTCTGTCCGTTTGGACTGAATGCGACACTAGTGATGGAAGATGTGTGGGGAGCAAATAGATTGAGTTCTTTGCCCATCTGCACGTCATAGATCCAAATGCCAATGCTACCAGCCACTGCAAGTCTTTTACCATCAGGAGAGTATGCTATCCCATCTATTGTGCCTTTACCAAGGCGTGTCTTTGCACCTGCAGGTAAATTCCATTGCGTATAGTTCTGTGCAAAGATGTCTGATATTAAAGTGAGTAGTAATAAACAAATGATTGGGAGGGAGATGAGTTTTCTAATCATCTGATAACTGTCCTGAGTAACATCTATGATTTTATAGTAAATAATATCAAATAAAGAAAGTTTGGTCAACGCCTCTTGCGGTGACAAAGATGAGTGGCGGTGTGAAGGTTCTCATCAGTGTCACGGCTTCAAGACTATTATAGTTAACGGATTCGGGGTGTTTAGGGGATTTCAATTGGCAATTCCTTTCATTTTCGCTGTTGCTTTTGTGAGTTTAGTGGATTCTCCAACCACCTTTATAGGTTTGTATTATGCCGTTCCCCATTTTTTCTGCCCTCATTTGAGCCACAATACTTCCATTCGGGTCGCTGACAGACAAACGACCGGTACCCCCGAGGAGGTCATCTGCAATCATGCTCACCACAGTCTCACCGAAACTGTTGGTGACCCACAAAGAAGCACCAGTGGGACCTGCGGACATAGCTACACTGCCCTTTCCTGTTTTTTCTTCAGTGGAAACCGATACTGTTCCTAATCCAAGTGACGAAGTAATAAATACGACGTCCTCACCCTTTGTTGTGTATAATCTTATTTCTCCACCCCCAAGTTGGTGTTCTTTTATATGAGCAACGGTTTTTCCTTGTTTGTTGACAACTTTTAAATGTCTACAAGCGATTTCGTCAATCACTTGTTTATCTTGTTGTGCATGTGTGGTAATACCACCCAGTGATGCGAGGATGTATCCTGTGATTGTGAATAGACAGCCGATACACATATATCCTAACTTTTGTTTGAAATTCATGAGTTGATCCTCCGATCTGTTTTTTGTGTTTTTAAATTTAGCATTGCCCATATTTCCCAATAATCATCGCAACCGGGGAATTGGTTTTGTAGCAGGTTTTAACTCTTTCCAATGCTCTGACTTATTTGATAATAACGCGATGTTTACCATTTAAGTCAACTATTATCACAAAACTATCAACACCAGAAGGCAGTCCCGTTCCATAAAAAATATCATAATGTGGGTTGAAAGCTGGTTGTGGTGGTTTTTCCTTAATATAAAATTTACCGTGAAGAGCAGTTAAAACCCCTTTATCTTCTAAAAGAGGGCGAGCTATAATCCGAGCATCCCCTATAGATATCGATATTGATCTACTAACTAAACGATATGCATCACGTGGCAGCGGAACACCTGCCTCTCGCATGTCTTTTATTGCTTCATCCGGTATCAGTCTCTTTTTTATAGTCTTTTTGATTGTTGTAGAGCCATCTGATGATTTCTCAACTTCATACCCATTTTCTGATAACCATTCCAACGACTCTGTTTCATTCAAATAGTCAGATGCTTCTAATGTAGCTTCATTCAAATGTTCTGATATCCACTTCTCTGACTTCCTAACGCTAAAAAGAACATTATAGTTAGCTTTCTTAAATATCAACAACCATTGCTTCCAGTTCTCTTTTCTTATCTCTTTATACAACTTTTCATTCTCTTTATCCTGTTGCTCTCGAGTTTTTTTGCGGCTTCCCTGCATTTGTTCCTGCAATTGTTTCTGCAGATGGGGAAATTGTTTCTGAAGATGGGGAGGGAGCCAATCATTCTGTTCAGACACATCGTCAGTTTTTTGACATCCAAACAAAACGACTATACTCAAAATAAAAAGCGTAATTAAAGTTTTTTCATTGTAAAGTTCTTTCATTGTTAAGTTTCTCCTTTTTGTGTGGGGGTTTTGTGTCTCTCCGCAGGACGTTTCGGATAACCTTGTGGTAGTTATTTAGGATACACCACTGCCGTAGCGAAATGTTATTCATAGCTAACACAAAATCAAGCAGTTTCACAGAAAAGGAAAACCACTCAAATATCTCGGCAGAGAAGTTTTTAAAAATATCGTGAGTTTGATAAATGTAGCGCAAACTTTCCAGTTTGCGAAGATGTGCCACAAACTGAAAGTTTGTGCTACAATTCACGTCTCTCGGATACGAAATGGTGTGAGTGAACGCAACCGAAATGATTAATCGAATTCACGTTAAAAAGAATCTTGTAGTAGATTTAACATATCCTGTTCAGAACACGGTCTTGGATTAAACTTATGACAATGATCAAGCATTGCATCCGCTGCGAGTTTCGGTATTTTCTCTCTGTCTAAACCTGCTTCGCCGAGTCCTGTTGGCATATTCAGTTCTCTGTTCAACCTTCGGATTTCATCAATTGCAGCGCGTGCAGCATCACTCTTAGACATCCCTTCAATATTAACACCTAAAGCATCGGCAACAGCAGCATACTTTTCAATAACGTGTGGTAGATTAAACGTCATGACAGGTGGCAATAGGATTGCATTCGCAACACCGTGCGGGATAGGTGCCTCAGTTGATAATTGGTGTGCGATTGAATGTACTGCCCCAAGACCTTTCTGAAATGCGAAAGCTGCCATACACGATGCGAACAGCATCTCTCCCCTACTTTCTATATTATCTCCGTTATGATATGCAGTTCGGATATTCGCGCCTAATATTTTTAATGCTTGCAACGCCACCCCTTCTGATATTGGGTGATATTTTGTTGCTACATAAGCCTCTATACTGTGGGTGATAGCGTCCATACCTGTTGCTGCTGTCAATGAAGGTGGCATTTTCACGGTAAGTGTAGGGTCCAATAGTGCGATATTAGCCATATTAAAACGTGTAACGATCGCGCGTTTTCGCCATCTATCTGTTGTTTTCAGTGAGGTGTCAGTTATGACCGCTCCTTGAGAAACTTCACTTCCTGTTCCCGCAGTTGTTGGGATGCATATTAAGGGGGGCATATCCTCACGGATTCTTTCTGCGCCACCTGAACCTGCGTAGTAAGGTTCTAAGGGGGGTTCGTGTGTTGCCAAAATGCGTATCGCCTTGGCAGCATCCATTACACTGCCACCCCCAACAGCAATGACGACATCACACTTTTCTTTTTGATAGATTTCGGCACCTTGTACGGTACTCATATCGGTAGGATTCGGCTCAACATCTACATAAATTGCAAAGGGTATGTTTGCATTCTTGATCGGGGTAATGGCTTGTGACAATATCCCTATTTCTTGGATACCAGTATCGCTGACGATGAAGGGTTTTTTACCATTGAGTGCTTTGACATGCTCTGGTAAGTTTGCAATTGCCCCTACACCGAATTCTATTCGTAGTGGTAAATAATAGTTTAGGATTTCCATCATAATGCTCGGTTTTATTCAACGTCCATCTGGTTCAGACAGAAGTTGTTATTTGTCAACAAGTTGTTGTTGTAGTCTTTCTAATTCAGCTGTTGCTCTGTTGCCACTGTTGTTCTAACTGATTTTTTTCATAGTATAGATTAACAGGTATTGAGAGGAATGTCAATGGAATAATCTGGCAGAAGATTGCAAGGGTGGATTTGTTTTAAATATATCATTCTGGGTTGCAATAAATATGTTAGATGTGATATAATACTAATAATAGGATACATTGAACATTGTAGAGAACCTTATGGATTGAGCATCCAAATCTTTCAAGAGGAGAATTTCTATGAACCAAACACAACCAAAGGATAATGCGGTAACGCTGCCGCCTCGTATGGAAAAAGCATTAGAAAAATATAGAAAACATGTCTGGATAATCAAACTTGCGGAAGGTACTTTAGCAGCAATTTTTGGTCTCATCATCTCTTATCTGATCGTGTTTGGTTTGGACAGAGTGATTGATACCCCCAACGTTTTGCGTGCGTTCATCCTACTGATTGGTATGGTAGGTATGGTAGTTTTTCTTCCATTGAAGTATTACAAATGGGTGTGGCGAAATCGAACGTTGGATGGAGTTGCTCGGTTATTGCAGCATAAATACCCGCGTTTTGGCGACCACGTACTTGGTATTGTAGAACTTGCATCAAATAGGTCTGATCAGTCATCAAGTCCTGCGTTGGTTGCAGCAGCTATGCGTCAAGTTGATGAAGAGGTGGCAAAACACAATCTTTCACAGGCAGTGCCGAATCCTCGGCATCGTCGTTGGGCATTAGCGGTAGGTTTACCCTTAATTTTGGTTATTATCGGTGCTATGATAATCCCCGCAACAACGCGTAATTCGCTTGCGCGTTGGTTGATGCCGTGGAGAAATGTGGAACGATATACTTTTGCACAGTTGGATGGTAATCCTGATCTGCGTGTCGTCGCTTATGCGGAGCCTTTTGATGTTGAAGCACAACTAAAAGACGAATCGCGCTGGAAGCCAGAATCTGGTCAAGCACAGTATTCAAAGCAAAAACCGATAGTTGCCGAACGGGATGGTACATCCTATAAGTTTGAATTACCCCCACAAACAGAGGATGGAAAGATAAAACTTCGCGTAGGTGATGCGCGCCGTTCTATTCCTGTTGAACCGAAATTAAGACCCGCGCTAAAAGAACTTGTTGCAACGGTGCAACTACCTGAATATCTACAACGTGAAGAACCGCAAGTATCTGATGTGCGTGGCGGTACTGTGAACTTAGTTAAAGGTAGCACTGCAACGTTGGAAGCTACAACTACGCGCGAACTGTCAGAAGCGACTTTGAATAATCGTCCGCAAAAGGTGGATGGAGCTACTGTGACAACCGAACCGATTTCCATCGCAAAGACTACAGAGATGCAGCTGACATGGCGAGACCGTTTTGGACTCACAGCAAAAGCACCTCAGATATTACAGTTTGATTTGGAGGACGATGCTGCACCGACAGTCGCTCTCAAAAATTTGAAAAATAATCAAGTTGTTGTTTCATCAGAAGTGCTTTCATTTGAGATACAGGCAGGTGATGATTTCGGCGTGAAACAGGTCGGTTTAGAATGGGAAGGGATTCCTAATCCAGTTCAAAATCCTGATCCTGCAAGTGGTGAGAAACCTGTATCGTCAGGTTCTCCGACTTCAGAAGAGCTCAATGTTACTGCCACATTTTCCACTGGACGTGAAAACGGCAAACCGCAGAGTCTCCGTTTGCATGCTTATGTTGAAGATTACTTCCCTGACCGGGGACGTATCCATTCACCTCAGATTGTACTCCATGTGCTTTCACCTGCAGAACACTTCAAATGGCTTATTGGACAGATGCGTCTTTGGGCTGGGGCAGCGAAGGATGTTCACGATAAGGAGCTGCAGCTACACCAAATTAACAAAGAACTTAGTAGCCTGCCACCAGAGGCACTGGATGATCCTGCACAGCGAAAGAAGTTACAGAATCAAGCTGCAGAAGAAAAAGCGAATGCAGCCAAGCTGGATAGCCTAATTGATTCAGGGGAAGCGTTGATACAAGAAGCAGCAAAAAATAGTGAATTTGATGGCGAACAGATTGAATCATGGGGAGATATGCTTGAAAAGTTAGAAGAGATCGCTGGACAGAAAATGCCTTCTGTGGCAAACTTACTTGCTCAAGCATCTGATGCTCCAGGACAAACTTCTCAATCTGGTGAACCAAGTGATTCCAATCAATCGCCAAGTGCGGAATCCCAACCTTCTGATGGCAAACCTGGTGAACAGACCGATTCTAATCAACAGAATCAATCGCCAAGTGGAGAATCTCAACCTTCCGATGGTAAACCCGGTGAACAGACCGATTCTAATCAGCAGAGTCAATCCCCAAGTGGAGAATCTCAACCTTCTGATAGTAAACCCGGTGAACAGACCGATTCTAATCAACAACAGAGCCAGATGCAAAGTGGACAATCCAAATCCTCCAATAGCAAATCTGGTGAATCGGAGGATGATATTGAGAAGTACGGTCCTGACAATCTGATAGGTGAGAAACCGTCAGAGACAGCAAACGAAGAAGAAGATAGCGATGATTCAGAGAAAGAAAATGATTCCGTAAATGTAGACCGAAGCAAACCACCTCAAGGGGAATCAGGTCAGGAAGGGGATCAGTTTACCAATCCTTATCCAGGTATGGGGGATATTGAATCTGGATTCAACCTGCTTGATGATCCGCAAGCAGGTCCTGGCTGAAAAATAGTCGGAGGAATGGGCATTCCTCAAACTACTCTCAAAGGCAGCAATAGAGGTGATCAAGCACAAGACGAAGAACCGCAACAGGAACAAGAGGATACAACCCCTCAGGCAGATGAGTTAGTTGATGAAGCGATTGAGGTACAACAAGAACTGCTTGATGATTTTGCTAAATTCTCTGATGAGATTAAAAAGTTACTTGTTGCTTTTGAAAATAGCACATTCGTCAAACGTTTGAAAGCTGCATCTCGTAAGCAGATTGAGATAGCAGTAGACCTGAATAAATTAGATACATTCGGTTTAGCGAAGGGAGCGACAGATAATGAAGTTGACCGCGAACGTCTGGCATCACTTGAGGATGCCGAGTTAAAGAATGTATCAACGCTTATGCAGGATATGTCGGCATACACTGACAGACGGCCTAATGAAAACTATCTACGTGTTCTTTCGGAAATGGAAGATTCGTCTATTTCAAAACAGATATCGGAGTTGGCAAAGTCTATCAAAAGGAATTTTATCGGTCAATCAACGATTGAGGCGGAATATTGGGCGGATACACTGGATCGGTGGGCGGAACAACTTGTTGATCCGTTACCCCCTCCTGGTGGTGGAGGAGGATTAATGGAGGTACCTAATCTACCGCCTGAACTCATCGTAAGAGTATTACGTGTTATCAATAGAGAAATAAAACTACGTGAGGAGACACGTGAGGCAGAACAGGCAAGGAAAGTGCTGAACGCAGACAAGTATTATGAACGTAGTGAATCTTTAAGCGATACACAGTATGACCTTGCAGAGGAAACTCGAGAAATCGCAAATGAAATCCGTCTACTACCCGAAGCGAATACAGGATTTATACAAGAGGAACTAGCTAAGGTAGCAAAGGCCGCTGAAGTCATGGATGAAGCAGAATCTATTCTTGCAAGACCAGAGACCGGCAACGAAGCCATCGCAGCTATCACAGAAGCCATTGAGATATTGTTGGCAGTTAAACGTGAACCAAATTCCCCCAGCGGTGGTGGCGGAGGGAACACGCCAGGTGGTGGCGGTAGTGCAAAAGGATTAGCATCAATCCTTTCTGCCCTAAGGCTTAAAGGCATGGGTGATGACAGTGGGACAGCTTTCATTGAGAAGCGTTCGCCAAAACAGGCAACTGGAAAGGCGGGTCGCGTGCTACCCGAAGAATTTCGTCAAGGATTAGATGCCTATTTTAATGTCTTAGAAGGAAGACAGTAGAGCTACTTGCACGCGGAATATTACAAGGTATGACGAATGATTGATGACAGTACTGATCCGATCCCGTTTGAGGTATTTGCCAGTTTTAAAAGAATAGAGACAGGCAATCCTATCATTTCATTGCAACCACCGTGCTGGGCAGCTGCGACCCATGCTATCATCGTTGATGATACGGTGCATTATATTTGGTGTAAACGCGACGTTGATATCCGTTGGTTGATGATGCACGCAACTGCTCCAATCAATAACCCTACCGACATCACGCAAGACCCGCGTAACCCAATTCTTGAGCCTTCGGTGCACGGTTTTGATAATACGGCTGTTGAATATCCTTTTCCGTTTCTGAATCCTGTGGATAATAAGTACTACATGTATTATCGTGGTAAGGGAGAAACGACACCTGAACAGACGGGTTTGCTTGTGAGTAATGGAGATATGGGGGAATGGGAACGGGTCTGTTCCACCCCTGTCATTGCCGCAGATACTGAACATGAACGACACGGCTCAACACACCCATCTGTGGCAATAGAGGGGGATACAATCCACATTGTTTATACCGGAAAAGCAACGCAATCATTTGGTGAAGGTTTGACGATGTGTCATGCCACTGCACCGACGCATGATCCAGCATCTGTCACAAAGAATCCTAATAATCCTGTTTTTACAGGAAGCGGAGAAACGTGGGATAGTAAAGCTGTTCGCGAAACTGAACTATTTAAAGGAACGCAATATTTTCATATTCTTTATGGTGGTTTTGATGGTGAACTCTGGCGGATAGGACATGTTAGAACAAAGGACTTTTCCACTTATGAACCCAACCCTTACAATCCAGTATTTATACCTTCAGACAATCCAGCAGCATTTGATTGTGATGGCGTGTTGACAGGACAGATCCTCAAAATCGAGGATACTTATGTAATGTTGTATGCTGGTAAGAAAGGGAAAGAATGGCAAACAGGGATGGCAATGAATAAAGAAATTATCAATTTCAGAAAATAAAGGCAAAAATGCCTATACGTCTTAGATAGACGCGGTATCCGATATTATTATTTTTTTGCCCATTTATATTTTTTCGACTGATGATGTATTTACCTAACGGATACCTAACATTTATATTACTTGGAGTATTAGATTACAAATGTATGAACACTTATATGAGAAGGATGCTTGTGGAGTAGGATTTATCGCAAACTGTTCTGGGAGTAAAAGTCATGCTATATTGGAAATGGCAATTCAAGCAGTAACGAATCTAACACACCGTGGTGCTGTGGCAGCAGATGCTAAAACTGGCGATGGCGCAGGTATCCTAACACAGATACCCGAAAAATTATTTAAGAGAGAATTAGAAAAACTTGACGTAAACCTTGATTTAATCAATGACCTGGCAGTGGGCATGATGTTCCTACCAGGAACTGATCTTGTTGCACAAGAACAGGGACGAGAAATCGTTGCTGATATACTAAGGCATTACGGTTTTCCACTTCTCGGATGGCGTTCAGTACCGATTGATGAATCTGCTCTTGGTGACAAAGCACTTTCAACCTTGCCGCGAATAGAGCAGGTACTTATCGGTAGACCTACGCATGTTTCCTCCGACAAGTTTGAACAACGTCTCTATCTTATCTGCAAGGAGATAGAGCATCGGATTACGGACCGGCAGCTTGAGGGTTGTCATATTGCATCTTTTTCGCATCGGACAATAGTCTACAAAGGACTTCTCGTGGCGCCGCAGTTAGCCATGTTTTATTCGGATTTGCGTGACCCTGATTTTGAAGCTGCTTTAGCAGTTTTCCATCAGCGTTATAGCACGAATACTTCCTCAACATGGTCTCTTGCTCAACCCTTCCGCATGTTAGCACACAACGGTGAGATCAATACGTTGATGGGAAATCGGAACTGGATGCGTGCCCGTGAAGCAGAGATGAATTCACCGGTATGGGGTGATGTGGATATCAAGAAACTTGTACCTATTATCAACCCACACGGCAGTGACTCTATGAGTCTTGACAATGCTTTGGAATTGCTAACAAATTCTGAACGTAACATTCTCCATTCAATGATGTGCTTAATGCCTGAGGCTTACGAACAGATTCCGGATATGCCTCCTGCTATCAAAGCTTGCTATGAGTTCTTATCATGTGTCAGTGAACCTTGGGATGGTCCGGCTGCCGTTGCATTTACCGATGGAAAAATCATTGGTGCCAGTTTAGACAGAAACGGACTCAGACCTGCTCGTTATAAAGTTACCGATGATGGACTCGTTGTCATGGGGTCTGAGGTCGGCATTATTGAATTAGATGATAGTCGCGTAGTGGAAAAGGGACGCTTAGGTCCAGGACAGATGATTGCTGTTGATACAACACGCGGACAGTTGCTAAAGAATTCAGATATTAAAATGGAGGTTTCCCAGCAGAAACCTTATGCAAATTGGCTGAAACAGAGTACGCAATTGGCTGAACTCAATCCACCCCCCTTGGGAACCATAACCCCTATACCTGATAATCTGGAAACACAGCAAAAAGCATTTGGGTATATGGTAGAGGATGTAGAACGTTTTATTAAGCCGATGGTGATGGAAGCTAAAGAAGCGGTTGGGTCAATGGGAGATGACACACCTCCTGCTGTTATCTCACGACATCCACGTTTGCTCTATCACTATTTCAAACAGTTATTTGCCCAAGTTACCAATCCTGCGATTGATTCACTCCGGGAGCGCATGGTCATGTCCCTGACGACTTATCTCGGCAGGCGTCACAGTTTACTCACAGAAACTGAGAAGCATGCACATTTAATTCGTCTGAAAACACCTATTTTGACAAATGAAGCGTTAGAAGCGCTGCGAACTCAGAACTTATCTGAGTTTAAGCTTGAGACGATTCCTGTCTGTTTTCCTGTTGCTTCCGGTAAGCAGGGATTGGAAAATGCTCTTGAGAGTTTGTGTGAAAAGGTCTTAGAAGCAGTTAATGCTGGTAATACACTTCTGGTTTTAAGTGATATAGGTGTCAATGCCGAATTCGCGCCTATTCCCATGCTGCTGGCAATTGGTGCAGTACACCACCATCTCATTCGGGAAGGTAAAAGACGGCAGGTGAGTCTAATAGCGGAAGCGGGAGACCCTCGTGAAGAACATCACTATGCAGTACTACTCGGTTATGGTGCCGATGCTATCAATCCCTACCTTGCATTCTCCACAATTGTTCAACTCGCTGAGAATGGAGAATTTGAGGAATTTACAACTGAACAGGCAATAGATAACTATAGGGAAGCGGTTGAGAAGGGTATTTTGAAGATTATGGCGAAGATGGGTATTTCCACGGTCTCAAGTTACCGCGGTGCCCAGATCTTTGAGGCAATTGGCATCAACGCATCCGTTATTGAAAAATGTTTTACTGGAACACCATCACGTCTAAGTGGTATCGGTTTTGAACACATCGCTGCAGAAACACTACATTTCCATACCAAAGCTTTTGGCGGACAAGACGAAAAACGATCTCTCCAGGAAGCAGGCTATTTCAGATTTCGTAGACACGGTGAATTTCACGCTTTTAATCCGACAGTTTTCAAAGCGATGCACAAGTTTGTTAAGAGTGGTGAAACTGAAGACTATACGGAATATGTTGAGGCTGTTGAAGAGGGTGAACCTTTCAGTCTAAGAGATTTACTTGCTTTTAAAGCCGGCACACCGATCTCAATAGATGATGTAGAACCCGCGGAGGATATCGTTCGCCGTTTTACCACAGGCAGCATGTCTTTTGGGGCGTTAAGTCGTGAAACACACGAAACCTTAGCGATTGCGATGAACCGTCTCGGTGCTAAGTCAGGGAGCGGCGAGGGCGGTGAAGACAGTGGTCGTTTTGTTCAACAGCCGAATGGAGATCTTGCCTCCAGTGCAATAAAGCAGGTTGCCTCTGGACGTTTTGGCGTTACACCGCAATACCTCGCTTCAGCAAAAGAATTAGAGATCAAGATGGCGCAGGGATCAAAACCGGGAGAAGGTGGACAGATCCCTGGGCATAAAGTGACGCTGGAAATTGCTAAGCTTCGACACTCCATTCCTGGTGTGCCTTTAATCTCTCCACCACCCCATCACGACATATATTCGATTGAAGACCTGGCACAATTGATTTACGATCTCAAGCAAGTTAATCCGAGAGCGAAAGTCGCAGTGAAGCTTGTGTCTGAATTTCTCATCGGTACTATTGCATCAGGTGTTGCTAAAGGGTACGCCGATGTGATCCAGATTAGTGGTCATGAAGGAGGTACTGGTGCGTCACCGCTAAGTTCTATCAAAAACGCGGGTACTCCGTGGGAGCTCGGTCTTGCAGAAACACAGCATCGGTTGGTAGAAAATGATCTACGCGATCGTGTCGTGTTGAGAGTTGATGGTGGTATGCGGTCAGGACGAGATATCGTCATTGCTGCGATGTTAGGTGCTGAAGAGTACGGATTCGGTACGACTGCTATGGTAGCAACAGGTTGTATAATGGCCCGTCAATGCCATTTGAATACATGTCCTGTCGGTGTAGCGACACAAGACCCCGCATTGCGAGCTAAATATCCCGGTACACCTGAAATGGTCGTCAATTTTATGCTCGGCGTAGCGAATGAAGTCCGGGCACTTTTAGCAAACCTCGGTCATCGTTCTTTAAACGATGTGATTGGACGTCCAGAATTGTTAGAATTGGCTGACTTAACAGAATATCCAAAGGCATCTACGCTGGATTTAGGTGAGATTCTTACCCCTGCTGATCCAACGGGAAATAGACCACGATATCACCTACAGGAACGCAATGACCGGGTTGATACACCTTTAGATGACCAAATATTGCAAGATGCTGAGACAGCAATTGCTGACAAAGAACCGATACAACTTTCATATCCTATCCGTAATACACATCGGACAGTAGGTGCTAAGTTATCTGGCGAAATCGCCTATCGGCATGGAGATACACCGTTGCCAAAGGAAACCATCCGATGCTATTTTACGGGGAGTGCTGGACAGAGTTTTGGTGCCTTCTGTATCAGTGGTATCCAACTTGTTCTAACAGGTGAGGCGAATGACTATGTCGGAAAAGGCATGGCAGGTGGTGAACTTGTGATTAAACCTTCTCCTGACGCTCGTTTTGAACCGCATGAAAATACGATTATTGGGAATACTGTGCTATATGGTGCGACAAATGGATTCCTATTTGCTGCGGGTAGAGCAGGTGAACGTTTCTGTGTTCGGAACAGTGGTGCTACTACCGTTGTAGAAGGAGTGGGAGACCACGGATGTGAATATATGACGGGTGGCACTGTGGTGATTTTAGGAGAAACGGGACGGAACTTCGGTGCTGGTATGACAGGTGGTATCGCCTACGTGCTTGACGAAAACGAACAGTTTGATACAAGGATCAATCCACAAATAATAAAGTTAGAAAGGATAAGCGACGAAGTTGACGAGGATACATTGGTGGGCCTCATACAGAAACATCTTGAGTTGACTGAAAGTTATCGTGCACAGCAAGTTCTCACCGATTGGGATACATACTTACCGCTTTTCTGGAAGGTTGTTACACCGCCTCCGCCTCCGCCTCCTGAACCCACTCGGCGTGTCCGTAGAACACCTCGAAAAAAGAAATAGTCTTTTCTGTATTTACTTGTAGTAAAATATAAAAATATGTGAACACCTCTGGTAGTGCGGTTAGGAAACCGCACCTACCAGAGGTGTAAAATTAATTATAGATTTCACTATATCTACTATAAACAACAATAAGGGCAGCGTTTGCTGCCCTTATTGTTAGGTGAGTTCAAAATAACTTTTAGTTGAACCTGTTCTTTACTCACTTGGCGCAGGTGTTGGACTACTGCCGATACTGCTACTACCGCCACTCTCGTCTTCAGCAACGGCAAATGCAACCTCAAGTCCTTCAGGTTTCGCTGAACTCATTTTTGCCCGTTCAACTACGTCAATCACCCGTCCGTGTTTAGCGAGTTTATCAGCCTTTATGATTAAAGTGCTAATTTGATGTTCGTGAGCAGATATGAAGAGTCCTACTTCTTCCAGGGTAAACAGTTCACGGTCATCAATTGCGATTTTATCGTCACTGCTGATAAACAGGTTATACTTCTTTCTTGGAAATTCATGCTCAGTCGTGGAATCTGGTAGAGTGACACTAAATGGTGGTGGAACCCTCATAATAGCAGAAACCATGAAGAAAATGAGTAACAGGAACACACAATCAATCATTGGTGCCATAGGTATATCGTCGTCACTACCAGTATTCCGTCTTCTTGACATTTGGAGAGCCATGTGCATTCTCCTTTAATTACGGTTTGAACCGTGTTAAGATTGCCGGCGTCATTCACGCGCGGCGATCGCGAATCCAATTTTATCAATACCTGCATCTTTCGCTGTATCCATGACTTCAACGATCTGTTCGTGGAAGACTTCTCGTTGTGCTTGGATAATAAGCATCGATTTCTGGTCTTCAGGTGCGTTAAAGAGTCGTGCAAACATGTCTCCAAGTTGTACGACCTCACCGTTCAACAACATAGTACCCGTTTTTAGATTACCAGTCGGATTGTCGATTTTTACGATGAGTCCTTTCGGCTTATCCTGTGACGGTTCACCAGGAGGCGGAAGTTGTACTCGTATCCCCGGCATTGGTGTAAACGTTGTAGATACCATGAAGAAAATCAGGAGCAGGAACACACAATCGATCATAGGTGCCATACTGAGTGTCGGTGGTTTGCGTTCTCGTATTCGCGTTGCCATGAGACTCAATTTGGCTTCACCAAGTTGTTGCATTTCGATTCTCCCTTATGTAGTGGAAAGAGGGTGTTTTATAAACACCCAACCGTTCCCTAATTAAGCGTCTGCTTCACCTACAATCAACTGGTTAACGATTTCTGTGGAGACCTGAGAAATTTCAACCATGTGTCTATTAACCCAACTATCAAAGAGTTGGAAGAAGATGAGACACGGAATAGCAATTGTTAAACCGCCAGCGGTTGTTAGCAGTGCCTGTGAGATACCTTCAGCGAGTTGTTGCGGGTCCCCAGTACCTTCAAGAGCGATCGTCGTAAACGCAGTAATCATCCCTGTAACAGTTCCGAGTAGACCGAACAACGGTGATACGACTGCGACTGTACCGAGTACGGGTAGGTTTCTTTCTAATTCAGGAATTTCGAGTAGGCTTGCTTCTTCAATAGATTCCTGTATTTCCTCTTTTGTGATATCCCGTTCTTCGATCTGTGCTTGACTGTATCTAAGCAATCCAGCCTTTAGAACATTTGCCAGAGGGCCTCCTGCCTCTTCACAAGTTGAGACAGCTTCCATAATGTTCTCTTTGCGCAATGAATCAGCGATACTTGCGATGAACTGCTCAGTTCCAATTCTTGAGCGGCTTCGGAGGAACGTGAAAAGTCTTTCAATAATGAAGGTCAAAGCTACAATTGAGCAGATAGCTAACGGATAGAAAACGAAACCGAATTTCCTGAAGAAAGTGTAGATATTGTCTCTTTCTCTCATTTTGATCCGGTCAAAAATCTCACCACCTGCGGCGACCAATTTTGTTTTTCCGACGCGATCACCGTATCCATCTTTAGCATAACTAATCGTGTAACGACCAGCTTGGAGTCCAGTTTGTTCATACTTACCGTCTTTATCAGTTGTTGCAGTATACTCTTGAC
The DNA here is from genome assembly GCA_022828145.1 of Candidatus Poribacteria bacterium. Lineage (GTDB taxonomy): Bacteria > Poribacteria > WGA-4E > WGA-4E > WGA-3G > MSPOR6. The sequence goes on along the minus strand of JAJEJA010000120.1, from coordinate 43,985 downwards.
CGTCACTGCCGACGATAGTAACAGTTACTTCTGGAATTGGGTTCTGATCAGTAGTGGTATCAATTACTTCCCCTTTAATCGTTGCGTCACCGCCTAGGGTTTCGTCAACGGCGGTGGAATCATCACCTTCAACTGCTGAGTCATCACCCATCGGTGTTTCATCCGCTGCATCTTCTTCTTGTGCCATAACGATGCCAACAGACATAAACATGCATGCAATTAACATCATAATTAAACTAAAACGAGTCATTATTTCTAATTCTCCTTTAGGGAACTTGCCGATTTCGGCAGTAATTTTTCATTTCTGAATTCTGTAAGTATAAACAGGTACTTATCAGAATGAAGGTATAAAATGTGCGAATCAGTTTAGGAACTATACTATGAATATCAATGTCTGAATTTCACACTTAGTTGTATCCTGCTTTAAGAAAGCAGATATATGATAAACTAACGTATCTCTATTTATTAAACACTTGAGTGTTATAGAAGTTACGCTTATGTTCATAAACTTGTAGCCAACCTGTGACAGAAGTGCCGTATACGAAATATTGGCATACGGCACATAATTGTATTTAGAAACCCATCATTGCTCGGACGAATGTTGTATTACTCGTTGTGTTCTGTAGTAATATCGTTGTCCGGCGATAACCTGCCAGAATGACGATATTGAAACCGAGCCATTCACCTCTGTTGATTGCTTGAATTTCAAAGATTCGTGTCCGCAGGTTTGGTCGATATAGAATTGGGACGGGTTCATCTTCTGGGAAATATGACAGATATGCTTTGTAGTCATTGTCTCGGTTTGTGAACTTCCTATATTGATATCCGCCAAGTATGTTCATTCTTTGTGTAAATTGATAATCGAGGCGAACACCGAGTACATCTTCACGACTTCTACGGTTGAATCGTAAGTATTCAATTGCTTGATCACTACTGGGTGCGTTGAAGCGTGGGTGTATCCCTTCTGGTGGTGCCCAGAATCCTGGGTCTTCCTCAACATCTGGTCGTCTTGGGAGTGGTATTTCGTCAGCTCTTTCCCTGCCGTCAAGGCCACGGTCCCAGATATATTTGACCATAGGTGTCACCGTCAGGTCTTCACCGATGAGTCTTTCAACGAAGCCTATATCACCGAGAGCGATTTCATATTTCGCTTTGAAGATTGTCTGTTGGCTCCGTATGTTTCGGTCCGGATACCGTCTCGCTTTCCAGTTATCAACATCATAGATCAAACCGGTATCTGCTGGGTCAAGAGCGTTTATTCCGTGATCGGGATAGAAAGGATATTCCCGTCTTTGACCACTTGTCCGGACTTGTTGATCTGGCACTAATAAATCAACGCGTTCATCCGTTAGATACATCTCACCATCTTCCGCAATATCTAAGAACACAGCACTTGCTTCATCCTTTTCAAACTGATTCTGTATAATAAGGAGAAGTTTTGTTTCCAATGTAAGGTTCGGAATTGCTGTATAGAGGAATTGGAGTGTCGTTGTATTTACGCGTGCGTTGTAGTAATCCAGTTCATCCGTAATTTGGATTTCTTCTAATTCTCCAACCCGTAACGTGATGGTATAATCAGGTATATCATCTTGCGCGAAGACGAGTCTGTTCTGGAATAGTATTGTTCCAAAATCAGGAATGTCTCGTTGGTATGTAACGTGTAGATATTTGGAATCGTTTTGTCTACGACTTGAGATTTCACTCTCGTTCAACCATCCGAGCTGGAGAGAGAGGTTATCAAGTAAATCGTATTCCGCCGAGATATGGTAACCTTGACGGTCAATTCCGTATTCATATTGCGGTTCAAAATCATCCTCAAGTGAATCGATTGTCCCGTTGTTATTTAGGTCAATCAGGTCAGTAAAGATGGGGGGGTCGGCTTCAAAGATGAGGAAATCTTCTTGGTAGTCCAATATACCGTTCTGATCTCTGTCATCAGCACGCGGTAAAACACCGTCAAAGTCGTCATCATCCGGCCAATCATCATCATCATCATCATCTTCCACCAGAGCATAATTCGTCACATCCCAGGGATCACGTTCTGCAAGTGAGAGCGTTGTTCTGGGGAGTTCATAGGGTTGGTCTCGGTCACTGTTAGAACCGAAGTTCAGATAGGTAGTGGTGTAGCCTGGATCAATGTGGTATAATACACCTTCAAGGTAGAGTTTACCGAATCTTGATTTGAGTTGTACAAACCAAGCAGTTTCCCTGCCAAGTTCACCGTCGCCGTTTTCATCCGTACCATCTCCACCGAGTAGAGCTTCAAATCGTTCTCCTTCGGTTTCTGAATAGGTGAGGATACCGTTAGAATCTACAGCTATTCCATCTTCGTTGATTGAGATACCGGTTGGCTCTTCACCGTCTTCGGTTACGATATCGGTAGTGACGCGGCTAAACCCGACCTTATCTTGAGGAATAGTAGGATACTGTTTGTATTTTCCGTTGATAGAGTAGTGCGCTCTGACGAATACATTTCCAACGGTTCCTTCCAGATCAAGTCCATATAGAACGGCTGCGCGTGCTGCGCCGTATTGATACCGTATTTTACGCGGTCTACCTTCATCTTCCCAGGCGTTAGGATTATTCCTAAGACTTGCTCTATTACTTGTATAATGCTCTGATTGTCCGTAGTTGCCGGGAGCTTCAATAATGTCGCGATAAGGCATCTGAATGTGTCCGTCTTCGGTTTTGATCCATTCCTGAATTTCGGGATCAGATTCAGCCATGTTTGCTTCGCTAAATCCGATAACAGCGATATTGTAATCGCCGGCGACGACCATTTCAAATACAACAGATTTTACCCAGCGCGGATCAATCGGTTCTCCATCAACTGGATCAAAGTGTTCAGCAAAGACAAGGTCATATTTCATCTTGTTGAATCCATCAACAATTTTCCATTGTCCATCATCAGAGTCACGCACATTATCTACTTCAGCGTTTACAGGTTGAATTTCGTCAACTCCAACTGAAAATTGGTATGTTCTTTCAGGTAGAAGTGCGCGTTCTGGTGGTGATTCACCCTCTTCTAATTCGACTTCGGATGCCGGTTCAAGTTTTTGGAGAGTAACCGTGACTGTCATATTCTTGAAAGCTGCACCAACGCCGCCCTGAAATTTTTCTTCAACTATACCTTGGATATCAGTCTCACCTAATTGGTTACGATCTTCAGCGTTGATAAAATCTTCATAAGCATGGTTGTCTTCTGGTGAATCATCTCTGTAGACGACCGTAATACTTTCTGGGGGAGTATTGGCAACAGTTCCCATCAATGGGTTTTCAACACGTTCGGGGTGTTCTTTATGTAGGTTAATATAAGTGAACCCGACGCGGAAAATATCACCTAAGAGCCCTTGTCCCCTAAAACCGACGAGGCGTGCATTTTCGATATGACGTACACCTGCGTCTTCATTTAACCCGTTTCTACGTCCAAGCGTCGGTGCCAAACTTGCTGCACCTTCTGTTATTTGAACTGGATTAGAGATACGGGAGTTAATCAACGTAAAGAGGTGACGTTCTTGTGCAAATGATATATCCCAACGGAAACCATCAAATTCGGTTTTGTAGAGAATATATCTATTTGGAAATAGGGTTGAAGGTTTGAGGCGCATATGGTCACCGATAGCAAACTCATTATATCTACCTCGGTACGCATCTTCAGTCAAGATAGTGCGGTCTAACTGTGCCGAGAATCGTTCACTATCAAGCTGCCCTGTCCAGCCGACCACGAGTTCCCCATTCTGATTGAATGCCTTCCGTTCGCGATAGTTATAGACTTCACTACCTTCAAGTAGTTCTTTACCAAATAGATCATAGAAAAACTGTGGTTCTTCTTCTAATTGGAATCTATCAGAGAATTTTGAATCCCCCTCAATAGTAGGTAAGAGGGGTTCTTGCGGTCCCAAACTTTGTGCACCGCAACCGTATAGCACAAATCCACATAGGACGCAAGACGTTACAAGCAAAACATTGGTTATGCGTTTTAACTTGTTCATTAGTTAGTATTCCTCCTTAGGAAATTATATATCGGATAATAACATTTTAGACTTACACAACGAAGTGTTTAATCGGGATGCATTATCTCCGAAAACCTTAATTTTGAATTGAATCTTTTGAAATATGTAACATAAAGCATGTATTATCGTTATATTTTATGTAACAAAACCTTCTTTGTGCCTTAAGAACATACTTCTACCCACAAGATTGATAATTCATGGATTGGGTAAAGCAAATCAGATTCTATTTAATAGAAAGGCGTTTGTGAAAACCTTCCACAAAATGATTGTTAACTGACAAGTTATCATAGATGACGTTTTTTGTCAAGTTTTTGATAAATAGATTAAGTCGTAAAAAGTTATTTAGAGAGAATCATATCAAAATTGTGATTATTTTGCAACAATAAAATGTTTTGTCGGTTTTTTGCTGGGTAAATTCGGCAGAATACGCGTTTGGTATTCTGTATTGATTAGGAGATCGCACCTACCGCGTTTGGGATGGGTTTTTTGCGGTATGAATTGTTAGTTTTGAAAGAACTCTATTGCCAGAGCCAGCGTAACACCTATACATAACCCGATAACGCCAGCAAGCACGAATATTAGTTTGAACTGTGGACTGACTGCTATTTTTCTTGGAACAGCAATGTCTACGATTTCAATTCCACCTTTCTGAGCAGGTGTAACATTTGACTCGGCACTCAATATTTCAGATTCCAGGTATCGCTTTTCAATTTCTTCTTTGAGTGTGCCTGCAAGTTCTATATTGGTGCGTAACTGCGTAAATGTATGCTGATTTTCTGGGATTTTAGTTAGCAATTCTTGTAATTGGTTTTGGGTTTTTTGTAGTTCTTTCTTAAGGTGTTCAGTTTCGTTTTTGTGTCCTTCAATCGTTGGTGGTAACTCAATCAATTGATTTTCCAAGTAGGTATAGTGAGCAGAAGTGCCATAAGTGCTGGTCGTTGTCAATTGTGATGTGTTTTCAGCTTGCTCTCGGATATCCTTAATTTGTGCGTCAAGTCCGCTCAGTTCATGTGTGCTTTTTCCTGCTTTCTTAGAATCGCCTATTCTTTGTGATTCCAGGTCAATTAATTTCTCTTGCTGATATAACCAGATAGGATTTTTGTTTTGCGTTTCTGATATTCTGGTTTGTTGTGGAAGTGTATCCTGCCGGGTTTTGAAATGGTCAAGACGACCGCGTGCGGTGTGGAGTGCCAGTTCTGAAATTCCGAGTCGTTCTTGTAAATTTCGATACTGTTCTAACAGACTTGCCAGCTGTGGATACCATGTTTCTGGACTGCCGTTTTTGCGAACAAAATCAAGGGTTTCGTCTATAAGTTCTCGTATTTTTTTATCAATTTCGTCTCGTTTATTTTCAAGAAATTTCTGATGTTTTGCTAATCTGGTTTTTTCGTTTTCGCTCCGTAATGTTTGCATGTCTCGTGCTAATTGATTTACTAACAGAGCTGCATTGCGTTCTCCTCCTTCATCTTCGGTCAGTTCAATTGAGAGTTTAATATAGTTAGCCTCTGGGTCGATTTGTGCTTTCAATTTGCGTTTTAGAATGCCGATACTTGGCAGGTGCTGTACGGCTCCGAGTTGATTATCATCCATGTTTTCAATGGCGGCATTCAGCATAGATTCTGTAGAGAATCTTTTGCTGATTGTTGCCATTTCGCTCCTATCAACACCACCTGAAAGAACTGTTTGAAATAAGTTGTTGGAGGAGATAGGAGAGCTTGTGTTAGATTGGATGAGCCACAACAACGTGGATGCGGAATAGGTTTTAGGTATGCGAAGGGAGATAATGAGTGCTGTTCCTAAAACCAATATAGTACACATGCAGATTACGAAAGTGTACTTTTTTATGAAATGCAGGTAGTCTCGTAAAACTTCCTCTTTTTGAGGCATGTATGTAGATTTCTCCCTGTCTTTTGGGTGAAAATCCTGCTCCCTTCATTTACTTTTAAGTGACTTGTCCGTTATAGGTTGTTTGCAGCTCGAATTTCTTCATCGTTGAATGCTTCATCATGCCATTCTGTGATTCGCCATTCATCATTTCTTTTTTGAAAGATGAACAGGTTGTCCCCTTCAGCGAACCATCCTGTAAAACCGCCTTCAAGTGATTCACCATCAGCGACAAAACCTTGTATCCTATAATGGTTGCGTACTTCTGCTTCGTCTCCATCTTCATTTACGGATACTTCTGGGGGTTTAGAAAGTTCTATCTCAATGTCTTGAAATCTACTGAAGACACGAATAGCAGAGTCCCTTTCATCTCGTATATCATCAAAGATAAGGTCGTCGGTTTTATCCCCATCAGTTCCCATATCGGATACATATCGGAAGCCGTCTGACCAGTAGGTATTCATATACATTTCAACGTCTTCGGTTTCATAACCTTCTCGCCACTGCTGTAAAACTCTGTTAATCGCTAATAGGTCTTCGGGTAGTACAGGATTCACCTTTTCTACATCACCGCAGCCTATAAGACTTGTTAATAAGATGAGTACACTACCCATCACTGCTAATTTCTTATACATGATATTTTATCTCCAAATCAGAATGCCAAATTTAAAATGGCTTCACAACTCCTAAATAGAGCCGTGATGGCGTGATTCCAACTTGGAGTCCTAAATTTTCTATGTTTTGTGCATCTTCACGAATAGATTGAACTTGTGAGGTAGCATTGTAAAAGTTGGCACTGACATAAGAATCAACAATACTGTAAACCCAGATGCCGATCCCTGTATAGATAAAGAACATCCTGAGTTTATACTGCTGATTTGCTTTGTCGTAGCTTGTTTGAACAGCGGTAATATTATCCGGTTCATTGCTTGCTGTTAGTGCGTAGTTGTTATATTCTGCGTTAAAGGAACGTTGTGCAAGCAGTGCTCCTGTGGTTGAAACGCCGATACCAATTAACATTAACCCCCCACGAAAGTAGTTACGACTATGAATTTGTCCCCATCCGGGAATTACGGCTGAACGGACCATAGTGCCGACAGGCGAAACAAGTCGTATAGACTTTTCTGTTTCAAGAGTAGAGGTAATGTTTTCAGCCTCTTTAGCGATACAGGTTTGTCCACTCAATAATAAAAGAAGAATAAATGATAAAATACGCATATTATGAATTTTAGCGAGTCTTTAGATTAATGTTGACGATGCCAAGGGCAAAATCTGCGTTAGGCATCGTCAATGTATAAATTACGTAACTTAGTTGCTAAGAGTGTCTATCTTCTTCTTTTAATTCGTTCTGAAGAACGACTCCGACTGTTATTGTCATCATCGTCGTCATCATCATCACTACTTGAACTTGAACTGCTTGATGAACGTGTTCTGCTGGTCGTTGCTGAACGAGTCCGTGAACTTCTGGATGATGTAACCCGTGATGAATTTGTTGATGTCGGTCGTGTTTTCGTCGGTGTAGTTGTTACTGCTGGCGTGCTTCGTTGTGTACTACTACTGCTGGTCCGTAGACGTGAATTAGATGACGAAGAACCTGAACGACTGGAAGAAGAAGTAATGGATCTTCTAAAGATTCTTGAAGACCTTTCTGTAACTGCAGACGAACTACTCCTACCTGTATTCACCCTTGACCGTGTATTGTTTAGAATTCTACGGTTATTGTCTGTGTTCAGGTTTGAATAACGCGAACGACTACTATATGTTCTTGATGCATCATTTGTACGGAGCGATGACCTTGTAACTGCGCGTTGTTTCTGTGAAATTAACGCAGACCGAGTAAGTCTTTCTGTAGCTGGCGGTGCTTGTCTGCGGTGGTTTTCTATAACCACGCGAACATTGTTGTTAATTTGTGTCCGTTCAACGGTTCGAGTTGGTACGGCTAATCTACTCCGTGAATACTGTTTTCGTGCATTTTCGTGTTGTGCACTCCACCTATTCAACTGTGTCCGTTTAGAATAGACAACGTTACCTCTGCCATATCCGTATCCATATCCACCGCCATGATAGGGTGTGTAGTAGTAAGAATAGCGGGCTGGGTGATAGGTGCGATAGCGGCCCAGGTATCCTCCATAATATGTGCGGATGGAAAGATAACGATGGTCATAGACAGGGTAACTCCAGCATAGATATGAATCGTATCCTGATGAATAAAATACGGGTCCGTCGTAGAAATAGAGATATGTATATCGGTTCCAAGGACGCCACCTATATGAAGGTGTATACTGCTGTACTACGCGTAGTTTTGGTGCGCGACGATAGGTTGATACTTCAATATATTCAACATCAAGCTGTTCGCCTCCTTCGGCAACGACATGAAGTTCCATCCATCCATCTTGTACGCGTCCGGCAACCGGTATCCTTATAGTTTCGGACCGATTTTTTGCACGTAGCACAAAAGTGTCGCCATATCGTGTTTCAGAAGCACTTTGGTCATGGTATCCCCGTCTTGTCATTTCTCGCTTGATATTCCGTATCCATACCCGTCCTGCGATTGGTTCGTATTGGTCGTTAATTTCGAAAGTGTGTGGTTCACCTTTATAGCGAACTACGATTTCTATTGTCTGTGCAGAACGTGGAATTTCGAACAGATATACACCGCTTGCTATGGCAAATTGAAATTTTTCTGTATCCTGAAAGTTGTTTGCCCAGGCGGTAAGTCGCATACCATTCTCAAAGAGAGGACTTGCCGTGATCGTAGCGTTTCCACGTTCAATCCATTCATCAACATCATTTGCGATTCGATGTTCGCGACTCAGACGGTCTGCATAATTACCGTAATCAGCATCACTATCTGGCACTAACGAACCGATAAGCATGCAGCTGAGGAGTCCTGTGATTGTTAGAGTAAAAATTCGTTTCAGCATGAGAATCCTCCAAAGTAATCATCTCAAACAGGTAACATATTTTGAGGTGATTTTAATGTTAAAGTAAGTTCATTCTTCTGTTCTGTTCGTGCTTTCCTATAAATCTGTGAATAGTGGTTTATGTTTCTCTATGCGTTATTAATGAAGGCAATTGATAAGAACCTTATGTTTAACTCAATTATACAATTAATTATCGTAATTGTCAAGCATCGCGAATTACATCAATCTATTGCTCTGGTGTCAACCTAATCCCCAGCTTTTTTGCATGTTCGCGTGCAAGAGGTGTAATAACAGTAGGTTTAGCGTATACTAACTCTTTGACATTAGATGGCAGATTAGAGATAACGCTTACACTTATGACAGGTGTATTGATACTTATGCGATTCGTTGCATTTACTTCACCGATTGTAGTTGCGATCTGCTCAACTGTTACCCATTTAACGCCAAATTCGGATAAAGTGTTGACATGTTGCTGTTCAATTTCGTCAAGTATTAACGATTTTTTATTTTTCAACCCCCTTCTCTTGAAAACATCGGCTGCTGCGATGACCTGTTTTCCGCAAGATAGTGCATGAAAAATTAAGTATGTAGATGGCGTATCAACTATTTTCAGTGCCAACTTTCCTGCCATTGGATAAGAAAGTGCAGGTAAGATAATCTGTGAATATTCATTAACAATAGATGGAATGTTAGTCAGTTCATTTTCCTGAAGAATATTCTCTTTACCTATCACTTCCTCAATTAAAGCGAGATCAACTACTTTAGTTGCAAGTTCGGACAGAATTATTCTAATATTCCATCCTTTTTGCTTGCAGGTTTGTAATTGTTGAAGCGGCTGTTCTAAAGAAAGTTGCGTAGCACCAATGATTGCAAGTAGTTTTTTATCGTCTTGTTCGTTGTTGCTGTGCTCTTGTAGCACGCGTTCAACGATTTTTTGAATTTGAGCAATCTGTTCTGGTGTCATGTGTTGTCGCGTAGTAGTTCAACAGCTTCGCCGCCTTTCAATCCTGCGGCATTAGAATCATCGGTATCAAGGTGCATCTGGAGTGCATAATCTTCATGTATTTTCGGACGGATGTTCTCAAAGGTTAAAGCGCGTTCACCTGGAATGCGTACCTTTAATAAGTCTGTATCGCTAATACCAAAGGATTCAGCGTGTTTTGGTGTCATGTGTATATGTCGTGCAGCACAGATTGCTCCCTCTTTTAAATAGACACTGCCTTCGGGACCTACGAGGGTTATCGCTTCAGCACCTTTGAGATCACCGGAATCTCGAATTGGTGGGTTTAGACCGAGTCGAATTGCTTCGGTTTGTGCCACCTCAACTTGTGAATAATCCCGCACGGGTCCGAGGATGCGTACGTGTTCAATTGCCCGCATCCGTTTTCCGACAACAGTAACGGTTTCATTTGCAGCAAATGCTCCCGGTTGATATAGTGGTGCATAGACGGTAAGTTGATGTCCAGCACCGTAAAGTATTTCCAGGTCTTCCTGTGTTACGTGTGCATGCCGAGCTGAAACACCGACAGGTATTTTCTGTTGCGCGGTAACCGCGTCACACGCGCGTTCACCTGGTTCACAACTTCGTAGTGCACATCCACTACAAGGCTGGTCGTTGGATAATCGGCTTACCACACGACGGGTAATTAACTTTACTAAGTCTTTGTCGTGCATTTTAGTATGTTTCTATTCAAATATGAACGTCTTCAAAGGATGTTCATGAAAGTATGTTCTATTTTTTTAGGATAGTTTCAACTTCAGGGTGTGGTCGTGGGATTACATGCACTGAGACAACTTCGCCTACGCGTGCGGCTGCTTCTGCCCCAACATCTGTTGCTGCTTTCACTGCACCTACGTCTCCACGTACCATCACAGTGACGTATCCTGCTCCAACCTCTTGCCGACCTACGAGTCTTACATTGGCAGCCTTTACCATTGCATCTGCTGCCTCAATGCTGCCTACCAAACCTCTTGTTTCAACTAATCCTAATGCATCTTCAGTCATATTGCTACTTATATCCTCCTACTTGAATGTTATGAACTATGAAAATTATTGCTTCGTCATTGAACTTACGCTTATCTTCGTTTCAACTCTCCCCATCTTGTCAACCGTTTTCCGATTGAGGAAACACTCATTACACCGTCGCGTGAGATACTTGCGCCCATATCTATAGCTGGACTGTTTTGTTTCAAACTATAATCACCTCTATCAGGATCAACAAACAAGGGATCTTCATCTATGTTATCTTCATAGGTGAACCTCTCTTGATCAGCTTCACGACCAATGCCATTAAGTCCGTCTCGGATGTCACAAGACTTAATGGTAATCCAACCACCGATAGCGGAGAACTCATCGTGTGTTCCATTTGAATTATTACCCCATACAATAGAATCTGTAAAATCAAAGCTGCTGCCTTCAATGAATGCGTAGACGCCTCCCCCTCTCTCGTTTGCTGTATTTCGAGTGATTGTGCAATTTGATATTTCAGCATTTCCGCGGGTTGAAATAACTGCAATTCCGCCACCATTCTTCTGTGCTATGTTCTCAACGATAATACAGTCAGAGGCATAAAGGACTGAAGTAGGTCCGCAATCTATACCTGCTCCCTCTGTGGCAGTATTATGTTTGATGATTGAATTCGTAATTGTCATCACTGAATATTCACTGACTTTAACACCGCCACTTGTATTTTGTGTAATAGTACAGTCAGTTATGGGTATATTGGTCCGCGCAAATGAATTATATTCAATACCCCGGCCAGTATTCTGAGAGATGTTACAGTTTTGAATGTTGGGGTTTACAGATTCAAAAGTAAATATTCCACTACCACTATTTCCAATAATCTCTGAATTGCGTATACTCGGTTCAGCCTTCGTTTCTCTCAACACAGTCCCATTTTTTGTTAGATCACCTTCAATAAAAATTCCAGCACCATGAGTGGACTCTGCGGTATTATATCGAATTAGACAATCCACTATGATTGCCTCAGAGTTGAACATGTAAATTCCACCGCCGCCTTCAGCGTGGAACCGTCTGGCAGTAGCTTTATTGCGAGAAATGACACAGTTTTTTATTGTTGGGGATGCATCGTTGATATGGATACCGCCACCTAAATCATGAATGCCGTTCAGGATAGTAAATCCTTCCAATAAGGTGTTGTTCGTTTCTTGGCTTTGAAATATGAACCCACGCGTTTCAGATGTCCATAGGCAGTTAATAGTAGTTGAATCTGGACCGCTTACGGATTTAACGGTGATCTCTTTACCTCGAAAATCAATATTTACATTTCCTTCACCCTTGTAAGTTCCATCTGCTACAAGAACTATATCTCCATTTTTCGCCCTATCAATGCCAGATTGGATTGTTGGCTCATCACGGGGAACATAGATAGTTGCTGCATAAGTGTAAGTATTCAGACAGATCAGACTAATAAGGATGAACAGTGAAAAATATAATTTTCTGTTTTGCATGTTGTCCTCCACTCTCCGTATATTAACGTGAGTTTGATAAATCAGATTTTCGTATTCGGTGCGGTTAGGAAACCGCACCTACGGGGTCTATGTAAGTAATATTTTGGGCAAAATGAAGTCCAATTACCTATTATCAAACTCACGTTATATAAATAAAGACTGTTCTGCAAAGATCAAACACCTTTTATAATATATCAGAAACTTTTAATTTATTCAAGAAAAATTGTGTGTATAAACTGTATACGTTTTTCAGATCAGTTTCCGCTGCTTCATTGTGATCCTGTTTTTTGTAAGCAACTGCACGCCACAGGTAGATAGCAAGCAGCCCATCAGCATCTTTTTGCCAATTTTCAATTGCATCGGTTAATAGGTCAATAGCTTTAGCATAGTCTTCGTCCTTTGATTTGTGTTGTCCGATATGGTTGTATACGTCTCCACGACTGAGATAGGCTATAGCAAATTGTGGTGCTAATTCAATTGCCTTATCAAAGTCGGACAGAGCGAATTTTACGGTTTCCTCTTCTTCAGGCAAGCGGAGAAGTTTTTGATAGTATGCTCTACCACGATTGTAGTATGCAATGGCACTGGGTCGTCGTTTAATGATGTAGTTATAGTCTGCAAGTGCTTCGTCCAATTGACCTGTTTCAAGAAAACTTTCTGCCCGTTTTGACATCACGAGTGCATTTTTTCGTTTTTTGATAGAGGCAGTGTAATCGCTGATTGCACGAGGAATATCACCTAATGCATGATAGACATCTCCCCTGCTTGCATGTGCGTCTGCTACATATCTTTTGAATGAAAGCGTTTTTGTGTAATCCTCAATTGCTTCATTATAACGTGTAAGATGGTAATTGGCGCGACCGCGTTGAATGTAAGCCTGAGCATATCTGGGTTCAATTTCAATAGCCTGTGTCAATTGCTTAATCGCTTGGTGATATTTTCCTTTCCTAAGGAATTGTGTCGCAATGTTCAGATGTTTCTCTGCTTCAGTGTCGACGCTTTTTAGTCTATCCCAGGATACAAATCGTGAAGCGAATAAGAATGTCAGGATTAAGACAGGGGTCATTATGTAGATGAGTGTACGCATACTATTCCGGATAGAGACGGTGAATGTTAACGCCTGATTCTAATTCATCAACAGATGTATAAGTTTTAGCTAAATCAATTTCTACATAAGTTTGCCCGTCCCTATTAAGTCCCCCGTATCCTGTAGAAAAGATAAGTTGTATTCCGCCGAGTCGTGCGACACCGTCTCTGATATTCTCTTTTGGAAAATAACTAATAGGTGTATGTCCTACGACGAGAAATTTTGCATTCAAGAACTTCAGAAAATCTTTGGTATGTTTGTGTGTATAGCCACCACTGTATGCGACATCAGGACGGTCCCATAATATCTCGTCAAATAATTTGGCATCAGGTTTAATAAGTTCGTTGAGTGTGATTTTGCTTCTGGCAGGTCCAGCGTGAACAGCGGTAAAACCATTCTTAGCAACAACAATCGTAGGAATATTCATTAGGAAATCGTAGTGGACATCGGACATGCGTTCAATGAAATTGAACTGTTGATAGGTAAGACCGAGAGGGCTGTTGTATAGAGCATCAATAAACTCTTTACGATTATGTTCGGTCATTCCTCTTTTTTTCAACATCTCATAGATGTCTGCCGCAGCGTATTCATGGTTACCTCTTAGATAGATAAACCTATTCCCGTTCTCACCGAGCTGCTGTTGAATCTCAATGACACGGTTGATTATCTGTATATCACCGTAAGGAGGTTGAGGCACTTCACCGGGTTTATAGTCAATTGCATCTCCGAGCATGAGACCGTAGACATCCTCTCCGGCTTTAATCCTTTCAATCAGTTGAGTCTGTTGTAGCCATTGATTGAAATCGTCCCAATGTGCATGTAAATCTGATACGATATAAATGGTCCCGTGGTCAGGTAGCACGATTAGATGTCCATCACGTGTGTACTGATTTGGATATTGAGAGATATGTTTATGTTGCGCGGTCGCTGCAAAACTGATACAGATAAGAATAAGAAGGACGAGGGGTGTAATTAACGTACTATTCATAATTTTTTACTCTATAAAGAATGGGTCTATACGGTTTTCTTGTTGAATAAGTCGGTCAAGTTGTTTGCGTCTACGTCTTCTGGTAATAAGATAACAGATGAGAAACAATCCACTGAGGCCTCCCCAGAATACATAGGAACTGGATAGGAAGGATGCCCAATGGTAACGTTGCGGTAGCGATTCACGCCAGAGTTGGTCGAAGGTTTCAAGGTCGTAACCTACAACAGTTGTGAAAGCTTCGTTTAAGGTTGCCCCTTTATGTAGATGGTCAATGACTGCCCAAAGTGTTTCTATACTGTTGACTTCAACGAACCATCGGAGTGCATCTTGGCTTTGTGCGTAAGCTAAATCTGCCCCTTTCTGTGAAACAGGGAATTTCTCTGTTAATTCTTGCAGTGGGACGATGGATTTTGTGAATACATTGCTCAATAGTGTCTTGTGGCGCCCCGGTACCCATTCCTTTGAGAAGTGGATAGCGATTCCCTCAACGAACCATAACGGAATACCTTTGACTGCCTTCCGAGTATACTGTCCGAACAAGACATGTGCTATTTCGTGTCGGAGCACTTGTGCTATTTGGAGCTTTGCTGCCATTATCTGCGATGGATTTTGTATAATGATACGCCGACTTAGTGGAAATGCACACCCAACAGCCCAATCTTGTATTGGTGCATGAACGTAAGCTTTAAAATCTTCTTGTGTGTTACATATCCAGATCGTTATCGTTTCGTCTGATATGTGGCGTGAAATCCGAGACATCTCGGCATAGAAAACTTCAGCTATTTGAAGTATCGGTTTTGGATCTACCATTTTTTCTCTGTAATAGACTCGGAAATGTGTACTTTCTGATGACTTCCAATTCGCAGTCGCTGAAAAAAGTGGCAGAAACATGAATACAAATATAAGGCTCTTCATATCCTTCTCATTCAAAGCCTTTCAATGGAACTACTTGTTCTAAGTCTAATTGATTGATGTAGCATTGAGACAAGTTCTTCAACCTGTTCATTGGCGAAGTTAGGTTGGATTTTCTCGATGTTTTGGAGTACAGCATCCAGACTACCTTCCTGTGCCCAATAACTTTCCCGCAGGATTTCTGCGAATTCTGCTACGGATGCAGCAAGCTGAAACTGTAACGATGCTTCCTCAAAAGTAAGCTTCAATTCAGTTGATGAAATGTCCCGACTTATTTCGGATACGTTATAGGTATCTGGGTCTTCATAACGGATAGAAACTTTTGCCAGATGTCCTGCGGCACCCTCATGTAGTTTTATTTCATAGAGTGCTGTAACGCTGTGTCCAGAACCGATTTCTCCTGCGTCTACATCGTCCTTGCGGAAATCATCATCTGCCAAGGAACGGTTTTCATATCCGAGTAAACGGTATCGACTTACATTTTGAGGATTGAATTCGACCTGAACTTTTGCATCTTTAGCGATTATCTGTAGTGTGCCTGTCAGATTCTCAACAAAAATGCGTTGTGCTTCGTTAAGATTATCCACATAAGCGTAGCTGCCATTACCGTTATTTGCAAGTTGTTCCATGAGGATATCATTGAAATTGCCCATACCGAATCCGACGGTTGTTAATGTGATACCTTCCTCAACATAAGCGCGAATATTCTTGAGAATAGCGTCAGCCCCAGTTTCTCCGACGTTTGCCACGCCATCTGAGCACAGAATAACTCGGTTGATTCTCCCAACCCTGGCATTTTGTAGTGCGAGTCTGTATCCGACTTTTAGTCCTTCTTCGGCATTTGTTGCGCCTTCTGGTTCAAGTCTGTTAATAGCATCTAATATTTCCTCGCGCGCCTCAATTCCAGTATGCGGTAATACAATCCTTGCATTCGTTCCATAAACAACAATAGCTACTTTATCACCTTGGCGAAGTTGCTCAACTAAGAGTGTCAAGGAACGTTTCACCAAACCTAACCGATTTTCCATTGCCATTGACCCAGAAACATCAATGACGAATGTTAACGTCGCGTCTTTTCGGTTTTCGTCTGATACGACGCGTCCTTGGATGCCGATTCTCACCAATTGGTACCGTTCATTTTCTCCATAAGGGGTAGCGGCACTCTCAATATTGACAGAAAAGGCGTCTTTTGATGGTGGCGTGTATTCATAATTGAACGAATTCACAAACTCTTCTACCCGTACAGCTTCACGGGGTGGCAGATGTCCATCTCTAAGGTATCGTCGTGTCACTGAATACGATGCAGTATCAACATCCATAGCGAATGTTGAAAGGTTGTCATCCGCTGTATCAATAAACGGGTTTGTGCCGTATTCCTGAAAGAACACATCGTCATAAGCGGCACCATTTGGCGGATTCAATCCGTATGGAAGCATACCGCTATCGACAGCAGATAAAGCGGAAAATTCTTGTGCATCGCTTTCATCGTCACTGCCACCCAAACCGCAACCTAAACAGATAAAAGTTATTAACACACATATCATTAATAGTGGATAAGCATTGATCTTACAAAATTGCGTTTTCATCAGAATTGTCTCCTTTCTTGTTTGTGTTATCTACGGGTTTACGACAATACCCATAAATAGTACCGTTTGCGTTTTATTATCACGTATTGCGAAGAAGAACGGTTTGTTAACAATAAACATCCTCGGTAGGGACTTAACACCAATCGTTACGCTTGTTGCTGCTGCTGCTTCAGCCCCTTCTTCGTTGACTTCAATAAATGTCTTATGTGCTACCTTGTCTATATATAAATTGGCAGTGGGTTTTTTTAGTGATGCCATTCGGCTGAAGTCTGCCTGATCTTCATCAAATGCCACACCCATGCCGAGTGATGTTAACACACCATTGAGTTCTTTTGTACCGTATTCTATTTTGAATTTTGGAATGCGTATTGAGATATCTTGTTCTCGGAACTGTGTCATCCAATTTTCCCAGTCTTCAGCGTTTATAGCAGCTACAAAGTCGTTAAGGTTAGACTTTTGTGATGGTAGGAAGATATACATACTCATCCGTCCTTCGCCATAAGGGAGGTTGATAGCTGCAACATTGTCTCCGTAATAGATAGGATACATGCCTTGTCTGTTCATCATCGGAACCTGTTTTGTGCTGCCATCGGTGAGATAGAAGTCTCTATCTTGCGTATTAGCGGAATCAAATTCAGTTTGCCACGCACCCTTGAAATAGATCGCATTTATCAGAAATAGAACAGCATTTGATTCAATTTCTTCAAGAATCTCTGGGATTTTACCGTTTGTGTTGGTATTGACCCACTGATTGATTGTATGTAGTGTGTTTGGGTCTAAAAAATCAAGCGTTGAGACTTCAGCATCAAAATAATTCTCATTTCGCTGTAGAAAGTCCTGTTTGAATTGGTAATCCTGATTTGCCCAAAGTGAGTTGGCAATTGTAAGTGTTACTTTCGGATCGGATGTTTGTAGTTGTTGTAGCAGTTGACTAAAACTGTTATTAATTGCATCGTTACCGATATCTTGTAGTTGTAACGTATCTGTCATTGCCTGTTCTGTTTCACCGGATGCGCCGTTCAACGTCATTGTTAATGCAGTAGAAACGCTAAACGGAGATATAAAGATATTCTGATTCTGTTCAGTTTTCCATATCTCTTTGAATAGGTCAAATCCAAATCTGGTATTTGATGTAGATACATTTGAATCAATTGGAGCAACAGCTGGTTTGTCTATATTTTCTGTGAGAGTGTCAACCGCATTATCAAAACACCCGATGATCAGGATAATACTAAGAAACATAATGCACAGGTTGGTTTTTCTAAATGTTATCTTACTATTCATCGGTTTCTCCATTTCAGTCCATAAGCAGTCCATTGTTACGTGCGATCTCCGAATAGCGAACAATAATAATATGTTGACTTTACCCTATTCTTCTGTAGGATCAACGACAGTTCCCATGAATAACACTGTTTTTGTTTCATTGTCATGAATGGCAAAGAAGAACGGACGGTTGACGATAAATTCTGGTGGAGCCGATACGACACCTATCCCAACATTCGTCACGGCGGCAGCTTCAGTGCCTTCTTCATTAACTTCTACATACGTCTTATGATCAACTCTTGAGATAAACAGATTCACTATAGGTATTGGGCCATCAGACGGCAACATCCGCTTGAAGTTAGCTAAATATTTATCAAACGCTATACCCATACCGAGTGCGCTGAGAACTTTGTTCAAATTAATTTCATATTCAAATTTATATTTTGGAATTTGTAGCCAGACTTTCTGTTCATGGAACTGTGATATCCAATTTTGCCAATTTTCTGCGTTCAGATTCTCAAGAAATTGGTCAAGACTGGAGTTTTGGGATGGTAAGAAGATATACATACTTACCCTTCCATTTCCGTAAGGTAGACTAATTGCAGTAAAATCTGATGTGTAATAAAACGGATACTGACCGTCACGTGCCATCATTGGGACCTGTTTTTGACTGCCATCAGCGAGATGGAATGTATTATCACGTGTATCTGCAGGGTCAAATTCTGTTTGCCATGCGCCTTTGAAATAAATGGCATTGATAAGGAAAAGTATTTCTTCTTCGGCAATTTCCGAAAGGATTTCCTTAATCTTTCCGTTCGTATTTGTATCGACCCATTGATTGATTGTGTCAACAGAATTTGGATCTGCAAAATCAAGTGTCGAAACTTCCGCGCCAAAATAGTCGGTATTTCGCTGTAAAAAATCTTGGTTGAATGTGAAATATTGATCCGCCCAGAGTGAGTTTGCGATTTCCAGCGTCACTTTAGGATCAGAAGTTTTTAGTGCTTGAAGTAATAAAGCGTAGTTTGTATTGATCGTTTCAGAATCGTTCCCTTGAAGTTGGAGCGTGTCTGTCATAGCTTGTTCAGTCGTCCCTGCTGCACCGTTTAAAGTCATCGCTAATGCAAGCGAAACACTGAATGGAGAGATAAATATGTTTTTATCCTGTTCAGCATTTAGGATTTCGTTGAACAGGTTAAAACCGAATTTTGTGTTTGCTTCAACGACATCAGGTTCAATAGTATCTGTCAAGGAAGGTTTAGTGTCTTGTATATTGATATCGCGTTCACAACCTGTCGAGATCACCAACAATATTGTACACATGACAAGTGGGATGCCTAATGAATCAATTACTTTAAAATTTATACCCATTAGAGAAAATCTCCTATATTATTTGTACAGATGTGCGACAGCGTCACCATAGCCGTTATATATTATCGTGGGATGTCTATCCATCGAGCCAATCATCCATTCGGAGGCTTGTGACCAACGTGGATGAGGAACATTTGGATTGACGTTTGCTTCAAATCCGTATTCTCTTGGTAGTATGACGTTCCAGAAGTTTCGTGGTTTTTTCTTAGTGAGTTCAATGCTGACGATGGATTTGATACTCTTGAAACCGTATTTCCAGGGAACGATTAAACGGATAGGTGCACCGTGCTGTGGTGGTAGAATGTGTCCATAGATGCCAACGACCAACAGTGTCAGGTCATTCATAGCTTCTGCAAGTGTTAATCCCTCAAGATAGGGCCACGGCAAATTCGGATCATTCTGTTGAAGTGCTACCTTGGGGTCAAAAAACGTTGTCATCTGCACATATTTCGCATCATCTTTTGGTTGAACTTTTTCCAGCAGTGCTTTCATTGGAAAACCGATCCAGGGTACTACCATTGCCCATGTTTCAACACAGCGAAACCTGTAGATTCGTTCTTCAAGTGGCATCATTTTTATCAAGTCATCCACGTCCAAGGTCATCGGTTTCTCAACGAGTCCTGATATTTCAAGTTCCCATGGACGTGTCTTGAATCTTTCAACGCGTCTCCACACAGTGCTTTTAGAGCTTGTGAATTCATAAAAATTGTTATATGTAGCGGCTATGATTTCTTCAGTCTGTTTTCGTTTAACGGAGAAATCAGTATTTTTCTTATGTTTAAGTTTTTGTGTCTGATAAGGTTCAAGTTGTTTTGCGACCCTATCGTCTTGTGCACAAGCACTTGTGCCAAATAGGGATAACGTTCCAGCACCTACTATCCCGAGGTCTTTGATGAATTTTCTGCGGTTAATGTAGTTTGATTCAGGGGTAGCTCTGTTTTCTGGTATCTCCCATCCCTTGGGAATTTTTATGTTTGCCATGTTGAAGCTCCTATATCTTTTGCTTCTTTGTGTAGGTTCGACATCATTTTCTTTACTTTAAACAAATTATACCCATAAAAATAAATTAGGTAATTTCATAACTATACCGAATACGAAAATCTGATTAATCAAACTCACGTTATGATTAATATTGGTGTTGACTAAGGATTCAGTGCAACAAGACAAGCACTCAACATATTTTCCACCTCTTGACGCGTCCCGTCACGTAATGGTCCCGCGAGCGCGGCGCGGTAAAGGTTCACGGCTCTACTCGGTTCGCCAGCCTTTTCATAACACGAAGCCGCACTAATTCTATGGACTGCTCCTTCTAATTCGCGACCTAATGCATCAAGTATTGGTGCAATATGTTCTTCATAGTTTGCAGCAGATAGCCAAAGCGGTTGTGCTGTTTCTGTCATGCCAATTTCCCATAGTGCATGCGCTTTGGAAAGAATTTCTGACTTTTGGTTCATGGTTTCTTTAAGCTTTTTTGGGTAAGGTTTTGGGATAGTCATGTGTTCATTCCTCCCAACGGTGATAAGAAAATCGTATCAGGTGGCCAGACTTAGAAAAAGCACAGATGACAACATAAGCATCTAATCCGTATGGGTTTTCTAATGCTTGTCCTACTTTTTCTCTATGTCGTCGTTTGAGTTCAGATGCTGCTTCTGTGCCGCTGACTTCAAGGACGCTTGGCATATCTAATGAGCGGTAGTCAGCACGATCACCATAATTCGTTACGTCTAATTGTCCAATATTAACAATATTAGGAGTAAGAATAAAAGCAAGTGCCGATGCAGCCATCTCAACTATCGGTTTTGTTTGTATAGTTGCTCGTAAACGTTCTGCTTTCCTTGCAGTTGCCTCTGTCCATGAAACTTCAAGATTAAACTGTGTTTTTTCACCAAGCCAGTCGGAGACAATATTCTCACAAGCAACTTCAAACACTGCGGGTGAAACAGAATACGAACGCATCATCTCTACACATGCAACAATATGTGTCTCAAGAAATAGTCGTGGATGCCAATCTGAAACTTTTTCAATAGCGCATTTGAATGTTTGCATAATTATTACATACCCTGTGATATCGTCTCATTTTGCATGAATCTCACCGTTTTCGCTCAATATGTAGATATTAGTTTTCTTCTTATACTAAAAACACAATTTGATTTGCAAAGTCATTATTAGGCATCAGATCAGACATTTTTTACTGCTATTCGGTTAGCACGTTCACATGGTCTATACTATTGGCAAACTTTAAATAATCTATCACAGAAAAGGATAAAAATCAAGCAAATTGTGTCTCTGTTAAGTTGTCATAATAAAAAACTGATGGTAATTGTCATCTTCGCAAAGGGGTGTGTAAAGTTCTTGCACAAACTACTCATTCTCCATTGTTGTGCGAAATCAAGAAATCATCGGTATGAATGCTATAATGAAAAATTTTGATTATGAGTAAAAAAGAGCTAAACTTTTTCTGTTGAAAACGATATTATAATATAGAGAGCGATCACCTCGTTTTATACGATACATTACAAGAATTAGATTCTTGACTAACTTTGGCAAAGGAAAATGCTATGCACACCACAACTCAAACAACTCCTAATACTCGTCCTTCTCTTGTTTTAGGCGTCATAGAATTCTTGAGCTATTGTATTATCTTTGAATATACTATATTAAATATATTCGGTTCAAGTCCTTTCGGTACAGTAAAAGGATTTCTTTTTATAACGCTTCTTTTTTGTTTAAAAGAAACAGTAATAAGGAAATGGCGATCACTTTTTAAAGGGACGGTTTACGGCAATGTCTTTCTGAAAAGTGACAGTATTTCATCAATTCCAATTAAGGATGTTGAGGTATCCTGGGGTCCCTACCATCAACGAACAAAGCAGAACACACCTGTTATTACCAATGCAAAAGGCGAGTTTCACTTTGATGATTTACCGTTAAAACATAATCTCACGCTAACAGCGAAATTACCAAACAATCGTTATGTTCATCACGCTATCGGTGAAATTGAGGACATCAAATGGTTGTTGGGTTTGCCTTGGCTCGGATTACCGCTATCTTCAGGTGTTCCGATACATGTTGATTTTGTCGTGCCTTCCGTTGAAGCTGATTTCTGACGGTAGTTTGCGTAGATTGACAGGATGTTTCAAAAATAGCCAAAAAAGAGACAGGAATTCAGTTTATCTATACAACTTCAGATAAGACAGACAGGGAGGACGGGGGTTGAGACCCCCGTCTTGGGGAAATGACTAAAGATCCGCTTCCTTCAGGTAAGGTTGCAGATGTTTGCGGAGGTTGCGATGTGCATGGAATAGGTGCGCTTTGACTGTGCCATCCGATCTGCCGACTACTGTCGCAATGTCTTTCAGGGATAATCCGTCCCAGTGACGAAGGATAAAAATTTGACGTTGCTTAGGTGGCAGTTGACGGATCGCCTTGCGTATCTGTGATCTGAGTTCCTTGTTTTCAGCAGCTTTTGCGGGGGAAACTGATCGTAGGTCAGGGAAATTCGCCATCGGCAATTCATCAGAGTCTTCAGACTCATATACCATGACTTCCGACCGGGATTTCTTACGCAAAAAATCTATACAGAGGTTGACTGTAATGCGGTAAAGCCAACTATAAAACTGGCATTGGCTCTTGAAATTACTTAATCCTTGATACGCTCTGATGAAAGCATCTTGTGTAATATCAAGTGCATCTTCATGGTTTGGGACAAAACGTTGAACTAACCGATATGTGCGTTTCTGATAGCGAGTAAAAAGTGTATCAAATACGGCAGTATTGCCATTCTGAAATTGTTCTATCAGTTCGGCATCATCGTTTTCGGATAGTGGAATATTTTCTTGGCTTTGGGACTGCATGTTCTCCTCTCAAGTGTCATTGACCAAGACTGAGACTCAGTTGGCCTTTGATAGAATAGAAGTCACCGATTTTTTTGTTTATGAACCCTGCGAAACCATTTTTTATATCTATGGCTATCTTGAAGCATCTGTTGGAGAAGGACAAATTCTTCATCATCTTCGGTGCAAGGAGCATCATCAATTAATGCTAATAACTCCTCATATACGACCTTATCTTCATCAACGAGTGATGAAAGCAGTTTGTCAAAATGTTCTCCATGTCCGAGTAGAGAAAACAACTGGTTCGTATGTCGTATCTCTTCGGATGCAGCTTGGTTAAGGTATGCGGCGAGTTCGTGCTCATTTCGTTTTTCTGCGATCTGTGCAAGTATTAACCGGATTCCGACAAGTTTGAGTTTAGTCTGTGCGAGTTCATCAATATCGGTTTCAAACTTTTCCCGTAAATGATCGGCATCACGTGGGTGTAGTTGTGAATAACTTGGCCACACCGGTTTTGCCATCACCTGTTGCAGCTTTTTGAGGCTGTCAATCAGATTTTGTTGTTCTTCGGCGGAAAGTTGCCCGACGGTCTGTTCCCAAAAGTTCACAACGTGTTCCACTCGTTCACGGAAAAGTTCCTTTGATTGCGGTGTAAGTTGAATACGAGCACGTCTTCGATCTTCTTCACATTTACGACGTATTACCCACCCATGACGTTCAAGACGATCAACCAATCCAGAAACTGTGTTGTGTGCCAGTCCCAGATGTTCACCTAATTCGCTGACATACATCCCAGCTTCTCGTCCGTACCAGTGGAGATGTTGTAAAGCGTTGAACTGAACGATTGTTAGCCTGTTAGGGACAACATCCTGAATAAACCTGGATTTGACTGCCGCTTGCGCATGACGCATCACACGCATGACAACATCTATCTCTTTATTGAACCCATGGTTTTGTGACATCTTTAAAATACGTCCTATATCAGATATATAATCTGTCGTATACGACATTAATTATATAATAATCTGTAGCGAATGTCAAATAAAAATAGCATATATCTGGATTTATAGGCATTTTGTGTCTATTTTTTTATTAATTACTGCCAACCAATCGTTGTGCCTTCATTTTTCGCTTTCGTTTAGACTTTGCCTTTGTCTTTTTCTGGGTCTTTGTGTGTTTTTGTGTGGACTCGTGCTGAACAGATTCCTGTTGAACGATCTGTGTGTCTTCAACAACCTGTTTCTGTTGCGTTTCTTCAAAGTCTGTATAAGTACCTGCAAACAAGAACGTGTTTGTTCCATCTTTGGTTACATCAAAAATCAGGAGTTTTGTTGCGAGTCGGTTTAAAAGGAAGCGGTCATGAGAGATAATGAACAACGTAGCGGGATATTCGGCGAGTGCGTTTTCAAGTGCCTCGCGTGCTGGAATGTCCAGATGGTTAGTCGGTTCATCAAGTAAAAGGACATTTGCATTTTCTAAGAGCAATTTCGCAAGTTGCACACGACTCTGTTCGCCACCACTTAGGTTGCCAATCTGTTTGAACACATCATCGCCTGAAAAGAGGAACTTCGCCAAATAGCTTCGGATTTCAAATTGCGTTTTATCTGGACATAGTTCCCAGACCTCATCCAGCACATCGTTTGTTAAGTTGAGACCCTCTAATTCTTGTGTATAATACCCAAGTTTGAGATTAGGACCGACCCAAAGTTCTCCGTCTGTAGGTTTTTCTTTTCCGAGCATCATGCGAAAAAACGTAGTCTTACCAGTGCCGTTCGGTCCTATAATTCCTACCACATCCCCCCGATAAACGTCAAAAGTTAGGTCTGTAAATAGTACTTTATCATCAAATTGCTTACTAAGGTTTTTACATCGCAGGATGTCATCTCCTCCCCGTTTTGAGGGTGAGATATTAAGTTTCAACGTTGGGGATTCAGATTTCGGTTTTTCAACTAACGCTACACGTTCTAGTCTTTTTCGTCTTCCTTGTGCTTCACGGGTGCGTTGTCCTGCGATATTACGATCGATGAACTCTTTCTCCTTTTCAAGAAATGCTTGTTGCATTTTATAGGCACGACTGTCAACGAGTTTCTCAATATTCTTGATTTCCAAGAATTTAGAATAATTCCCTCGATATACATTTATTTTCTGTTCAGTAAGTTCCCATACCTTTCGGACAACCTTATCTAAAAAATACCTATCGTGAGAAACAACCAAGACACCCCCCTTGTATTCCGTGTTGAGATAGTTTTCTAACCACTGAATTCCGTTTATGTCAAGATGATTTGTGGGTTCGTCAAACAGCAATAGGTCCGGTTCTTCAAGGAGCAGTTTTGCCAATGTTGCTCTACTTTTTTGTCCACCACTGAGGACACGGATAGGTAGGTTGAAGTCCTGTTGTGCAAAACCCAATCCACCTAAAACGCGATTTATTTTATGCTCATAATCATATCCACCGAGTTGTTCATGTTGTTCCTGAATACGTGCATACTGCTGTAGGAGTTGGGGTGATTCCTCCGTTTCCATCTTCTCCGCCAGGTGTAGCATTTTATCTTCAAGATCCAATCGTTCTTGAAAAACTTTGAGCATCTCCTGTCGGAGTGTACAATCCCGTTCTATGTCAGGTTCTTGACTTAGGTATCCAATACGTCTACCTTTAGCTAAAACGACATCCCCTTTGTAATCGGTGATGATGCCGCACATGATCTTTATTAGAGTCGTCTTTCCACAACCGTTTCGACCAATTAGTCCTATCCGGTCTCCAGGTGCGATTGCAATAGATATATCGTTTAGGATTATATCTGGATCGTAAAGTTTTGTGACATTGCTTATCGTTATTAGTGACATATTTTTTTGTATTTAAGGAATATTCTTAACTACTATATTCGTATTGCTTGCCAATTTGCACTACGGGTAATCATCTCATGATACGTTTCTGCTCGCTGCGGATCGGGATGTCGTATATTGAATTGTCTAAAACGCCATACTGCGATTGACAACGCTGCATAGTAGACAAAACTGTCTAAACACTCCCATTCGTTTTCTGTCAAAGGACGTAACGCGTTATATGCCTCTAAAAACTCGTGTAACGCATCAATATCCAACGTATTATCTTCTTTATAACAACAGCCAATAATTGTCATAGCGACATCAATTAGCAAGGTATCATGACACCCTTCCTCAAAGTCAAGAATTGCCATCAGTTTATCAGCATCAAAGAGGGTATTGTCCAAAAACAGGTCTCCGTGCAGCAGTCCTGTTGGCAAGGGTTTCTCTATTTCAGGTAGGATCCATTCAAGCTCCGATTGTAACCAAAGAAAAAAGGGATGTGGTGCAAATTCTGTGTCTTTTACTTCCTTTAGAAAAGGTCTGATCTGTGTTATTCCCATTGGAAAACGTGGCAGATTTTCAAGCGACGGAATGTGATGTAACTTTGCTAATGTTTCACCGATTTGTGCTAACACGTGCTTTGAAGGTTTCGGCGTACCTCCATCCAAAAACGGGTAGAGCATGATATATTTCTTTTGATTAACATTCTTTACAAAGACATGAAGGGCATCACCATTTTTCTGTAAGATTGGGTACACAGTCGGATATATATACTCTTGCAGATGTTTTAAAAGCGTGATCTGTTGATGAAGTTCTTCAAGGTTTTTCTCATCACAGATTTTCAGCAGGAACTTGCCATCTGTAGTTGTCAGTTTAAAGTTGCTATTTCCATATCCTCCCTGAAGTTCTTCTAAGTTTAAAGGTGTTCCTATCTCATAGTGTGCAACAATTTCATCAAGTTCTTCAGGTGAGAGAGTAGAGTATTGTGCCATGTGGTATTACTGTTGCGGTTTAGATGTTGTATGACTTTTCAATGATAAAAGTGTTTTCCTTTAACTTGTACTGTTTTTCTATAGGAACATCAGAGACGCGTTGCCGAGCATATTCGCAATAATTTGTATTAATATCAAAACCGATATAATGTCTATCCAGGTTTTTGCAAGCAACTGCGGTAGAACCAGAACCCATAAATGGATCAAGAACGATTGAACTTGTAGGCGTGAGAAGATGTAAAAACTCTTCTATAAGTTCAACAGGATAAATTGCGGGGTGTTTATTTCCTTTAACAGCAGCAACAGGGGTTTCAATTACATCTCGCTTGAGTTTATTACCGTGAATCCGAATGATTGTAAATCCTTTGTTTTTTAACTGTAATGTACGACCACCCATCTGTCCACCAAAAGGAGGGGCATGAATTCCACGAATTTTCATTCGAAAACTTTTTGTTTTTCCGCGTTTTACTTCTTGAATGACCTCTGTAAGTTCAATCCGAGCAAGAGATTTTTCATCTTTAGATAAATCGGATTCTTCAATGAGCTCAAAATACCGTTGTCCAACTTTTGAATTGTCTTTTTTGTTTAAAGGTTGTGGTTCACGCGATTCTGCTAAAAAAGCTTTGGGGTCGTAGAAATAGTGGTCTGACTTGGCAAAATGGAAAAACGGTTCAGTGCTACTGACAAGGCGTCTGCTAAACTGACGTGGGGTCGGATTCTTTTTGACCCACGTAATTTCATTTACAAGTTTAACTAATCCTATATCTGTTGCTGCCAGAGCGAAGCGATATGGAACAAGAAGTAAATTGCTATCCTGATACTTGTCACCGATATTGAAAACAATACTACCATCATCTCTCACAACACGGACACATTCGCGGAATAGGCAAATTAGAGTCTCAATATAATCAGCGACATTGTTCTCATTTCCCATTCCGCCACCATAGTCACGTTGTTGAAAATAGGGTGGAGAAGTAATAACTAATTGTATGCTACTATCAGGCAATTGTCTGATAAGTTCCAAATTATCTCCACATAGAATTTGGTCAACTGGTAAACTATTATCCGTATAGGACATTTTAAACTCCTATTCTTTGATAAACGACTCAATAATTCATAGGCATGCAAATTCATAATGTTTGGTGGTATGTTTGCTGAAAACAGCGCAAGTAACTATATGATAGAACGAAGTGTCTAACTATTGTGGCTCAGAGGTATCGTCCAATTCTTTAAATGCAGCCAATTCCCTGATAGTATCAAATGCAGTTTCCTTTTTTGCAGCAGAAAGTGTTTTTTTATCTATCCGTATCGCTTCTCGTAATGATGCGATTGATCTTTCAATGTCAATGTGTTTCGGGTAGTCGCTGTCAGCATCCTGTGCGCGTAGTGCATAAGCGACTGCGAGATTAAAGTGTGCTTTTGCGAAATCGGTGTCCAGTTGTGTTGCGCGTTCCCAAGCGAGAATAGCCTCGTCAAGCTCTCCCATATTTCCATAGACAGCACCCAGATTAAAATATGGGAGTGTCCAACCCGGTTCATTGTGAATTGCCAATTTCAACTCGGTGATGGCTTGCGCAAGATTTCCTTCTTTAGCATAAGTAAGTCCCCAATCGTAATGTGCCAGTGCTGCCGCATTCGGTTTTATGACAGCGTTATTATCCGAATAAGGGATAGTATTTAGTCCACATCCAATTAGCATTGCTGCAATACAGCATATAAGGATAAGTCGCATTTCTCTCTCCCCCGTCTTTTTATAACACTCTACCCGAATTATTGATTTGCGGTTTCCTAACCAATGCAGAATACCAAACGCGTATTCTGCCATAGGTGTATAAAAGGTGTCCAACTCAATACTAAATTAGACGCCTATGGATACCTTGTATAATTGCACTTATATTGCCGCTTATAGTGTCGTTGTAGCAAGCGTGGATTAAATAGAGTATAGCGTGGAATTATGTGTAGCCTCTTCCACACTTCCAATTTCCTATTATGACTTTGGGTTAGCTGCGTGTTTGTAAACGTTGCAATTGTTCTCGGAGTTGTGCGATTTCAGTTTCAGCTGTCTCAGCGCGTGCTTTTTCCTGTTCAGCGCGTGTTTCAGCTGTCTCAGCGCGTGCTTTTTCCTGTTCAGCGCGTGTTTCAGCTGTCTCAGCGCGTGCTTTTTCCTGTTCAGCGCGTGCTTTTTCCTGTTCAGCGCGTGCTTCAGCCATCTCAGCGCGTGCTTCAGCTGATTCGGTTGGGGTTTGCAGCCACGCACCCGCAACAGGATCATAAATTCCTAAACCTACATCGTCCACATGGAAATCTAAACTTAGAACTTCAGAATGTAGACCACCATCTCTATCATCGGAAATTGGAGCATATACACCATCAACTAATGTAAAACCCATCAGTGGCTTTGGCAGGTATATGTCTAACGCATCATATAAGAAGTAATCTTGGATTCCTAAGGAAGCATAGCGAC
This sequence comes from Candidatus Poribacteria bacterium, assembly GCA_022828145.1. Lineage (GTDB taxonomy): Bacteria > Poribacteria > WGA-4E > WGA-4E > WGA-3G > MSPOR6. Next base: position 14,371 of record JAJEJA010000120.1, on the reverse strand, counting down.
CCTTTTTAGGTCCTAAATCTTCATTATAAGTGGTTTTGCTACTGAACTCCATCACAAAATCAGGAAGTTTACCCTCAACCCAGACAAGATACGTAAGCCGCTCTTTTTTCTCTAACCCGAAAGAAACTAACACGTCCGGTGAAATCACTTGATGTGGGTCACCCTTCACATAATACATCAGTATATCACCAGAGACGTAAACATCCGGTTGTAGTTTGTAATGTGCTTCAAGTGTTTCTATTGTGCAATTGAGGATCCGTCTGTGACGGTCGCTTGCAGCCATAGGTTTACCATCCGTATCAGGATAAAATATGGGTGTGTCTGCTGGAACAGCAGATATTTTCCGATCATCTGTAGAGTCTGTCATCGGTGTTTCTCCTTTTAGTCAAATACGTGAGAATATTGTTAATACTTCAACCGTGGAGACATCTTTTCCTAATTATATCTGATAATTGATAAGAATAGCAAGCACTTTTATGTTCTGATTCAGAGGCATTCAATTGTCGAGTTTTCGCAGTTTCTTACAGATATAATCCAATTAACATAACAACTCCTCTTCTGTAGGAGTCCAGTTAACATGATTCTGGCCGATTCCCGACTATCAAAGCGTTTAGTCGCGATTCGGAGATCGCTCCTACAGAAGAAAAATATCTCAGTATATGCAAGTAACCGACAATTGAATGCCTCTGTGTTCTGATTAACGCAAGTTACAACACACCTCATTTTGATGGGACATGCCAAAGGTAGATAGTTCCATCTTGATTGTAACCTTTTTGGGACATACTTACGAGGGTTTCCCTATCAGGTGTAAATGCTAATGTGTGGACAAATCTTTTTGATGCTTTGTAAGTGGCAAGATGTTTACGGGTGGCAAATTCCCATAGATGAATCTTACCCCCTGTATCTCCACTGGCGAGTATTTTACCATCCGCAGAAAACGCCAACGCACAGACTGCATGTTGATGTCCAGTCATGGTTTCAATAAGATGTCGGTCTACAACATCCCATAGCTGGATTTTCTTGTCTCCATTGCCAACGACAAGGGTTCTACCGTCTGGTGTAAATGCCAACGAAAACACATTAAAATTACGAAAGTGCAACCTTTCTAAGAATCCATCAAAGAAACCTTTAGATGTTTCAAGTGTTCCTACATGCTCATCTTTTCTCAAATCCCTTATGTAGATTTTGCTACCGATACCATAAACTAATAGTTCTTCATTCATCGTAAACTCATACGAACGCCAATTAATTTTTGTAAGATCATTTAGTTTCTTACCCTTGAGAGTGTCCCAAATCTCAGTTCCACTCTTTGTTTGAATAATAAGTTTACCACCGTTCTGTGTAAAAACTCCAGCCTCGTCTCCAGAAAAGTGTGTTCCATCGTTAAATGAAGCATGGTATCCTCCAACCCGTGTTTCCGATATAGTGTATGCATTTTCCTGGTCTCCAGAGTCAATATTCCAGATCTTGATATTGCCTCTACTTTCACTGATAAGCGTTTGGTTGTCCTTAGCAAATGTTAGCGCACGGATAGATTCTTCATCTGTTTTAATTGTCATCCGTTTGTCATGTGTGGTAATATCCCAAAGTTGAATGGTTTCAAGAATATCGCTCGTTGCCAGTAGTTTTCCATCCTGAGAAACTGCAAATGCGTTGAACGGTTTTGTATAACCAGAAGTAAGGGTGAATAGTGGTTTATCGGTTTGTGTTTGCCATACATTTACTTCACCGTTTTCATCTGTAGTGGCAAGGAGTGTACCATCACCTGAGACTACAAAACGTTCTGGAAAAGGTTTAGGCTCATCTGATACAGTTAACGCCTTAGCGACTTCACGCTTGGCAGCTAAATCCCACAACGTGTAATTATCTTTGCTAATAAGAACAAGCAAGTTTCCATCATCTGAAAACTTGACAGTGTTGACGTCTAAGAACGTAGCAATTTTTCTACGGGTGCCGATGTCCCATATAATAGATCCAGCAGATCCTGTCAAGGCAAGGCGTTTGCCATCATTTGAAAACTTGACATTAATATAAGAGGGAAGTGCTGCAAGTTGTTCACCTGTGTCAATATCCCAAATTTCAATTGGTCCTAGGTAAGAATTAAAACCTCTAACACGTGTGATTCTGTATTGGCTTGAACTCACCAAGGTTTTTCCATCCGAGGAAAACTCCAATACTTCCGCCCATTTAATAGGCTGCTTTTCCAGATGTTGAGGAGAATGATAGGATTTTCGCAATTTATACTGGATAGGGAAAGGTGTCCCATCATCTCTATATTGCATGGGAAAGGAAGCAGCGTCGTCATTAGCGTTTAGCTGGACTGTTACTTTTGGAGGTGTCGTAACACTGCCTATTTGATAGAATGCGGCTTCATTCGTCCTTGCTACGAGCGTTTTTATGTGTTTTCGCGTATTTCCATTTTGTATGCTAACTGTTCCATCATGATTTCCAATCGCAAAGAGAACATTCCTTTTTTGGTCAACATAAACATCTATAGCACGGGTCCAATCCATTCCTTTGACCCTTATTTTATTGTACTTAGGACGAAAAGTCTTTTGCAGTTTACCAGTGAGGATATCCCATAGAAAAACTATTCTTTGATGGTTCAATCCTACAAGTGTTTTTCCATCATCTGAAAAACTTAGAGAAAAAATATAACCCTTAGGGACATCAATTTTCTTTAAGTTTCTCCGTGACTCTGTATCCCAAAGACAAACGGTTTTATCATGAGCACTGCTGGCGAGGATTTTACCATCTGGTGAAAATGCTACATGTGTAACAGTATCTGTATGCCCTGAAATGAGTGCTGTTTCCCTACGCGTGTTAACATCATAAAGCCATACACCGATAGAACTGGCTATAGCCAACTTTGTGCCATCGTGTGTCAGCTGCACGTCGTTTATGATTCCTTTTCCGAATCGTGCTTTTGCTCCTTCTGGCAAACCTATTTGTGTGTAATCTTTTGCATTGGCATTGGGGAAATAGATCGTTATGATGAATAATAGTGTCAGAAGAGTAGCAAACGTTCTGATCTTCATTTTGCGAGATTCCTCTTTGCTAAATATTTAGAGATATTCCAGAACAGGACTGTGCCATCATCACTGCCACTGGCAAGTATGTTCCCATCAGGACTAAAGGAGATTTCATTTATACTTTGCGTATGACCGGTGAATTTGTGGAACTGTTCACCCGTTGCAATGTCCCATAGTCGTATCGTCCAGTCTCCGCTTCCAGATGCCAGTGTCTGTCCATCAGGACTGAATGCCACACTCCAAACGGGATTTGTATGGCCTGTAAATATTTTTAGTTCCTCATGTGTATGTGTATCCCATAACCGTATAGTTTTGTCCCAGCTTCCGCTTGCTAACAATCTACCACCAGGACTAAATGCTACGGTAAAGACCCAATTTGTATGTCCCTGAAGTGTTGCTTTATGTTCACCCGTTGCAGTGTCCCATAGTCGGATAGTGTTTCCTGCATTCCCACTTGCTAAGGTTTTTCCATCGGAACTGAAATCGACGGAGAAGATATTATCCGCATCCTCTGCCAATGTATTCAGTATTTCACCTGTGGTAACATCCCAAAGATAGAGATTACCGTCTTCACTACCGCTTGCGAGTATTTTCCCATCAACACTAAATGCCACCGCATTGACCCAATGTTGAGTCCAACGGTTTCGTTTCGTGAATGTTTTGAGCTCTTCTCCTGTATTCGCATTCCAAAGCCAGATAGTTTCAGGTTCGCCATTTGCTCCTGCTACTGTTTTCCCATCCGGGCTGAAAGCGTTGCAATTGATGCTATAGGTCAGATGTGTATTTAGAGGATTGTCTTTATTTGTATCCATAATATGAATACCGTTGTAGCTTCCAAATGTTAGTTTCTTTCCATCTTGACTAAACGATACACAATTTACACTACCGTGAAATCCATCAATTGCTTTGGTGTGTTGTCCTGTTGAAACGTCCCATAGATTAATGCCATTAAAATTACCACCACTCGCGAGGCGTTTTCCATCTGAACTAAAGGTTACATACTCATGACTTCCCCAGAGTGTCTGTTTGTGTTCTGCGGTAGCAACGTCCCATAGATCGATCCTGTTTCCAGCACTTGCAAGCGATGTGCTGCTGGGATTAAAGGCAATACTCATGACTCTCCCAGGGGCTGTGAATGTTTTTCGCCTCTCTCCTGTTGGGATATCCCATAAGTGAATGGTGTCGTTACAACTTCCAGCTAATGTTGTTCCATCAGGACTGAATGCAACAGAGATCTCTTGTATGCTTTCTACGTTTGATATAAGGGTTTCGACACATTGTCCCGTTTCAGCATCACGCAGATGAATAGATTGATCATATTGATTCTTCTCACCACTTGCGAGCATTTTTCCATCAGAACTGAAAGCGATGTCTACAACCTGATCCGCACATGCGATACGTGTTTTGCGTTCTGTCTTATCTATATCCCATAGGTAGATTGATTTATCTGAACTTCCACTTGCGAGTGTTTGTCCATTCGGGTGGAATGCAAGAGTTGTAACTTCCCCATCATGTCCTGTTAGGGTTTTTTGATGTTGTCGGGTCTGGACACTCCACAGATGAATAGTCCATCCACCGCCACTTGCGAGTGTTTGTCCATCTGGACTGAATGCAAGGCTTTTAACAACATCATTATGTTCGGTGAGGAGTGCTATTTCCTGATAGGTTTTGGCATCATAAATCAGTATACCGATGCTGGTTGCCACTGCAAGTACCGTATCATTTGGAGAAAACTGCATCTGGTGAATATCACCTTTACCTATGCGTTTTGTAGCACCTTCTGGTAATTGTAGATTCATAGGTTTATCTTCCTGGGATTTGTCCTGTTTTTTTGCTTGTAATTAACATTTCCATCTTTATTTTAACAGAATAAAGAGGTATATTCAAGGTTGTATTGCATTAATCAGATGAACGCCACTCGGAGAGTGCCTACTACTATAGAGCATAGGAAAACCTAAAATTGACACTATAGGCGTTAATTTCGGGATTATCTGAGAGTTAGGGATGCTCTTTAGTCCCGTAGGGACGCAATGTTTATAGATCACGGTTGAACACGGTATCTTTAGTCCCGTAGGGACGATATGTTTATAAATACCGTAGCATGACATATCGTCCCTACGGGACTAAAGAGGGGGCGGGACACGTTTTCTATAAACATATCGTCCCTAATGAAGTTAAAGAAAATATTTGGGTAATTTGGCGAGGTTAGGAAACCTCGCAAGCAGAGTGGTGAGCCTGTATATGCAAACAAAAAATTACCCGTTAAATTATTTAAACTTCATACGGGACTGAAGAGAGGTGGGGTATACATTTTTCTATAAACATATCGTCCCTACCAAATCAACGCCAAATGCGCGTTTGGCATTTGTCGGGACTGAAGAGAAGACAATCCTTATAACCATAAGGTTTCAGAGTGATTCATCAGAGATTCTAAGTTCTCTTAAATTGACGCCCAATGAATGCCATAAGCGTATTCACATCGTTGATTTATGGGTTTTGTTCCTCTACCCGACATATTTATTTAGTCTGAGCTAACAAATAGTGACAAAAACTTTACACACCCTAACCTGAAAACAATCAATGTGAATATATCCTATAACCCCGAATTGGATAAAAAAAAACTTGATGAGATTAGGGAATTTGGCAGGGATGCAGTCTTAATTATTGCCAATGAGTATGGATGGGATGATTGGGTAGAGGTCAATATTAATGAACATGAGCTTGATAAAGATTCTTAGAAGTTAAATAAAAAAGGATAAGAACAGATAGAATTGGTTACTACACAAGCGCATTAAGAATCGGAAGCAAGGTTCCCATAGTCGGGACATCTCGGAAGGTAAAACCGAACTGAGAGAAATATAGGGATGACTCTATTGCATCAGCTATGATAGGTTTTTTCTCTAATTCCTTTGAAACACCAAGGATCAAGGGTGTATTTGTGCGTTCAGCAAGTGTCTGAAGGCGAGATAGCAGATGACCTTGATGCCAAGGATGAAACAACTCAATTGCGACCTTTACACCACTATTATGCACGAGTTCATAATCTGGAAAGCAGTAGGCATCCCCTGGTAAAGGCAGGAACTGACTGCCTGGGTTTATCTGCCACTCCTCTGTTTTATTAGCGAGCATGGCTTGGAAATGTGCAATATCTTCAGGAATGTATGCCAGGAACTGTTGTGAAATCGGTTTTATCCCACACGTTTCATTGAGATAGAGTCGTAAAGGACGTTTATTCCGCATCTGGATTTCAGCTATGAGTTCCCACTTCGGTTGGTGCAACACGGCGACAAAGAAGTTTGCCAAATTCATACCGTAACGCTTCGTTTTGTAAAATAGATTTAGCGGTCCATCTACAGTAATCCGATATACATTCTGATTTTCAGTTCTGCCTTTCTGTTCATCGTGTTCTTGTTGGTGCGTGTCCTTGGATCCATCCCCGCGTTGTATTGTGCACAATAACTGATGAAACCTGAGATATTTGAACAACTGCCGTAATTCTGCTGTCATAGAATCCGTGAGATTTAAGGTGAGTGAGTTACAATGCAGTAGTAATCCTTGCACCTGGGCAGTGTTGTAGCGGTGTAGCAGGTGTACGGGTGAAAGTGTCTTAAACGATAAAATTGGTTGACAACTCGGAAGGTCAGCATAGAGTTTTTCACCTAACGCATTTTGATCTGCAACACTGCCATCTGCTAATGATTCGCTGTCAACGACTTCTAATACTTTCTGTTGATATGCTGAATAATCCTTAAACTGTTCTTGTGAGAGCAAACGACTGGTCTCTGTGAAGAGTCTGTGTCGAAACGTAATGAGTGCTTCGTTAGGCGAAGTATCAAAGTCAGTCCTATCTAACAGCAGTTTTTCAAATCCCCGTTTGATGATGAGGGGTAACGCTGAACTATCTATAACCTCTTTAGTTGCTGCTAACAACGTTGACCGTGTTTTGTCCGAAGATTTTTCAAATACAGTAATTAATTGATCCGCAACCGATAACAACTTCTCATCAGTCGGTTTTACAAATTGTGGATAGATTTTACCGTTCTGTATTTTATATCGGAGTAGGTCTTTTGTGAGCATAGTCGTCCGGTAGGCATGTGATGGGTTAATGTTTATCTTTTATAAGCGTGATGTAAGAGACGGCACTCGGAGAGTGCCTACTACTATGCAAGAAGTTAATCTTTATTTTTGATAAGCGTGATGTTGTCTGCGGCGTTTGTTAACAAATTGTTCACCTGTCTGTTTAGATATTAGTTCGTAAAGGACAGCCTGTTTTCCTTCACGTTTACGAAGGATTCGTCCTAAGCGTTGCACATGTTCTCGGACGCTGCCGCTGCCAGAGACGATAATAGCGACATTTGCTTCTGGCACATCTACACCTTCATTCAGTGCTTTTGAAGTGATAAGGATAGCATAAGTACCATCACGAAATCCGTTCAGGAACGCTTTTCGTTCTTTCTGTTTTGTCTGATGTGTTATGACTGGCAGGAAGAAACGTGTCCCGAGTTGATATGCAGTGTCGTTATCTTGTGTAAAGATAAGGATGCGATCCCCACGATGTCGTTGTATCAGTTTCCACACCCACTCTTTTTTTGCAGTAGAAGCAAAACTAAGCCGTTTCTGTGTAAGATAAGCGTTAAAGGCTGTGCGTCCAGTTTCGGATTGAGATGATTTCCAGAGGAACGTCTGCCATCCACTTGGTACCCCCATGTTTATTTTCGCTTGCTTCAGAAAACTTAGATAAGTGCGCCGTGCTTCATCATATTGTATCCTTTCAATGTCTTCCATATCAACTGCAATAGTGACGACGCGATACTCTGAGAGCGTTTTACCAGAGAGTTCCTGCACCTGTGCTTCATAACAACACTCACCGACAAGTGCATAGAGTCTACTCTCTTTACCGTCAACACGATCAGGTGTCGCTGATAACCCTAAACGGAATGGTGCGATACTGCTGATCGCAGCGTACTGATACTGTTCTCCCGGAAGATGGTGGCATTCATCAAATATAGCGAAACCGAACCGATTCCCATAGTGTGGTGCATGCATGACAGCCGACTGATAGGTTGTAACTGTGAGGTCTCGCATTTCATGTTCACCTCCGCCAAAGATGCCCACCTCTTCTCCGAAATGTTCTTTCAATACATCAGACCATTGATGCATAAGATCAATCGTCGGCACGTGCACAAGCGTTGGACGTTGTGTTTCTGCGATGAGCAGAATTGCGATGAAAGTTTTCCCCGCACCTGTGGGTAGACTAATCACACCGCGTCTGTTATTTGCGTGCCATGCATCAATCGCTTCAGTTTGATACGGATATGGCGTTACTTTCTTATTATTGGTAAATTCTTTAATAGTGAATTGTCGTGCCGAATCGGTGTATGGTATGTCGTGTGCTCGCAGCTGGGATACGATATGCCGGTATCTGTAAGCGGGCGCGCGGAAGGTAAGTGTACGTTCATCCCAAAGCATATCAGGCAACTTCGGTTGGATTGTTTTAGGGACGTTCTGTAGGATAAGCGTGCCTTTGTCAAAGTCTATTTTTAAGGGTGTCATTTATCTTACTTTTACCAATTTGCTTGTAACACAATATAGTTATATCGCTACAATCATAGAATATTATAGGGTTATAACATTCTTTGGGATTTCTAAAAACCGCTCGTAACACCTTCCTTCAAGCATTTTTGCCGTTCTTCCCAATCAGGAAGATACGCTGACATATACCCTTTAAACAACTTGCCATGATTCGGCACAAGCAGATGCACCAATTCATGCACAATGACGAGCTCCGTTAATGTTTCCGGTAGATGTAGCAAATCGGTGTTGAGTGTCAACCTGCCATTGGTTGATATAGATGCCCATTTCCGACGCATCTGACGTATATGTACCTCGTGTACTTCAACACCAATGTGGTCTGCCCATCGCCAAACTTCACTTTTCAATTCCGTTGGGTTTTGCAATATGTTTTGGGTTTTCATAGTCGCTGCAACGTTAACAATTTGTTCGTTATTTCTATCTTAGTGCAAATATCAACTGAAGGTGCTAATGTACTATAGAGCGTAGTTCGCAATTCTTGTTGTTGAAGCTCGTCCCACTGATAATCAGGAAACTGCTCAAATACTTGGTTAACTGATCGTGCCTGTTCTGGCGTAACGATCTCCATAGCATCGCTCATAACAGTATAGACTGCAAAAGAATTGTCATCTAACGCCATCTGGTGCTGTTCCCTTTCGGCGCGTGAAATTGATTCTGCTAACTTTAGGAATTCTGTGAGAGCATCTTGTGTTCCTAATTGACGATCTTCAAGGTCTTGAATTGCAGCTTCTGCTCGGTCCCCGATAGATCTCAGAAATGGTTTGGCTTCTGCGTTGTCCGTCACTGTTTGACGGACTGCTTTTGCCAAATTCAAGACCTTTACTGTATCGGAGGTGTTACTCTGATCTAATTGCTGTAAAGTGGTTTCGTTCAATTCATAAACTTCATTTGGCAATGCAAAGAGGTCTCCCTGGGTTTGATTTTTTAGAAGTTCTCGCGTCTTGTTTGTTAACTCTCTATGGACATAAGGGTGTGTTGAAAATGCGTTACGAATTAATCCATACAATGCTGTAAGTTTCTGATAATTCTCTAAAAAAGGGTGTAAGAACGCATCAGGTGATAATATGTTATAGAGATTTTGCAGCGTTTTGAAGAACGAAAAAAATGTTTCTCGGAGGTCTTTGTCCTCAAAATGTTCAATCGCTTGTTCCTTCGCCTTATCGTCCGATCCTTCAGCAAAGTGTAGATACTGCTGTGCGTCTTCACGCATCATTTTCTCAAATGCCGCTTTTAGCACCTCAATATTCTGAATAACACTCTCCACCTCATCGGAATCGAATGCAAGTGCATTTTTGATATTTTCAAAGATACCGACAAAATCCAGTACAAATCCGGCAGGTTTTACGAGTCCATCCGCGTCTTCATAGGGACGGTTAACACGCGCAATAGACTGTAACAATACGTGGTCACGCATCGGTTTGTCGAGATACATGCAGTAAAGGATCGGCGCATCAAACCCTGTCAGCAATTTCTGTGTTACGATGAGGATTTTCGGTTGTGCAGTCTTATCAATGAATCGCTTACGTATCTCCCTTTCCTGTTCATAAGAGCGGTGAAACGATTTCATTAATTCAGAATCTCGGTTGTCATCTGAGTAGACGACTTCCGAGTATTCGGTGGGTAAGTGTTTGTCAAGTGCCTGCTTATACAACGCGCATGCTTCGCGGTCTACGGCGACTAAGAACGCTTTGAATCCCATCGGTTCTACAGTGTTTAGAAAGTGTTCTGCTATACATTCGGCTATCCGTGCTATGCGTGCGGGTGCTTTCAATATCTCTTTCAGCTTCACAGAACGGTCGAGGATCGCGTTTAGTTCATCAGGATCGCTAACGCCTGATGCTTCTGCAAGGTTAAGGAATTCGGTCTCTAATACTTCTCTATCAACCCGTAAATCGGAAGATGCCAGCATATAATTTAATTTGACAGTTGTGCCGTCTTCAATAGATTCTGTGATTGCGTATTTGTCAAGATATCCCTGTGTATCATCTTTGCCGAATACTTTGAAAGTGCCTTCACCTGTGGACAGGCTGTCAATCGGTGTGCCGGTGAATCCGATATATGTAGCATTTGGGAGGGCTGCCATCAGGTAATTTCCGAAATCTCCTCCGGTGGTTCGGTGTGCTTCGTCTACCAACACCACCACGCGTTCACGCGTGTTTAGGTTCGCTGGTCTCTTATCAAACTTATGAATCATTGACACAACCAAACCGCGATAATCTGATGCTAATATGTCTTCCAAATCGTCTTTGTTCTGTGCAACTTTCAACGATGTGATGCCGTAGCCGGTGATGTTCTTAAAGAGTTGGCTTTCTAACTCATTACGGTCAACGAGCATTAGCACGGTCGGTTTTTCTGTCTGTGTTCCTGCACGCAGAAGTCGTGCTGCAATCGTTATCATCGTAAGTGTTTTGCCGCTGCCTTGTGTGTGCCAAACAAGTCCGCGCCGTTTGTTCGGATCGTTCACCCGATCAATCACCTTTTCCACTGCCCGCGTCTGATGTTGACGCAGCACAACTTTAGTGAGTTGGTCGTCTCTACTCTGGAATATGATGGTTTGCTGCAATGTTTGGAGCAATCGGTTGCGGTCGAAAAATGTCTTAATTTTCTGTTCATAGTCTGCGGGTTCGTCCGTTTTCCAGTTGAATAGGTTCTTGCGGTTGGTGTTCCACGTCACACTATAAAAGAGATCGGTGAGTTGTGTGACTGCGTAGAGTTGCGCGGTAGTGAACATCTCTGGCGTTTCGCTATGATAACGGTGTATCTGCTCTACTCCGAGTGCTAATCCATCACGTTTGTTGGCAGATTTTGCTTCTACGATTGCAATAGGGATACCGTTGATTAGAAAAACTACATCAGCACGGTTCCGATGGACTGTACCGTGCTGTTCCCATTCGTCGGTGACATGGTAAAGATTGTTGTCGGGGTTATCAAAGTCTATTAGGGTAACGTTACGTTCTCGGTTTTCACCTGCTACATAGGTTGATTTCTCACCCCGAATCCAAGCGAGTGCTTCTTGGTTTCCTTTAAGAGTTGATTTTAGTTGTCTGAGTTTCCGTGTCACGTCTGTGCAGTTGGATTCGTCTATGACTTCCTTGTTGAGTTTCAGGAGCTGTGCTTTCAGGATATCAGAAAAATAGAGTGTGGTTGCATCACCCCTACGCATCTGCAAGGCTTCTGCGCGGGATACGCGTGTCCATCCTATTTCGTTTGCGTATTTGAGGAGTGGTTCTTGGACTGCGGAGCGTTCTGACATAATAGTTTCCTAATCTCATTCAATATAACCAATAGAAACAGATATCCACCAAGTGCTATACGCGCACATGACGTTGAGGCACGATCTGTATTATAACATAAATACCGAATTTTATTCATTCAAAATGGCGGATCGTAATGTGTTGAAACATATATGTGTTTGTGCTATAATATATTCACACTTTTCACATGAATCGTTGGTTTGATTGTCCTGGCATTTGGTATAATTAAACTATTGAGTACTTGGTTAGAAAGTCTGCAGGCAGTATTAAAATATCTAATAACTACTACAGGGAACGTAACAAAGAATTTATCTTTAAAAGATATTAGAAGGAGTGTAACCTATGGATAATAAAAAGGTGTTAAAAACGATATTATTAATATCAGATGAAGCAATGCCGCATGATCTTCATGATGAAGTGCCTGATCGATTACTATCTCTGTTTACGTCTCCGGTAATTGAGAAGGAGCATAATGGGTATTCAGATTCTGTTGGGAAAGATATACCAATTGAGAAGATAGGGGTATTTAGAGAGCCGATTCCAAATTGCACTGCATTTGCGTTTCGATCAGACTGGCAAGATGCTAATAGTGATCTTGAGATAGCGTATTATAAAATGAATGATCCTAATAAAAGGATAGTGTCATTGATTGGTATGTATTCAGAAGATTCACCAAAATATCCATCTCCTATCAAACGTCTATTTGAGGATACATTTTGGGATAAGTTGCCTGAAATGCCTCATGAGACTTTCCGTTTTTATATAGAAAACTTGGGTATGTACGTTACAATGTTGGCAATACCAGAATTAGGTGATAAATATGACACAAAAATTGGATTGTCTGCTGCCGGATTTAAGGAATGGTGTTCGATAATGGCTTCAAAAATCTGATTAGTTATAATTTCACGAAAAGGATTAAAACAAGGAATGCCTCAGCAAGATACTTTTCCAAATGAGATTTTTGACATAATTCAAAACATTGCCAATCTTTCAATTGAGGGTAATTTTCTGTTCCGTGGAGAACCAAAACACCATAGTAAAATATCATCAACACTTTATCGTGAATGTGAGCGTATTATTCAAGATGCAGGTCTTGAGACCGAATTGTCTGATTTTAACATTGAGAATATAGAGAGTGAAATTTCTAATCAAGTTAGAGCTTTTATGACGACTGGTGAGCATGCGTCTGATTTATCTATTCTTACACAATTACAACACTACGAGAGTCAAACGAATCTTATTGATTTTACGACTGATTTTAATATCGCGTTATTCTTTGCTTGTGATGGTCAACCAAGTGAGAATGGAAGGATTATTGTTCAGAAAAGAGATTTAGTCCGGATAGAACAACCATCAGGGATAGCACATCGTATTTTAGCTCAAAAGAGTGTGTTTGTTCGTCCAAAACGAGGCTATATTGATCCAAAAGAAGCCAATTACAAGGTTGTCTGTATTCCCGCAAAACTTAAAAAGGACATAATAAAGTATCTTCGAAATACAAACGGTATCACTACAGAAAAGATTTATAACGATATCCACGGCTATATCAGAAATCAAGAGGTCCACAAATCTGCCTATAACGAATTCTACATAGCTTTCGCCTACCAGAACAAAGCGGAGAATATGGAGAATCCAAAAGAAAAGCATGAGTTATGGGATAAAGCGATTGAACATTATGGTAAGGCAATAGACGATAACCCTAACATGTATCCTGCTTATGCTAATCGCAGTACTCTATACAGTAAGAAAAAGGAAATTAGTAAGGCTATAGAAGATCGGACAAAAGCATTGGAAATTAACCCCGATCATGCCTTTGGTCCTTATACTTACCGTGATTCAACAGGCGAGTGGGAGGAAAATTGGGAACCTGTAAGTGAACTGAATCGTATTCTGGAATCCTATGACTATTTGGAATATGATGAAAGTAATTCCGATGGCATCGTTAAACTACGGGTTAAAGTTAAAGATGATTGCTTGGATGTTGAGCGCGATATTCATGTCATGAACCACATTAAAAACGAATTAGAACTCGCTACTGATCGGTTCTATGTCCCTATACTTAATCCCGGCTCAGGTTCACCTTCACTTGAGGAAAAATTCAAAAAATGGAGATATTTCACATTGCATGAAAAAGAGCCACCAAGAAGGTTTGAAAGCGATTAGAACCCTTCAACGAGTGCTGGAGGATTAGCATCCGCTCTTACACGATCACAAATAATTGCAGGTGATGGAGACTTACATAATATGCCAACCAAACGATTGCGGATTCTACGGAGGGAACAATCTGCTTTTTATGGGTGATAAGAAGTAATGTGCAATAGACGATGCTATCTCTTGTGGACTTCAGAGTAGTGGCAGTGTATCGGTTCTTAGTCCGAGACGTTCACTCCGCTGTGGAAGCATGTCCTCGGCGATTTGATTGGGTTGGATGACTTCCAACGAGGGTTTTGTATGATCGTAGTGTGGAATTCTTACCTGGAACAGGACGCCATT
>JAJEJA010000028.1 GCA_022828145.1 Candidatus Poribacteria bacterium | reverse complement strand
GCATGCATCGGCATCAATTGTTCTCCGTCTTTCGTCTTAACTGGAACAAACATAAGTTTGTTTCTCCTTTTCAGGGTATATGTTGCCCCATCCAGATCGGGTATTCGTAGGGGAATCGGACTTGGGGAGCATCCGAAACATACGATGAGCTGCCACGCCCAGAACACCCGATATATTACTGTAGTGAAGATCTCAACCCTTGACAGGGAACGTTTGGCTACGCTATGTCAAAGCACCCACGCTTTAGCGGGGTGATCTTTACATCATATTCGGTGCGTAGTCGGATACGTTTCGCCACCAACTCTGCCTGTTGTTCGGGAGTCAATTGAACAAACGAAAACCGTGCAGGTTCGTTTTCTACCACTTCCCGTAAAGAGAGCCATTGCCCGTTGAGTGCCATAGCCACTGGACGGCTCCAATGGTTTTCGCGAGGTATTGGTTTACTGTTTGTCATAAATATCTCCTCAATACTGACTAATCAGAAAGATCAGGTTTTTCACTACATCACCGCGAGCAATTATTAGCAGTATTGTATCATAAAAACAACCAAAAATCAAACTAAGGGTGTGTAAACTTTTTGTCACTAAACATTCAATACTTTCACCAATAATAGACATTCTGTTAGATTGTGCCTCTTTTGTAGCACATTCTGTTAGATTGTGCTTCTTAGTAGCTGATCAAAGTCATATAATGATCCAGAAACCCTTCCGCGTCTTCCGTGTCCTCCGCGTAATCCGCGATTCAGACAAGTGACAAAAACTTTACACACCCCCTCGTACTTGTTCCTATAGATAACGTCAGTTTGATTAATCATTTCGGATGTGTTCGCTCACGCCATTTTCGTATCCGAGAGGCACGAATTGTAGCACAAACTTTCAGTTTGTAGCACATCTGGCGCAAACTGGAAAGTTTACGCTACATTTATCAAACTCACGTTATAGATACTTTGTGAGAATAGCATTTTTACGCTCAGTAGCATTATCAATCACGGCTTGTGCTTCCGTTATTTTTGCCTCTAATTGCACAACTTCTGCTGCAAACTGTTCCTGAAAGTTAAGCGGAGGAACAGGAATTTGCAAAGTTCTTACCTTTGGAACAGTTAATTGAGGAATAACTGAACCGCTATCTGTAAAATCAAGTCTACCGATAATGTGTTTTAGATAGAGAATATTAGTTAAATCTACATTGGGAGTTAGAACGATTAACCTGACAATAGGATAAAATTTCTCATTTCTTACTTCTGTATATCCAAGAGTTCCTCTTGCTGATATGGTTATGCTTGGTTTTTCTATTTTGACAATATCGGTCCATCCATATAATCCCTTATCTTGAACACCGTTAGCAAAAATTGGAATGCTAAACTTATCAGTTTTGACTTGTGAAAAATTTTCTTTCGGAACATCTCCTCCGGCTACAAGTTTTTCGGCGATATCTTCCAATTTTTTCATTTCATGATTAGCATTTTCAATCGCTCGTAGTTTTTCCTCAATCTCTTGTTTGACTTCAATGATGGTTTGACGTGCTTGGTTAGTTTGCAGATCCACTTCCTCACACGCATCTACAATTTGCTGTTGGATTTGGAACGGTGGAAGGGGAATTTTTATTTCTCTAAGGTTGGTTGAGTTTAGTCCCCCTTGAGCGGAACCTGTGATGTTCTGTCTTAGCAGATTTTGACCGTTCACAGAAAAAAGAAAATTAAAAATATAATATTGCTTTAGTTGTGATTCACACCGTAAAAGAAAAACATGTTCATTTACCATTGCATTTTCATTGTTTAGTTCATCTCTCAAAAGCGCAATTTTTCCGGTTAATGCCCCATCTTTGCAAAGCAACATATCATGTTCTTGTAATATGCCTCTTGTGCTGCCGTGGTAAAAATCTAAAGGAACATATTTGGGTGTGCTTAAGTCAACCATACCAGTTGTAGGATGTATATGTTCTCCTCCTAAACTCCAAGCTCCGCTTGTTATATTTTCAACGCCACCTTTAGGTCTATTTCCAGTTTCAATTGTTTCTATCTCATCTCCTAACTTCACAAACGGATGCTGTGTTTCTATTTTAGTATCTTGAGACGGCGTCAAGCTAATGATTTTATCAAAACTTACACGGCTAAAATTCAACATATTGGTCAGTTTGGCATAGTGGCAATGCTCAGGTAGTGGGTCGGGGGTTTCAACTGCAAAATTTCGTTTGATTGCAGTGTTAACTTTTTCGATATTATCTGGATCACTCGGGTCAAACAGAGGTGTGATAATATCGTTGACCGTTTCTCCACCTTCGTATTTAATGCCTTCGCTACCTTTGCGTCCACTCCACTCATAACCTAAAAATTGCTTTCGCTCTCTGTTGATATTCGGCGCATTGACAATTAGCACCTTATTTTCCTGATCTTGTGCCAAAATGAAATAATAGAGTTTTTCTTTTTCTATGTTGTGAAGGTAAGCGATAAAACGTTGCTCTAATTCTGCAGATTGTTCCTTTGGTGTTTTTTTCTTAAAGACATTGGATTTTTTTAGGTTTTTAACTTCCGTGCTTTGGTCGAAGGCTTGTCTGTAGTCTTTAAAAATATCGTATACCAATAGATTAGAGAGTGGATCAATACTTGTTTGGGCAAAAAGCTTAATGTATTCTTCATAAGGCACTTGGATATGCTCACAATAATCTTTTATCAAGGGATGGTCTTGATATATCTCACCTTCCTCATCACCTTCAAAAAAGTCCTCAACCCGATTCGCGTACTGCTCAGCGGGTTCAAGGTCCTCCGCTTTCCGTCTCAAAAAAAGCACTACTGTATTGGTGCCTGTTTTACCAAAGGTACCGCTCCCCAATTCGGCAATACTCACTATATCAAAAAATTGTAACAGAATCTCACGCGTTCGATTGTGAACTGCTTCTGTATTGGACAGGATACTGGAAGGGACAATCACACCAACTATTCCACCAGGAGCCATTAAGTGATGAATTCGTTCTAAAAAGAAACACTCAATGTTATTGGTATTGCTATTTTCACCTGTAGCTTGAATGAGTTGATACCGTTCTTTGTCCGCATCGCTCAAGGTTTGTAAAAACCCTTCCACAGCAAAGGGTGGATTAGCTACCAATACATCAAAACTGTTTGGTGGGATTTCAGGGTGAGAAGCGAGCGCGTCAGCATCCAAAATCTTAATCTGCTCTTGTCCGTGCATATACGCAGCAACTTTTGCCACTTTTGCTAAGCGATCCTCTTTTTCTATACCTATAATTTGGCTATAGTAGAGGTCTCTTTTCTGCTCTGGGACTACCTTTTTTATTTGATATGCATATTCATTCAAGAAATGTCCTGAACCACAAGCATAATCAATTACCTTAAGCGGTTCAGAGTTTCCCTCAATTTTTTGAGCAAGTGGCAAGGATGAAACAATAAATTTGCAGATAGGTAATGGTGTGAAAAACTGTCCTTCGGATTGTTTAATACCGTTGTCAAGGAAAAACTCAAACATATCACCCAAAAATTGGTTTTGTTCATCTGTTTTAAGTCGCAACCCTTGCCACATCTGTACGACTTCTGATAAAACCGCTGTGTTTCTGTCGAATAAATCCTTATTGTGAGTGTCCAAAAATGAGAAAGCAGAGTTGGAGAAAAACTTTAGCTCCCTAAAATAGTCATGGATCTTTTTCTTAGTGGCGTTTCGGTCATTCTTGACGGGCCAAAATGCCTCGTCAATTTGTTCACGACTGACATAGCTAATTTCTTCATTCAGGAATTTATGCATGCCTCTTTGATAGAGACTTTGCAGCCTATCAACGAAATCGAAGTAGTTATCAGAAGCAGGTCCATTCCAGTAGAATTTTAGGTCGTTTCTGTTTTCTTCTTCGTCAACTAATTTGCATAAAAACAGATTGACCAAGACCTCAAAGGCGTTTTCGCGTCTGGCAATGTTGTGCTTTCTTAAAATTGTTCGGAAGTCATGGTATTTGCTATCTTTATCAACAGCACCAATGGGTTTGGTATCCTCGGCGAGGGTATACTTACTTTTACCGATATGATAGGCTTGGATGTTATCTTCAAAAATACCGTTTTCTGTGAATTCTAATTTGTAAGTCTCACGCCAAACAGCGAAACGTTGTTCAGCTTTGTTCGCTTTATCAAAGGACATCAGATTTGTATCTTCTGCCAAAATTTGTGGATTGTCAAGATGCGGGATCAGTTTATATGTAAAATCTAACTCATTGTTAATAAAACTGGAAGCGTATAAACATAGGTATTTAGTATCGGCTTCTTGGTGAACATAGCTGAATAACTGTCCGCCATTCTGTCGTGTTTCGTCCCATGCTTTTTCAAATTCCACACCTGCTGTCTTGCACTCAATAATCAGTAAAGGATTCTTTTCTTGGTCTTTTACTAATATATCAGTTCGTCCACCACTGGCACTGTGCCCAATTCTATAGGGACGTTCAAGTTCTAAATGTTCCGGTTTGTACCCTTTGGCTAATAGGCGATGCACACATTCAAAAACTACAAAGTTCTCATTTTGTGAGAAGTTGCATGTTTGGTGTTCGTGGACTTCTACCCCTTCAGGGTAAATAATTTCTCTTTTATCAAAGTCAACTCTTAAGGTTGTCTCAGCAATTGATTTTTGAAAGATGTCACCTTCTTCAATGAAACCGAGTGTTCTGAGTAAGTCTTTAAAGTTGTTTCTTGTTATCATAGCGATGTTTTCAGTACGGTTTATGATATGGTGAAGTTTGAAAATAATTACACACTTTCGGACCCCGGTAGGTGCGGTTTCCCAACCGCACTGGTACAAACTGTATAATTAATTCAAATAACTGATGTTAGTTATATTACAACCTATATTTTGAAGTTTGTCAAGTGTAATTTTCCCTCTTCCACCCATCCCTCTTCCACCCTTCCAACCTTCCCATCTTCCCCCATCCCAATCTTCCAACCTTCCCCCATCCCTCTTCCAGCCTTCTATACTTCCCTCTTATCCTGGTCAAATCCTGAGAATCCTGTATATCCTGGTCCCTCTTCCAACCTTCCCATCTTCCCCCATCCCATTCTTCCAACCTTCCAACCTTCCCTCATCCCTCTTCCAGTCTTCTATACTTCCCTCTTATCCTGGTCAAATCCTGAAAATCCTGAAAATCCTGGTCACCCTTCCAACCTATCATTTTAACTTTACATCTGTTTCTAAATATATTACAATAGATGTATGTTAATTATTTACTTATGAAGTGTTTATAAAAAAAGGTGTTGACAATACTGTTATGCACAATGTACAGATAAGCACACACCTCAGATAATAAACTTCTAACCAAAAAATGAAGAATTTTAATTTATTTTCAATTTTAACTTGCAAAATATGTTTTTATATATTACAATTAGTTTAAGTTACATATACACATACCATCAGTTTATGTAAAAGGTGCTTAAAATGTTGTTCTACAAAATGTCCAGAAATGATCATAATATCAGAAAAAAACCGATTTTTTCATCCATTTCTCAACATGCAGAGAATTTCGTACCAATGAGGAATTTTAAAATTTTGACTCTGTCAAAAAACACGCTACAAAACCTTACTATGACTAACGCCATAACCAATGTACCAAATCTTACCACGGTAAGAAATTTCTTACCGTATGGTAAGATTTTCAAAGGAGAAACGCTATGAAATTACAGGATCATCACAATGAATTCGCCGTCAAATGCTTTGCAGAATATATGCAACGTAGTGATGTCGCTCACGCATTTATGCAAGAATTTGAACACGATCTACCAAAACCACCACCTCCACCAGAACCGCCAAACTTCGAAGAAGAAGTCACCGGCATAGAATACCAATTTAGTAGAGAAGAATATATCAAGAATAACATGGCTGAAATCAGTTCTCGATATTTCAAGATGTACAGTGTCAATTCTCATAAAAAACTTGACAAAGAGGAAGCAAACTATATCGAGAAATTCAAACTGGAGTTTGATAAAGAGTGGCAGAAGGAACGAAAAAAAATGTATGAGGAACAACTATCTGAATATCAGTTGATCCTTGATAATCACTACATGCAAATTCATAAGGAACTTTCAAACCAATTACGACGACTGAACATCACGCATACACAATTCCCTGAAAAGTACCGAAAACTATTCAACGAATCACGCGATGCGTTTCTCAAAAGCAAAAGAGATAATAACATGACTGACGCTGGGTTAACGCAGGACGATAACATTCAACGAGAGTTAGAAACCATTTATGGTCATGTCAAAAACCTTGTGTTCTCAGAGAAAGAACCGAAGGAGGTGCTAAAACACGTAAACACGGCACATGGCATACTCAAAACTATCTCGTCATACAACAAGTTAGAACGGAAAGACAGCAGCTGATAAGATTACTCAAAGGGTTGCAATGTGCCATCTTGGACTATCAACACCTTCGGTTCATAGTCTGCATCTCCATCAGCATTAAAAGAGAACTTGCCGAAAACTGTGTCAAAATCTTTGATGTTCGCGAGCGCGTCTCGGATTGCAGTTGCATCGGTTGATGGGGCACTCCTAATTGCCTCTGCTAAAATATAGACGGTGGTGTATGATGCTGTAGCAAAGGCATTCGGCACCATGCCATAAGTGGCGGTATACTTCTGAACGAAGTCTCGGTTTCCGGGTGTGTCATCTGTAGGGAGCCAACCGATAAAAGTTATTGCGCCTTCAGCAGCGTCACCCGCAGCTTGGACTTCAACATCAGTTAAGGAACTGACGATAAAAGGAACAGCTATACCGAGTTCGCGTGCTTGAATCAGTATGCCAGGTTTTTCCGGTGGTAAAGCAGAGACAAAGACTGCATCTGGATTTCCCTCTTTTATTCGCGTTAATTGTTCGGAGAAGTCTGTATCGCCACTCTGGAAGATCTCCGGTGTGAGTGCCTCAATATTGTATTCAGTGAATGCTTGCTGTAATGCCGATTCTCTATCCGATGAGAAAACATCGGTCTCGTCATATAACGTAGCGACCCGTTGATACCTAAGTTTTGCGTGTGTTGTTTTGACACCTCTGGGAGCTACAACATCTGTCGTGAGCGCGACGCGAAAAACAAAATCACTGATTTCACCGAGACCACGTGCACCCGACGTAGAACTAATTGCTACGATCTGATTATCCCTTGCAATTGGAAATGCTGCCTTAGTCGCGCTTGAGGACGCTGGACCAATAATAATAGATACACCGTCTTCGTGAATCAGTTTATTGAAATCC
The DNA here is from genome assembly GCA_022828145.1 of Candidatus Poribacteria bacterium. Lineage (GTDB taxonomy): Bacteria > Poribacteria > WGA-4E > WGA-4E > WGA-3G > MSPOR6. The sequence continues at coordinate 6,723 of JAJEJA010000028.1, read as the reverse complement.
GCAACTGCCCCCTCTGGTGTGCTGGTGCTGTCTTCAACAATAAACTTGAGCTGCGTGTTAACGATTTGTGCTGCGTTAATTTCATCAAGAGCGAGGTCGTATCCCTCTTTCATGAGTTTACCTGCAGGAGCTAAGTGACCTGTTAGAGGCAAGACGAGTCCGATGGATATCTCGTTACGCTGATCTCTTGTGGAGGATTGGATGACTTCGGTCACCTGTTCACAAGCAGATAATCCAACTATCAATGTGGCAAGTGCTAATATGTATGTGAATGTTTTCAGTTCGGATATGTTCTTATAGATTGCTTTTTTCATAGTTATTCTTTTCCCTTTCTTGTATGGGTCTAACAAAGACTGGTATGGTTCTAATATAGAATTAAACAGAAGCAATTATACACAATGCTTATTGAGAATTCAACTAAATTAAAAAGTTGGGGTGTGTAAAGTTATTGTCACTAAAACCTCAATACCTTCACCATAATAGGCATTCTGTTAGATTGTGTCTCTTTGTAGCACATTCTGTTAGATTGTGCCTCTTTGAGCATCATTCTGTTAGATTGTGCCTCTTTGTAACTGATCAAAGTCATATAATGAACCAGAAACCCCTTCCGCGCCCATCTATGTAACTGGCGTGTTCTCCGCGTAATCCGCGACTCTGACAAATAAAGTGCAAACATTTTACACACACCCCTGTCCAAATTTTTAGTTGATTATTCTATTGTTTTTTGGTACAATGAACATGATGATTTCGGTAGATACAATTAGCTTAACATAATTGGTTTAATCATACTAAAACAAAGGAGATTCATAAGATGACACGTTATAGAGTCTTTGGAGCACTTGTAGCATTTATGATACTGACCGTTTCTATGTCAGGATTCGCACAAGTGCAAGAAAAAAACCTTGTTGGTTGGTGGCTTTTTGATAGTGAGAAGGAAGAAACAGGCAATTGGAGTGATATTGTGCTGCATGGAGCGAAATTGGATAAGGGACAGCTGGTGGTTGAAACAGGAAAATGGGCACATACTGTAGAGTATTCTGGACCGACTATTGAAGAGTTGACATTGGCAACTTGGGTGAGTTTGGATGATTACAGCAAAACAAACGGTTCCGCACTCTGTTTAGATAAGCTTACCATTGATCAATTCTGTGCAATTGTATGGGCAGAAAGAGTAGATAGACAATGGATGCCAGGGAGTAGTCATTTCCGAAGAACCAATGATTTTCCCCAAGTGGTCACCGAAAAGGATACCGGTGATGAGGTCAACATTGTAATAACCTACAAGAATGACAATGGACAATATGAGATCACTGGTTACCGTAATGGTGAAAGTATGGGAAGTTTTAAAGCAACCACAGGACTCAGAACCTGGCCTGCGGGTGACGCGGAAGCTATATGGGGTAAACGGCATGCTAACGGACTTACTGGACCAGGGGATCTTAATGCTCATATTAATGAATCACGAATTTACGACATCGCTTTGACTGCTGATGATGTTAGCACTATGTACAAGGGTGACCTTGCGGTTGAGGCACGTGATAAACTCGCTACACGTTGGGCGAAGATCAAAAGGTAATAATCATTAAAATCAGTTCAAGATAAACTATGAGGTTTACCTAAGTCTACTCACTTAGGTAAACCATCATACAATATCAAGAAGGAGTTGTATTCATGAGGACAAAAGTTTTCTGTCTATTTGCACTATTGATAATGTTGAGCATGTCAATATCGGTTTTTGCCCAAGTGCAAGAAGATAGTCTCGTTGGATGGTGGCGATTTGATACTATGAAAGATGAAACAGGCAACTGGGGAGATATTGCCCTGCAAGGAGCCGAATTGGTAGAGGGACAATTAGTAGTAAAAACTGGCAATTGGGCACATGCTGTGGATTACACTGGCCCCGACATCACAGACCTTACTCTGGCATCATGGTTAAGTTTAGATGATTATGCTAAAACAAACGGGTCCGCCCTAACACTGGATAGAGTAACAACGGATCAATTTTGCGGTATCGTCTGGGCGGAAAGAGTTGACCGGCAGTGGATGCCGGGTAGCAGCCATTTCCGAAGAACAGATGATTTTCCGCAAGCTGTCACTGAATCAGATACCGGAGACATGCATTTCATAGCGATTACCTACAAGAATGTTAGCAACCAGTACGAAATTACAGGATACCGAAATGGTGAAAGTATGGGAAGTTTCACGAGAGGCGATTTAAGAACTTGGTCTGCGGGAGATGCCGAAGCTATTTGGGGTAAACGGCATACTAACGGACTTACTGGACCAGGGGATCTAAACGCTCACATTGAGGAGTCACGAATTTACAATGTTGCTTTGACAGCAGATGAAATAGAGACTTTGCAAATCGAAGGACTTACACCTGTTAAACCGCAAGGGAAACTCGCCATACAATGGGGAACATTAAAATCCAAGTAATTCTACTAACATCATTTAAAGGCTGGTAGTTAAACTGCTGCCAGCCTTTGCTTATGCTTATCAATCAGGCAATATCCTATATCCACTACTAATGCCTGTTACCATGCCTACTATTGCCCATAGACCTGCACAAGTCATCTCACCGACGACTAATCCGAGGAATACAGGGCGCGCTTTCCTGTACGCCTTCAATCCACCATATTTGACGATAGCAAATTTCATGCCCCAACCGAGAAAGATTGAAAACCAGAGTTTAAATGTTGCCCAAGAACTCAACATTGTGTAACCGATGGGATGTAGGGGCCACCATACGAATGTCTGACGCATCCACATGAGCCATCCAGTGAAACCTCCACCGAACATTATAAATCCAGTGTTGGTCCAATTCGTGCTTGTTTTTGGACTGACAAGTAATCCTTCAAGTTGTCGCATAAACCAACTTCCTCCCATATAGGGTGCACCGTGTGCATAACCTACATTGATCGCAGAATAGTAGGACACACCCAATCCTATCACCATCGCAGCACCCATTGCCATTAAGAGTTGCCTCCGTTTGACCCGTGCTTCGTCAGCTGCTTTTAGTCCGTTCATGATGTTAGGCATCATGAATTCTCTTAGATCAAGTGTTAAACAGACTGGATGCATCATCAATGATGTTAATGATGAAGGATGTATTCTTGAAGTTCCCAAAGTTGTCAGGAAAAAACTCTGGGGTGAGAAAGATGGATTGATGAATGGAATACCACCGTTAATAACTTGCCACGTCAAGACAATATACATCGCAAGCAGAAATAGAACAAATCCTAAAGCGAAGAGGATTGACATTCCCATCATGTGATTAAAGAATACAAGGACACAGATTCCACCAATAAGTCCTAACACAGTTACACCATAAGGTAATGCCTCATCAGAATTGCGAAATTGAAACATGTTCCTGATGTGATGCCGCGTTTTCCATAGTGCAATGGCAACAAACACAAGACATGCCCCCGCCTCCTGCGCTGCACTAAACGACTTTCCTGTCCATTGTACACCGGGTCCTGAAGTGAGCTGAAATCCGAGCATTTCGCCAATGAGACACTGCAGTTTATAAAACAGAAAGAAGAACCATATACTAAACGATACTTCTAATGTTAACAGATAACTAAATCCGACCATTGACCAGAAGATAACAATCTGAAATGGACGTAATGCACTCCACGGCCTCTCAGTGAGATAATCATTTAGCCAGAAGTCGCGTGGTATGTGTGGGATAGAGGGAAAGAATGTGTGGAGGCCATTTATCGTGTGGAGGAATACAGGGAACGCAAATCCTATCCATAATGCACTGTTCCTAAAGAGTGGTGGTAGTCTTCCTCTATCTTGCATCGCCATTTCAACTGGAAGTTTCACGAGAGGAAATGCACAACGTTCATACGCAACCCATTGCCTACGTAGCAATACCGACAGACAGATCATCACAAAATAGATAACAATTACGTATGCACTCCAGACAAGGATAGGTACTATCCAAGCACCCCACGGAACCGTTTCTCCCGCAAAAAGTCCTTGAAAAAAGGAGCGTATAGCAGTCTCATCTTGCACTACACGCCAATGTGGAATATAGTGAAAAAAGAGGGATTCCCAATCGTTTTCCGGTGTAGCAAAGTACTTGTAAGCAATCATTGGACTGAGGGCATAACGCATCATACCTGATGATGGAATCCCTGCTGGCGCAAGCATGATACACCAGATCGTGATAAGTTCACCGGGCGTAAATGCTGATGTCGGGTGAAGTTGCTTTAATATGACGTTTATACCCAAAACAAAAATAGTAAGCATGAAGAAAGGAGCAACAGGAAAGTGTCCACCTGCCAAGAAGATATTGCGAATAACGTAATCGTTATATGGGGCGATAAGACACTCAAGGGTAGCACATACTAAACCGATGAGAATTGCACGCCGAGATAGACCTATGCGGGATCGTTGCTGAATCATGTGAGAATCACTTTCACATCGCATGAAATTGGACGAAAATATATGAGATTAGGTTAATCATACACAAAAGATGTTGTTCTGTAAACATATAAAACTACATTAAACTTATGAAACTACTGTTCTGTCAACTTCTAAATGAAGGTATAGTTTTCTTCTGTAGGTCGGGTAGAGTGAAGCGAAACCCGACACTTATTGACTATATTTATCATGTCGCCAGTTAATATTCTATTGGCGCTTCGCTCTACCCGACCTACAATATAGTACTTGACAAAGCACTACATTAAACATATAAAATTCAGTACCTTGAAAAAAATGTGTGAAATTAATTCAAAAGTCAAGTAAAATAGTAACGTGGCGTATTGTGCTATTTGAAAAACTGCAATAAAGAGGATATATTACTCAAATCCTGATACATAGATGGAGATCTAATGATGCAAGAATCTAACCTATTTAGCGATGAGCAGATGCGAGATTTCATTGTCAACGGACATGTTACAGTGAAAACTGATTTACCCAGAAACGTTCATGAAACGATATATCGCAAAACACAGGAAACCACTGAGAAAGAAGGTAACTTAGGGAACAACATCCTACCCCGTGTTCCAGAATTACAAGCGGTGTTTGAGGACCCTGTAGTTCGGGGTGCATTTAGCAGCATTTTAGGTGAGAATTACGTTATGCATTCACATCGTCACCCGCATCGAAATGCACCGCATAGTGGTGGACAAGGTTTTCATAAGGATAGTTACTGGGGACATCAGAAGGTACGACATCACCGTCCTCGATGGGCAATGGCGTTTTACTATCCACAGGATACACCTGTGGAAATCGGTCCCTCAAGCGTTCTATCTGGCACACAATACTATAGTCATAGGATTACGGATGACAATGATGGAGAGATAGCACTCCCTGGCGAAGCAGGTACAGTTACCATAATTCACTTTGACTTGTGGCATCGCGCTATGGCGAACCAGACAGACAAAACACGTTACATGATGAAATTTCAGTTTATTCGACTTGATGAACCGAAGAAACCGGAATGGAATGTAACAGATCCAGAGTGGCAATCCGGGTCGTTTGATGAAAGTGATAATCCCGCTGCTAAAAAGCATGAAACTGCGTGGCGACACATGTGGAATTGGATGTCAGGAGGAACAGACACACAGACAGCACATCACACCAACGGAAACTTAGCACGGAATATTGAAGCATTAAGTGATGAAAATCCGGATGCCCGTTCTGATGCAGCTGATGCGTTGGGTATGTTAGGCGAATCTGCTGCTGACGCAGTACAACGTTTGGGTGAAACTTTACGCGACAATTATGAACCTGTCCGCTTAAATGCTGCCTATGCTTTGGGAGCAATTGGTGAACCTGCAGTTGATACATTAATTGAAAAACTCACAGATGAGAAGGACTCGACACGGCGGTTAGCGGCGTATGGACTTGCGGCAATTGGTGAACCCGCTGTTGCAGCACTCTCCGAAATGATGGAGCATGAAAATGATGCAGTACGGGTTGAAGCGACTTACGCATTAGCACAGATAGGCTCTGGAGCAGCACCTGCAGTTGATGCATTGATACATCGTGCTAAAGATAGTAAAGTTGAGGTGCGACGGTATATACCAGAGGCATTAGGAGGTATCGGACCCTCTGCGTCATCAGCAGTACCGACTTTGATCGATATGTTGACAAACGATGAGGACGTCCAAGTCCGTTTCGAGTCTGCATTGGCATTAGCACAGATTGGTCCTGCTTCCAGCGACGCGGTTCCTGTCTTGAAGTCGGCACTGTCAGATAAGAATCGTTATGTACGTGACAATTCTATACATGCATTAAAACGGATCGGTACACCTGAGGCAGAAACTGCACTTTTCGACTATCTGTTGACTACAAGATGGTGTGCTATTACAAATCAGAACAGTAAGTTTTAAGGATAATCAGATGGTAAGTCGCGAAGAGATTTTAACTGCTTGTGATGCTATCGTGCGCGAATTCGCACCACTACAGATTATCCTTTACGGGTCTTATGCCTATGGCACACCAACTGAAAACTCTGATGTTGATCTCTTAGTTGTAATGCCGGTTGAAAAATCTGAAGTACGCGACAGAGAAGTTGAGATTAAAAGACAGATTCCGAGTCGTTTTAATATTGACCTACTCGTCCGCTCTCCAGAATACATAGCACATCGTCTTTCATACAATGATTGGTTTCTACGTGAAGTCACTGAGAAAGGACAAGTGCTTTATGAAACCGATGGTTTCTATATCATGCCACACAAAATAGAGAATACAAAAATGAACCCGATA
>JAJEJA010000002.1 GCA_022828145.1 Candidatus Poribacteria bacterium | reverse complement strand
GGGTAGAGGAACGAAACCCGACATGTATTGACTGCGGCGGTCATGTCGGGTTTCGTTCCTCTACCCGACCTACGAAAAGACAATAATGGTGATTGATCAATTACGATTTGGTATTATATTAACAATAAAAAATCCTTCAATGAATCTGCCTTTAGTCATCATAACTTAGCAGTTTATATCTGTTACCTTTGACGACAACAGAACCAAGAATTTCCAGCTCCTTATATTGTCCTTTATAATTCTTAAGTGTTAAGACGGTGCCACGTTTTAGTTGGAAACCGTTGTAAGTTTCCGTCGGTTTTTCAAAATGGATGTCTACAAAACTTAAGTTGAGACCTCCGTAACGTTCAATCCACCTTTCCATCCCGACGGTACATTTTTTATTTAGGTTTGACCAAGCAAAATCTGCAGAAAAAGTGTTCTTTGGAAATGCAGGATAAATCCAAGAGACATACTCGCTGCGTTGAACGCGTAGCTGGTCTAACTTTTCAATGTCCTTCTGATTTAAAGCGTCAACGACTGCCAAACCAATTTGGTCTGGCGAGTCGAGACTGTTTTCCCATACTTGGTGCTGACACCCTATCCAACAGCTGCTAAACAGTATGACTGCAGTCGCAATGTAAGATAGGTTGCACCAAGCAGAGATTGTAGTACTACGTTCTTTAGTTCCGTCCACCTGTTCTCCAACCTGTTGTCCAACCTGTTGTCCAGTTGTTGGTTGCGCTTACACCACCGATAAAATCGACAGCATCAAAAAACCCATCTGATGGTGGGGTTGCTGGTGTAACGACAGATGAACCGGAACTGGATGTGAAATTGGGATTACTCTTGTTGAATGGGGCAACAAGGTTTGCATCCGTTTCTACATTACCAAGTCCCTTTGCCCATCCAGCTTCGTCAAAACCATCATCGTTACTTCCTTCACCTGTTTCATCCCCGAAGTTAGCGACTCCATTATTATAGAAGGTGCTATTCTTGACAATTAAGTTGCCATCATTTGCTTGCTTGTGTGATGAGTCAGTATTGACATCAAGACCAACCTTGTTGAATCCTGTGACGATAAAGTTGGCATACATCCCAGCAGCACCTTCCCGAATCAACATGCCGTTATCGCTATCAGGTCCATCGGGATCACCAACTAATGTAACATTGTATATCGTTGGGGCTGAACGGGGTTCTGCTTCGTTGTTTTTGCTGCTGTTATCATTTTCGAAACCGTTGTCAGCGTCGTCCCCGTACTGTTGTGCGACCCAGAATTGACCTTTACCTGTCCAACCATCTGTCCAGTCGAATGAATCATCGCGTGCCCCTGTTACAAGAACGTATTTAAGATCTACTGTCCCACCGAACATTTCAATGCCATCGTCCTGGTTCATGTGTACCTGGACATATTCAATAACAGTACCGGATCCGACACCTTGTAATGCGATCCCGTTCAATTCATTATCAGGACTGAATTCAATTCCTGCGTATTCAACACGCACATATCGTAATACACCGCTGCTATCATTCGGATCATCACCGCCGAAATCGCCTGTATCGCCTTCTCCTGCGGTAACTCCTTGATTTGTCGGTGCTCTTCCGTTGATAATCAGTCCGCCCCACTGTCCACGTGCGCGTTTTCCGATTTCAGCATCACTTGTCATGACGATAGGTGCATCTGCAGTGCCATCTGCCATGATCTTCCCGCCTTGTGCCACGATGAGTGTGCCATTTTCTGCTTGTTCACCATAAATCGTGACACCAGGTTCAATCGTTAAAGTAACACCATCTTCAACAAACACAGCACCGCGTAGGAGATAATCATAATCAGGTGAAAGTGTTCTGTCTTCTGCTATTTTGCCTTGCAGGATAACCAGTTCTCGTCCATCAACGATATACGTTTCCTCTACAGGCTGCGTATCAACAGGATCATCATCACTGCCGCAACCGACAATGATCAAAGAGAATGCAAGACTGAAAACTACGACTATTTGAAACAAACTTATAAAATTTCCCTCTTTCTTTACGGATTTTATGGGTGATGAAAAATTTGACATTAGGTAAGTTTAACTCCTTTTGAAATTCTGTTCCTTTTCGTTATATTAAATAGACCACAACCCTTTGTATAGTGGTCACTCCTATCAAATTCTACGTCATAAATGATACTGGTTAAATGTTACAAAATACTGACAAGGTTTTGACTTTTTACCATCAAATTCGTTACCCTGACATACTGGATTCATTGTTATAACGTGAGTTTGATAAATCAGAACAAATAACTTACGTAGGTTGGGTTGAGGAACGAAACCCAACATCTTGCCCCATTATATAGCACTACCTGTTGGGTTTCGTTCCTCAACCCAACCTACAACGCATATTGCATTTAATTATCAAACTCACTTTATTATAAGTCATAACTAATTCCGAGCGAGAACGATCTACCTATTTTATAACTCACAGATGTCGCATCTCCCTGTTTGAAATGCACATCTGGGTCAAGTAGATTCTTTCCAGAAATACTAAATTTGTATGAATTTGCGAACGTCCTGCTAAAACTCATATCTAACTGTCCCCTCGGTTGTTCAAACACATCGGGTGCCCCGTGGTTTCCAACATCAGAAAGTCTTCTGCCATAGATGTTGTATGCTATGGAACTTGAAATACCCCAGTTCGGTTCTTCGTAACCGATTGAAATATTGATGATGTATGGACACTGTCCTTGTAATGGGCGTTCAGATGATGTTTGGATACCGACATCTTCAGGCAGCACGACTCTTGAAGAGATCAAGGCGGCATTTGTATTTATGGAAAATGCCCTTAACTTGGACGTGATAACACCTAAAGTCTGCCTTGCCTCAAGTTCTATACCGTAGTTGTTTGCACCTTCTGCGTTTTCATAAGTAATACGCACTTCAGCTTGCGGTTGGATAATCTGTTCAATCGGTTTTTGAAATCTCTTATAGAATGCACTGATGGCTACAACACCGCCACCCGTTGCGTCTGGAAAAACTTCCCAACGTAAGTCATAATTGTAAATCAATGTCCGTTCTAAGTCCGGATTTCCGAGGATAGTTCTACCACCGACAAAATCGGTAAATTCAAACGGCGCAAGTTCGCGAAAATCGGGACGCGTGACCGTACGTGAAACCGCTACCCTCAAATTCATCCGTTCTGTAAGACGATATGTCAGATTAGCTCCCGGTAAAATATCAAGTGTTGTTAAATCTGCTTTGATTGGCACCAGAACCGGAGAAAAAGGATCATAAGTTGTAACAACCTGTTCAGAAGATTCCAAACGTAATCCTGTCATCAGCTGCCATTTAGCAGTTAGTGACATATCAAGCATCAGATATCCAGAATAGATATTATGGTCAGCGAGGTAATTATCTGTTGAAAGTGTGGATTCCCGTAGTTCAAAAACACGCGGTGCAATATTCTTTGAATCAAATAGTGTTTCAGGGGGTGAGGCGAGGTTTACAGTTGCGTCTACATTGTCTGATGGAAGGAACCTAAATCTTCTAACATCAAAAGATCGCGCCCTATCTCGCATGAGACCCCCCAGTTTCAAGAAACTTTCCTGTCTAATAGGGATTGTCATGTCAGCACGAGCATTATACTCATGGTCTTCCAGATCAAAGAAGAATCTGCTACCGCTATGTGTTACGTCTCGAAATGTGTATTGTCCATCTCTATCTTCATAGATTGTCTCGCGTGTATCGGGTTCATTGCGTGCGGCACGTGAATATGTTAACCGCCATTCTACAGAAAGATCGTTTGGATCAGCGTCCATTTCAGATTTTTCAACTACAGCATCATCAATAGTTTCCAAGTTTTCTTCCATAGAAACGGTTTTAAGTTGCGGTGTACCGAAATTGAAACTGTGTGTACCAGCCAATTGTCCAGAGAAGAGTTGACGTTCTACATAACGTAACCGTGCACTTTGCAAGTCTGTATTTCTATCAGCGTTAAAACCTGTCCAAGTACGGGTCTGGTCTTCTGCTGTATGTGTTGTCAGCGTTCGCAAACTGAGGCTGTGATTTTGTGAGAACTGCAAACTTGCATTGACTACACTTCCCCAATCCACTTCTTGCCCGCTCTGCTCAACAGTATAATCTGTAACAGGTGAAAGTGTGTCATTTAGTCCGATTCGGAACGCTTTTCGTACCTGCGTATTGTAACTATGACTATTACCGTAGGAGATAACTCCGAGATAACCGAACTGTTTTCCGAATACTGTATTGCTGTCACCAAAACTGAACTTATACCCTTGGTTTACGGGGACAGTATGTCGTTCCGGGGACCATACGTTTGAAAAGGAACGTCCAAATTCCTGAATTTCTTCACTTGTGAATCCTCTCGTCGTAAAACGTCCCCGTTCTCGGATAGGTATCTCTTCAGCTCTTTCTTGAATGAGTGCCGGAAGTTCTCGTGAACCGTCATCAAACCCCAGAAAGTCGAGAGAACCACCAGGGTATGTCAATCCATCTATCCCTGTTGCTTGTGTATTAAAACCGGTTGACATAGAGAGAGACATTGTCAATTCCTCAGGAAAATCTCTTGTAAAAACTTGAACTGACCCCCCTGCAAATCCTCCCGGTTGGTCCGGAGAAAATGTCTTCACAGTTTGAAGGCTTGCAAGGAGACTCGCGGGGAAAATGTCCATCGGCACAACACGCCGATTAGGTTCTGGACTCGGGATCTCAACGTTATTCAGCAGTGTGTTACTATAACGTTCACCTAATCCCCGGACAAAAACATATTTGCCACCTACAATACTAACGCCTGTTACACGTCTAATCGCTTGTGCAGCTGAGGAATCTGGCAGACGACTGATCTCTTCAGTACTGATGCTGTCTTCAATTCTTGAACTTCGCATTCTCCTTTCAAGAAGACCGCGCTCACCAGATTGACTCAACCGTACTTTCATCGTAATGGCGTCTAATTGGACGACTGTTGGCTCAAGCGTAACCCGTATAGGTTCAACGGTCGCTCCGGCGTTGACTTCAATTTCTGATAAAACAGAAGCAGTGTAGAACGGCGCAGACACTTGAAATGAATAGGTTCCAGCAGGTAAATCTAAAGAAAATGTCCCTGTTTCATCTGTTTTTACCTTGATATTTGTGTCTACAACCTTTATAGTTACATCAGGTAAAGGTGTGTCTGTGTCAATATCAATGACGACACCCGTGATATTCACGGTTTGCTGTGATTCCTCGGCAATAGTATCTACAGTAGAAAGCAACCCTATACTTAATAGAATTAACAACAATCTGATGTAAATGTTTTTCATTTTTCCTCTTAATTTAGTTTGTTTGTTCTAACGTGAGTTTGATTAATCATTTCGGTTGCGTTCACTCACACTATTTCGTATCCGAGAGGCGTGAATTGTAGCACAAACTTTCAGTTTGTGGCACATCTTCGCAAACTGGAAAGTTTGCGCTACATTTATCAAACTCACTTTTGTTCTAAGATTATGTTCTTTATTCTTAAAGCAACTTCTAATGGTGCAAAAATTTTAACTTCAGAATGAAACAAAATTGTGATATTTCTTTGGCAAATACAAGAAATTAGATTAATCTCCTGAATTATAATGTATAAACCTATAGGAATATGAAGGTTCCAGACCCAAACTTTACGTGGGAGACACGGATTTCATGCTCAAGGAATTATTAAGGAAAACGACACACCTTGCGGGGTTCTTTATACCCTTACTTTATATCGTTCTGGATAAATCAACGATGATATTTATTGCAGGTGCTTTCGCAGGAATTGCGGTGATTGTAGAGTTGCTAAAATGGGTATCTGAAAGTTTCAGGGAATTGTTTTTTCGCTTTTTTGAATTTATTCTACGTAGACATGAACGCAAGGGCGCGATTACCGGAGCGACATATTATATTATCAGCACGTTTCTGTGTATTGTAATCTTTGACAAACACATCGCAATAGTAAGTATCTTCTTTATTGTCTTGGGGGATACAGCTGCTGCTTTAGTGGGTAAGGCATGGGGACGTATAAAACTTATTGGTGATAAGAGTTTAGAGGGGAGCGCAGCCTGTTTTATCGTCTGTGCAGTGATTTCTGTGTTCTGGATTGACCCAGTTGTCGGACTTACAGGTGCATTTGTAGCAACTCTTGCTGAACTACTTCCGCTTCGTATAGACGATAACTTGACTGTGCCTTTGATTTCAGGTGCAGTAATGCAGCTTATGATTAACTCTTTATCACTATAGTGTTCTGTCAACTTCTAATCTTCAGTCCCGTAGGGACGATATGTTTATAGAAAAATGTATACACCACACCTCTTCAGTCCCGTAGGGACGATATGTTTATATCAGGATGAGCTACTACACATATCGTCCCTACCAAAAGGCATTCATAAGATAAGGAATTCAAAAACATCCAACACATTCAGGGAACGTCTTTGGTGTACTTAGTAATTGACGATAGCCGTGACTGATGTATCGGTTAGTGAAGTCATCATATCTACCCTTCTGTCTGACCGGCTATTGCAGAAGCACGGGCACCCACACCGAGTACACCAAGGAATCCCTCCGAATCTGTGTGGTCAAAATCCCCAATATCTTCCATTGATGATGTCTCCTCCGAATATAATGAATGCGGCACTCCACTCGCAGCATGAAACGATACGTTCCCTTTGTATAGTGCAACAGTTATAGTCCCAGTCGCTAAACGTGTCAACGGTTCAATAGATGCAAGCATCGCCTGTGTAGCAGCATCAAACCAATATCCTTGATATACCTGTTCAGCAACCGTTTTAGATATTTCGTCAAAATGTTTGCGTGCGCGTCTATCAATGATAAGTTGGAGCAAGAACTCATAACATTTTCCTAACAATTCCATTCCAGGTGATTCATAGACACCCCGACTCTTAATCCCTACAAATCTATTCTCAACCGTATGTATTCCGATACCGACACCATTTCGTCCACCAATTCGGTTTGCTTCATTCAGACCTATGAGCGGAGTGCCTGGAGAACCGTTTATCTCTACTGGCATTCCACGACTAAAAGTCACTGTAAAATGTTCTATGTCGTCTGGGGCATCTTTTGGATGAACTCCCATCCCAGGTGTAATAAACCCAGCCGGTGTTTTCAGTGATTCTAACCGACCTGCTTCGTGTGTCAATCCTAATAAATTCGCATCCGTAGAATAAGGTTTTTCATGTGTAGCCGTAATCGGTAAATTGTGTTCTTGACAATAATCAATCATCTCTTTTCTCCCACCGAATTTTGTGAGGAATTCGGGGTCACGCCATGGGGCGTAGACAGAAAAGTCAGGATTAAGCATGTTTGTTGCCAGTTGAAAACGAACTTGGTCATTCCCGCGTCCTGTCGAGCCGTGTGTTAATATAGAGATATCCCGTTTCTCCATCTCCGGCAATAGTGCTTTCACGGTGACATGTCGTGCGATGCCAGTTGTGTTCCAATACCCTCCTTCATACATCGCTTGCGTTTGGATTAGACGGATACCCGCTTCAGCAAGTGCGTCCTTTGCATCAACCATCACCGCTTCTTTTGCGCCGCATGCCATCATGCGTTCTCGGATTTCATCAACGTCCCGTTCATCAGGTTGTCCGAGATCCGCTGTGAAACAGACAACATTAACACCGTTATCAACTAACCATTTTGTGATTGTACAACTATCAAGTCCACCAGAGACCGCAGCCCCAACAGTTTTACCTTCTAAAGTTTTTATGTTCATAGATGAAATTATAACATAATTTCACTTTACTGACAATTTGTGTTTCATCCCAATATTAACATTTCTGTTGCTTTTTGGGTTAGGAATCGTTAAAATACCATAACAAAAAAGGAGTAGAACTATGGTAGAACTATCACGAGATGACATTGATTTTTTCAAAAATCAAGGATATTTGATAAAACGAGAAGTCCTAAACCCTGAACTGATGGAACGTGCACGGAGTAAACTATGGGAAGGGGCACCTGAGGGAAGAGTACGCGAAAATCCTGATACATGGATAGGTCCCTTCAAGCCTGAAGAGGAAAACGAGGATAATTCTAACCGAAGAAAAGGATTTCGCTGGAACTACAGAGAACCCGGCGGTGAAGACTGGATGGTCAAATTGCTCGCTACTGATCCAAATGTGTGGCACATGGCTGAACAGTTCTTAGGTGAAGGTAATCTCGTTGAACCAGCACGCGTACGCGGGATATATTGCACACTCCCTTATGGCGACGTTCCCAAAAAATCCATTGGATGTCATGTGGACGCACACCCTTTCCATCTTGGAGTCGTCGGCTACATTGATGATGTACCACAAGAAGGTGGGGCATTTACCGTGTGGCCCGGTAGTCATAAAGTCTTCTATTATGACTACAAATCACAATACAAACATGAACCCACACCACAATACGACGTAGATCGGGAACGAATCAGTAGAGAACCCGGAGTAGAATGTCACGGAAATGCAGGAGACATTGTATTCTGGCATCATCGTATCGGACATGCAGCTGGACATAACTACTCCCGTCAAATACGACAAGCAGTGCTTTACGACTTTAGAAAAACGGAATTACCTGAAACCCAAGAAGAACCACCTAATGAGGATATGTGGCGGGATTGGCCCGGTATCAAAACGTTGGAAAACTAACGAAGCTCTAACACATTTAAAGTTCGTGACATCATATCGTAGGCAATCTGTGCTTTCTCCAGACGCATGTGTGGAAAAGTTTCAACAGAAATGTACTTGTCGTATCCGACCTTACCTAAGCTCTCGGCAAAGGTTATAAAATCCAATTCGTCGTCATCCTCACCCGGAATAAGAAATGTACTGTAAGGATACATTCCGGTTATGCCTTTGACATGGCAGTGTGTAGTTAGGTGTCCTAACTTTTCTGTCACCTCAGCAATATCCTCACCCAGGTGATAGAAATTAGTGATGTCATTAAGGACCCGTAGCGAATCGGATCCGACATGTTTAATCAAGAGTAAGACTTTTGATGAAGTATCAATAGTCGTTGCTTCATGATTGTGGATATTCATTGTAATCCCAAGTGTCTCGGCACGTTGACAGATTGGTTTTAGCACACTTACAAGCAATTTCCATGCAAACGCATCTCCTTTATTACCACCGTATCCTGTAAGAAAGTTGACACCTTGTGCACCTAATGCAACTGCTACATCTTGGAGTAATGCGTAATGATCAATGGCACTTTGCATATCCTCTAATGCCAATTGATACAATCCTTTACCCGTAAATGGATTGATAACAGACACCTTTAGTCCGTGATCCGTTACCATCTCTTTGACATTTTTGAGAAGTTTATCTGTCACATCACCTGAAGGGATGTGTGCTTCAGGTCCGCACATCATCTCAATGGCATCGTAGCCAACTTCGGATAGGATTGTGATGACTTCTTTAAGAGGCAGGTCTTTCATGCCACCTGCATGGTATGATATTCCAATCATCTGTTAATCTACTGTGTAAGAATGATTTTACAAGAATCCAAAACGACTAATAGCGAACTTCATTGCTTCTTGTAATATAATTATTTAAATGTCGCAAAGCACTACCATCATCCATAACGGATTGCACACGTTTGATGGCATCATCAGGATCAGGACAGATACCTAACAGATAATCCACCATTGCAGAATTGAGGAGAATCCTGTCATAGATATGTCCTTTCTCGCCAGATAGTGCTGCCGTTCCTGCCTTTGCGAAAGCCTCAGCACTTACAGACTCTGGACGCGGATTAAGCCTATAGTCAAATCCAAATTTGCTCGGATCTATATCCAGAGCAAAATCTTTCCGTTGATTGTCAATACGATGGAAGCCTTGCGAATAATTGACCGCCATCCTATCCACTGTAGATGGTTTACCGAGTCGCAGTGCATAATGACTTGTCCCTTCTTCACCTTTCACAGCAATCGCAGCATTAAACCCACGATCCCATGCTAATTGCAACAGCGGTCCCTCATAGCCTATATGGTAATAACCCAGCACCATATAATTAGCCTTTCGTGCAGAAAAGAACTGTTGCGCTTTCTCAGTTGCTGCCCAAGGCGGACGTTTCTTTATATGGACGCGCATCTCACGAACACTGTACGCACCAGGTGAATACTCACGTTGACTGATATAACCAAATCCTACATCCTTATCACTGATGAGGGATGCAATCTGATCAAGGTTAAGATCTGTTTTCGCGCCCAATGCAGTTAAGATTGCTTCTTCCGTAACACCATTCTTTGGTGGCATCAGATCAACACTATGTAAGAGTGAACGTTCTCCCAACGCTGCCCGGACAGCCGCGACAAATAACGTTGGACGGAAATTGCGTGTCGCACCATCATAGGGTTGTCCGAAGTGTGTCAGCGTATCAACGTCAATCTGTCTAATGTGTTCAGGATTGAAATACGCATCAAGATACCCTCGGACCTCCTGATATGTCTCTCTATTCATGCGTTGTCCGATAAGCGCAGCAGCCTTTAACGCGGGTTTAACTTCGTCAGTAAGGATCAACTCACACATCTGCCGTGTCTCTGCATAACCAAGATGTTTTCCTCTGAGTATCTTCTCCAGAGCAGAAACAACAAGGAATTCTGTGGGATTGTTAGGGACATACCCAAGTTCAGGACACATGATGAATTTAATCTCATCAGGCAGACGAGATAACAGAGCGGATTCGTACTTCTGAAAAGCTGCCGTTTCCGCTTCACTCCACTGTGTTGACTCAGGAAAATCTTTCCGGATTGTCATCGCGACGAAAAACGCTCCCATCTGTGCTTCAGAAACCGTTTCATCTACAGGTAATTCCGCGTTTAAGGACCGCAATATCGTATCTAAAACCACATCAGGTTGAGGTCCGTCGTTAGGTTTCTTACCTAAAGGTCTTGTCTGGTGTGGACCTGTGCAGACTCTCGCTTGTGCTTCAAGTAATTCTTCGTTTGGACCTGGAAATTCTGGGGTATACATGCGTCTGTTCCTAATGCTTTGTCAAGTGCTATTTCGTAGGTTGGGTAGAGCGAAGCGAAACCCAACATGATAGACCCAATCAATATGTGTCGGGTTTCGCTTCGCTCTACCCGACCTACAGAAGAACTTTATACCTTCAATTAGAAGTTGACAGAACACTAATTTCTTGTTTTTCAGATGGGTATAATATATCACATGAGATAGATATAGTCAAATTTTACTGTATAGTAATAAACACATTCTTGCACTATCGTCAGACTTTTGCTATAATTGTAAGCACTATGATCGGATAGTATCCATTCTAACTATTAGGAGAAACTGTTGACACACGAAAAACGGACATCTTCAGATCACACACTATCTATCTGCACACTCGGAGCAGCAACCCACGGGAAAACTACTTTGACTGCAGCAATTCAGAAGGTTGTGGCAAGAATCGGGGCAATTCATTCAAATGGTAAAACCGAATTCATACAGCAGATGCCTTCACACTTTCCACTCAGAGAAGGCGTCGGTATTACATATCGCGAAGTTGATTATGAAACCAGTGGGAAGTTCTATAAACAAATTGACTGTGATACGCACCTGGATATTGTAAAAATGCTTGTAAGCCGTTCCTTCGGTATACAAGGAGCAATATGGGTCGTCGACGCTTTTGAAGGTGTTACTCCTGAATCGATAGAACACATCCAACTCGCACATCACACCCAACTACCAAACATAATTTCATTCCTCAATACCCATAATATCACTGAAGATGATGAACTACAAGATATATGTCAACAAGAGATGCGTGAATTACTTACCGAATACGGATGGGATGGAAGCAACAATCCTATCATCGCAGGCGATGCAAATAGGGCTCTAAAATATAAAGGAGATAGAACAGGATCAGAACAGTGGAAACCAATTGTTGATCTGATATTTGCGTTGAATCGGTATATGCCTATACCTATCAACACCAGCAATCTTCATCTCATTATGCCGATCTATGAAATCGTTGAGGAATTGAAAGAACGCGTGACTGTACGGGGTGATGTGGTTCAAGGTCATCTATCAGTCGGACAAGCAGTGGATATTGTCGGAAAAGGAGACCGCATTAAAACAAAGTGCCTCGGCACAAAAGATGCCGACGTAGTGGTTGAATCTGAACCTGATTGGATCTCTGTTGGACAAGTCCTGTGTACCCCTAAGACCATTAAAGCACACACCGATTTTGAGGCAATCATCTATCTACTGACACAAGAGGAAAGTGGAACACATATACCCATCATTGAAAACGACAAACCTATGATACATCTATGGGGAATTGATGTTACCGCACATCTACATCTCCCATCCGATGTGCCAATTATTTCACCTGGCGAGAATGCTCACGTATCCGTAGAACTTGAACTCCCGCTTGCTATGCAAGTTGGGACACGTTTTGAGGTGAAAAAAATGGGGACATGCATCGGCATCGGAATTGTTACTTCTATTTAATAGCACTTTTGCTAACGTGCAGCAGCAATTGCATCACGCAAAGCAAGGTCACCCGTGTATAATGCGCGTCCGATGATCGCACCGCTTGCACCTATCCTTTTAAGTGCTTCAACATCGTCAAGCGAAGTGACTCCCCCAGACGCGATAACATCTGCTGATACAGCATTGATTATATCAGCAGTCGCTTCCACATGGGGACCCTTTAGCATCCCATCGCTTTTGATATCAGTATAAATCACCGTTTGGACCTCCGCCATTTCAACAGCGAATTCCACAGCAGGTTTTTGTGATACTTCTAACCATCCGTGTGTAGCAACCCTACCGTCTTTCGCATCAATACCGACTGCGATGCGTTTACCGTGCTTCTCACATGCTGCCTTTACCAAGGATGGCTGTTTAAGCGCGGCGGTTCCTAAAATCACCCTGTCAACACCCATCGTTAATATGCTCTCAATCTGTTCAATACTGCGAATGCCACCACCGAGCTGAACAGGTATAGAAACTTTGGCAACGATTTCACGTACAATGTCAAGGTTAGCAGAAACCCCTTGAAACGCGCCATCAAGGTCAACAAGATGTAGGTATTCTGCCCCTTCTGCTTCCCACTGTTTCGCCATATCAACAGGTGAATCAGAGAAAACGGTTTCCTGTTCGGCAATACCTTGAACAAGATTTACACACTTGCCATCACGTAGATCAATTGCTGGAAGTATTTGCATCAAAATCCTTTCTTATTCCTCTTTGAAAATTCCGAGGAGTCGCAGTTGTGCTATAGAAATAACCGCAATGATAATAAAAAGCACCCATCCGATCGTTGCTGCGTAACCGAGACGCATGAATTGAAAGCCGTTCTTATACAGATACATCACGATTGTAGTGCCAGCGTCAGCAGGCTCACCGCCATTCGTTAGAATAAAAGGAAGATCAAAAAGCTGGAACGAACCAATCATGGATACAACAAATACGAATGCTATAACAGGTTTGAGAGAAGGTAACGTGATATGTATAAAGCACTGCCACCAATTCGCGCCATCAACGGCTGCCGCTTCATATAATTCCTGCCGAATACCTTGTAATCCTGCCAAGAAATAGATCATATTGAAACCTGCCCACTGCCAAACACCTGTCAGAATCACCGCTGGCATCACGTATCTCCCTTCACTTAACCAACCGATCTCCTTACCAAAAAGCAGAAATTCGTTGTTAATTAACCCCGCACGTTGGTCAAATATCAGATTGAAGATAATTGCCACAAACACACCCGCAACCAGGACAGGAGCAAAGAACGCAAGTCGTAGGAAATTCTTTCCCTTCACATATTTTGAGTTGAGAAGAATTGCAAGAAACAGAGCAATCGGTAATTGCAATACAAGCGTTCCCAATGCGAAATAGGTTGTGTTCCATAGGGATTTCCAAAAGACCGGATCACGTAAAAGGTCTGTGAAGTTATCTAAACCGACGAATATCTTACTTTGGAAACCGCGCATCTCATAAAAACTCATGATCAGTGATGAGATAAGCGGATACCCCATAAAGACAATAAATAGCAGGAAAAACGGTGCTATGAACAGATAGGGTGCAATCTTCTGCTGTCGGTTCCAGATACGATGTTTAATGGATGTGGTTTGCATCTATAATTCCAGTAATGGTATTAGTTATGACCCCAACGTTCTTGGTCCTTTGAAATAATCAAACGCACTTTACCGGCAACTTCCGTTAAAGCGTGTCGTGGGGTCTGTTTTTCTGTAACAGCATTGAAAATTGCATCGTTCAAAAGATCCGCAGCTTCCGACCAATACGGGTTCTGATAACGGGGCGGTAAATCCGGGGCAAGATCAATAAACAGCCTTCCAAGGGATTGACCACCTAAGTACGCATCAGGTTCACCATAAATAGGGTCATCCCACGCAGCTTTGAGCGGTGGTATAATACGAGTTGTTTCATAACGATTTATCAGACCCGCTTTGTCAAAATATGCAAATTTCAGAAATTCCCACGCTAAGTCTGGGTTTTGACACTGTTTTGTAATACCGATCATCGTACCGCCTCTCGTCGTGGTTCTTCTTCCACCACGCTCCCAGGCTGGCATCGCAACTGCCTTCCATTTACCCGCCATTTGTGGCACTTGACTCTTAAGAATCCCAACATACCAATCTGGTGCAAGGATTGAGAGTATCCTTCCGTCTTGCATTGCTGCGAAATTGCTCGGATCACCATGCCAAGTGCCGTAAACAGGTGTAGCGATTTTATGTTCGTTGAATAGAGAGGTAAAGAACGTTAATGTATCAATTGCAATGTCGCTGTCAATAACAACATTTCCTTCAACATCAAAAAAACCTGCGCCTCTCTGCAATAACAGATTAAAATAATCACTTTCAGTACGTCTATCCAGAACAATTGCGTATTGATCATTTTCACCGTCTCCATCCAGATCACGCGTTGCTTGCTTCCCCGCAATTATGAAGTCATTCCACGTCTCTATTTTGGTCATATCAACACCAGCGGCTTTGAAAAGGTCGTCTCTATAAAGCAAGACGACAGGATGTAAATCGTGCGGTAACCCGTATATTTTTCCGCCGTAAGACCACGGTGTGAAACGACTTACGACCAGTTTCTCCATCCAACCTTCACTTTCTAAACGTGGCTTCAGATCCACAAAACCGATCTCGTTAATAGCACCCTTCAGGAAACGACCAATTGATGTAATCTCTACTTCAACGATATCGGGGGCACCGAAATCAGAGAGCAGGGCGGTCAATAATTTGTCGTGCATTGATCCGCCATAATTAATCAGTTTAATATTGACACCCGGATGAAGTGCTTCAAAGATAGGAACACGCGCTTGATATTCCTCGTAATGTGTGTTAGCGAAAATCCAGAATTCAATACTCTCATCTTTCTCCTCGGTGGCTGAGAATATGAATACAGATGTAATGATGAAAAGTATCAGCATCACCATCGGGCCTTTACCAAGTGGAAAACTATCACTATCTATCTGAAAACGCATCACATACCTCAGCGTAAACGCATCGTGGCGTTAGAAATATTCATTTTTGACTTGACATTTCGGTTTTTTACTATTAAAATTTATCAGATTATCCTGATTTTATCAACTAAGAAATGGAGGAATACGCTATATGCCTACGTATGACTATAGGTGTCTTGAGTGTGAAGTTCAATTTGAAAAGTTCCAAGGCATCAATGACCCACTCCTTGAAGAATGTCCAGAATGTAACGGCAAAGTTAAACGGCTTATCGGAGCGGGCGCCGGTCTCATCTTTAAAGGTTCAGGTTTCTATATCACCGATTATCGCAGTGAAGGATATAAAGAATCCGCAAAGAAAGATGAAAAAACTTCGTCAGAAAAGAGCAGCAAAGACAAGAAAAACAAGAAAGAAAAGCAAGATAAGAAAACCGATACAAGCAGTCAAGCAAAAAGTTCATCTAAAGAAACTGACTGAAATTGCGGACTGTTGATCATCTTGTTCACCATTTTAAGGAAATCTATTGCACAATCATAACCATCATCACGATCACGATGAAACGCAACCTCATAGCCATCAGAGAAACCTTCAAGGCAAATTTATAATTGCTATATTGGTCACGTTTTGCGTCTTTCTTGGAGAGTTAATCGGCGGTATCTGGACTGGCAGTCTTGCATTGTTAAGTGATGCTGCGCATGTGCTGTCTGATGTGTTTTCACTTCTCATAAGTTGGTTTGCGATTTACCTTTCAACGCGTCCCGCAACTTCATCTCGCACCTTCGGCTATCATCGAGCCGAGGTATTTGCTGCATTTATCAACGGTATCACCCTCATCGGAATCTCTGGCTGGATTTTCTATGAAGCATACCAACGTTACAATTCACCAGGAGAGATACGGGTGACAGGTATGTTCGTTGTTGCTTGTCTCGGTTTGGTAGCGAACCTATTTATCTTGTGGCAACTGCATGGCGAAAGTCATGGTAACCTTAACGTACGGAGTGCTGTACTTCATGTGATAGGAGACACACTGTCTTCTGTCGCGGTTGTTGTCGGGGGTGCTATCATACTCTGGACGAAATGGTATCCGATAGATGCAATCCTTAGTTTCCTTATCGGGGCGATAATTCTCATCAGTGCAGTAAACGTAACGAAGGAAGCTGTTCATATCCTACTTGAGAACTCACCACGAAATGCTGACGCTTTAACAGTCGCTAAACATCTATGTAATTTAGATTCTGTCAAAGATGTACACGATATGCACGTCTGGTCGTTATGTTCTAACTACAGTGCCTTAAGTGCACATGTTGTCATTCAGGAAGATACCTCCCTATCTTATGACCAGATACTCAAGCAGATAAACACGGAATTACAGACCCGATTCGGCATCCACCACACAACGCTCCAATTAGAACAAGTTGCATGCACACAAGAAGGCAACCTGCTATGTAACGCACAACATACCTAATGGCAATCCTAACTTTAATTGTGTTCCTCTTTTAAGCGGTGTGCTTTACGGATAAGAGATGTATCTTTAGCGAATTTCAGTGTTGCTTGCACGAGTCCATCTACATGTGATTCCATATCCCTTTCAACCTGGACGATGCGATTCATAAGGAATGGACGATCACTCTCTTTAATCGCTTGTCTAATAATAGAGAGTAAATACAGATAGATTGTATCCGCCTCACTTCCCTCTATAGCAATAGCAATTTCAAATGCCTCGTCTAATGAAATCCTGCCAGATTCTATCTTTGTTTCGTGGGAATTCAAAGCATCAGTAATCCGCTGAACAGAAATGTCTGGAATTGGCGCGATGGGTGAGGGAGAACCCGTTGCTTCTACTTTACGTAAGGGTGTATCCATCCCGAATACGCCTATACACAAAGTACGCCCGAAATCTACAAGGATGTAATGTTGCCACTCCTCAGCACTCATGCGTTCCCAAAACTTCGCTATCCGTTCGTCAACATCACCTAAGATCAGTGAGAATGAGGCATATATCTTTGCTTGACGTAACTCAAGGTCTTTACAAAGATCAAAAAGGTTTTCTAATGTCATTTTCCTCCCTCACAATTAAACAGTTTAGCACAGATTGCGTTTACTATCTATTCACCTAACGTGAGTTTGATAAATCAGAGCAAATAAATATGTAGGTTGGGTTGAGGAACGAAACCCAACATCTTGACCGATTATATAGCAATACATGTTGGGTTTCGTGCCTCAACCCAACCTACAACGCATATTGCATTTAATTATCAAACTCACGTTCACCTACATCTGAAGGGGTAAAGAAACCGCAGCACCAGATGCCATACTACGCGTAACTGCCTCAGTGAACTCCATATATTTTACACCCGTCTCAAAGTCAGTATGTGTTATCGTTTCCTTACCACGGATAGCATTAACGAACTCCTCTTCCACTCTCCAACCCCCTTCCTCCGCTGAGGGTATATCTATCTCTTGTAGTTCGTTATCTTCTCTTTGTCCACCGAAGAGGCTGTTTCCTGAAAACCTTACCGTGCCTTGACTACCAAAAATAAGAGCTTCTGGCGCACCTGCCAATCCTGTAACAGCAGAGACTTGCATGTGAAGTTGTGCACCACAAGCGAGTTCCCCAATGATATCAATATGTTCAGGGATTCTGACAGGTCGCATAATGCCATCAGTATCAGGACGCATTTTGACGAATGTTTTCCCCATAGCCACGATACGTGTTGCTTCTCCAACCCATCGCATCAAGGCTTCGTACCAGATCCCCATACTCATGATATTCATGCCGCTGAAATCCAGGTCTTGTCGCCACTGCAGCGGTGAATCAGAATCTAAAAATGAACCACCAGCTCTGACTTCAACTGCTAAGACATCACCGAGATAACCTTCAGCGATGAGTCGCTTGATCGTATTATCAACGCGTAGAGTCATTGGAGAGGGGACAATCTGTGCAGTGAGATGTGTTTTCTGACGTGCTAACAGACGCATCATGTGTGCTTCTCGTGCGTTCATTGCCATGCGTGCTTCACACATCACGTGTTTATTCGCCATCAGTGCTGCCACTGTCGCGCGGCAATGCAAATAGGGCCACGTGCCGATGACAATCGCGTCTGTGTCACTGTCTTTAATCACATTTTGCCAGTTGTCGTAGATTTTTGAAATACCGAACTCGTCAGCAACACGCTGCGAGGATTCTCGGCTGCGATTACAAACACCGATGATCTCAACACCCTCAATTGCTTGTAATCCTGGGATATGTCTTGATTTTGTGTTTCTACCTGCTCCGATGATACCGACTCGGATCTTTTCTGATGCCACTCAACTTGCTCCTACATTTTATTTCACGTCATAATATAACAAAAATGCAGAAACATGTCAAGAACTGTGTTTGGGTACTAAAATCTAAGGCACCTCAATCTTTGAAAACAGCTGCGTAATAATCGTCTCAGCATCAATACCTTCCGCTTCTGCTTCGTAACTCAATATGACGCGATGGCGCAAAACATCCATACCAATTGCCTGAATATCTTCCGGTGTAACATAGCCACGCTCCGACAGGAATGCATGAGCTCTCGCAGCAAGGGCAAGAAATATCGTAGCACGCGGGGAAGCACCGTACTCAATCAACGTGCTTAGGTCCTCTAATTGATATGCCTCTGGAGAACGGCTTGCACAGACGAGATCAACAATATAATTTTCCAACGGTTCCGCCATATATATCTCCCGCGTCAACTCACGGAACCTGATAACATCTTCACACGAGACTACTTTCTTCACTTTAGGAATTTTCTCAACTGTCATACGCCGCAGAATCTGCAACTCCTCAGTACGCGATGGATAGTTGACCTTAACCTTAAGCATAAATCTGTCAACTTGTGCTTCAGGTAACGGGTAAGTACCTTCATGCTCAATCGGATTCTGTGTTGCTAAGACGAGAAACGGATCATCAAGCGAGTGTGTAGTATCACCGATCGTCACCTGTCGTTCTTGCATCGCTTCAAGCAGGGCACTTTGCACCTTTGCTGGTGCCCGATTTATCTCATCAGCAAGCACAACGTTAGCGAAAATAGGACCCAAATTAGTATAAAACTCCGCCTTCTGCTGATCGTATATTAACGTACCGATCAGATCCGCTGGAAGCAGATCAGGTGTGAATTGAATCCGTTGGAATGATGCATCAATCGTTCTTGCCAATACATCAATCGCCGTCGTCTTTGCAAGACCGGGCACACCTTCTAATAAAATGTGTCCATTACAAAGTAAGCCGATAACCAACCGTTCAAGTAACGTGCGTTGACCAACGATGATTTTACCCGCCTCATTCAAAATCTGCTGTATCTTGCCGCTATCTTCTTGGATGCGGGCATTCATCGCATCTAAATCGTAGTTCTGCATCTGTTATATATAGATATTATAAACACCCCGGTAGGTGCGGTTTCCTAACCGCACGGATATTCTCAGCTCTGGCAGAATACTCGTTTGGTATTCTGCATTGGTTAGGAAACCGCACCTACCAGGGATGTAAAAGTAATTATAGATTTCGCTATAAAATCGAGTAAAATTATGTAAAGAAAGGCTGCGTTTCCCCTTCCTGAAACGACTGTTCAAGCCATGGGTCCTTCGTCTTTTGTCTGAATTCAATTACCTTACGCCGCATGTCATTGGCAATATCTTGCAATGCTGGTTCATCAATCAGGTTCTTAGATTCAGCAGGATCCTTCTCCATATCAAACAGTGCCTCGCGACTTTGATGGACAAAGTCCTCTCGTTGTCGTTCACCCAGTTTTTGTATGTTATCATTTCGCACTGCTGTCCATGAGATAGAACGAAATAGATCGCTCGGTAGCGGTGTTTCTAACTGATATGCCAAATTACGAACATATTTATACCTGCGACCACGTAAGACACGATACGGATAATAATTGGTTACTTCATGGAAGCAGTGAGAGAAAAATGTTTCCTCCCATTCACCATCCCCTGGATGTGGACTGTCATCCTCTAATACGGAGAGGATCGACCTGCCTGGGAGAGCTTCTTCTCCGCCAGGGTGTTTAGCACCGCACCATTCCAATATAGTCGGACAGAAATCAACCCAATTGACAAGTGCTTGATTCCGTATGCCACGTTTCTGTTGTGTTGGGCTCGCAATAAGTAGCGGACAGTGGTGTCCACTATCAAAACTGGACGCTTTTGCCCCAGGAAACGGCATTGCATGGTCTGTCGTCACAAAAACAAGTGTTTCATCTGCGCGACCAGAAGCATCAAGTGTGTCTAATGCCGCACCAACGACAGCATCCCAACGGGACACACTTTCGTAATAATCAGCAAGGTCATCACGGACTGCGGGAACATCCGGTAGGAAATTCGGAACAACAATCTCATCGGGGGCGTAAGAACCCGGTTCAATACCTGCATGTTCCCGGTCATTTCCAAATCCCTTGCCTGCACGATGCGGATAGGTACAGCCAATATGCAAGTAAAAGGGTGTATCCACATTTTGTGAAAGGAATTCGTCTACCTTCTCAGCAACCGATACTGGACTTCTCGGATTCACTTTCGGTTCGTAATCAAAAGGATAAACACTTTTCGGTTCAACGTGCTTTTTTCCGATACAGGCTGTAGCAAATCCGTGTGCTTTTAATATCTTAGGCACGGATTGCATGTTTTCATGTGTCCGGAAACCGTGAATTCCGTGGCAGTGTCCATATTGTCCATGTGTATGGCTATGTTGTCCTGTTAGAATACATGCCCGGCTGACAGCACAAGAAGGACTGGTACAGAATCCGTAGTCAAAAACAACGCCGCGTTCAGCGAATTCGTCAATACGCGGTGTTCTGATGATGTCATCACCGTAACACCGAGCAATACGACTCCAATCATCGGCTATAACAAACATCACATTCCTATAGTCTTTATTCATAAATTTCCTTCACTTTAGTTTAAAAGCATCATCACTCAAGAACCGTCCAAACAATAGTATTATATAAAATATGACTAAAAAAAGCAAATCCTTTGATGGAACAGGGTGTGTAAAGTTTTTGTTACTCAAGAAAAAGGATCGCTAAACCCTTGCTCCAGCGGAGTGCTATGTCTGTAGCACATTCTGTTAGATTGTGCTTCTTCCTCCAACCCCCTTCATTCCTCATTCCCCTTCCTCCTACACCATCCATCTTGATATATCTAATGCAGAATACCAAACGCGTATTCTGCCACATTCATCCTTGATTGTGCTTCTTCCTCCAACCCATTCATCCCTTATTTTTCTTCACCCTACCCCATCCATCTTGATCTTGCCGTAGCACATTCATCCTTGATTGTGCTTCTTTGTTGCCGACCCGAATAAAAAAAGGCAGATAACCTCTCGGATACCTGCCTAAAATAACGTGAGTTCGAAAATTAAGTAATGTGAACTCATGGTAAATGCGTGCTATTTTACTTCTGTTTTAAACTTCCCCAACATGTCGTCAATTTATCCTGTTGTGATACTGCAAGCGAGCCTTCAACCCAATGTGGAAAGTAAGCATGACCTAATGGAAAATCGGTAAGTTGTGTCATCTTACGACTATTGAGATCATACCGAAAAATATTACGTGGTGCATCATCTATTTCCTTGTATGATAAGAGCACAGACCTATCATCCCCCATCCATGCGGTCCCACTAAGTGCCGCTTCTTTCGGCAATTTATGTAGGGTACGTCTGTCTTTGACATACTCACCGAGCTAAAGCATCGGTGATTCTTAGTTGCTTACAGCAACCTTTCTTGGGTTTAATCCAAGACTACTGAGGTGCCAGTTGAATCTGACACCGAGGAGACTGCCAATGTCCCGACTAACAGGAGTATTTTTCACTCCAGATACTTTGTTGTGAATGTTTATAGCACCGACACCATCTCTGTGGTATTTGAAATCACATTTTTGACAGCGATAGTTTCGGTTGCTCGGTTTCTTTCTATGTCCACATTTGGGGCAAGTTTGTGAGGTATATGCTTCTGATACAGAAACAACTTTGATACCTACTAGTGCAGCTTTATAGGTTATTTTCTGTGCTATTCTTGAGAAAGCCCACTGGTGAAGTTTCTGATTAGACTTTTTAGAATAGTTGATATTTTTTCTAATATGCGTGAGGTCTCCAATCACAATCGTATCCGACTTCACTCTTTGGCAGTCGGATATAAACCTTGAAGTGATTTTGTGTTCAGCATCATTGAGTTGTGCATCAAGTTTTTCTAAAGTCTTGCGTTTTGTTTTCTGAAGTTTATACCATTTGCGAGAACGTTTCTTGCAGCTTGCCATAGCACTTGTGATTTGTGCTTTAAACTTTTCTCTATAGCGTTTGATAGAACGGATAAACCGACCATTATAGATCGTAGTATGTTGACCATCAAAACTCACAATCGGGTGGATTTCCCCCATATCTACAGAAACAGTAATGCCTGTTTCTTGTTTCGGAAGAACATTAACTTTATAGACAAGTGCAAAATAGTAGTGTCCGCGTTTAAAATGCATCTCAACATAGTTCGGTTTTTCAGATACATTCTCAAGTATGACAGGTTCTCTGCCTTTGCAATTTGAAAGTATCAAGTTACCATTTTTTAGGCGTATTGCACCTGACTTCCAGCGTACCTTGAAATATCTGGGTGTCCGTTTCGGTGGTTTCGCTTCAGGATTAGTTCCCCTAACTTCAAAGTATGCATTCAACGCATCAAAATAACTATCAGCACACGCTTGAACAGATTGAGAATGCAACGGAGAGTCTTTGTGGCGCATATATTTTTGAACCGCACCTTTAGAAAGCCAAAAACCTTTTTTCTTCCGCGTTTTGCGAACAAACGATACGATTTTAGAGTAGCAACGCCCAGATGCCCGTGCCAGATTGTCTAATTGTTGAGTTTTCTTATGTTTCAATGTTTTTGTGATATACATCGCTTTTCCTTTACAGCGTTATGCCACTTTAGAACGGTGTGGTGGCACTCTCAAGTGAGAGACTAAATCCACTACAACGATGTCTAAATAGCATATTACGAATCCTAATCTAATGTCAAGTTTTTTTGCTGGCATTCATCCCCGATCTAAAGATGCGGGGCATTCTGCCAGAACGTTTGGTAACTTCGACTCGTTATTCTACGTAAATTGCTGCCGTCATCTTCCATAGCATAGATATGAGAAAGAGTATCTCCTGTATGTTTTATTTTCGCTTGAAATACTATTTTGGCATCAATATTCAACGCACAAAAGAGGAAAATAGCAAACCCCATGCACACAGACAAAAACGTGAGTCTACGTTTTATTCTCATTACATAATACCTCCTATAGGGCGAACCTTAGTTCACTATAAACAATAACCTGTGGCATCTGCGAAGTACACCAGAACCAATTGTATCTGGCCTTTGCCCTATCTTAGCAGTTGTTCTGCCAACCTCATAGCGGCCCTGTAATCCGTATATAATATTGTCCTCATCACTATAGTTCGTAACTACACCGCCTATGACTATTTCAGCGGTTCTTCCATTCCAGCCTACGTCTACCACTACCTCCATATAAGAATTAGTAAACCCGCTGCCATAGTAAAAATCCCATATCCGTTCGCTCGTAACATTCACGTCAAAAGAAGAACTATCTAAATGGTGGTTACCTAATATTACACTTTTTTATTTCTTTGTCAAATTTTTTTAATCTGATTTACCCCAGTGTTTCAGACCCCATATTGGTATGTCTTATCACAACTGACTTATCCCCAGTTTTTGGAAGTATGTTTTATCCTGAATGCAGGGAAAAAAACAAATTGCACATTCAAAGTGAAAATGCTATAATGAAATTAAACTATAGAATTTATAGAGAAGGCGATGGACTACACACAACTCCCACTACCACAACAACTAAAGGAAGAAATTCATCAGATTCTATCAGAGGCTAATGAAAATGGATACGGTTTTGATGATGACGCAATATACCGTAATCTCATTGAGCTGACAACAGACGATCCATACACACAATCCACTTTTGCCCACATTGCCATTCCTCTGATAAATGCTTGCCTTAACTCACCAAATCCAGTTGCATCACTAAACAACTTTTCACGGTTCGCTATGGTGACATTCAGTCGGAGCTGGTTATATAAACTACTGCATGATGCCCCCTTTCTAATGCCTACCATAATGCATATTTTTGGTGCATCTACTTACCTATCTGAAATCTTGATACGCAACCCAATTTATCTATACGATGTCATTGACGCAAACGTAATGGAAAACAAGAAAACAGGTCAATCCATGTATGCTGAACTCGCAAGAACACTCAATTGGTTCAATGACATAAACCAAAAACTCCGGATCCTCCGCCGCTATAAAAGACGCGAAACGCTTAGAATCGCAATTCGCGACCTATTAAATACTTCAGATGTTGAAACTACTACCCTGGAGATGAGTAACTTAGCCGAAGCTACGTTACAACACTGCTACGAAATAGGACAGAACCAAGTCGTCATACCTAAGCTTGGAACACCACGGAATGAAGAAGATTCTGATCCGTGCCGTTTTGCTATTATAGCCATGGGGAAATTCGGAGGCTATGAGCTGAACTTTAGCTCCGATATTGACCTAATATTTGTTTACTCCGACGAAGGGAAAACTGATAAAGGGGTTGACAACAGTGAATACTACGCACGATTGTGTGAGTTTATTATCAACGCAATGAGTGAAGTTACCTCTGATGGGTATGTGTTTCGCGTAGATATACGATTGCGACCCGAAAGTAGTGCCGGCGTCATAATCCGATCAATGGAAAGTTATGAAAGCTACTACGAAGGATGGGGAGACCTATGGGAACGGCAAGCTCTCATTAAAGCACGACCCGTCGCAGGTGACATAGAATTTGGAGATGAATTTATCCGCATGATACATCCTTTCGTCTACCAACGCTATTTAGATGGGGTAACGTTGAACGAGATAAAGGTTGATATCAGGAAAACAAAAGAACGGATTGAACAACGTATCGTTAATGAGAAAATGGATATTGATAAGCATGTTAAACTTGGACCCGGAGCAATACGAGACATTGAATTTACTATTCAGTGCCTGCAAATGATACATGGAGGACGACTAAAATCATTGTGCACCCAAAATACATTGGAAACACTGGAAGCGTTAAAGTCAAATGAACTGTTGAATCATAACGATGCTGATACCTTAATCAATGCTTATAAGTATCTCAGAAAGGTAGAAAATGCAATACAGATTGAAGCCGACCAACAACGTTACGCAATTCCGGCAAAGGAGAATGAGGAGATACAGTTAGCAAAAACGTTAGGGTATATGGACGAACCACTTGACGCATTTCGCCAAGAATACAATGAACATACTTCTGAAGTCCGTCGCATTTTTGAGAAAGTCATGGATGTACAAGAACCCAATCAGTTAGATATTCCGGTACTTCTAAGTCAAGACGATTCTGAGGAGATACAGCAACAATTGGGTAAATTCGGTTTCGAAAATCCGCGTGACGCACAACGACTCTTGCGGCACCTTGCAAATGGTAGTGATGGACAACAGTTCTCCCCATCTGTCAGACGCACATTCTTCAAACTTGCACCTGTTCTGTTGAACTGTCTTAGTAAAGCACCTGATCCGGACATGGCACTCCGTTATTTTGACGCATTTGCCGAAAAAGTCGGCGCAAGAAGCAGCTACTATACCATGTTCCTGGAACGGCAAAACATACTTGAAGCACTTACCAGTTTATGCGGTTCCAGTCTATACTTGGCAGATCTGTTGATAGCAAGTCCTGAACTCTTTGATCTATTGACAATCCCAACTTTCACTGAATCTAAAAAGACGCTTGAAACCAAACTTGATGAAGTCTCACAGATAATCCAAAACACATCCGAGTCCTACCTATTGAATGCACTCAGAAGGTATAAAAACGATGAAATCTGGCGAATAGCATTGAGAAACATACTGGGAAAATCTGACCTCCCTACGACAACAGAAGAACTCTCTGACTTGGCTGAGGCGATGCTACAATCTCTCTACCTTAAGATAGATTCACAGATGCAAATTGAACACGGAATACCAAAAACACATGACGGTAAACCTGTTACTTGTGCAATAATTGCAATGGGTAAATTTGGGGGACGTGACCTAAACTTCAGTTCGGATTTGGATGTCATGTTTGTCTATACAGAAGATGGCGAAACTACAAAAGGTATACCAAATTCAGAATACTTCACATCACTCGGATTGGCGTTAGTAAACCAGTTAGGTGGAACACACAGTATGAGTATATACGAACTTGACCTTCGTCTACGTCCGTACGGGAACGGTGGTGCTATTGCATTACCATTAGCTGGATACCAGCAGTATTACGACACTGCTGCAGAAATCTGGGAACGCCAAGCACTCACACGGGCACGCGTAATCGCAGGTGATATTGACGGATTAGGAACGCAATATACAAAACTCGCAAACGACTTCTGCTATAGTAAACCCATTACAGAGGATGAAGTCGCAGAAATCGTACATACACGAAAACGCAAGGAACAGCAATCAACACGAAAAAGCAGATCCAACAGAAGAAGAAGCACCAAACGTACACAACGGAAATCAACAGATGTGAAATCTGGATATGGCGGGTTAGTTGACATCGAATTTGCTGTGCAAACGCTACAACTCAGACACGGAACAGATGCAGAATCTGTTCGCGTACCGAATACATTAGATGCTATCAACAGACTTAATACAATCGGAATCTTGACAGCGGAACAGAGCTCAGACCTGGCAGAAGCGTATAAATTCCTCCGACGCGTCGAAAACGCGCTAAGGATAGTCCATGACAGAGCAATGGATGCACTACCAACCCAGCAGTCTGAATTAGCACAATTGGCACGGCGACTCGGTTATACCGACACTGAAGATAACTCAAGCGTTGAGAAGTTCTCTCAAGACTACGGTATGTGGACCGAAAAAACACGGACACTGTTCAATAGCCTGCTGGTGGAATGACAAACACTATAGTAGATTCTCAAGATAAGCCTTCGCTCGCAGTGCCGAATCAGTCGGAGATACTATCCCAGACATCACAGCAACACCTGATGCACCCACAGAAATGCAATCTTCTACACGGTCAGGTGTAATTCCTCCCAAAGCAAACACAGGGATGTTCACATGATGTACCAACTTCTCAAGGTTCTCCAACCCTACCGACACATTGTATGTGGGTTTACTTCGCGTCCTATAGATAGGACTATAGGTTAGGAAATCAGCACCTTCAGTCTCCCGTTTCTTAGCAGTCAAGATACCGTGTGTAGAACATGCTACCATCAGTTCGTTCTGTGTCTTCTCTCTTACCTCTTGAACAGAGATATCATTATCAGGCAAGTGAAGACCTGCTGCACCAACATCAATGGCGATCTGTACATTCGAGTTTATGAACAGATATGCGTCATAGTTCTGACATAATTGCGATATAGGTAGTGCTATTCTGAGTAAATCCGTATCATTAAGATCCTTTTCCCGCAACTGAATAGTCTTAACCCCCGCATCTAAAATCTCTGAAACGACTGAGACGATAGATTTCGGTTTACACAGGTTTCTGTTCGTTATGACATATAGTCTTGATGTTAACATGGTGGTCTGTCCTTACTAAACTTGTGAGTATAAGCAATAGTCGGGAATCGGCCAGTTTTATATAGTTGGCCTCCTACAGAACAGAGTATTGGTAGGAGCGATCTCCGAATCGCGACCTGCATATTTAGTCTGGACTGTCCAATAGTGTGCCTAAGGAGAACGGCGAAGTCTTGCAGCAAATGTACCGTCTATACCGTGTTCATGTGGAAATGTTTGTAGAAACCCTTCTGATGAAATCATACTCTTCGGAAGTTCTGGTAAAAACTCAGAAGCAGGTTCTATAGAAAACATTGAAAAACGATTTAAGAAACGGCGGATGACTTCTTGATTCTCTGACGGTTCTATCGTACAGGTACTATATACTAATATCCCGCCGGGTTTTATATGAGGGGCAACATTCTTTAATAAGCGAAACTGATAATTTCTGAGACCAATCAGCTGTTTTGGTGTCTTATTCCAAGCAATATCGGGGTGCCGTCTGAGTGTACCGAACCCCGAACAGGGAGCATCAATCAAGACAGCATCTGCAGCATGCACAAAACTCAGGTCATCATCTGTTATATCAGTTCTCCGCACTTCTACACTGTTGACACCCAGTCGTTTGCAGTTTTCAATCAACAATTGCAGCTTCTTATCTGAAACATCGGAAGCAACTATTTTACCACTATTCTTCATCAAACTCGCAAGGTGAGTCGTTTTTCCACCGGGTGCTGCACAGAGATCTACTACCAGATCCATATCCGCAGGATTGAGCAGATGTGGAATTAACATTGCACTTTCGTCCTGCACATATACATCCCCTTCAGAGAGTAACCTCCTAAAAACACTTTCTCCTGATGTAGTGGAAGAGTTCTCATTCAATCCTGCTGATTTTTTTTCTACTGTAATTCCTTCTGGGGCCAATTGAGTCGGTACTGCTTCTAAGCCATATCTGTGCAACAGATCATTGAGATTCTTAGTATCAGTCCTGAGTGTATTCAACCGAACGGTCAAAGGTGCTATCTGATTACTGGACTTGCAAAAAGACACTGTCCACGCAAGACCGTGTTCGTTAATCCACTCTTTGACTAACCATTCCGGATATGAAAGTGAGTATGATATATGTTTGACAGGTTGAGATTCAATGGAAGGATAGGATAATTCTGAGGATTTTCGTTGTAAGTTCCTCAGAACAGCGTTTATGAAACCTGCTGTCTTGCTGCCCTTTTTAGTTAATTGGACGGTTTCATATATCGCAGCATGAGACGGAATACTGTCAAGATGTAACAACTGGAATGCACCAAGCCTCAAGATGGCACGGTGCTTGATGTCTAAATTAAACCGGGGATTAACAAAGTGGCTTAGAAACCAATCCAATTGGTATTGCCACCGAATAACCCCATAGACTAAAGCGTTTGCTAACCTTTGTTCTCTTGGATTAATCGGATTAGATAAAAAGGTACCGTCAACAACTGCAGCAATTGATGTATCAGTCTCGCTAAG
Organism: Candidatus Poribacteria bacterium; assembly: GCA_022828145.1. GTDB lineage: Bacteria > Poribacteria > WGA-4E > WGA-4E > WGA-3G > MSPOR6. The sequence continues at coordinate 12,414 of JAJEJA010000002.1, read as the reverse complement.
ATTTAACAGACACGTCAAAGCAGCTTGGCGTGCATTCATTGATATTGTCCTACACGCAACTTGTCTTTGCTAAGCAGACTCGGCTATAAGCGCGTTTAGTTTTCTATTGATACGTGATTTCTGACGATTCGCAGTACCCTTTTTGATGACACCTTTACTGGCTGCTCTATCAAACAAACTTGCAGTCGTCTTGCATAACTGTTGAGCATTTTCCACATCACCAGTCTCCAACGCATTTTCAGCATTTTTCAGAGCAGTTCTAAGCGTTGCCTTACGATGTCTATTACGTGCACGTTTTTTCGCATCAGCACGAAAATGCTTCTTTGCAGATAATCTATTCAAAACACAAACTCCTTTAGATAAATAACTCAGGTGTATAAAACTATTTAATGATACCACAAAAATCGCTGCTTGTCCACTTTATTATATTCTCTAAGAACTGTTTAAAATTTGATATACAGTTTGAAATGTGGTATAATTATATAACGTTATACAATTAGCAAGAATCTGTCTAATAGATAGAAATAAAAATCTATACATCTCTGCTCCTGAGATATAGAAGGAGCCTTGAGTCCATAGAGAGGATACACATTGAAACCTTATGAACTAATGCTTATCATTACCCCTGACCATGAGGAAAGTCAAACAGAGACACTGATTGAGAATGTCAAGGGTATCATTGAACAAAACGGTAATATCGTCCATATTGACAATTGGGGAAAAAGACGACTCTCGTATCCTATTCGTAAACGTACCGAAGGATATTACGTGATTTATGTCTTTGAATGTGAAACGAGTTTCGTCGCTCAGCTGAATCAAGCACTACGTGTCAACGAAGCAATTCTACGACACATGATAGTGCTTTTTGAAGATGACCTTGAAAAACTAAAAGCAATACCAGATGAAGAAACGGATGAAAATGCCGAAGACACAGCTGAATCTATACAAGATATAGCAGAATCAGAAGAAGAGAATCAAGACGTTGACATATCTTCAGCAGATTCGGAATGAAGCAATACTCTCCCTTAACTACTAATACGTAAAGTAAATTCTATGACGAAGGAGTAAATCATGGCAAGTTACAACAGAGTGATCCTACTGGGAAATCTAACACGGGATCCCGAAATGAAATATTTACCAAGTGGGTCTGCAGTTACAAATTTCGGTCTCGCGATGAGTGAGAAATATACAGATCGCGAATCCGGTGACCTGAAAGAAACTGTCTGTTTTGTTGATGTTGAGGCATGGGGCAGACAAGCGGAAGTTGCCAACGAATATCTGAGCAAAGGCAGTCCCGTTTTTATTGAAGGGTCACTTAAATTTGATTCTTGGGAAACGCCTGAAGGTGAGAAACGTAACAAACTCAGAGTCAGAGTATTCCGTCTTCAGTTGATAGGTGGCAGACGCGATGGCGACGAAGCGGGTGGTGGATACACTGATGCTATGCCATCAGAACCTTCACAAGCACAGTCGGAACAGATCCAAGATCAATCCGCAGGCGGTAGCGCAACAGCGACAGACGATGACATCCCGTTCTAAAAAAGGAGAATAAACTATATGGCATACCGTAGAAGGTCACGTTATAGTAAGTTGGAATCCGTAGATTACAAAGATGTGGATACGTTGAGAAAGTTCGTTAACGAACGCGGGAAAATCGTGAGTCGTCGGGTGTCCAGACTTTCAGCAAAACAACAACGGATGGTCACCCGCGCAATTAAACGCGCACGAAATATGGCACTCTTACCTTTTACCCGATAATCAAGAAATAATTTTGTATATGGAATCAATTTTGAATCGTTAAAATGTATGATGTTCTACACTCAGGTAAATGAACATCATTACGCGGTTCAATGCTACTCAGGTGAAAATATGGAAGTGATACTAAAAAGAAGTGTTGAGGGATTAGGATCCCCCGGAGATGTCATTAATGTTGCAGACGGTTACGCACGAAATTATCTACTACCGATGGAACTCGCTGTCCACGCAACAGAACGAAATCAGAGACATCTTGAACACCAGAAAAGAGTTATTGATCAACAGGAAACGAGAGATAGGGAACTTGCACAGGAACTAGCTGCACAGATTGCAGAGGTCACGTGTCATCTTACCAGACGTGCAGGAGAGAACGACAGACTATTTGGTTCTGTAACCCCAACCGATATTGTGGAATCATTGCGGCTTGCAGCAAACATCGACCTGGATCGACGTGTAATTGAACTCAGAGAACCGATTCGCGAACTCGGTGCCTTTACTGTTACACTGAAACTACACGCGGATGTCACCACTGAACTGCGCGTTGTTGTCGAAAGGGAAGAGGCAGTAACACCGTCGTAGCGTTTCAATATCTTGTGATGGAACCTTGCTTATCACACACCGTCATTTAAGGCAAGGATAGGTTAATACACAAGGGAGGAACAACCATGCAAAACGAAGCAATAGAGAACATCATGGATAAAGATGCTGAAAAGGCTGTCCTCGGATCAATGATGACCGAAAAGTCAATAGTTCCAAGAATAGAAACCTTGTTAGGTTCCTCTGCAGACGCATTCTACACAACTGATCACAAACTTATCTATTCTGCAATTCTTGCCGTCTATAATCGTGATAGCAAAGTGGATCCTCTGTTGGTCGCAAATGAACTCAAAAACTCCGATCAGTTGAATAGGGTTGGAGGTCCAGAATATCTATACGAACTGCAAGCACCGATCGTTGAAACTGAAAACACGGAATTATATGCGGGGATTCTTAAAGAAAAAGCCACACGACGCCATTTAATTCAAGCTGCGAATCAGATAAAGACACTTGCACAGGATGAGAGTGTTGATATTAACGATATTCTCGACCAATCACAGGAAGTCGTTTTTGAACTCGGTAAAACCGGCATCAAACGAGGGTTTGAGCATGTTCGATCATTGATAAAACAAGCTATCGGTAGAATAGAGGTACTATGGAAGCAAGATCATCAGTTCTTAGGTATTCCCACAGGTTTCATGCATTTTGATGATCTTACGACAGGACTACAACCCGGAAACCTAATAATCATCGCAGCACGACCCGGCATGGGGAAAACTACATTAGTTCTCAATATGGCACAGAATATTGCAATTGAACAGAAAAAACCGGTGGCAATATTTAGTCTTGAAATGAGTGCTGAAGATGTTGTCATGCGTATGCTTTCAGCAGAATCAAGAATGGACTTTGGAAAATTACGACTCGGTAATTTTGGCGAAGATTATTGGGCACCTCTGGTTCAGAGTGCCAGCCGTATCGGTGAAGCACCCCTACTGATCAACGATAACAGAGCAATGACAGTACAAGCACTCTGTGCCGAAGCAAGACGATTGAAAGGGGAATACGAAAATCTCTCTATGATTATCGTTGACTACCTACAACTCCTACGCGGTGCTGGTCGGTACAACGTGCGTGAACAAGAAATTTCTGAAATCTCGCGAGCATTAAAAATCTTAGCATGGGAACTCAACCTACCAGTGATTGCATGTTCACAATTGAATCGTGAAGTTGATCGACGGCCGAATAAACAACCTCAACTATCAGATCTACGGGAATCTGGCGCAATTGAACAAGACGCGGACATTGTTGCCTTTCTATTTAGAGACGACTATTATGATGATGAAAATGACTACGCAGATGAAACAGTTGAATCAAGCCTATCCATAAAAAAACATCGTAACGGTCCACCGGGTGATATAGTACTTCATTACTGCAAAAGCCAGATGCGTTTTGAAAGTGTTAGTTAGCAGACATTCTCTTACGGGATGAAGTTCTATGCAAAATTCACCTACAGAACCAGATTCCTCAAGCGGACTAACGTACATTGTGAAGAATCGGCTGCACAACACACTTACGGGAATCGGTGATGCATCACGCCTAATTGCAGAAACTATTATCCAAATCTTTAGACCACCTTGGCAATTTGACCTGCTATTGAAACAGTTACTCTTGATAGGATATAACTCTCTATCAGTCGTCTTAGTGTCAGGATTCTTCACGGGGATGGTGTTAGGCGTTCAAGGATACATCCAATTAAAACCGTACGCTGTTGAAGGATCTGTCGCTCAATTTGTGAGTGTCTCCGTTGTTACAGAACTGGGACCGATGATTACCGCTTTTGTTCTTTCTGGACGGATCGGAGCATCCATTACAGCAGAACTTTCAACAATGAAAGTTACTGAGCAAATTGATGCACTCGAAGTCATGGGAACAAATCCTGTAAAATACTTAGTCGTCCCCCGATTTCTCGCCTGTTCTCTAATGCTACCAACCCTAACAATCTTTTCTACATTCGCGGGCATTTTTGGGGGTTACGTTGCAGTCGTTACGCTATTTGACTTCAATGGAGACTTCTTCATCCTACAAGTCCAACACCACATGGTTACTAGGTACGTAATTATTAGCCTCATAAAGGCAACTACATTCGGCATGGCGATTGCTTCTGTTGGGTGCTATAAAGGTTTCAGCATTTCCAGCGCAGGTGGCGCAGAAGGTGTGGGAACTGCCACAACAGGTTCAGCTGTTACATCACTTATCTCAATTCTGGTATTGGATTTTGTTCTCGGCGCAACACTCAAGTAAAGTAATACTCTGGATCAACTTAGATTATGATTTCAATCAAAAATGTTAAAAAAGCATTCGGTAAAAAGAAAGTACTAAACGGCTTAGACCTTGATATCCCTCAAGGTGAAACACTTGTCATAATGGGACGAAGCGGCTGCGGTAAAAGCGTACTCCTAAAAATAATCGCTGGACTTCTCCCTGTAGATTCGGGTGAAGTATGGATAAACGGTACTGAGATTTCTCACCTCAGTAAGAACAACCTAAATCAAATACGTAGAAAAATTGGAATGCTATTTCAGTCAGCAGCACTCTTTGACTCCATGTCAGTCGCTGAAAATGTTGCATTTATGCTTGATCAGCATACGAAGATGAGTAAACAGGAGATGCGGAAAATCGTAGATGAAAAACTGGCATTAGTAGATTTAGATGGTGCTCAGGAATTGCGTCCCGCGGAACTAAGTGGCGGGATGCGAAAACGAGTCGGACTCGCACGCGCACTCGCTTTCAATCCAGACATCATTCTATATGACGAACCCACAACCGGACTCGACCCAGTAACATGCACAGAAATAAACGAACTCATACGAGGACTACACGAAAAATTAGAGGTCACCTCTATAGTCGTTACACATGATATGCATAGCGCATTTAGTGTTGCAACGTTGATGGTGATGCTGCACGAAGGGAAACAAGCTGCCTATGGAACACCAGAGGCACTGATTAATGATGAAGACCCAACATTACAACAATTTATCCTTTTTGGGGCACCTGATCAGATTTTAAATATAGACAATCCCACATTAAAAGAATTTACCGGAAGGAACGTATCATGAAGTTTTGGAACACTTCTGCAAAAGTAGGATTTATGGTATTAGTCGCTATTATACTACTCGCAATCTTACTCATCAATTCAAGTAATTGGCCCTGGTCAGCACGCGGAGATGATTTAACTTTCAAGTTTCGTAATGTTAACGGACTATATGTAGGATCAGGGGTTTACCTCTCCGGGGTTAATATAGGGAGAGTGACGAACATTGCACTGAATCCAGAAACGGACTCCGTTGAAATCCGGGCAAGTGTAAAGAACGCGTACCGATGGTTAAGAAAGGGATGTGATGCAAGAATATCTATGAGTGGTTTTGTCGGGGAAACATACATCTCTCTTAACAATGGAGATATTGGAAACCCAGCTCTACAACAATCCGATCTCCCAATCATTGGAATTGATCCTGTAAACCCACTGGAACTACTTGAGCAAACCAGTTCCGGATTAAGTAAAGCGATTGATTTAACATCTGCAGCAAATGAAATATTGCAATCAAGCCAGGAAGAGATTCAACAAGTCGCCAAAGAGACACGCGCGTTAGTCGCATTGACGAGTCGAACGCTTGAAAAGTTCAACGAAAATATGGACAAGACCGTCAACACTTTTATGAAACTCACAATAGAATACGATACACATTTTGAGAAAACACTCACAAATGTCAACGAATTGTTAATCCAAATTGGAAATGAAACGTCTATACTCAGTAGTCAGATGAACGACATTGGTCGTAGCCTGATGAAATCGATTGATCAAAACTCACCGAAAGTCAACACTATATTAACAGACATTCAACAGAGTGCATCCGATTTTCGCAAGTTCTCAACCGAATTCCAAAAAGAGACAAAGGCAATTACTTCAGAGGCATCAGAATTTATCTCAAAAAGCAGTAGTTTCATAGACAAAAGCAGTTCTGAAATCACTCCCGTGTTAGATAAACTTCAGGCTGCGGCTACAACGTTTATCACTTTAGAAAAGAACATCACACAATTACTGAACACTATACAACACGGTGAAGGAACTGTCGCACAACTGCTCAATAATCCTGAACCTTTTACTGAAGTAAAAGAAACCTTAAATAGCATGAGCGAAATGTTTACAGGTTTAAAAGAGATATATGAACAGACAGACAGACAGCTAAAAGGGTTCAAATTCCCAAGTTTATCAAGTGATGTTGAACTGCGATACCTGAGTCTTGAGGAGAATTTACATACAGAATTAGGATTTTCATTGAATCCCCAATCAAGAAGCCGCTACCGTGTTGGTGTTGGTATCCGTGACGAAATAACCGGATTTGAACTTCAATATGGATATAACTTCACCGATTATCTTAGAGGCAGATTCGGTTTTATCCGTTCAAAATTTGGGGCAGGCTTCGACCTATCACTTTGGGAACGCAGGATAGGGTTAGGTATAGAGAGTTTCGGTTTGACAAGTGATAGACCCGAATTGAACGCTGAACTCAGTTTACGCTTCTACCGTGGCGTACATCTGTTGCTGGGTGTGGAAGATTGGTGGCATCAGAACAGACGTTGGACTACAGGTATTAGATTTATCACAAGCGACTGGTAAATGAACACTCATCTATACTGATCTGTCTTATAAATAGCACGATACGTTATGGCAAGAACGAAGAACAAATTTGTCTGTCAAGAATGCGGATATACAACACCGAGAGAACTTGGCAAATGCCCAGGATGTCAAGCTTGGAATAGTTTTGCAGAAGAAACTGAAATAATCTCAAAATCACCTCTACACAGAGGAACCGGTCAACTGGCGAACAAACCAGAACTGATTTCTGATGTTAAAGTCGCAGATGTAGAAAGACAGTTGACTGGGATGCCAGAATTTGATAGAGTACTGGGAGGCGGAATCGTTCCAGGATCGGTAATACTGATCGGTGGAGACCCAGGAATAGGTAAATCAACACTTCTATTACAAGCAAGCAACGCATTAAGCCGAAAATACGGAACAGTACTCTATGTTACAGGTGAAGAATCTGTTAGTCAAACAAAAATACGATCTAACAGAATCGGGATGACTTCCGATACACTCTATGTGTTGTGTGAGAATAACTTAGAACGCATCGAAAAGCATATTGATGAACTTCAACCGCAAGCAGTTGTAATAGACTCTATACAAGCTGTTTATTTAACAGAATTTCAATCAGCACCTGGGAGTATCACACAGATCCGAGAATGTGCAGCACATCTATTAATTACTGCAAAAAACAGAAACATCACAATGTTCTTTGTCGGACATGTAACAAAAGAGGGAACTTTAGCTGGCCCCAGAGTTTTGGAGCATATCGTTGATACTGTCCTCTATTTTGAAGGAGAACGACATCATATATACCGAGTGTTACGGGCAGTCAAGAATCGTTTCGGATCAACAAATGAACTCGGGATCTTTGAGATGCAGAACAAGGGACTGGTAGATGTAAAGAATCCTTCACAACTATTCTTAAGTGATAGAGAGGAGGATATATCCGGTTCTGTCATCGTTGCAAGTATGGAGGGAACAAGACCACTCTTATTGGAGGTACAAGCGTTGGTTGTATCCACACACTACGGTACTCCCCGGAACACTGCAACTGGAATCGATCGCAATCGTGTCGCGTTGTTAATTGCCGTTCTAAATAAACGGATTGGATTGGATATCGGTGATTCAGATGTTTTCGTAAATATTACTGGTGGATTACGAGTTGATGAGCCAGGTATTGATCATGGCGTGTTGATGGCAATTATCTCAAACCACCGGAATATTCAGATAGACTCACACACGGTTGTCATCGGTGAAGTCGGTCTGGGGGGTGAGATTCGACCCGTCCCACACGTTGCATCACGAATTCGAGAAGCTGCTAAATTAGGATTTACACGAGTCATATTCCCAGCATATCATCAGAAAGGATTAGAGATCAATGACACAATTGAATTAATCGGAGTGAAGAATATCCATGACAGTCTAAGTGTGTTATTCTAATTGAAACAAACATAAGTAGGAATTGTATCTTCTACCTTACTTTGCTAAACAAATTATAAAATGAGTTCACCGCCAAAATAGGTGCGGAGAAAAGAGCTATGCAAATTTGGGTTATTCGTCTCTTTTTTATGTTCGCAAGTGCTGTCATAAGTTATATTCTAACAACTAACATCACTTATGCGCTTATTGCATTTGCCATCGCCTGTCTCCTTGTAGCTGCGGAGATTACACTCCACATACCAAGCACAAGAAGAGTTGTGGCAAGTGGTATAGGACTTGCGTTTGGCGTACTATTAGCTCTCGGTCTACTCCAACTCTTTGACCAGCCAGCATCAATCCTCAATGAAAACATGCCGCTAAAGACCGCACTCATTCTTGGACTCGGATACATGGGATTGGTCAATGGGTACTACTTGTCCGATAGCTTACCTTTTACAAAATTGAGGAATTCATACCGTTATAGTCACACAGGATCAGCATATACATCAAATGATTCAAACGGTTTTAAACTATTAGATACCAGTGTAATTATTGATGGACGTATCCTGGAAATTTGTGAGACACAATTTATTGATGGAACACTCTTAATTCCAAGGTTCGTCTTAAATGAACTGCAAAATATCGCGGATTCAGCCGAATTGCTTCGGAGAAATAAAGGACGACGCGGCTTTGATATATTACGATCGCTACAAAATAGTCCATCAATTGGTGTTGAAATCCTTGAGGAGGAAGTAACACACCTAAAGGAAGTCGATGCAAAAATCGTACATCTTGCACGTAAGTATCACGCAAAGATCATTACAAACGACCTAAACCTTAACAAAGTCGCAGAATTGCAGGGAGTCACCGTACTAAATATAAATGAATTAGCAAACGCCATAAGACCAATTGTTGTTGCGGGGGAAATAATTCAGGTTCATTTACAGAAAGTCGGTAAGGAACAAAATCAAGGGGTTGGTTACCTTGATGATGGAACAATGGTTATCGTTGAAGATGGAAAATCGCACATCGGACAGACCCTTGATGTCGTGGTAACACAGATGTTACGAACCAGTACAGGACAGATGATTTTTGCCAGAAATGCTGATGATGCTATCCATGAAAGTGTCATGTGATGAGATGGTCACTGATGAACAGTAAAACTGTTGTCTTAATTCCCGCTGCCGGAAAAGGTACACGCATGGATTCTGCAGTAAAGAAACCATATTTAATGTTAGCTGACAAACCTGTTCTGTCTCATACAATAGAACGTTTTGAACACAACAGCACCATTGACGATATTTTCTTGATTGTACATAAATCTGATTTTAAGGCATGTAAAAACAACGTGATTGAACCCTATAAATATAAAAAAGTTCGCGGATTGATACCAGGGGGCGAAACGCGACAAGAGTCTGTTTTTAACGGACTATCTGCACTAACAGACGATGTTGATTATGTGATTATCCATGATGGCGTACGACCCTTCATTAGTAACGAGATTATCACAAAATGTCTTGAAGCGGCTGCTGAATGGGGGGCAGCTGTGGCTGCTGTCCCAGTTAAAGAGACTATAAAAATCGCTAATGAAGACCAATTCAGCGTCCAAACACCTAATAGAGAACTATTATGGCGTGTGCAAACACCACAAGTTTTCCGAAAAACACTAATTGAAACAGCACACAAAAGTGCAATTCAGGAGGGGAACGGTGCTCCTGATGACGCCACACTGGTTGAAAGACTCGGTTCTCCTGTAAAATTGGTCATGGGCAGCTACAAAAATATAAAACTAACGACACCAGAAGATATGCGGTTTGCAGAAACTATAATTAAAAATAAAATATAAAAAACTAAATCGAGCATTAGATGCGGATAGGGATTGGCTACGACGTTCATCAACTGACTCAGAACAGGAAACTTATTTTAGGGGGAATAGAAATCCCCTATCACTTAGGGTTGTTGGGACATTCAGATGCAGATGTATTGACACACGCTATCTGCGATGCTATATTAGGGGCAGCTGCATTAGGTGATATAGGTACACATTTTCCAGATACCGACGAAGTTTACGCTGGAATAGACAGTCAAGTTTTTCTACGCGACATTGCTGAAAAGATCAGAGAACAACAATTCATAATTCAGAATATTGACAGTACAGTGATTGCACAACGACCCAAATTAGCACCCTATGTCATTCAGATGCGACGTAAAATATCAGAATCTCTAAGTATATCAGAAGAACAAGTTAGTGTTAAAGCTACAACCGCAGAGGGTTTAGGAATAGTAGGTAATGAACAAGCAATAGTCGCACAAGCTATCGCTTGTCTCACGAAAGTCTAAAGTAATTAGAACACGCTCTTACCTATACCCTAAATCCGTAGCAGATTCTTGACCATATAAAGACTAAAAAGGAATATCGAATGGGTTTGAGGATATATAACTCCCTTAGCAGGGAACTTGAAGAGTTTACACCGCTTAAAGATGGACATGTTTCCATTTACAGTTGCGGTCCAACCGTCTATGATTATATACATATAGGTAATGCACGTACAGCACTTGTCACGGACATAATACGAAGATATTTTGAATACAGAGGTTATAACGTTAAGTTAGTCCAGAATATTACGGATGTGGATGACAAAATAATCGCGCGCGCAAATGCAAACGGCATCAGTCCAAGCCAGTTGGCACACGCAAACAGTCAAGCATATTTTGATGATACACAAAGACTCGGTATTCAACCAGCAGATGTCCATCCAAGAGCAACAGAGCATATTCCAGAGATGATAGAACTGATCCAAACACTTATTCAGAAAGACGCAGCTTATGTCGTTGATGGTAGTGTCTATTATCGCGTCAATGCATTTAAGGAATATGGTAAACTATCAAGACGAAAACCGGAGGACCTGTTAGCAGGGGCACGCGTTGAAGTGGATGAACGTAAAGAGGACCCGCGCGATTTTGATCTGTGGAAGGCTGCGAAACCGGGTGAACCCTATTGGAAAAGCCCGTGGGGGAACGGTAGACCCGGATGGCATATTGAATGCTCTTCAATGGCGATGAAACATCTTGGTGAAACGATTGATATACATATCGGTGGAGAAGACCTACTGTTTCCACACCACGAAAACGAGATCGCTCAAAGTGAATTAGCAACCGGTTGCACCTTTGCCAGGTACTGGGTTCATATCGCATTTCTTAAAATAGACGGTTCACGGATGGGAAAGTCCGAAAAGAACTTCATCTTTTTGCGAGATGCATTAGATAAACATCCCGCTGAAGTTATCAGACATTTTCTAATATCAGCACATTATAGACACCCGCTTGATTACGCTTCGGATAGTTTGCATACATCAGAATCAGCAATAAAACGTCTAACCAACTGTTTACAAGCCTTAAAGAAAATTGCCGAAACCGCAGATAGCACTCAAAATCAGAAATCTTCTGATGAAGACAAGTGTTTAATGGCTGCAATTCAAACAATGCAAACCCGCTTTGCAGAAGCTATGGACACCGACTTTAATACTGCACAAGCAATGGGGACAATTTTCTCACTTATTACACAGGTTAATAAATCACTGATGGATCCAACAGAAGTCTCAATAAAAACTCTCAAAAAAGCATATAACGTGATCAGAGAGACATCTCAAATACTCGGAATCTATTCAATGGATGAAAAGAATGTTGAAGATACGTTCACATATCTCAAGCCGTTACTTGAACTTCTGTTAGAGATTCGACAGGATGCTCGCAATAAGAAAGATTGGGATACATCCGATAGGATTCGGGATAGACTAAAACAGATCAACATAGAAATACAGGATTCTCACGATGGTTCAACGTGGAAGTTACTGTAGTAATTTACCGTAAATCAGTTCTACAAAAAATGATTGCCAACTAATTTGGACAACAAGTAGACTGTCAATTCCTACATGTAGGTCGGGTAGAGCGAAGCGAAACCCCTCAAGATTTTTCCCATAAATACGTGTCGGGGTTGGCGTCGCTCTAACCGCCCTAAATGTAGGAATTGACAGTCTACTTGTTGTCCAAATTAG
>JAJEJA010000039.1 GCA_022828145.1 Candidatus Poribacteria bacterium | reverse complement strand
GGAGTCGGACTTGGGGAGCATCCGAAACATACGATGAGCTGCCACGCCCAGAACACCCGATATATTACTGTAGTGAAGATCTCAATCCTTGACAGGGAACGTTTGGCTACGCTATGTCAAAGCACCCACGCTTTAGCGGGGTGATCTTTACCGCGTGTATGTGTACCGTATATTTTATCACGAAAGACTGTTTGTTGTCCATTCAAATTCGGTTTTCAATTTCATAAGGTTCCGGAGGAAATTGCGTAGAGACAACCCCATTCTTCATGACCCATCGAAAGTTCTGCCAGAAACGGGGTGTCGTCTTGACGATTTTAGGATTCGTCCAGACACCTGCGACAGCGATCCGACTCTTATCACTCTTATTTGTAGGACTATAGTGCCACATACTGCTATGCCAGAAAACGACATCACCTGTATCCAGTTCAATATGGTGAACACTCTTCTTCTCAAGCATCTGTTGTACTCTCTCACGTGGCAGTTCACCGTGTATACTATCGGGGTAAAGAACGTGTTCAACTATTTCAGTTTTATGGCTGCCGGGTATGAATTGCATACAACCATTTTCTTTTGTTGCGGGTTCAAGCGGCATCCAGAAGTTGAAGGGGTCAGTTTCACCATCCCGCCAAAGACCGTTATCTTGATGCCAGGGTGTTGCACTGCCGGTGCGTGCTGGTTTTAGGAAACAGCTGTTGAATTTCACAATAATATCATCCCCGAGGAAATAACGTGCAATGTTTAGCAGCTTTTCTCCGCCATGCACATTATGCCAGATGAGAGGGGATTGTACACAGAAGTTTGCCAACTTACGATAACGTGCGATCCGTCCTTGCGGTGAATCCTCCATAGGGTCCATCGGGTCAATATCTGCCTTCGTGCCAGGTTCGGGTGACATAATAACATTTCTAATCACGCCTCGCAGTTCAGCTGCAAGGTCTGGTGAGATGACATGCCTCTCAATAAAATAACCTTCATTTTCATATTTCTCTTTCTGTTCAATAGATGGTATCCACCGCTCCATAGTATTCTCCTTTCTTATCTCCAAAGAAACAATCTCATCGCAACGGCAATTAACGCTATTAAACCTATCAGAAAACGCTATTAAACCTATCAGAAAATAGAAATTCCAATTCGCATTTGTGCAATCTGGTTGTATGATTCATCTTTTTCAATCATTATCCATTTTCGGTTATACTGTTCCGCGACGACCGCTGTTGTTGCAGTGCCTGAAAACGGGTCAAGAATCAGATCATCCTCATTTGTTCCAGCGAGTAAGATGCGACTGACGACGGAAAGGGGTTTCTGCGACGGATGTTTACCGTGCTTACGTTCTGATCGTGGTGTAAGGGGTATTTCCCACATATTACGCATCTGTTTCCCGCTGTTCATCTCCTTCATCACCTCATAATTAAAAGTCCAATTTTTCGCCTTTTTGCTTTCATTGTTGACTGCCCAAACAATAAACTCGGTGGATTCTGTGAACATGCGACAGGTAATATTCGGTTGAGCATTCGGTTTATACCACACAATCTGAGAGATAATCCGTCTATCAAAAAGGTTCTGAAGGATAAAACCGATTGTAAAAATACAGTGGTATGAACCAAAGATGAATAGATTTCCGTTGGTCTTTAGTACTCTAATGACTTCCCTAATCCAATCGACCGTGAACTGAAAATAGTCATCCTTAGAAAAGATATCCCACTGTTCTTGCATAGTTACATGTGAACTAAAAGCCCATCCTAACCCTTTCGTTTTTGACATATTGAAAGGCGGATCTGTAATACAGCAGTCAATGATCCCATCTGGTAATGTCGGTAGAATCTTTAGACAATCACCGGAGACAATCTGATTAACGGGTAGGTTTTCATTTTTTCCTGATAGTATAGTTGGAGAATACTCTGAACCTTCAATTGAGGGATCATGTATTTTATCCTTTTGCGGAGTTGGCGATGCCGCATCGGTTTTTAGTGGATGAATTCCTGTTGATAGATACACAATTAATTGTGCCTTCTTAAGGGTTGAATATCCTTTCAAACCACGTTTCTTGAGTTCTTTCTTTAGATCGATGATTCGCATGTTTTCTAATTTCATGTCTTTGATTTATTCCTTAGGATATTTGCTCAATGCTTGTTTCTGTTTTTACAAGCGGAGATGACAATTGATTGTGATACGATTACAAAACCAATGCAGAATATCAAACGCGTATTCTGACGGCTCCTTCGCGAAAACCTTTATTATTTGCCTGTAGATGTCTGTTGATGCTTGAGAGTTTCCATCTCTTTTGTAATTCTTTCTACTCCTTGCACGAAGTTATCATGTTGCGTTTCCATTGCCTTAGTAAGTCTTTCTACTTCCAGCACCAAATCATCCTGCTTTTTGTCTTTTCTGTAAGGAATTGCAATCGCAACGGCAATTAACGCTATTAATCCTATCAGAAAATAGAAATTCCGTTCTATCAGTTTGTCCAGTGCTTGTATTTTTATATCAGTTTTTTCACGTTCTTGTGTTATGTGGGTTTTCATACTTGTGTGAACTTGTGTCATGTGGGTTATCATACGTTTTTCGGAGTTCTGTATCTGCTCATCTATTTTATCAAGATCCTGAGGAGTCAAGTCTCCGAAAACCGAAACTGTAAACACACAAGAGAGTATTATGCATAGCAAAAGGGTTTTCATAATGTACACCTATCAACATAGTTAGTCCTATATTATTGTAACTTTTTCGGAAAATCAAAAAACTTGTAACCTATTCTCTAATACATACGTAGTCTTTTTATAGTGGCTTAGAATGCTGATAAACAATACCACTACTGGTATTAGATGATGTTTCTCAGGTTATATAATCTGAATTTACAACACAATGGTGAATCTCTTCTCATCAAGCTCTAATTCATAGCGATAATTCTATCAGAAATTATGCAGATTGTCAATCCATTTACACGTTGATGTTTGAAAATTCGTAATAGGACAACATAATGCTCACTGCGGAAATGGTTCAAGACATTCCTACTGACCCAGGCGTTTACTTTTTTCACGGTTCTTCTGGTAAAATACTGTATATTGGTAAAGCGAAATGTCTACGCAAAAGAGTACGTTCTTATGTGCATAATGTAAAAAACCGACGGACAAAGATCAAGAGACTGATTAGATGGACAGAGTTGGTAAATTATCAGATATGCCAGTCTGAACAGGAAGCACTATTTTTAGAATCACGTCTAATTCTTGAACATCAACCCTCCTATAATACCGCGATGAAATATGGGAGAAAAGCCTGTTACATCAGGATAGACATGGGAGATGATTTTCCACGACTTGAACGGGTTGAACAGATACAGTCAGACCGCGCGAGATATTTCGGCCCACTCTCAAGTCGTAGATGGACAGACGAAGCAATTGATGTTTTACAACGTATCTTTATGGTACGAACCTGTCAAGATTCCATTATACCCCGCGTTGGGCATCGGACGTGTTTGCAGTATGATATCAAACGTTGTACTGGACCTTGTGCTGCTCTCATCACGAAAGAACTTTATAGAGAGATAATAATGAATATTATCAACCTATTAGAAGGTGAGTATGATAAGGTGCAAAACAATCTCGTTGCAAAACGCGATAATGCATCTTCCAGGCTCAAATTCGAACAAGCTGCCGCTATTCATAAGCAGCTTGAAAGGGTCCAGAAGGTTTTTCCGTTCCTTGATGCACATAGAGAGAAAAAGAAAAAGGGACAAAGCATCGTCAATCAACCGACAATTGAAAGATCGTTTTGAAGCGCTAAAAAAAAATGCTTGACAAATGTACTTATAATATGATATTATATTCTTGTATATATATACTAAGGAGGTTAAACGATGTATATCGCGAGATTCGCGCTGATTACTTTCGTTGCCTTTGCACTCATGATGGGTTGTGGTATGGTCGGTAAAGAGGCAGAAATGACTCAAGAGACCAGCATGGCTATGGAGGATGCAAAACCGATGGATAAAGTCTCGGTTCCCACTCCGAAAAAGTCCGCCTATCAAGAAGTGACCTTTAATGTTGAGGGTATGACCTGAGGCTCATGCCCAGGAATAGTGCAGGATGCACTCACTAAGGTCAGTGGTGTAGAGGTTATCAGCGTTTCCAGACAAACAAAGAAAGTTGTCGTGAAAGTTGAAAAGGGCAAAATTACCAACAAAGCCCTGATTAAAGTCATTGACGATGCTGATCCTCGTTTTACGGCATCACTTGTGAATTAATACGTTGATTGGGCGAGGCTTCTCGCCCTTCATCTTTTACACAATTGTAATAATCGAGAATTAAATCATAAACAAACATCATTACAAGCATCAATAGATAATTGAGGAATGTTTATGTTATATAGAGTTACCATTAGCACTGCTATGTTAGCAGTCATCCTTGCTATGTTGACAATCATCGCTGGATGTGCTAACCAACAGAAAGATAATTTAGATACCGAAGAAGTCAGCCTGAATGTAACAGGTATGGTCTGAAGTTCGTGTACATCTAAAGTGCAGGCTGCACTATTGAAGGTTGCTGGTGTAACCGAAGTTGTGACAATTTCAGATAAAGATGAAAAGGTTGTCTTAAAGGTTGAAAAAGGTAAGGTTGATACTGATACGTTAATAAAAACCGTTGAAGGTGTTGAAAAAGTTGATGATGGACCGCGCTTCACAGCAACGGTTTCTGAAGAAATGTAGTAGATAATTTAGATATAGCATTTATGTTTATCTAAAAACCTTGAACTTACCCCTGATTATATCCCTACTTTAATCCTCATGTATGAAAATACATGAGGATTTTTTTATGCATATTCTATCCAAACATCCTTTTCTCAAGTATAGATTGGACTTCGTAAATTGAACCTTTCTTTTCAGAGTAGGGTTCCGGCATACGAACAGGCGTTGAAACGATTCGCGGCTGGTGTGTGGGCTCACCTTGAATTATGAAATCGTTGAAGGTTTCCCAATCCGGTATCCCTTTTAGGGGCCAGGCATCCACAGCACAGTATTGAAATAGTAGCAAACGTCTGGACTTTTGAGAAGTATTCGGTGCAGAACCGTGTAGGGCACGAACATGGTGAATAGTTATACCACCAGCCTTTAGTTCAATTGGCACAGCACCTTCTGGTGTGAAATCTGGATCCGTTACTGCACCGACAAACGCTCCATTCTGATGATGGTCTAAGGTGGGTCCGGTGTGAGAACCTGGAATTAGCATCAGTGCACCGTTCTCAACTGTCATATCATCAATGACGACACCAACGGCGAGCAGATCATCATTCGTATGAGGGTAAAATGCCCAATCCTGATGCCACTCAACTGGACTACCGAACTCAGGATACTTCATATTCAGTTTATGTCCATTGTATCTTATTCCGTGTCCTATGAGTTGGCTGACAATCGCAAGTATGTTGGGATGTCGTAACGTTTGATCATATACAGAGTGATATAGACACGGACTCTTAATTCTACGTACTTTTGGGTTCTCTGCTGTGTGTCCGGGTTCCAAATCAAAAATGTCGTTGTGTTCAGTGACTTCCCGAGATTTTTCGACAAATTCATCTGTTACCCGACGCAGCGCAACTACTTCCGCATCTGTTAGAACCGCTTCAACACCGATATAACCGTTTTTCTTATATAGCGCTATCTGTTCCTGGGAGAGCATTCCTTTGACTCCTATTTAAAGACTGTTTCCTATTGTTCGGAGATATTTCATAAATATCGTTGGGTCCCTCAATCCTAAAACACCTTACTTGATACTTGGTAATTATACACAGATTAACAATTAGAGTCAACATTATTGAAATTGATCAGGACTTACGCATTCCCCCTTGATAAGGGGG
>JAJEJA010000086.1 GCA_022828145.1 Candidatus Poribacteria bacterium | reverse complement strand
GTGATGTTAAATCGTCTCAATTGGTTTGAAAGTTCCTTACGAATTTGCATGTAGTGATTATCAAGGATCAACTGATATTCAGATAGTTGTTCCTCATACATTTTTTTGCGTTCCTGTTGCCACTCTTTATCAAAATCCTGTTTGAATTTCTCGATATGGTTTGCTTCCTCTTTCTTAAGTTTTCTATGTGAATCAATACCGTACATCTTGAAATATCGAGAGCTGATTTCATCCATGTTATTCTTGATATATTCTTCTCTACTAAATTGGTATTCTATGCTGGTGATTTCTTCTTCAAAGTTTAGCGGTTCTGGTGGAGGCGGTGGTTGTGGTAGATCGTGTTGAAATTCGAGAATAAATGCGTCAACGACATCGCTGTGTGTCATATATTCTGCGAAGCATTTGACTGTAAATTCTTTATGATTGTCCTGTAAATTCATAATATTCTCCTTTTGAAAAGTGTACGAATTCGTACAAAATAGTGTACACGCGTACATTCTTGTACATTGCTTGTGCAGTTAGTGGCTGTAAGGCTTTGTAGTGGTTTTTCTGACTGACTCAATTTTTTAATTTCGCTGAAATGTACATAATTCTCTCTATGTTGAAATATGCCTGAAAATATTGGATTGTTTCTGATATTATTATCATTGCTGGACATTTTGTAGAATAACATTGTAAGCACCTTTTACATAAACTTAAAGTATGTGTATATGTAACTTAAACTAATTGTAATATATAAAAACATATTTTGCAAGTTAAAATTGAAAATATATTAGTTTTTTTCATTTTTGGGTTGAAAAGCTTATTATCTGAGGTATGTGCTTATATGAACATTGTGCATAACAGTATTGTCAATACCTATTTACATAACCTTATCGTGATTAATTATCTAACATATACTTATTGTAAAATATTTACAAACATTTGTCAAGTTAAAATTGAAAGAAATGACATATTTTGTGATTTTCTGTTTGAATTTAATAATTCGCAGATCCTTTTTCTTAAGTGACAAAACCTTTACACACCCGTAGCACATTCATCCTTGATTGTGCTTCTTCCTCCAACCCATTCATTTTCGCTTCCCCTCTCCGCGACCATCCATATTGATATATCTGTAGCACATTCTGTTAGATTGTGCTTCTTTGTAGTCCAAAATGTGATACTTCTCCGTAGCACATTCATCCTTGATTGTGCCTCTTTGTAGTCGATCTAAATCATATAATGATCCAGAAACTTGTTCTGTGTCCTCTGCGTCCGCCGAGTAATCCGCGATTCAGACAAACAGAATGACAAAAACTTTACACACCCACGATAATTTATCGGTTTTTCGGTACCGGCATTGCTATTTTATTCGTATTCATGGTATAATGGTAACTATGGAAAATCTATTACTTGCTGAAAATTCAGTTTCTCCATATCGGATAAAACCGTCTTTTTCAGGTCACCAAACGTTTCCTTTTCGATATACGTGGCTAAAGAAGGGGTATGATGAAGTAAAGAAAAAATCAGATGTTTTTACTGCCGATGATGCCCCTGTAATTTTAGGTGTTGGTAAAAACATGGTACAGTCTATACGTCATTGGTGTATGGCTGCTAACCTTATTGAAAAAAATGGTAATAGTCCTGGCAAAAGTAAAGGGTTTAAGATTACTGATTTTGGTGAAGCACTTTTTGACGATGATAAAGGTTTCGACCCTTACATTGAGAAACCGTCAACGTTATGGTGGGTACATTGGAAAATTGCAACAAATAACGAACACGCAGCTACATGGTGTTGGGTTTTCAATTTTTTCAATTATCCAGAATTCACTCGAGGTTTCCTTACAAAGGACCTAAATGACTGGATAAACCAACAAAAACACATAAAAAGGCCTCCTTCCGAAAATACGATTAAAAAGGATGTCAGCTGCTTTATTAGGACATATTGTCTTTCACGGTCGGCAGTGAGTACAATTATTGAAGATACTTTTGATTGTCCACTTGTTGAGCTTGAGTTAATTCGCGAAGTACCAGGCGAGCACAAGTATCAATTCAATTTAGGTACCAAACCATCGCTAACTGAATCGATGTTTGCTTTTACTATAACCGATTTTTGGAATCGTCCGTTTCTAAACAATAGGAACACCCTTTCTTTTTCAGAGATTATGTATTCAAAATTTAGTCCCGGTCAAGTTTTCAAGTTGGACGAGAACTCAACAGTAATGTACCTTGAAAAACTTGAAGAAATAACTGATGGTGCTATGACTTATGATGATACCGCTGGCTTAAAGCAGATTTCACGACGCAACAAATTAGATCCACTTGAACTTTTAAAGAGAGTTTATGAATAAACCACTATCAGACATTTTTCAAGTTAAGGGGCGTTTCCGCCGCTCAGTTCATCTTGAACACGACTTTTATTCCAACGAAAACTTGTTGGAAGGATACGTGGTAACAGCGACAGCACGTGAAGCATTAGGACGTGTCGTTTCAGCATTAGAGAATAATGAGTCTTCTAAAGCGTGGTCCCTTACCGGAACTTATGGTTCTGGCAAATCTGCTTTTGCACTTTTTGCAGCAAATCTGTTGGGAAATTCAGAGCAAGCATTAACACTTCTTGAAGAAGGCGATACTCCGTTATATAAACGATTCACTAACATAAACGGTAACGGGAGATTATCTTCGTCTGGGTTCTGTCCTGTGCTTATTTCCGGAGAACGCGCGCCAATCTCGCTTGCTCTTTTGCGGGGTTTGAAACAAGGTCTTATCTCTTTCAATGGGATATCAAAAAAATCTTCACCTCTTAGAAAAATTGCAACCTTGTTGAAAGCGGCAGAAAAAGGGAAATTTCCTCATTCTACTGAAATAACTAAACTGTTTGCGTCCGCAACGCGCCAAATTAAAAAACATGGTGGCTCTGGACTATTGCTTGTGATAGATGAGCTTGGGAAGTTTCTTGAATATGCTACCCATTATCCTGCACAAGGGGATATGTTTGTCCTACAAACCCTTGCCGAATTTGCTGACCGAAGTGAGGATACACCGTTATTTTTATTAACTATCCTTCACCAAGCCTTTGAGAGGTATGCACAACACGCAGCTGAATCACAACGCGAGGAATGGGCAAAGGTGCAAGGAAGGTTTGAAGATATTCCCTTTACCGAACCCATTGAGCAAGTCTTACGCTTGGTAGGAGAAGCAATAGAGAAACCTTCAGAAATCGTATGGAAAGGTAACCTTAATACTGTTATTGAATTAGGACTAAAACCCAAACAAATCAATGAGTACGAATTCACTCAACTCTTGGAGAATTGTTTACCTCTTCATCCAACTGTAGCACTTCTCATCGGACCGCTTTTCCGAAGGTTTGCACAGAACGAACGCTCACTTTTTGCTTTTCTCAGTTCCAGTGAACCGCATGGGTTACAAGACTTCCTTGCAAACCGACATTATGAAGGTAACCACCTACCGACGTTTTCGCTCCCTGAACTTTATGACTACCTCAATGTGACGGTAGGCAACAAACTCTATACTTCAAGTAACAGCAAAAAATGGGCAGAAATTGAATCCGCAATAACGCAATTGTCAGAACCTTCGAGTATGACAGTTAAACTGATAAAAACTATTGGTCTGCTCGGTATTGTTAGTGAACCAATTCCTAACCTAAAAGCCTCAGAACAGATGCTACGTTACGCATTAGACGATGGTACTGAAGGATTTGACATCGAATTTGCAGATACACTTGCAGCATTGAAAAATCGCTCAATCATTATCCACCGTCTTTACAATGATACCTACGTGCTATGGGGAGGGAGTGACATTGACATTGAGGCGAAACTTCATGAAGCTGAAACGCATGTTGACAAAAAGGCTGCCCTTGATACAAATTTATCGCGTTACATGCCGACACGTCCCCTCGTTGCAAGGAGGCACCTGTTCGAAACTGGCACTCTGCGACACTTCACCGTTCGCTACACCAATTGTGAGAACTTTGAGGCGAATTTGACAGAACCCCATGACGATGCTGATGGACTTATACTTTACGCATTGCCTGCAAGTGAACATGAAGCAAAACTTTTACAAGAAAAAGTTAAAAAACCAGTATTTGTAAATAGAAAAGAAGTATTAATTGCAATACCTAACTCCATCGGCAGTTTACAAGAGGCAGTTTTTGAGATTGCAAAATTACATTGGATTCAACAAAATACCTCAGAATTGCAAAACGATAGAGTCGCAAGACGAGAACTCACTGCGCGAATTACAGAGGTAGAAACGGATGTGGAGAGGCAGTTAAAAGCAATTTTTAGCGGAAACAGTGAAAATGCATGTGTGTGGTTTTACAAAGGTAAACGCTTATATATCAACTCGCAACATGAGCGGAATGAACAGCTTTCAAAAGTCTGTAAGAATGTTTACAGCAAAACACCAATTCTTCAGAATGAACTCATCAATCGGCGTAAAATCTCTAGTACAGTAACAGCAGCAAGAAGGATATTAATTCAAGCAATGCTTGAAAAAGGTTCACAAGAAGATCTCAATATCAAAGGTTATCCACCTGAAATGAGCATTTACCGTTCCCTCTTATTGAATTCAGGAATACATCGCCAGAGATATGGTAAATGGGGGTTCAATAAACCAAACAAAAAAAACGATAAGATCAGAATACAACATACATGGAATAAAATTGAGGAATTTTTTACAGAATGTGAAGGCAAACGACAACCTATTAAAAAACTATACAAACGCCTTATGGAACCTCCGCTCGGTGTACGAAGTGGTCCAATACCAATTCTGTTATGTGCTGCGATGTTATGTTACAGAACAGAAGTAGCACTCTATGAAAAAAACTCCTTTGTTCCTGATCTGTCAATACCTGTCTTTGAACGATTACTTAAAGCACCGGATAGATTTGAACTCAAGGCTTTCCGTTTGACAGACTTACGAACAGATGTTTTGGCAAAATATTTAGATGTTCTAAATGAGATATTAGAGGTATCAGATCAAACTTCTGATACGCCAAATCTGTTAGAAGTGGCAACACCACTTATGCTTTTTGTTGCCCGGTTGCCCAAATATACCATATCAACCCAAACTCTGAGTGAAGATGCCAAAAACCTCCGCAAAGTCGTTTTTGATGCGCGCGAACCTGATACACTGCTCTTTCATGATTTACCCAAAATTGTGGGATATCCTCCTTTCAGTGCAGAATCAGATAAGAACTCAAAAACAGACCGATTCTTTAAATCATTGCGAAACGCATTAGCAGAACTTATACAAGCGTATCCCTCTTTGCTAAATTGCATTGAGCAACAGATAGCATCTAATTTCTCTTTAGAATGCAAAGGGGAAGAACTCCACAGAGAATTAAGAAATATGGCTGAACCGTTAGAGGAAATTACAAGTGGCACACAACTCACAGCACTTTTAACGCGAATTTGCGATAGTGAACTTGATTTCAATAATTGGCTTGAAGCAATTGCAACTTTTGTCGTCAACAAACCGCCCGCATCTTGGACAGAAACAGATAAGGCACAATTTGAGATTAACCTTTCTCAACTTGCAAGGAAATTCCAACATTTTAAAGCGGTATACTATGAAAAACTACAACAAGCTAAATCATCGGAAGGTGAGCCGATTCGGGTAGGAATTACCAGACCAAATCAATCTGAAAAGGAGTGGGTTGTCACCATGCCAATTACCGTTGAGACACAAGTTCCGGAAATAGGAAAAGCAATAAAACAAGCGTTTGATGAGTTTAACATAGATGACAATTTAGATATTCGTAGTGCTATTTTAGCGCGAATTTCACAAGAATGGAAGCAACAGCAAGAAAATTCTGATAATAAAAATTAGTTTACATTTTCTCTGCTTTATGTTAAAATTAATGTGGAAATAACGGTTTTCAACATAAACATTTTCAGGAGTGAACATGGCAAAAAATGTACGTCATCTTCTCGGACTTTCTGGAGGAAAAGACAGCTCAGCACTTGCCGTTTATATGCGCGACAGAGTGCCAGAGATGGAGTACTTTTTTACGGATACTGGAAAGGAATTACCAGAGACCTACGAGTTTTTGGACCGCCTTGAAGTGATTCTCGGTAAGAAGATAATACGTCTCAATGTAGAACGTGATTTTGACCATTGGTTGACAATTCAAGGTGGAATGCTGCCATCGTCTCAAGTCCGTTGGTGCACCATCCAACTTAAGATTAGACCTTTTGAGAAATACGTAGAGGAGAACATTGGTAAAGATAAAGTATATCACTACATCGCCATCCGTGCAGATGAAGATCGTGTTGGATTCAAACCATTGAAGACTACCTCTCTCCGGAATATAATCCCTAAATATCCATTTAAAGAGGATGGTATTACCAAAGATGATGTTTACCAAATTCTTGAGGAGAAAGGACTAGGTTTACCCGACTATTACAAGTGGCGCACACGTTCCGGTTGCTATTTCTGCTTCTTCCAACGTAAATCTGAATGGGTAGGACTTTTAGAGCAACACCCGGATTTGTTTGAACTTGCCAAAGGTTATGAGAAGTTTAATTCGGAGACAGGGGAACGGTTCACGTGGAGTCAGGGGGAAAGTCTTGAGGAATTGGCGAATCCAGAACGGATAGAACAAATCAAGATTAACACAGAAAAGGCGAAAGCATCTAAGAAAAAGGAAAAACCGAATCGCCGACTGATAGAAATTTTGACCGATATTCACGATGATGAGGATGACGAAGAACCGTGTTTGATTTGCCATAAGTGAAATTCATTATAAGGAGATTCTACGTGCTACAACCAGTCTCAAAGATTTACTTCGCAAAATCTGATCATTATCAAGACACAATGACTTGCCATAATAAAAATGTAGGTTTTCGTATTCCTGAATATCAACGGACCTACGATTGGAACGCAGATAATATCAAGCGTCTCCTAGAGGATTGCCTAAATAGATTCTATAATCTTTCCACATCTAATAATGAATCATATACCTTCCTCGGCACATTAATTCTTGTAAAAGAGGATCCAGAATCTACATTTGGTGGAACTTCACTCTCTGTAGTTGACGGACAGCAGAGATTAATAACATTAATTCTCCTCTGCTGTGCTTTAACTGAAGAATTATCCCTACGAAAAAACAACACTAACAATCTTCAACAACCTACGATAGATTGGATAAAAAAGGAAATTGATTTTATTCTTGAAAGACTATATGACTGTGTTATAGGTCAACTTCATAGCAATGGTGAAAAATCTGGGTTCCCTCGTGTAGTTCGTTTGCAAGATGATAACCGGGCATTTAGCCACTCTGAGGCAAAATATCATTCTGTAATTGCCAAATTCTTACATGATTTTGACAATTACTATTCACAAAACGATTCTACTTTCTCTCCAGATCCAACAGATGAAAACGCTGATACACTTCGATTTTTTCAAAACTATGAGTACATTAAAAAACAAGTAAAGTTAGGCATTTATAAAGGAAATGATACTTCAGACACTACAGTTCAAAGTGATCTAGATTTCAATCAGATTAGTCATGATAATTTTCAGAATGATGGATTGCGCAAATTGTTTAAAAAATTGGATACGCTGTCTGACCGAACGGAAAAGGACAATGCAATTTCAGATATAGTTAGTAATTCCGATTCACATGGTCTAGTCCGACTTATGTTATTTTCTCATTATGTATTGAAATCAGTTGTTCTAATGCGGATTGAGACAAGCGACGAAAATGCTGCCTTTGATATATTTGATTCTCTAAATACAACCGGTGAACCGCTGACAGCTATTGAAACGTTCAAACCTCAGGTAATGCGTTTTGAACGTGAAAACGGATATGGAAACTTTAGTATAACTGAGAGTGCAAAACATTTTGAAAGGCTTGAAGAAAATTTAAACCACATTTATCTTGAAAATGACAAACGGCAAAACGAGACAAGAGACTTACTTGTGACATTTGCTTTATACATGGAAGGTTACAAGTTACCAGAGAACCTTGCTGAACAGCGTATTTATTTGAGAACAAGATTTGAAAGAGCGGCGAATTCAAATCTTAAAAATCGAATCGTTCAATCGCTAGCGGATATCGCAGATTTTCGGCAAACTTATTGGAACAAAGATTCTATCCGCACTCTTGATAGTATTCATTCCAACGATACAAGCAATCGACTTAAACTATGTTGCGCGTTCATTGCTGATATGAAAACGAGTCTGGCACTTCCAATAATGGCACGATATTGGGCACAATATCAGCATGATGAAAAAGAGGATACTTTCACTCATGCTGTAATGGCACTTACCGCTTTTCTCGTCCTAAGACGCTCAATAACAGGAACTACTGGAGGAATTGATACTGATTTTAGAAAGATGATGCGAAGGTTTTGCACTGGTCTAGACTATTCAAATTCGCTCCCGAGTTTAGATGAACTTAAGGAAACATTGAAAACATATTTGGCTACCTCGCGTCTCGGAGTGGAAGACAAGAAAACTTGGGTTTCTCGCGTATGTGAAGTGCCTTTAGCCGATTCTTCAAAGCCTTTGTGTCGATTTTTGCTCTTTGCAGCTTCAGATAACTCTACGACAGATCATGGAAATCCAGGTCTCCTTATCCGTGAAGAAGATGCAATACATAGTGATCAATTAGCATTTCTTAACTTTAGTAAGTGGCAAGATGATAAATATAAAACCATTGAACATGTAGCACCCGTTTCGAAATCCGGTGGCTGGGATGATGAAATATATGATGAATTATATACTCGTCATACGATAGGAAACATTATCTTGCTTCCACAAAAGGAAAATTCAAGTGTTGGTAACGCACCTTGGACTAAGAAACAATTATTTTACCGTGCGTTAGCCGCAAAAACAGAAGAAGAAAGAAAGAGTCAATTTGAAGAAGCCAAGAATGAAGGTTTAACTTTTCCGAAGCGGACCGAAAATCTACTCAAGAAACAAGTACGGCTTGACATGCTAGATCCCATTGCTAAGGTGTCCGACTAGACTAAGTGCCTTATCCAGAAACGGACAAAAAACATTCTACAACTTGCATGGGACGTAATAGCCCCTTGGCTTGGTTACTAGATTGTATTTGCATTGTTAACTCAGAATTCAGTCCTGATAAGACTTCTATAGTTCTGAAAGGACTTATCTAATCTGCAGAAGATAACCTGATATTCATTGGTTTTATAGCGATTTTAATGATGAAATGTAACACTAGCTGCTATTTATGCTATACAAAATAATCTATAAATGAATATGAGACAACTTTTCAACAAATTGTATTTTGCCCAAACACAGGACGATATTGATAAAATCGTCAACGCTCACCGTAATATTTTTACGCCTGAAAATTGGCATCCCCTTGGTGGTCACGAAAACAACTTTGGTGTTATTGAAAACCAGCAATCTGCTCCAATAGCTGCTCTGATTGAGAAAATCACCAATTCAATGGATGCAGTTCTAATGAAAAAATGTATGGAAGCAGGTATAGATCCTAAATCTTCTCAAGCACCAAGATCCATGGATGAAGCTAGAACCTTCTTTTTTCCTAAACATAGAGACTGGGATCTACCAAGTTCCAGAAATCAGCAAGCTGAAAGCATCCAAATCCTCGCCGATGGACCGAGGGGTAAGACTTCCTTAATTATTTACGATGATGGTGAAGGGCAGCACCCTGAAGAATTCGAAAACACCTTTCTTTCACTATTACGCGGGAATAAAAACGAGATTCACTTTGTTCAAGGCAGATACAACATGGGTGGAAGTGGTGCTATTGTGTTTTGTGGTAAAAAACGATACCAGTTAATTGGTTCAAAGCGTTACGATAACACAGGGGAATTTGGTTTTACATTAATCAGAGAACATCCACGGAGTAAGACAGAAGAAAGCACTAAAAAGAATACATGGTACGAATACCTAAAGATCGATGGAAATATCCCAACTTTTCAAGCAGATAGGCAAGATTTGAGTCTGTATAACAGAGTTTTCACAACTGGAACAATCATCAAACTTTATTCTTACGATCTCCCTTCCGGCATCTCAGATATTTCAAGGGATTTGAACCTGAGTATCAACGAGTATCTGTTCGAACCTGTATTGCCAGTCTATACAATTGAAAAAGAGGAACGTTATCCTAAGAGTTCTTTGCGAAGAGGTTTATATGGATTAAAACGCAGATTAGAACTGGAAGATAACAAGTACGTTGAAGATTTTTTTTCAGAAGAATTTGACGACGCGCTTTTCGGAAAGATGAAAGTGACGTGTTATGTTTTCAGAACAAAAATTGATGACAAATCTGTCAAAGAGACGAAAACTACAATTCGGCAAGAGTTTTTCAAAAATAACATGTCTGTGCTTTTTTCTGTCAATGGGCAAACACATGGTCATTACACATTGGAATTCATAACCCGATCTCTCAAATTGAATCTACTTAAGGAACATCTTCTAATTCATGTTGATTGTACAAACATGAACTACGATTTCCGAAAAGAGTTATTTATGGCATCTCGCGATCGATTGAAAGATGGTGAAGAAACAAGATCGTTACGGAAATATTTGGCAGATAAGCTTGGTGGCAAAAATGGACGCTTAGCGCAAATCAACAAACGACGAAAAGATTCAATAACTGTTGAGAGTGGGGATACAAATGAATTGATAAAAACTTTTGCAAAAAATATCGTTAGAAACAAAGATCTGCTGAAATTGCTGGACCAAACATTAAATCTGGACTTGAAGGTTAAAGGTAATCACAATAGAAATACCGATAGTTCAACCAAGAGAAAAACGAGAAAAAAGCAATCTGAACCCTTTAATCCACAACGATTCCCCGCAATTTTTAAACGCAGGAGCAATGGAAAATCAGAACAAGAGGCAGTGACAATACCTAAGGATGGAGAAAAAACAATTCTATTTGACACAGATGTGGAGAATAATTACTTTGATCGTATAGTAGAACCTGGAGAACTAAGAATTGCGATTCTCGACTATAAAGAAAATGAAACAGACGGAGGAACTGCTCCAGGAAAGGTTGATAGGATTGACGATGTATTCAATGCGCGTAAGAGTAGTCCACAAGATGGTACAATTAAGATTCATCTTAACCCAAAAGAAGAGGTACAGGTCGGTGATGAGGCGAAAATCAAAGTCAGTTTAACTAGTCCAACTGAAGAATTAGAGGAACTATTCTGGGTAAAAATCACCGAACCTAAAGACCCTTCAGAACCTTCACCAAAAACTAAAGAAAAGGAAATGCCAACCTTAGGGTTACCTGACCTGACATTCGCGTATCAAGAAGAAAGACCTGAGAGAAATGGTGATTTAACTTGGGAACAAGTCGCAGAGGCAACAGGCGAGGATATGAACTTCGGAACTGTAATGTACCCTATGGTAAATGGAGAGAAGTTAGAAAGGGTTTACATCAACATGGACAGCACAGTTTTGAAAAATTTTCATGCCAAAAATAGAAATCCGAGCGAGGAACAAATTGAAATAGGTAATAGAAAATATATTGCTTCTGTATATGCTCACACGTTGTTTCTGTACTCAATTACAAAGGCACATAAGTATCAAGTTGTTCAAGAAAACGAAAATGGTGCTGAATCTGAAATTGAATTAGAGACCTATCTAAGAGATGTGTTCTCAAGCCATTACGCAGAATTTATACTAAACTTCGGTGCTGATGAAATTATGCAGTTGATAGAAGAATAAATTTACCGCGACTACCTCACCCCTTCCGCCCAAAAAGCTCCCTTGACAACCCACTACCTATCCAGTATAATCAATAAAAGTATTTGTCCGAAATGGTATAACACATAGTTGGCACAATATGATGAAATCGTGAAGCATCTGATGGACAGGTACGCCAATGATTTCGCCATGCTATCCTATTATCCAGAAGAGTTTATCGGTTGGCACGTTAGAGAGGTATTTAAAGGGGATTATAGCGAATTGTAATGCTCGGATTTAGTGTCGTAACCGTTGCCTGCAACAGATAGCACGGACTAAGGAGAAGCATCAATGAATGAACAAGAAGGTGTTGATTTCTTATTAGTAGAACATGGGAAAACAATTGATTTAATTCAGCACTATGAAAATCTTAGAGTCTCACACCTAAGGTTTGCCTTCTCTTTTCATGCTGTGGTTGCGATTGCAGCGTTCGCAATTATATTCCTCTCTCATACGCAGTCAAACGACCTGGAACTCACGGTACAAATTTTTCTTGGATGCTTACTCATTCTTGCCTTTGTAGTTGGTCTCGCCACTGTTTGCATGCTTGTTCAGAATAGAAGTGATTTTGTAGATGCTGTAAGGCACGCAAACACTATCAGAAAAGTTTTGTTTGCACGCGGCACCCTTGCTTCAAGAACTAAGAGTTTTCTGCCAACGAACCCTGATGAACCTAAAATGTATAATCCTATGAGTCCACACTTAATCGTGCTTTTCTTGTTAGAAGTTGTTAACAGCATTTCGCTCGGTTTTGGTGTTTTATTTTTCAGTATGGCGGTAAACACAAGTCCATGGTTGCGCTTTTACTCCCCTTTAAATTGTGGATTAATCGTTCTTATAGGACAGTTTCTTTTGGTAAAGTATGTCTTTTTAAAGGAGAAATCATGATGAGATCTAATCTGCAAATTGTCGTATGGGATGTCCAGCACAGAAACGCTATTTAAAATTAAGTTATCACGTTAAATATACTCAAAACTTCAAAAGGATAAGGAGAAAAGATGAGATTTCTAACATTACTTATCGTGGCATTCTGTCTTTTCACGTTGACTTTATCGTTTGGGGAAACTGAACGTCCACTTGAAAAGAGTGAGGGTTTAATCACAGCGTTAAAGTTTTATGATGCTCTACTCGCTTTGGAACCATTGTTAACTACCGATGAAAAAAGCGAAGACCAGGAAAAAGCACTCTGGCTCGCTAACATGCTTTCTGATAGACTTCAAAGAGAACTCACGGACGAATATAGGGAGTATTATCAAGAACACAAGGGTAGAGGTTTTATAAGAGGTGATCTTTCAAAAGAATGGGGAAAGGTTGACATATTAAATCGGTTAGGTGCTCGTTTTGCTTACTTTGAAATAGGTGGAGCGTTTCTGTATCATTATGGCTTCCTGAAACGTTTAGTTGAACTTTATCCAGATAGTGAGTGGCGTCCAGCAGCTGAATACTATCTCATACAAGAAGGAGCTCCGGCACCCCGTGATGCACAAAAAACGCTCAAAGCACTATATGCTTATGTCAAGAAATACCAAAAAAGTGGACTGACAGAGATCTACATGGCTTATCTTGAAATTGCTCGTATAAACCACGGTCTTTGGGCATTTTTAGCGCATCCAGATGATGATCCCTTTGGTGCGGCAGCTGAATACACCAGTGGGAACTCAGAAAAAGACAAAAAACTTGCCAAGACTCACAAAGCGGAAGCATTGAAGTACTACGCGATGTTCATTCTTAGTAGATTTCAGGGAAAATACGCAGGACAACGTGAACGGGCACTTGAAAGTTATAAGGAATTAAAACAGAACAAAGCGACAGGATACGATATTCTTGTTATAGATTGAAAGAGATAGGAAACCGAACCTACCGGGCGAGACACAAGGGTCAAATTATCCTGGAAATCCTATATTCCTGAAAATCCTGGTTCAGACAAATAGAGTGCAATAACTTCACACCCTTCCAAAAAAACTTACCTTGACAATTCACCGTCCCATCAAGTATAATCAATAAAAGTACTTGTCCGAAAGGCGTAACACATAACATGGCACAATTTGATGAAATTGTGAAGTATCTAATGGCTATGTTCGCTTATGAGTTTGCCAAGTTATCCTTTGGCACACCCGATGTCAAAGTTTTAGAGACGCTTGACACCGAGCAACAAACTGTTAAGGTGCATCGCAATGATATGACATTTAAGGTGCAATGGCACAATGAGACAGTCCTTCTGCATATAGAGGTGCAAACGGAGGATAGTAGAGATAAACCGATGCCGTTGCGGGTGATCTCTTATGCAAGTGAACTCTTGCTACGACATGAACTGCCTGTGTATTCTGTTGTATTATATCTGAGTCCGAAGGCAGGGAAGACCGACCCGGGTGGTTATCACTATGGAAGTGTTGAATTTGGTTTGCGGCACGGGTATCAGGTGATTCGGTTGGCGGATTTAGAGGGTGAGTCGTTTTTGGATGCAGCATCTGTTGGACTGTTACCGTTTACACCTTTGATGAAGCCACCAGAGGGCATGGACAAAGAAGCATGGTTGGAAAGATGTGTTGAGAAGACAGTTAGCGCACCTGTTGATACACAGACGCGTGGAACGTTGTTGTTTGCGCTATCAACGTTGGGTAGCTTAGAATATGACCTTACATTTATACAAAAACTTATATCGGAGGAAATGATGCAAAAATCACCTTTTCCCTATATTGAACATCTAAGAAAGCAAGGTGCACGTGACACTTTCATCAATAATATTCAGTCTGTGCTTACAAAACGTTTTCCGTTGAGCGATGTGCAACCTGTTGCGGATGCTCTTGAATCTATTGAGGATCTTGATCATTTGACAGATCTACATCTCACAGCAATTGACATACCCAGCGTTGAGGCATTCTTACAAGGAATTGATGGTACAGAAGTGTAAACCGATACAGCAACCAAGATCACCGTCCTCGGCAGTGCAAACGTTGACCTTGTCATACGCGCCGAACGGATGACAAGGGTGTGTAAATATTTTGTCACTCTATTTGTCAGAATCGCGGATTACGCGGAGAACACGCCAGTTACATAGATGGGCACGGAAGGGTTTCTGGATCATTATATGACTTTGAGCAGCTACAAAGAGGCACA
This sequence comes from Candidatus Poribacteria bacterium, assembly GCA_022828145.1. Classification (GTDB taxonomy): domain Bacteria; phylum Poribacteria; class WGA-4E; order WGA-4E; family WGA-3G; genus MSPOR6. The sequence continues at coordinate 4,091 of JAJEJA010000086.1, read as the reverse complement.
ATCTAACAGAATGTGCTACAAAAGAAGCACAATCTAACAGAATGTGCTACACTTCAAATAATGGGGCACAATCTAACAGAATGTCTATTATTGGATTTGTCAATGCCTAACACGTAGGAGATACAACCTGTCAGCCGTGCCAGTTGAGAAGTATATCACACCTCAAGAATACATCAACGCAGAACGAAATGCGACAACCAAAAGCGAATACATCTACGGCGAAATACTTGCAATGTCAGGTGCAAGTAACGCACATAACATTCTCACAGTGGAAATCACTACTGAACTGAACATACAACTCAGAAAACATGGTTGCTTCGTTTATAGCGGCGATATGCGTGTGAAAACAGAACAGACAGGTTCTTATTTCTACCCAGATGTCGTCGTTGTGTGTGATAAACTCCGCTTTGAAGATAATGTTTTTGACACGCTCCTCAACCCGATCCTTATCGTAGAGGTATTGTCCCCATCAACCGAAGCATTTGACAGAGGTGAAAAGTTTGCACATTATCAGCAGCTTGACACGCTGCGGGAATATGTCCTGGTATCACAAGAGAGAATGCGCGTTGAACACTACCGCCTCATTGAAACACAGTGGATAGCAAAGACGCTTGAAGCACCACAAGATGTTCTAAAACTCAATTCCATTGAATGCAAGTTGCCACTCACGGATATATATACCCGTCTCTCTATTTCGGAGTGACAATTCCGTAAAACTTCGCTTGACAATCCACCGCCCCATCAAGTATAATCAATAAATGTAAAGGAATTGACGCAACAGAAGTATAAGACCTCTTCTGTCTGAGCGATCTCTGAATCGCGACTGTATTCTGTAGGAGCAATAAAAATTGGAAGGGATGCCCCCGACTGGACTCGAACCAGCATGCCAATTAAGGCACAGGCCCTCAACCTGCCGTGTATACCAATTCCACCACAGGGGCAATTAGAGGTCTAATTATTATACTTATCAAGTATCAGATTGTCAAGTTAATTTAGGATATGAAAACGGATGCCAAATTCTGAACCGTCACTTGAGCAACTTCTCACGAATACAATACAAGGAGAAGTGCGATTTGACCCATACTCAAAAGCACTCTACAGCACTGATGCGAGTCTTTATCAGATAGAACCCATCGGTGTTGTTGTTCCGAAACATAAACAGGATGTGATCCGAACGATACAGATAGCAGCTGAACGACAGATCCCTATTCTGCCTCGCGGTGGTGGAACAAGCCTGGCGGGACAATGTGTCGGCAAAGCGATCGTGTTGGATATGTCCAAGTATATGAACAAACTGATTGCGTATGATGTTGATGAGCATTGGGCGCGGGTTGAACCTGGAATCATCCTTGATGAACTGAACCACCACCTCAAACCACACGGACTGATGTATGCGCCTGATGTGGCTACGAGCAGCCGTGCCAATGTCGGCGGCACCATTGGTAATAACTCCGCAGGTTCACATTCCCTCATCTACGGAAAGACGATTGATCATGTCATGTCGTTAGACCTTGTGCTTGCTAATGCTGATGAAATAACAGCCTCCCCGTTATCCTTTCCTGAAGTCGCTACAAAGAAACAGGGTAAGTCCTTAGAAGCAAATATCTATAGAGAAGTTTGCAGAATATGTGATGAGAATGCCGATGAGATTCGTAAACGATACCCGCGTATTCTACGTCGGGTTGCAGGATACAATCTTGATGAGTATGTATCTGACGCAGGTTCAAAAGAGGTAACCCCTTACCGGAGAGATGGCTGCGATAACCATCGTCCATTCAGTTTAGCAAAGATTGTTGTCGGTTCAGAAGGCACACTTGCGACAACAGTTGAAGCGACTGTGAACCTTGTTCCCGTCCCTAAGATGACGTGCCTCTGTGTCGTACACTTCAAGTCGCTAATCGCTGCTATGGAGGCAATGCAACCCATCTTAGCGTGTCATCCCACAGCAGTTGAATTGATTGATAAAACTATACTCGGTATGGCACAAGGTTCTATAGAGTTTTCACGTCTAACCAGTTTTATTCAAGGTGAACCGGAAGCACTCCTTGCTGTTGAGTTTTACGGTCAGACAGAAACAGAATTACATGAACAGATGGATCATCTTGAAAAGACATTGAAGAGCGATGGTTTCGGCTACGCTTTTGTGCGGTGCTTCACACCCGAAGAAAAGGCACGCGTGTGGGAAACACGAAAGGCAGGACTCGGTCTGTTAATGGGGATGAAAGGGGATGCAAAACCGATAGGATTTGTAGAGGATGCTGCTGTGCCTATAGAAAACCTACCCGAATATGTGCAACGATTTGACGAAATCGTCACGAGACATGATACAACAGCTTCATACTATGCACATGCCAGTGTCGGACTCCTCCATAACCGGCCCGTCATCAATCTGAAATCTGAGTCTGATATTCACAAGATGCATAGTATTGCCAGAGAGGTACGGGACCTACTGATGGACCTTGACGGTGCGATGAGTGGCGAACACGGTGATGGACTTGTGCGGAGTGAATGGATTGAGAGTATGTTCGGTTCACAGGTCTATCAGGCACTGCGAGAGGTAAAAAATGCGTTTGATCCTGATGGCATTATGAACCCAGGCAAAATCATTGACCCGCCTCCTATGACTGAGAATCTTCGCTTCGGACCAAAATACAACACCATTAACATCGATACATATTTCGATTTTTCTGCACAGGATGGATTCGAGAGGTCTATTGAAATGTGTAACGGTGTTGGTGCATGCCGAAAGACGCTTACGGGTACTATGTGTCCATCGTTTATTGCAACACGTGAAGAGGAACATTCTACACGGGGACGAGCAAATGCCCTCCGCTCAATCATCTCGGGTGCCATACCACACAAAGATTTCACCAGTGAACGACTCTATGATGTCCTTGATTTGTGCCTTGGTTGTAAAGCGTGTAAGGCAGAATGTCCCTCTAACGTTGACATGGCGAAGATTAAATATGAGGTATTAGCACATTACAGAAATGCAAATGGACTGCCATTACGTAATCGTTTATTTGGTGAAATAGGGTCGCTTGCTGTATACGGTTCAATGTTTGCTCCCTTTTCCAATTGGGCAACGAACAATCCAATTTCTAAATGGATGGCTGAGAAAATACTCGGAGTTGACCGTCGTCGCGATATGCCGACTTTCGTACATCAGACCTTTGAGAAGTGGTTTAGAAAACGGAAGTCTCAGAACACTTATAATAAAAAAGTTGTCCTCTTTCACGATACCTTCATGAACTATAGCGAACCCAATATCGGAAAGGCAGCAGTACACGTGTTGGAAGCTGCTGGATTTGAGGTGATTATACCGGAGAAACGTTGTTGTGGAAGACCGCTTATCTCGGAAGGGATGCTTGATAGAGCAATTGATAACGCCAATTACAATATTGAACAACTCCATGCTTATGTTGAGGAAGGCATACCGATAGTCTGTTGTGAACCGAGTTGTACTTCCGCTTTGAATGATGACTATGTTGATCTCATAAACACGAAAAAAGCAAAACAGGTTGCTGATTCAACCTACGCATTAGAAGAGTTTATTCTTCAATTGCATCATGATGGTGAACTACCATTCACATTTAAGGACATGCACCGAAAAATACTACTGCACGGACATTGTCACCAGAGGGCACTTGATGGCATCCAACCCGTTCTGCAAATGCTGGAATTACCTAAGGCACATAGTGTCACTGTGATTGATTCGAGCTGCTGTGGCATGGCAGGTTCATTCGGCTATGATAAAACGCATTACGATATATCTATGAACATTGGTGAGCTGCGTCTATTTCCGAGCATTCGTAAACAGTCTGGGAACTTTATGGTCGCAGCGGCCGGTTTTTCGTGTAGGCATCAGTTACAACACGGCACCGGAATTCTACCTAAACATCCGATTGAGGTGTTAAGTGATGCCATAGTGTCGGATCCCGGTGTATAACTAACGTGAGTTTGATAAATGTAGCGCAAACTTTCCAGTTTGCGAAAATGTGCCACAAACTGAAAGTTTGTGCTACAATGCACGCCTATCGGATACGAAATGGTGTGAGTGAACGCAACCGAAATGATTTATCAAACTCACG
>JAJEJA010000070.1 GCA_022828145.1 Candidatus Poribacteria bacterium | reverse complement strand
GAGGGATGAATGTGTTTGGAGGAAGAGGCACAATCTAACAGAATGTGCTACAAAGAGGCACAAAATGTATGATGAATGGGGTTGTATAAAGAAGTACAATCAAGGATGAATGTGGCAGAATACGCGTTTGGTATTCTGCATTAGATATATCAAAATGGATGGGTAGGGAGAAGGGGAGTGAGGGATGAATGTGTTTGGAGGAAGAGGCACAATCTAACAGAATGTGCTACAAAGAGGCACAAAATGTATGATGAATGGGGTTGTATAAAGAAGCACAATCAAGGATGAATGTGGCAGAATACGCGTTTGGTATTCTGCATTAGATATATCAAAATGGATGGGTAGGGAGAAGGGTAATGAGGGATGAATGTGTTTGTATAAAGAAGCACAATCTAACAGAATGTGCTACAGGCATGATCGCGGAAAGCGCGGAGGAGGTGGATATGCTCCTGAAGCTTCTTGGCAAAACTTTACGCACCTCAACTGACAACACCATTGATAATATCCCAAAGTCATGCTATAATGGTGTAAATTACACGTTCTAACTAAATGAAGATTCCACTTTAGCATGCATATAGAACCCATCAATTACACGCTAATCCCCATTCCTGAAGGACCCTTTACAATGGGGACTTATCCAACAGGTTTGCGAAAAACTGATCCGGAAGAACCACAAAGAAGTGTTACGTTGGACGCATATCTAATCGGCAAATATCATGTCACCAATTCACAATACGCCCTGTTTGTTGAAGAGACAAATTATCGGTATCCCCTATTCTGGAATGATGAACGGTTTAATGGTGAAACGTGTCCAGTGGTCGGTGTGAGTTGGTATGATGCAACCAATTTCTCTGAATGGCTGAGCCATCTCACGGGTCAAGACTACCGCTTGCCAACGGAAGCAGAATGGGAGAAAGCAGCGCGTGGCACTGACGGCAGAGAATATCCATGGGGTAATGAATGGGATGCAAGCAAGGCAAATACGGCTGAATCTCGGCTAAAAAAGTTAACACCTGTTGGGAGTTACCCTGATGGAATTAGTCCTTTCGGTTGTTATGATATGGCAGGAAACGCCTACGATTGGTGTAGCGATTGGTTCCATATTGATACCTATAAATATTCTGATCCGATAAACCCCATCGGTGCAGCTGAAGGGAGAAGAAAAGTCATACGTGGTGCTTCATGGCTTCCACGAGGAGAGTTTGCTGCAAGGTGTGCAAATCGAGCATCTTATGAACCGACACGGGCAGTACATAACGTCGGGTTTCGGATAGCATTAGCCCTATAGTTCTGAAGGCTGATTATGAACAAAAAAAATCTATCAGAATCAAAAGACGAATTCCAAGAATCGCTACTAAAGTGGTTTGAGGAACATCAACGCAAACTGCCGTGGCGAGGTGTTCAGGATCCTTACCTAATCTGGGTTTCAGAGGTCATGCTACAGCAAACGCAGGTCATTAAAGTCATTGACTACTATCAGAAATTTATAGAACGGTTCCCAAACGTCCAACAACTTGCAGCGGCACCGCTGCAAGATGTGCTAAAGGTGTGGGAAGGCTTAGGGTATTACGCCCGGGCAAGAAATCTACACAAGGCAGCCGTTACTGTTATCACGGAGCTTGATGGAGAAATCCCTAAAGAATATGATACCTTCAGGAAACTATCAGGTGTAGGGGATTACAGTGCTGCTGCAGTTCTAAGCATCGCGTTCGATCAACCTTACGCAGCAGTTGATGGTAACATAAAACGAGTATTGTCAAGACTCTACCAACTCGAAGCACCCGTTAACGATGCTTCATCAACCAAAGTTTTTCAACAGCATGCAGACGAATTATTGGATAGACAGCGACCAGGGCTTTTTAATCAAGCGATGATGGAATTAGGTGCTACTATCTGCCGTCCACAATCCCCAACATGTCTCGTATGTCCCGTCAAAACGTATTGCGAAGTGTTCCACAAGAGTAGTCAGAGTGAATATCCGAAAAGACGCACAACAAAAGCAATACCCGAACATCAGATGGTAGCTGCAGTAATCTACAGAGAATCTAAGGTATTGCTTATCCAACGTCCACTTGATGGTTTATTGGGCGGACTCTGGGAATTCCCAAACGGACGTCTAACAGAAGATGAGACGTCAGAGAAGGGCTGCTTCCGCATCATCAATGAAACTGTTAACGTATCTATCTCAAATCTACAATACCTCACCCGCGTGAAACACGCATTTACACACTATAAAATAGTTGTGGATGTTTTCCAATGTGACTATGTATCGGGTGAAGTTGTGCTTGATGGTCCAATAGATGCGAAATGGGTTGACGTGACTGAAGTATCAGGATATCCGCTACCCCGGGCAACCCACAAATTCTTGGAGCAATCACCCCTGTGATCCGAATTTTTGTTCGTATTTTTCCCAGACTTCATCTGGTAGAGGCGCACTCGCTGCCCGTACATTCATCTCTAACTGTTCAATGTTAAGACTTCCGATATTGTTCCCGTGTATGCGTTCCTCCTTAAGACAGAACTGTAGTGCAAGTTGAAGTATACTAATGCCTTCCTCAACACACCATTGCCAAATTGGGTATGATGCTGCGACATCACCCTCTTTTCTCCATCTGCCTCGTTCAATTTCAGCATCCAGATCAACACCTGTGAGGATACCACGTAAGATAGACCACCCATTCATCACACCCACGTCTGCTTCCGCTGCTGCAGGTAATATAGTATCCTTAACAGATTGTCTGATGAGATTGTAATCATTGAAACATAGGAGCAGATCAACATCACCCGTTGCGATAGTTTTCAGATGGAAATCATGCGGATGCATACCATACCCGACGAAGTTAACAAGTCCACGCTCCTTACACTTCAGTAAACCCGCAAGTGTACCGTCTTTTTCAAGTGTGGGGTCAATCTCACCAGGATCATGTATTAACATCCCATCCAGATAGTCGATGTTGAGTATTTTCAATTGATCTTCCAGATCAGCGATGGCACGGTCTGCAGAATAATTGGGTCTCCCTTGTCCATAACCACCCCATTCCGCTGCTGAGTGACAACAGAGCCTTCCGGTAATTATGACATCTTCACGTGGAATCTCTTTCATCGCCAGACCGAGTTTTCGTAAAGAATCTCCGTAACAGCGTGCACAATCAAAATGATTTACCCCAATTGAGATCGAGTGTTTGATTAAATCTATAGCATCTTCATCTGATACAAAACCGAAGTTATTCCCAAATCCTTGTGTGCCGAATGGGACAACAGGAATACTTAATTCTGTTCTACCTAATCGTCTGCGAGGGATTGTGGGGAGTGGTTGATTTGCCATTATTTCTCCTTTTCTTTTGATAACGGATACGGGTCTTCTGTCGTCAGTTCACCGTTCGGAAGTTCGTAGTAACGATGTCCGTTAATATCATACACATTCGGGATCCCTTTTTTGCGGTTCTCCTCTTGTGCTCTTTTGACAGCACGGTTGCCAATGCGCAGCATCTCATCTGCCCATTCATGTGTTTCAAGACTTAGTTTGTCGTTATGCATTATGTGCCTCCATTGCGAATGTCTCGCATAAATGTTTCAAAGTAAGTATCATTAAGCACCTTAACTTCATTCCCTTGACCTGAAGCAACTTTTTGAAAGTGTTCCGTAGAATTATAGAACAGACTCCACCGATCTACCAAGTTTCTATAAGTATACCAGAAGTTGTACTTACTCCGATAAAACCGACGAATGACATCTTCCGTTGGCACATGGTGTCCACCACCCTGTACTCGATTCCGTACACGGGCAACACTTGTCTCAGCCGATTTGAGAAATATAAAAACAATGGTAACCGTATAGCCAGCATCTTTTAATTGAGAGATAGTTCTCGCAAGTCCTTTACCTGCAAGCGTCACCTCTACAATAAAATCTGTGCTATTTTGGATCAGTTCCTGGATTTCTTTTATAAAAAGTCTACCAGCTTGAACTTTAACGCTGTCCATATCTTCCGGTCTGGATACCAGTCTTTCCGCAATTGCATCGGCACCGATATATACAGAAATCTCTGAATCGCGGAGATATTCGGATACAAAAGTCGATTTTCCGGAACCGTTTGGACCGGCTATGATTATTACATTTTTTGACAAAGTTTTTCCCTATTGATGTCTATTGTAGGCGATTATTGATACCTCACCTACACAATATGACATGTTGAGAATTGACACACTCTTAATACTGATCTGAACCTTCAAGCGGTAAGTGAACTGCCCAAATATTTCGATACTGAACTAAATTACCGTGGTCTTGCAGACGAAGCGGTCCAGGTTTTGCTAAATCTGAACCAGCACCCCCAGCAGTCGTTCCAGGTAACTGTACATTATTAAGGATTACCAATCCGTTCTGTATTGCCGTCACTCTCACGTTTTCAATCATATCTCCGTCATCGTTGAACCGAGGCGCACGGAAGATGACATCATACGTTTGCCATTCAAGAGGTGGATTGCAGGCATTGACAAGGGGAGCAAATTGATTGTAAATTGCACCACAATCTCCTTTGCCGGGTACTTCTATACCGTAAGAATCCAAGACCTGTATCTCATATCTTCCCTGTAGAAATACACCGCTATTCCCTTTCCCTTGTCCACTTGCTTCAGGCATATCAGGACACATAAATTCGACGTGTAGAAAATGATCCGTGAAGGTCTCTTTACTTGAGATGTCACCTGTACGGGGAACAACTGTCATGTAATCAGCGTGTACTTCCCATTTTGCTTCTCCACCGTCACGACCTGTCCAATTACTAAGGTCTTTCCCATCAAAGAGAATAACAGCAGATTCTGGTGGTGTTTGTAACATATATACTCCTTATAGTTTATAGATGTTCCAGAATTAGAATATGGAACTATTCTATGAAATGACAACATTAAAATCAAGTATTAAATTATCCAGCTGAGTTCTTCTACAAATTATTTTGTCGGTTCAGTTTGAACTTTGATCTGTTCGTCCTCTACAATTACGGGGTAAGTTCTGATTTTAAGTCGTGGGTCTGTCTGACATTCACCGGTCTCTGTATTGTAAGCATATCCGTGAACAGGACAAACGACAATTCCATTTCGTATTCTGCCTCTACCAAGTGAACCCATCGCATGCGGACAGGTATTGTCAACAGCACAGAACTGTCCGTTTTCGTTCAAAATAGCTATCCGTCTACCATTTACGGTAAATGATTTTCCTCTCCCCTCTTTAATAGAGGATGTTTTCGTTACTGGCGTATAATCAGACATATTTATTACTCCTTTACACTTCCGAGTGTAATTCCTTGCACAAATTCACGTTGCATGGCTAAGAACAGAATAATAATCGGCAATAGCGACAGAAACGTTCCAGCCATCAACATACCGTAATCTTGTCGATAGATACCGATTAGATTTGCTAAACCTATCGGTAGCGTATATTTTGCTTCATCACGTAAGACAATCAGGGGCCATAGATATCCGTTCCACGAACTCAGAAAGGAATAGATTGTCAATGCCCCAAGTGCTGGTTTGATAATTGGTAATACTATCCTATAGTAAATACCGAATTCTGAACACCCATCAATCCGTGCAGCGTCAATCAGTTCTGATGGAATCGTAACGATAAATTGACGCATTAAGAATATACCGAATGCACCAACGGAAAACGGGATAATGATGGCTTTGTAACTATTCAACCAACCAATATCATACATCAAACCAAAAAGCGGAACAAGAAGAACCTGAAACGGTATCATCATAGAAGCAAGTAAAATACCGAATAGAATTGTTTTCCCTTTAAACTGATATTTTGCGAATGCATAACCTCCCAGCGAACAGAAGAAAAGCGTTAACAACGTTGATGCTGTAGCGATAAAAACACTGTTGATAAAATAACGATTATACGGTACCGCTTCCCACAAATTCTTGTAGTTAGCGGTCAGTTTATGCCAGACAATTGATAAATAAGCTGGACGCTGGACGGTTATCTGAAATAAAATTTCATCTTTTGTTTCTGGAGCGGGTGCTACGCTTTTTATTAAGTCCTGTTTTAAGAATAATTGCTGCATCGGTATGTGGGATGATTCTAATTCTCCAGGCATACCATCTAATCTCCAATTACTGTCCTTCCACAACGCAGTTTCTAAAACAAAAGGATGCTTAGATCTATATTCAGTACTACCTTTTGAGACGGTTAAGGAGATCCGATGGTAAGAATCATCACCACGTATGGGTATAATAACTCTTCGAATGCGATCAAGAGGTACAGGTGACGATACAGTGGCAGACAGACTGAAGTTGTTAGTATCGTGAAATTCGTAAGACAGAGACGTAATCGGTTCATCAATATGCACGATTGTATCAGAATCGGAATTCCAATACACCGTATCAATATTGTGCTTCTTAAACGATTTATCCTCAATTACGATACTCCCGATTTTAACCTGTCTATAAACAGAATCAAAAATAGGTTTGATAATCTCAGGAACTATGCGTGTATCCACTTGATTGATGATTGCCTCAGTTGACTCACGCCAAACCTCTTGTGGGAGATTATCGATATGTTGTTGCCATAAACCCTTTACAATTTCAGGCTGTAATTCTTGTTCTAATTCAGGAGAGTTAGCAGGTAGACTACCAGATATGGAGCCTTGTGCCTGTTGCCAAATTGCGTCTTCTAAAGCAGGTCGTAATTGTTCCCATTTTTCTGCAGTCACCCAATCGGGTTTTTCAATATTGGGATATGTGTTGGATATGATGTAAGGAGAAGCAGAAACACGCTGCGGCAACTTAGGAAACCATTGAATAGGAACAGCGAATACCTCCTCAGCAGATTTGAAGGAGGAGCTCAACAACCATAAAAGCGGTACCATCGTACAGAAAGCAGCTAACACAAGAAGTGGATATCCAATTCCAACGAATAACTTTCTTTGAACCTTACGGTATTTTTTATTGCTGTTCATACTGTTTTGTCAAGTGCCATATTGTAAGTCGGGTAGAGCGAAGCGAAACCTATAAATCAACGCTATGAATGCTTTTTGACATTCAGCCAAATCAACGTCAAATGCACATTTGACGTTTGTCGGGTTTCGTTCCTCTACCCGACCTACTAATTTAGTCTGGACTATCAACTACGTTTAACAGCTTTCCTATAGTCTTCGGGATAATCAATATCTCGTAAAACAATATCTGTTTCAACAGGCACATAGTGAATATCATTACTGTATAGACGATATAGTGATCTGACACCCCCGCTATCCGCATCCAATGCTAATATTTCGTCAGCATATTTATGATTGAAGATCACCGGATGTCCACGACGATAGCAATAACTTGGTAAGACAATACCTTTATCTGTTTCTGTATAAGCATCAATGACTCTGTTTATCATATCAGTTGTGATGAAGGGTTGGTCAACCAGCATCAGTGAAAATGCACATCTATCGTTGAAAGTAGAATCTTCCATTAGCCGACGACGCGTGTTAAAATCAAATGAACGCACACCTTTTTGAACAGAATTCAACATCCCTTCTCTAAAATCTTCATTATTGATAATTCTGACATTCTTCTCCTCCAATACATAATCGATCTCAGGAGCACAGAATCCAACGACGACAAGGACCTCGCTAAACTTGGAATTTAGCATGTTGTCAACAACTGTTCCTATGATGGTTTTTCCACAGTATGAAAGCAGCTGCTTCGGAAAACCCATCCGGGTCGAAAGTCCTGCAGCAAGCAGAATGCCTGTTATTGAAGGTATCGGTTTTTTACGCATAGCTCAATACCTAACGACAAAGGAATCAAAGTCACCTTTGAAGTCCTGTTCTTTTACTTCTACAGAATCCACCCTTGAAGCACGAGGTCCCTGTCTTACTGCTTTAATTAGGGCATTTAACTGCAATTTATCCCCTTCTGCGACTATCTCTACCTTACCGTTTGCTAAATTCTTAGCATAGCCGCTTAGACCCAGTTCTCTCGCGTTTCGGACAGTGAAATTCCGAAATCCTACACCTTGCACTTTTCCGTCAATTAAAACATGAATCTGTCTTTTCCGATTTACCTCAATTGTCAGTTTAATAGGTGTACCAAGCGGTGGTAACAGGTCATCATTCTTCTTATACAGGTTTTCTTGTGTAGACTCAGGAAGTGGATTTTGAAACAGCGCACTCGGATCACCCTGATTCAGTGCAACAATGCTATTCTCCATAAATGCATAAGGTATCACTGCATTCTCGTCGTCGCTGTCAAGGTCAGGTATAAGTCGTGAACCTGAAAAAATCCAAGCGACGGGTTGCATCGGTTTTTTGGTTTTTACATTGATGAGTAATTCTTCAGCACTAACCCGTTTCGTTTTCTCACCTTCTGTCCATTCAACAGAGAATAAAAATGCCGTTCCAGTAGGTGGTGTCGGTGCATCAGTTTCCTCATCGTATCCCGGTGCAGTGCCCGGTTTAACACCTAATTTCTCTATTGCCTCATATACATTTTTAGCGGATGCCTCAGTGACAATTATGCTTTCGTACTGCTTACCCGTTGGTCCACAGACGAGATATTCAACTGCGCCTTTTAAGTGTGATTCATACTCTCCCAGTGCTTTTGATATTGTGCCTTTTAGAATGATTTTTTTATGTTCCTGCGATATCTGAACATGACCGTCACTATTTGCATTGTTGCATATCGTCATAAGACAGAACAGAGTACAGAGAAGAACTGTTGTTCTCGTAAGAATAAATTTCATGACAAAACTCCTTTTTTTATCTCAGTGTTGTTAGAAAGTATAACTTAACCCGTTAAAAATTTCCAGATCATGTTTTCTGATCCCTGCAGGCGGACTGTTATCAAAGCGAAAATTTGCACTTAATGGCATCGTCAATCTCTTGGATAGACTAAAACTGATACTACCCTCAAAAAGTATGCGATAATCTGTGCCATCTTCCAAAGAAACTTGATAATAACCTGTCGCACTTGTTGAAATACGGTCATCAAGTTCAGCTTTCCAACTGATATAATTGGTTGAACGTGGGATCCGCGTTACGATGACACCTTTGTCGCTGTCGTTAATGCTCTCATGTCCCCACATTATTCCTGTGCCGAAGTAGGAATTTATCCGTGCTTCTGGCATACTGAAAGCGAATCGGAAACCACCACCAATCAGATTTCGATCCATCAAGAGAATGGATTCATTGAATTGTTTCTGAACAAAAGACTCAACAAAGATATATTGCGTCAAATTGCGGATTAAGCGGGCATGAGCAATACCTTTACTGGTAAACAGATCCTCGTCCTTTCTACCGTGTTGAAAGCTACCAAATAGAAAAGTGTGAAACGACTTTGACAAATAATCAGTACGGAAACGTGTTCGCAAAGTAAGCAAATCTGTGTTCCCCGAGCTGTAAGACAGATCAAGTTTGACACTGTTATACCATCCTGCTTTCTGTTCCATCCGCTTCATCGTTTCGCTCGTAAAGACATTTACCTGTGCAACCGATGGAGAACTGGATGTGTTGAATAGTATGATACAGATGAGGGCAACTGTCAATTCAAAAATTGTTATTGAACAGAAACGAGTATGCACCGTAAAATAGGATAAACATTTAAACATAAAAAATGGACCATAAAAATGAAAAGAATACTCATAGATGCTGATCCTGGTGTTGATGATGCACTTGCGATTCTCCTCGCAATGAACTCACCAGAATTGTTCGTTGAAGCGATAACAACCGTCAGTGGAAACATTCACGTTGATCAAGCGACAGAGAACTTATTCAGGATATTAGGACTCCTTAAAATGTCAGAATATCCTTTGCTTGCAAAAGGAGAAAACAGACCTTTAGTATTACCACTCCTAACAGCAGCACACGTGCACGGTGAAGACGGTTTAGGGAATGTCAGTACGTTATATAATCAAGATGGGAATCCACTGTATCCTCCAGCTGACGCTGATATTGCTGATCTATCTGGTGCGGAATTGATCCTTGAAATGGTTGACCGTTATGCTGATGAATTGACACTCGTTGCCTTGGGTCCACTAACCAATATTGCATTGGCAATGCGAAAAGATCCGATAAAAATGCGTAAACTCCATGCTATCGTCCTGATGGGAGGCGTTTTCAGAGAATATGGAAATGTCACCACAACTGCAGAATTCAATATATACGTAGACCCACACGCTGCACATGAAGTCTTCAGTTCGGGAATTCCAATACAGGTTGCCCCCTTGGATGTTACGCATCAAGTCGTTTTAACAGGTGAACGTCTATCTGCTGAGACTGAAGAACAACAGTGTTTAGTATCCAGTTTTCTCAGAGATTCAACAAAAGCATGTATGGAATTTTATCGTCAGCATGTCGGTTTCTATGGATTGCACATCCATGATGCACTACCAATCGGTATGCTAACGCATCCCCACTTTTTCAAAAGTATTGATGCTTATGTGCAGGTTGAAACCGAAGGTAATCTAACACGCGGGATGACTATTGCAGACCTACGCGACAGTAGACAAGAGAGAACACATAACGCCAGTATCTGTATTGAAGTGGATGCAGATAGGTTTTTAAACCATTTCTTTAGTCGTCTTATTCCGAAGTCTAAGACTAATACACGCCAATAAGGTGTTTCGGTATATTCTGTAGGTCTGCATGTGGATCAGGTCTTAGTGAACGTGGTATCTTCAATTCCGGCATTTTAAGTTCATTAAATGCGAGCTGCTGTGTTGTAGTAAGTTCAGCATAGATCTCCTTAAGGATGTCTTCTATCTCTTTCAATAGTCTATTCCGTTGCACAAGGAATCTTCTTGCTTTAGTCCGTATCTGTAAAAGACTGCGTTGTCTCTGCGCCATGCTCAATCCACCATCATTTCGGTATAGATTCCTATCGCTTCTTAATGTACGATATTCTCGCATTTCAGAGTCAAATTCTCGTTTCTCAAATTCATAATCCTCAATGATATCGCGAATCAGTTGCAGTTTCGGATGTATTTTCTCTTGCTGTTCACGGCTCAACTCAAGTGCAGAACTGCTTTTGTTTACATCAATCAACTTTACAGCACCACCGCAAGCATAAAGAAAACTACAGAGGAATAAGATGTATTGACATTTACGTATTCTCATCCTTTCACCATGCACCATGATTAGTTTAACGTGAGTTTGATTAATCATTTCGGTTGCGTTCACTCACACCATTTCGTATCCGAGAGACGTGAATTGTAGCACAAACTTTCAGTTTGTGGCACATCTTCGCAAACTGGAAAGTTTGCGCTACATTTATCAAACTCACG
>JAJEJA010000041.1 GCA_022828145.1 Candidatus Poribacteria bacterium | reverse complement strand
CGTGAGTTTGATTAATCATTTCGGTTGCGTTCACTCACACCATTTCGTATCCGAGAGACGTGAATTGTAGCACAAACTTTCAGTTTGTGGCACATCTTCGCAAACTGGAAAGTTTGCGCTACATTTATCAAACTCACGTTAAAATATATACACATTTGTCCGAAAGGATTGGATTTAAGAATTATGACCCAAACAGCTGATGTACTTATTGAGGCATTACCCTATATACAAAGGTTTTACAATCGTAGAATAATCATAAAATATGGGGGTGCAGCGATGGAGGAAGATGGTCTTATCCATTCTGTCATGGAAGACATCGTCCTGATGAAATATGTGGGAATGCGTCCTATCGTCGTCCATGGTGGTGGACCGAGTATCAAAAAATGGATGGATAAAGTTGGAAAAGAGACTGAATTTGTGGAAGGTTTACGCGTATCAGATGCGGAAACAGTAGAGATCGCTGAAATGGTACTTGCAGGGAACATAAATAAGAGTATTGTTGCACGAATCAATCAGCATGGGGGACAAGCAATTGGTCTCTGTGGTAAAGATGCTAATCTGATCGTTGCAGAGAAATACTCACCACAAGTCATAGATGAACATGGAAATGAAACAACTGTTGATATCGGATTTGTTGGCAGCATAATTGGTGTCAATACGCAACCCATCATTACACTTGATGAAGCGGGTTATATTCCAGTCATTGCACCAAACGGTACGGGTGCTGATGGACAGACATATAATATTAATGCGGATACAATGGCGGGTGAAATCGCTTCTGCATTACAAGCTGAGAAGCTAATCCTGCTAACAGATACGATCGGCATCTGTCAAGACCTAAATGACATCACAACACTCATTCCAACTATCCGCATGAGAGAGATTAATGAGTTGATTGATAATGGTACGATTTCAGGTGGTATGTTACCGAAGATAAGTGCGTGTAGCACTGCCCTTCTTGGCGGTGTAGCAAAGACACATATTATTGATGGAAGAATCCCACATTCGTTATTGCTTGAAGTGCTGACAGAAGGTGGGATTGGTACAGAAATCATCAGATAACCTGAGTTTAAATCTATGGAAAATCGTAAGAACATTGCAGCGATTATTACGACATACTTTCCAAATTCACATGCAGATGTCATTGCGACAAAATATATGGAAGGTTTTCCTACTGATGAAGATTTACGGGAACCGCGTGTCAATCTCGTTTCCATTTACCTTGACCAGATAGATGAACGTGATATCGGCGTTGCTTTAGCGGAAGCGCATGAAGTACCGATCTATCCCAGTATTCGTCAGACGTTGACACTGGGTGGGAATGAACTTGCTGTTGATGGTGTGCTGCTGATCGGTGAACACGGTGACTATCCTCATAATGAGTTTGAACAGCACATGTATCCGCGCCGGTATATGTTTGAACAGATTTGCGGTGTCTTTGCTTCAACTGGTAGGTCGGTGCCGGTTTTCTGTGACAAACACCTATCGTATAATTGGGACGATGCAATCTGGATGTATGAAAGAGCAAGACATCTTGATGTTCCATTCATGGCAGGTTCTTCCTTACCAGTCTGTTGGCGGAAGCCTTTTTTAGAACACGAACTTGAGACTGCGTTAGAGAATGCAATCGGAATTGGCTATGGTGGTGTAGAGTCTTATGGATTCCATGCTCTCGAGACGCTCCAATGTATGATTGAACGTAGACAGGGTGGTGAATCGGGTGTAACTTCAGTTCAATGTATAGAAGGAGAATCTGTGTGGAAAATAGCAGAAAATAATGATTGGATTTTAAACTTAGCAGAAGTGGCGTGTGAACAGATTGAGAATCGTCCAGACAAGAGCATACAGGAAGGGTGTCCAAACCCAACGCTGTTTCTAATTGAACATCGTGATGGATTTCAATCTGCAGTGTTGATGCTAAACGGATATGTTACAGACTTTGCTTATGCTGGCAAAATAGGGAACAACATTGAGGCTACTGAGTTTTATCTACAGAATGGCACACCACATGCCCACTTTAGTTATCTGAGTTTAAACATTGAAGAGATGTTCCTAACGGGTATACCGCAATATCCTGTTGAGCGCACACTGTTAACCACTGGGATACTTGATACTGTGATGCATTCACGTGTGCAAGGTGGGATCAAGGTTTCAACACCACATCTTGCCAATCTTGCATATCAATCGTATGAGAACAGACTAATCCGTCCTACACTTCCTCGTCCTGCTGGAGCTACATTAGCGTCAATTTAGCGTCCCTTTCCAGGGCCGGTATCCTAACCGCACTATAGGCATCAATTTAGGGGTGTTTTCAGGTGGTATATACGCATTGCGTTATTCTTCACAAAAAAGTTTCAAGATAGTCTTTGGTTTTATTCTTCTGTAGCACATTCATCCTTGATTGTGCTACCAATACTCCCAATCAAGGACGCATGGGTTGTAGAAAGAAGCACAATCAAGATGTATGGGGTCCGGAGAAG
This sequence comes from Candidatus Poribacteria bacterium, assembly GCA_022828145.1. GTDB lineage: Bacteria > Poribacteria > WGA-4E > WGA-4E > WGA-3G > MSPOR6. The sequence goes on along the minus strand of JAJEJA010000041.1, from coordinate 17,264 downwards.
GATAATCAAGGATGAATGTTTAGAAGAAGCACAATCAAGGATGAATGTGCTACAAAGAGGCACAATCTAACAGAATGTGCTACAGCAATATCAAGATGTATGGGGTCCGGAGAAGAATAATCAAGGATGAATGTTGTAGAAGAGGCACAATCTAACAGAATGTGTTACAGTCATGGTCTTGGGAATCGTTAAATTGACGCATAAGGTGCGGTATCCTAACCGCACCTATCGCGCCATAGTGGTGTTATTAGTGTATTCCCTTGATGGTTCCCCATGTAGTCGTCAGTTTTCTTGCTGCATGAACGGGAGCTGGTTGCTGTCCGGATTGCTCAAGTTCATCTGCACTCAAGGGGCGATTCCACACTTTCACTTCATCAATCAACCCTTTGTAAAATCGACTCAGATGTTCTCCAATCCATATAGACTGTCCGCTGTTGATGTCCTGTGTGTTGTCATCAACTTCATTAATTAAGGTACCATCCACATAGAATCGGACTTTCTTTGCTTCTTGATCTCTGACACCAGAAAGGACATGCCATTCGCCATCGTTCAGGAAGTCTGGAGATCTTACTCCAGCACTGGTGCGTGCCGGATCTCGAACGGAAAAACTTATCGTACCGCGTAGTGCTGCGTTGTCTCCGTTGATAGACAATAACCATAACGGAACGGTCCCTTGTTTATAGTTTCCGACAATCCCATCGTTTTGTGTTGGCTGATCCTCTGTTTTGATCCATGCCTGTACTGTGAGTGAATCACCGGTGGAAAAGGTAATAGAATCTACCAGTGGCACTTCAACATAGTCATCCACACCATCAAACTCCAACGCGTCACCATGCTTTCCAACAGCGGTCTTTGCGCCGCCGTGAATTATTCCATCGTTGCCTTCATTAGATAAGTCTTTTACTGTATCGTTGACAATGGTATTCTCATCAAAGCTCAGATGTAGCACTAATCCATCCTCTGGATTAGCCTCACAATACGGTGAAAAAATGATGAACATACCAATTACTGCGAAAACTACAATTACTTTTCCCATTTTCATAATAAACTCCTTTTTGAGAGGTCTGTTAAAAAAGCAGATTTTGACAATAACATGAGTTTGATAATTAAATGCAATATGCGTTGTAGGTTGGGTTGAGGAACGAAACCCAACATGTATTGTTCTATAATGGGTCAAGATGTTGGGTTTCGTGCCTCTACCCAACCTACGGAAGTTATTTGTTCTGATTTATCAAACTCACGTTATTATTTATTACCTGTAAGTTCTTGAAAAATCTTCACAAGTTTTTCTTGCGTTACGATCGGATCCTCAATAATAATCCTGGCACCACCGATAACATCCATGAAACCTAATTCTCTTGGGTATCGCGGCACAATATGCAGATGCAGATGGGGTATACTTGCTCCCGATGATTCACCCATATTGTATCCGACATTAAAACCCCGTGGCTGGTATGCGCGTGTCAAGACTTCAAAGCTGATACATTCAAGTTCATGTAGATGTAAAACTTCATCTGAACGCAACTCCCTCTTATCAACGATATGCCGATTTGGAAAGATCAATAGATGACCAGGACTGTAGGGATAAAGATTGAGTGAAATTGTGAAGAGTTCAGTTCTATGAACTTCTAAACGTTGAACTTTTTCATCTTTCTCAACAATTGCACATAATATACATTCAACATCGGGTCGATTCTGCCCTTTTGCATAAGGCATTTTGTTGGGGACAAAAAGATTTTCGCGCATAAACCTATCCTGCGTAACCACAGAGAAATGAGAAAAATTACGGGAGCCACTATAGTTGAACTACCTGATCCGATTAGCAAATTCAACATTGATTGACTCATTTTATTAGGTGTATGAAAATTATATGTTTAAGTTGCCAAAATGTCAAGTATGAATCTGAACCAGGATTATCAGGATTATCAGGATTTCCAGTCCAGGATAAGAGGGTTTTTGGCGCAGTTGGTGTCTTCTGAAAGCACGAACTTTTTCCGGGTCTATGCAAGTGATATTTTGGGTAACAAAATTTCTTTTTTGCAGAATTAAGCAACCAATTTGACCCTATCTTGCGTCACTAAAGGTTGATATATTAATAATCAAGTAATCATTTTCTGGAGACACCTGATGAAAAATGACGATGTCGCACTTATTCACCGAATTCTGGCAGACGGTGAAACCGCTTTCACTGAACTGGTAAAAAAGTATCAGAAACAAGTTCACGCTTTGGCTTGGCGAAAAACTGGGGATTTCCACATCGCTGAGGATATTACTCAGGATACCTTCTTGAAAGTGTATCAGAGACTTCACACCCTGAAAGATCCCAAGCAGTTTTCTGGGTGGCTCTATGTGATTACGACAAACCTATGTAACACGTGGCTCCGCAAAAAACGGATACAGACACAACCTTTGGGGGACGCAGAGACAACGCTGACACCGAAAGATGCTTATTCACAACATGTCGTAAAAGATCGCGCAACAACTGCTGCTGAGGCGCAACGTGAAGTGGTCAAAACGCTGCTTGCTAAGTTGAAAGAGAGTGAACGCACAGTGATGACGCTCCACTACATTGGTGAAATGACAGTTGAAGAAATTAGCAGATTTTTGGGGGTATCCAGCAGCACAATTAAGAGTCGTCTCAGGCGGGCGCGCAACCGACTACAAAAGGAGGAAAAAATGATTAGAGAAGCTCTTGAACATTTCAAAATCACACCGAATCTAACTGATAACATTATGCAGGAAGTCCCACGACTTAAACCTTCAACACCTTCCATGAGCAAACCACTTGTGCCGTGGGCAGTTGCGGCTGCAAGTGCAATTTTGCTTGTGTTTATGCTGGGGTTAGGCAGTAAACACCTATTGCGTTTTCAGCAACCTTACAATTTAGATGCACAATCTGAAATGAGCGTTGAAATCGTAGATGCACCTATTGTACGAAATGTTGAAGCAGAATCGGATGTACAAAATCAATTTGGAAGTGATAATGCCTTGCGTGAGACAAAGAACAACGGTCAACAGGTAGATGAAACCGTATTTGCAGCTGCAGAGACTGAAGGTGAAGATGTTTCTGTACCCAAACAACAGTGGACTCAGGCTGAACCTATCAATGGAAGTATGGTAGAGAACTTATTTGCAACCGATGATGGAGAACTCTATACTGTCCTTGATGCACACATATACAAATGGAAAAACGAAAAAACTGGATGGCAACAGTTGAGTGGTGACATCAGAGATTATCATGAAAGATTAGATGAAACTATGCTCATAACGGATGTTCCTATAGCAAAGTGGGACAATACGCTTTATATGGTTTTAAGTAATTTATTCATGGCTTCAAAAGATGATGGTAAGACATGGGAAATAGTTCATTCATGGCCACCTGAATATTCTGCTTCGCGTAACTTGGTGTTGACTGAAAAAGCGTTTTGGGTGAGTCTTAACAGAGGTGTTTTCCGTTCTGAAGATAAAGGTAAGGCATGGAAGGAGGTAGACGTTGCGTTATTTAAAGGTGCCATTTTCTTTAAAGCGATACAAAACACAGTATTTGCTGGATCATACACAGGACTCTATCGCTGGAACAACGGCAGCTGGGAACGTGTAGAATTACCGGTAGCTGAGGCACTGTTAGTCTACAGTGCCGCAACCACCAAAGAACGTTTGTATGTATTAGCATACTTAGGTTATGATTTCTATGACGATAAAGCCGTTCGGGAAGGACGACAACAGACGTGGTGGATATTCCGATCAGATGATTTGGGGAATTCATGGAAAGACATTACACCGACAAATGCATGGCAACTAAAAGCCGAGGCACCAGAGATCCAACTTGTCGCTGCTGGTGAAACAATCATGTTGATGGGTAGGGGTATTGTACGTTCTACCGATGCAGGTGATACTTGGCTGCCCCCACAAGCACCGCATAATCTCCCTACTGAAATAAAGAACTATTTGCCTTCTGTGGCATTAAACGAACAAGTATTTTACGCTGTAGGGAGAGGTCTGCACCGTTCAACTGATGGTGGTAAATCATGGAGCAAGGTAAATATCAAGCCAAATAGGAGATGGTCCGGAATAGAGAACTTAATCGTGCATAAGCCAAAGGACGGAATAGGAAACAAGCAGCCGACTCTTTATGGAACAGCAGGAATTAGCATAGTAAAAACGACTGATGAGGGCAAATCTTGGAATCATATTCAGGTAGAGATACCTATGGACACGCCTGTAAGAGAAGACCAACCATTCATTTTTCAGATGACCAAATCCGATGGTGTGCTCTATGCCAAAGGTAGCAGCCATTACCCTATCGGTGAATTGCGTTTCTATCGCGTTTTTGAAGATGATAACACATTAGTTTCTATTCAAGACATCCCTACATTTGACTCAAGGGAATTAAGAGACCGTCTGCGTAAGTCTCAAGATCTCTCATTAGAAACTCTCCAGAGAGATTTCTCTGGAGCGACTCAATTCTTTGATTCGCTACTCCAAGTTACGCATCGGGAACAAGAAACAATCATACGAAATGGATTGCAGGGACAGTTTGCAGTCAGTGCTAACACGTACTATCTGGAATACAATTATAAACTCTTCCGATGGGAGGCTGGTGATGCAGAATGGCAAGACATCAGCATAGAAGAGAACCCTACCAGAACATGGGGACATCTCAGACTGGCTGTTTCGGGAGACACAGTCTACGTCGGAAAACGGGATGGTCACCTCCTTGTCTCATACAATAAGGGAGACAATTGGATTGATCTCACCCCAGCACTCCCATTCCCTGTTAGATTCTTCTTCAAAAAGATTGTGACTGCTGGGTCGACTGTTTATGTAGCAACGACCGCAGGAATCCTTACATCAGACGATGGGAAAAATTGGCGAGTCGTGGCAGACACAGAAGGAACAAATCTTATCATGGAAGAATTGGCAGTTGACGGCACAACACTATATGGTATTACTGAAGATACAGGTATCTATCGTCTAAAAAATGATAGTGATACATGGGAACAGATTATAGTAGAGATTCCAGAAAGTGCCAAAGTCAATCTGCAGTTTAACGGAACTTCTCTTACTGTTCATGGAAATACTATATATCTGGGGACAGAATTTGATGGTATGTATCGTTTTACGCTTGAAGAATAACACACAGAATCTATAATCACGACAGACTCCACATGATGAATCTTGACACTCAGATATCGAATCCTTTATGTCTGAACCAAGATTATCAGGATTTCCAGGATAGGAGAGTTTTTGTGCAGTTGGTGTCTTCTGAAAGAACGAACCTTTTCAAACACTCAGCAGACTAAAGAGTTGAAGAGATTAAGCTTGACTTCTCTCTTGAATAACAGGTATAAATGTGCTATCATAAATAATCAATGTGATATCATAAATATCAATAGAGAGGAAAAGGATGATAAAGAAAGTATTACTCATACTCACATTAGTGTCAATTGCGTGTATCGTTGCCTTGACGCTTACTGTGGTCGATTCTGCTGAGGTTGACTCAGAAAAAACGGCAGAGAAAGTAAAAATCTCAGACAAACCTTCCATCGTAACGTTGGCAACTGCCATGCTAAGTTTTCGTGGATCCTTGAGCGCGGAACTACTTGCTGATGCTTCTTTTCCACTTGGTCATAAGGAGATGTATTCCTGGTCGAACCTACCGCCGCGAGGACAAGACCGTGGCGGTATTGAATTCAGTAGGTTATCAGAAGAACAGTCATCTCTTTTCTATAAGGTTTTGGCTGCTTTTTTGAGTGATGAAGGTTACACAAAAGTTTCCCTGATTACCACAAGAGCGGAAACTGACCTTGAGAAAATTGGACATGATTTCTGGCAGAGACGTCCTTACTTTATCGCGTTATTTGGCAACCCGGAAACCGATGGTTCCTGGGGATTCCAATTGGATGGGCACCATTTATCACTCAACTTCTTGGTGCATGGTGATGATGTCTTGATCGTCCCCTCACATCTCGGCGCACAACCAGCAACCATTAACGGTAATGCTGTACTTGGAAAAGAGAGAAACAACGCTTTAACTTTACTCAACAGCCTTAATGAGGAACAGAAAAAGAAGACTATCCAGACAGGTCGTCGCGGCTTAAAAGTCGGTCCGGGGGGTACGACAGATCCCCATCTGAATTACGATTATTCACACTTCAAAGGTATCGGCTTAAAAGCATCAGAGATGAATGACACACAGAAAGACAGTCTTAGAGATTTAATAAAAGCCTATGTCTACAATCTTGAAACCGAATTTGCTGATGTCTGGATGAAGGATATTGAGACTGACATTGACGATACCTATTTCGTATGGATCGGCGGCACCACAGAGAACGATTCCATTTACTATCGTGTATTCAATCCCGCAGTCTGGATAGAATTCAATGACGAAGGTAGAGGAACAGATCATATTCATACGATTACCCGAGCACCCAATGGTAACGATTACGGTATTTTCGCATTGAATCGGGGTCCAAGAACGCTTGCGGAACACTATGCTATGGCTGCCCATCACAGAATCAGCCATTCGTATTTTGATTATACAACCAAGTGAAGTTGTATAGAAAATTGAAAGGAACGATAATGTTTGAAAAAGTATTAGAAGAAGTTGAGCAACAGTGTCGGGCAGAACGAGTTCCAATGTTAGGTCCTGACAAGGCAAAGTTACTGGCAAGTTGTGTTGAGAAGGCAAAACCTTCACGCATTGTAGAGTGTGGCACAGCAATCGGTTATTCCGGATTGTGGATATTACGCGTGTTGAAAGCCTTAGGTTCTGGACGTTTAATCACGGTAGAGATAAATCCTGACAGCGCAGAACGAGCACGTGAGAATTTTAAGAATGCGGGTGTGGCAGATCTGGTAGATTCCCGAATTGGAGATGCATCAGAAATACTCAAGACTATACAAGAACCTGTAGACTTTTTATTCCTTGACAATAACAAAGATGGTTATTACGCCTGTTTCAAAGCCATTGAATCACAACTAACCGATCCTGCGACCTTAGTGGCAGACAACGTAGGTAGAGCAGACCAGATGGCTGAGTATCTGGACCATGTCCGTTCCAACTACGAATCAGAAACACACTGGTTTGAAAGACGGAGACCTCCGAGAAGACCTGATGGAGATGGGGAAGGTAACCGAGGTCCCCGCAGACGCGACGGTATGGAGGTAAGCATCTATCGCCGTTGATTGGAAGGAATTAGAACAAACAGTTATCACTGGGTGCGTAAAGTTATTTGCTCTTAATAGTAGTAGGCACTCTCCGAGTGCCGTCTCTTAGGAAAAAAGGTGACAAAATAATTACGCACCTGTTATCCCCTTAACGCACAAGGCACGATGATAGAATCCACCATACCGTGTAATATCTTCTTATCTGCGGGACAAACAGCTGCCTGAATACCACCGAGTTTCACAGTGTCACCTACAACAAAGTAGTATGGACGGAGCAATGGACGGGAAGGCATTTCTTGCATATCTTGTGCGTCGAAATCGTAGTATTGCATTCGGACACGCATTGCGGTATGGAACTCCTGAAGTATGTAAGGTGTCTTCTCAAAACTCTTAAGACCGTTCTCAATTGCTGCAAGCCACTCCTCTGTTGGTAGATCATGTCCTATTTTCACACCACGACTACCCCATGAAAATTCAGAAAAACCGGAAGGTTTAAGAACCAATTCCCGCTGTTTCTGTGTGATTGTGCTAAGCTGCCGCCAGTCGCTTACAGGAACATCATCAATTGCAAGGTTTGGAATAACAGCGTGGGGTGGCAATGGACGCGGATCCAGAATCCATGTCTGCGGAATGATCTCCTGCAAGAACGGATATGCCTTTTTACCCAACTGTCGTTTCCAAAACGTTTGGAGTGCAGGATGATAAAAGAGTGCAAAACACAATTTTTCTTCTAAGTATGCTTTTGGGGGTGGCGTCATCAGAACCGTGCGTTTCTTGGCACCATAGAAGATCAATTCGGTCTTCGGTATGTTCGGCAGGTCAAACAGTTCATAGAAACGGTAAACCACATCAACGTCCATCCCACCGTTTTCGCTTTGAACAGAGATACCATCTTCAGTAAATATCACCTCATGAGGTTTTACAGTAGCAGTCGGAAGTCCTGCATCGCATAGCGCATTTGCTAACCATAGCATCTCTGGACGGTAATCCTCAGATTCATCGGAGACAACAATTGCAAGTTTAACGTCATCCTTCTTTGCCAAGGACCGAATCATTTCAGCAAAACCGTTCACCATACCGTCTTTTCCACCGATAATGGGGTAACCGAGTTTCGCATAGAGACGTGATAGACACCCAGTACCACCGATGAAACCTGGGATAGAATCCAATTCTGTAATTACGTTTGTGTCGTCAGTCGTGGGTAGAATATCGGGTCGTATAACGCCTGGCAGTTGACTTTTGAAACGGTTCATCCGACCATACTGTATTACATTCTCCGGTTTACCAATGTCCAAGTATTCTGATACCCAGGTAGGTTGAATACCTCTTGTACTTTGGGAATAGAGCAAATTGCAGGCACGATAAAAACTGAGCAGATGAGGACCAAGTTCTTCAAACCAACGCAACTGTTTTTGTGATATCCAGAAAGGTTCTGGCGAGATTCGCCATGATGTATTGCAATCGGGATGCACTTCCCGTTTCTCTGCGGAGAACAACTTCTCCTTCGGTATTTCATCATTTATTAACAAACATATCTGTTTAGCATCCAAATTAAAACTCCTAATTTTTACAATCTTGCGAGCTATAACGTGAGTTTGATTAATCATTTCGGTTGCGTTCACTCACACCCTTTCGTATCCGAGAGACGTGAATTGTAGCACATCTTCGCAAACTGGAAAGTTTGCGCTACATTTATCAAACTCACGCGAGCTATAAGATAACCTGCTTGACAAAAGCTATCTTCTTCTGTGATGCGAGCGCATTAATCACTGGGCGCGGCACCGGACTATCCACATTAATTAGAGTCAGCGCAACTTCATCAGGGCGCGACCGCCCCACCGTCATATCTGCTATGTTGATATTGTGTTCACCCAATATTGTCCCGATTAATCCGATCATCCCCGGTTGATCACGATTATAGATGAGAAGTATGTATCCTTCTGGCGTTGCGTTGAGGTGCAGTTGATTGATACGCACGATGCGGATATCTTTTCGTCCGAACGTAGTACCAGCGAGGACTGTATCATCTCTATCTGTTGCAACTGTAACTGTCATCAAATTTGCGAAGTCTGCTTCTGAATCGCTTTTCGTCTCTGTAACAGCGATACCGCGTTGTTTGATCAAGAAAGGAGCATTCACATAATTTACTTCTGTTAAAACAGGCGTTAAAAGACCTTTTTGTAATGCTACTGTGATTGGGGTTACATCCTCTTTTTGAAAGAGTGCACCACTATAATGGATTTTGATTGCGGCTATTTGACCTTCAACAATTTGAGCGTGGAAACTTCCGATCTTTTCAGCGAGTTGCAGGTAGGGACCCAAGATGTCGTACATCCTTGGGTCAATTCTTGGTTGATTTACAGCATTTGCGACAGGTTCGTCCCGGAGTGCGTTGATAACTTGTTGTGCGACTTCAATTGCCACATGTTCTTGTGCTTCAGTTGTTGATGCGCCCAGGTGTGGCGTTGCCAGGAAGCTGTCCAGTTCCAGCAGCGGATTCTCAGTTGCAGGTTCATCTTCAAAAACATCAAGTGCAGCACCAGCAATCTTACCATTTTTTAGTGCATGATAAAGTGCCTCTTCGTCTATAATGCCTCCGCGAGCACAATTGATCAGACGACTCGTCGGCTTCATCAGTTGAAATTCAGCATCTCCAATGCTATGATATGTTTCTGCATTCAGATGTGTATGAACTGAGATATAATCGGATTCTTGAAATAGTGTTTCTCTATCAACGAGACGAACCCCCATTTTTTCGGCAGCTTCAGCCGTGATGTAAGGGTCAAATGCGATGGATTGCATACCGAAGGCGTTTACACGTTTCGTGACTTCTCGTCCGATTCTGCCGAGTCCAACAGTTCCGAGGACTTTACCGTAGAGTTCCACACCGATGAAGTCGCTTCTTTTCCAAGTTCCTTTCTTAAGCGATATACCTGCGGGGACGATGTTTCGGGCTAACGCTAACAGCAGCGTGATGGTATGCTCAGCAGCAGCGATCGTATTCCCTTCTGGTGTATTGACGACTAAAATCCCATGTCGTGTAGCTGCTGCTACATCAATATTATCAACGCCAACCCCTGCGCGTCCGATAACCTTTAATCGTTTTGCAGCTTCAATGACTTCTGCTGTTACTCTGGTATCACTCCTAATGAGTAAAGCATCATACTCGGCAATCCGTTCTAATAATTCTTCATGGGTTAGCTCTAACGCAACATCAACCTTAAAATCACAGCTATTAATTAGAACATCTAAACCTTGCTGCGATAGCAGATCGCTAACCAGCACTTTGTCCATGATTGAAAACCCTCCCGAGAACACCTATAGAAACTAAAATTGTAGCACGATAACGCATTAGTGTCAATAAAAAGATGACCGCTTCCCTACATTCTTTCTTGACAAAAAGCAGCTTGCACATTATACTAAATATTAAGATTCATCAATATAGAGGATTTAAATGCAATATAAAGGATTTGAACTTGATAATTTTCAGCAGGAAGCGATAGAAGCGATTAGCCGAGAACACTCCGTAATCGTAACTGCCCCGACAGGTGCTGGTAAAACCGTCATCGCTGAATATGCCGTTGAAAAATGCCTGCAGACAAATAAACGCGTGATCTATACTGCCCCGATTAAGGCACTTAGCAATCAAAAATATAGAGATTTTCAGTCCGAATATGGCGATAAAATCGGTATTGTCACTGGAGATGTTGTCTTGAATCCGTATGCACAAGTTCTCTTGATGACAACTGAAATCTTCCGAAATACTATCTTTGATGATATAGATAGATTACAAGATGTATCCTATGTGATCTTTGACGAAATCCACTATATCAACGACATTGAACGTGGGACTGTCTGGGAGGAGAGTATAATCTTTGCTCCGCAACACATCAAATTTGTCTGTCTCAGTGCGACGATCTCCAACATCAACTCTTTTGCCGAGTGGATGCGTGACGTTAGAGATATTAACCTTGATGTTGTTGAAGAATTAGAACGTCCTGTACCTTTAGAGCATCACCTCTATTATACCGGTTTTGGCATAGGAAAATTAGAACATCTCAATCCACTTAGAAAAATCGCAAGCCGCAAAAAGCGGAGAGGTAGAAATAAAAAACAGAACAAGATTGAAAATGCCGATAATGCCAATACTGCAAAACAACATGGCATCATCTATACTGAGTTGATTCCATATCTCAAGAAGCATAGACAACTTCCGTGCCTATATTTCTGTTTCAGTCGGAAAAGATGTGAAGCGAATGCGTTATATTATGCAACTTCAGGGATCCACGATCTGCTTGATAAAGTAAAACAGGAGCAGATTTTAGAAAAATTTGACGCACTCTGCAAACAGTTTGATATTGTTGAAGAAAAGGTAATTACAGACTTTCGACGCTTAGTAGCCTGCGGCATAGCCTACCATCATGCAGGTATGTTACCGACGCTTAAAGAGGTCGTTGAACGGTTATTCACATCAGGATTGATACAACTCTTATTTACAACTGAGACATTTGCTGTCGGGATCAATATGCCAGCTTGCACGGTAGTGTTTGATAGTCTTGAGAAATTTGATGGTATCAGTTTTCGGTATTTAAAGGCTGGTGAATATCACCAGATGGCGGGTCGCGCAGGCAGACGTGGTATAGATAAAGTCGGTTATGTCTACGCACAAGTTGAACCAGAGTATTCTGTGCACGGAGATGTGAGTAAAGCAATTTCAAACAACATTGAACCGATCAATAGTCAGTTCAATCTTTCGTACTCAAGCATTCTCAATCTATATGAGAAGTTCGGAGAAGATATATACGATGTCTATACAATGACTCTGAGCAACCACCAAAATAACAAACTTATTACCGATCTCAATGAACGTATTGAAGTCCAAGAGAAAAAACGAGATGCACTACCCCCGCCACTCTGTATACACGACGATATTGATGGGATGCAACAGATTGAAGGGTATTATAGGCATAAACGCAAAAATGACACTAAACATCAAAAATTACATTTGGAATTAGTAGCACTAAAATCTATGCCGTTTCATGGGAAGTCAGAAAAAAAAGAACGTAATAAGAATATGAGCACGGTTTACAGTAAGATAAATAGTCTCAAGATGGGACTTGCCAAAAATCTATGTCACGATTGCTCTAAACGTCCGGAATGTACCAATAAATATAAAACGATCCGTAAACAGGAACAGTACATCTTCAATATAAAGAAAAGACATGCCTCAATAAAGAATTTTCAGCAAGAACAGATCACCTCCCGTTTAAAAGTACTGCGATCACTCGGATATATTGAAAAGGAGACACTTCTTCCCCGTGGACATACCGCATCTCATATCTACGGGTACGAACTCCAATTAACGCAACTCCTTTTTAATGGCTTCTTTGAACGGTTAAGTGAAGATGAAATCAATTGTCTTTTAGTTGCAATTGTGTCTGAACCCCGCAAAGATGGATATTTCAAACGTCTAAAAGAGAAAAGGATGTTATCAATTCTGGGTGAGGCGATGAACGAAATATTGGAAATTCAGAGAGTAGAGCACGAACTATATGTAGCAGAATTGATTCCCGATTTGGAGTTCCGTTTGTGTTCTGCTATGCTCGCTTGGAGCCGTGGGTGTGAATTTGACGAATTGACAGATTATGCTGAGCTTGACCCGGGTGATTTTGTCAGAACCTTTAGACTTGTGATAGACCAATTACGTCAAATCCGACGTGCAATGAAGGGACATACTACATTAACTGACAAACTCAATCGATGTATCGGAAAAATCAATCGTGATATCGTTGATGCTGAACGACAACTACGGATCGGACAAGATAATCTCATAGCGGAAGAAGAAAATAGATTAGAAACCGATCCTGTGAATGATAGAGACATGTAGCAGAATACCTATACTTTACCACAACTATTGAAGGAGAAAAAATATGGCAAACAAGGACTATAACCTGAAAGGAACATTATCTGTTCGAGAAGCTAAGGAAGAGGATGCCACTAACTTGCAGGCATACTGTTTCTCTGATAAAACAGCGGAGGAGGTAACTGACAATCTGAAAGCGGATCTGGCTGAAGATAGTCAGAAAACTCGGCTTGTTGCTGAATCAAGTGGACACGCTATCGGGCACATCTCGGTAGAACAGCATCCATTAAATAAAAATGTTGGACAGGTCAGTGAATTGGCTGTCGCTGGACCCTTTCGCCAATTGGGTGTTGCTGATAATCTTATCGCAGCAGCTGAAGCTATCGCAGCAGAAAAAGGTATGGAAACCCTTGAAATTGAACTGTCTTCTGATGAAAACCCTGTCATTCAACGCTACAAGGATTGGGGTTTCACAGAAAAACCGATTGTCACACTTCAAAAGACCATCACTGCTGAAACACCAACAGATGTTGAAGAGCCTGAGGAAGATGTTGAGCAGGAGGAAGAGGATACAGAAGAACCTGAAACAACACAACCTGAACTTTTTAGTCAGACAGGTCAATCGTAAAGCAGTAGGCACGCCCTGTGCCGTCCCTGACGAGAACTAATACATGAAAAAGTTTTTTCTTTTAATCGGACTTGCGTTTTTCATAATTGGATGCGGCAACCAAAACGAGCACTTGGCAAAAGGCAAAGAACTCATCAAATCCGACAAAAGACGGAAAGAGGAACGCGCCGTTCGAGAATTTAAATTGGCTATTGAACAGGAACAAGATAACGCTGAAGCACACTACCTGCTTGGGTTTTATAATTCGCAAGCGTTCTATGAGGCGAATCAACCTGAATGGCATCAGGCATCCATTGCACAGAGAGGACAGCATTTCTATAAAGCGTATCAGCAGAAATCCCGGGAATACCTTGAGATTCTCGTTTTTGATACCCTCAGAGATGACGATGTCAATGTACAGAATGCTGCATTGGAAGCACTTACCCTAATTTCGCAGAAAGGTGGACGGAAACAGCTTATCAAGCAATTACAGAAAGCAATTAAATCCAAGGACAATCGAGACAGACATGATGCACACTGGGTTATGGCAAACATCGGTAAAACGAATCCATCAACCATGGTGCCACTTCTCATTGATCTGCTAAATCACAAACAGATGGGGACCCGGTTGAACGCTGTTAAAGCACTCGGTGAAATAGGAAGCGAAGCTGCTATTCCTGCACTTGCGGAACTTATTGAATCGGGTTCTGCAAGAAGAGAAGCGGATAGAGAAGTTCCGGAAGTGCGTCAGTTAGCAGTCGCTGCTCTCGGTAAAATCGGTGGAAGAGCCGTGCCTGAGCTTGTAAAGATTACGCAGAACAAAGGTTCATCGTTGCGAGTTGATGCAATCCGAGCTCTGTCCACACTCGGTGATGAAAAGGCAGTGCAACCGCTCTTGGACGCACTAAAAGAAAAAAGTAGCCGCGAAGTCGTTGTTAAGTTAGCAAACTAATGCTTTGTCAATATATTATTGTGGGTCGCGATTCGGAGATCGCTCCTACCGATGGAATGCTTGCTGTAGGAGGGAACTCCGATTCCCGACTACTTTCAAAATCCATCAATTATTGTTTGACGGGGTACAAAAGGAATACTGATGTTTAGCCAGTTAATATTTAGAAGGGCACTCACTGTTCTCACGCTTATTACAGTCGTCTTGGCAACGGGTTGTGACAACCGTTATTACGATGAACACATGCAAATGGAAGTGAAACGACTGGACAGTGACCTTGATAACCGATGGTCAACAAGTGGCGTTGTTATAAACAGCATCACGTCCAACGGTCCCGCTGATAAAGCGCAACTTTCTACGGGTGAACTTATCTCCTACATAATCGGTGAATACACTATTCAGAACGCACAAGACTACACACGTGCTGTTAAAAAGGCGATGAAACATGACAGCAATATGCTGTTATACATCAAAGGTAAAGAGCCACTACGTATAGCAACGCGTAAATTGGGGGATAAAGTCGGATTACAGGTAGAAGGCAATGGCACCGTCCGAATAAAACAGATCACACCCGGCACACCTGCAGCAAATAGCGATGATATTCAAATCGGTGATGTCATTGAAAAAATTGTTGATGAACGAAAGATATTTAGTTTAAAAGACTACAAGAAAAGTGTCAATGAATTCGCAAAAATGAATACAAGCATAACGTTGCGAACCACAGAACTTATCGGTGTGAAAATCGCCTCTGTGACGGCTCTTGGCAATTTGGGTGATGCTCGCGCTGTGGATGCCTTGATAGAAATCCTTCAAAATAACCGAGAACTTGCGCTACGTAAAGCCGCAGCACGTAGTTTAGAACGACTTGTCGCTTTAAGCGAACTCAATCCACTCTTCCAAAAGTTTCAGGCGGAAGATGTAAATCAACTTCCTGCGGACACGCTTGATGTCCGACATCGTGAATCTGCTGAGATACTCGGATTGCTTTTTGTTGATCTCAAAGCAAACACAGCAACACTTGAAGCACCTTTCGGTATTCAGTTTCGTCACCGCTCAGCATCTCTACACCAGAAGGTAAGTGCTGGTCCGCTTGTTGAGCTTGCTGAAAAATATATCCATTTAGATACAGAACCGGAACAGGAAATTCGTAGAGCATGCCTTTCAATGCTCGGTACACTTAAACCTGTTTCTTCAATTGAACCGCTGGTAAAGGTTCTAAGAGACCAAAATGAGATACCGGGTATACGTTTCCAAGCAGGATTGGCATTGAGTCTCATCGGTGAACCTGCAATTGATGCACTCATTGCTGCATTCAATGAAGCCGATACGGCAGCAAAAGACATCGCCGCTTCTGCACTCGGTAGGATCGGTGGTATACAGACACGCGACTTTTTAATCAACGCATTGGAGACCACAGAGGACCCAGCGATACAATTGACCCTCGTTGACGCAATTGCCAAGATCGGAGATGAACCTTCCTTGAGTGCACTTGAACGACAAAGAGATCGATTCCAAGAGGATGATTCTGCTATCCGAATCTTTCTTGACGAGGTATTTAGCAGCATGACAACCCCTGCTCAGTAACCTATTTTGGTATAATGAAAATTGGACTGATTTCTGACCTACATACGGATGCAACCGAAGCAAACAGAGCAATTATTCCAATTCTCATTGATGCCATCAAAGCATCCGAACTTGATGTTTTCGTGCTTGCGGGTGATATAACACCCAAGTTGACCGATTTTTACAAAATACTTGGAGAATTTGCCAAAGCGAACCTGACTTGCCGGAAGTTCTTTGTTCCCGGTAATCATGATATCTGGGTGAATGAAGAAGCAAACATGACAAGTGCGCAGAAATGTTTGGTGATTTCCGAAATATGTCGTGATCATGGATTCTACCCCCTCAATGAGAGTCCGCAGATTATAGACGATGTCGGTTTCTGCGGCACCATCGGTTGGTATGACTATACTTATGCCTCTGACAAGTACGATTTTACGCAAGAACAGTATGCTGAGAAAGAGTTGATGGGAGCAGTTTGGAGTGATAAACGTTACGTTATCTGGTCAGGAACAGATTCTGAAGTATCACAACGTTTTGAAGAAGAACTCAGTCAACAGATCGTTACGATCAAGAACGAAGTAGAACGTATTATTGTTGTCACGCATCATGTGCCGTTTCGTGCGTGTATTCGTTATCGTAACGAACTCCCGTGGGATTATTTTCGAGCGTTTTACGGCAGCGTCGGTCTTGGTGATGTATGTCTACAAGAACCGCTTGTATCACACGTGCTTTTTGGACATATACACTATCCTGTCAATCAACAGATTGAGAATGTTAGAGCAATATGTGCACCTATCGGATACTTCCACGAACAACCATCCGAAGATTTAGAGACATTTATTCAGAACCGTTTGACCTGTTTTACTATAGCACAAGATTGAGAGTATAAAACGCTAGTGGACTGTCTAAGTTAAACTTGTAGGTTGGGTTGAGCGAAGCGCCAATAAAATATTAACTGGCAACATGATAGATACAATCCTTACGTGTTGGGTTTCGTGCCTCAACCCAACCTACATAATTTAGTCTGGACCGTCCACTAGAGGCGTTAATTTAGGGATTATCTGAGAGTTAGGGATGCTCTTCAGTCCCGTAGGGACGATATGTTTATAGAA
>JAJEJA010000106.1 GCA_022828145.1 Candidatus Poribacteria bacterium | reverse complement strand
AATTAAGTGAGGGACAGATTATTCATATCTACTGTTGTAGCACATTCATCTTGCTTATTCTTCTTTTTGCAACCACATGCATCCTTGATTAGGCTTGTCCGTACAACATCCATCTTGATAGTGCTGTATCACATTCATCCTTGATTGTGCTTCTTCTACATCCACCTTATGCGTCAATTTAAGGGATAAATCCGTTGAAGTAGTATCTTCAGTCCCGTAGGGACGATATGTTTATAGAAAGCGTGTCCCGACCCCTCTCCAGTCCCTAATGAAGTTAAAAAAAATATTTGGGTAATATGGTGAGGTTAGGAAACCTCGCCAAATTACATAAAGTAATATTTTAACTTCATCCTGCTGATGAAAAATCATCTCTTTTCGATTGATGTCTTTATCTTAATGTCTCCTTTTTCAATAATTGCAAACTCAGTCATTTTCACAATAACACTCTTAGGACTGACAGCATACCATTTTCCATCAACAAAAGTTGTAACAACGTGCTTTCTTTCATTGGCATCCCATGTTTCAGAAAAGTAATCATCGGGTAACCAGTTTTCATAGCTGAATGCTTCACCGTTCTGCCAATGCCATCCTGTCTCATTTTCATCGTTACTGAGTCCTATCCAATAAAATTCATAGCCAAAGACTGCACTTAACCACTTCTGTTCTTTCGCATCGTTAATCGTGACAAGATGTGCTTTCTCTTTGATGGCTTGTGCAATTGCATCGTCACGAGTTTTACAACGAACTCTCTTATATGCATGCCGGTTTACTGGATTCACAATCCATACTTCGTTAGATTCAGGTTGTTGTGTTTCCTGTGTCTCTTTCGGATTGGTTTTAGCAGGTTTTACCTCTGTCTTAGGAGGGAGTGGTTTGGGTGCAATCGGTTTACTATTAAATGTAAACTGCAAACCTGCCCGCCTCTCTCCCGGTTCAAGTCGAATGGGTTTGGTAATTGCTACAAGACCTTGATATTTCACTGAAAACGTGTAGATTCTTGTATCGCTTTCTTCGTCAAGATAAAAGACAAAACTACCATTACTATCTGTGCGAGGTGTGCCAGATGTCCGTCTCCCCTGCATCTCCAACAACGCATTAGAAAGCGGTGTGCCATCTTTAAAAACAACCCGTCCTTGAACACACATACGTGGTTGTACTGTAACCACTACGTCTTTTATATGGGAACCCGGCTCAATCCCGAATATAACTTCACCGGCAACACCAGCCGGATAGAAGGTGATTCCTTTGACGTTAAGAGATTGAATCTCCACGTCTGGCTCAAAATCATCATAACCGAAACCGAAATTATTCGCAATAAAAACATCAATATAGTCTGGATGGAGCATCGCATCATCCAAAGACAGAAATTCTTCAAGTTTTTTTTCATAGTCAGGCGGTAAACGCTCATCTATGTTGTAGGGGAGTGTCCCGAAGTAAAATGATCCTTTTGGTATACCGGTTATAGAAAACCGACCTTCTTCATCAGTCTGAGCACGACGCAGCAAGAAAAAATCATCAGGCAAATTTACCGTCGATCCCCAACTATTATTGATGATTTCCAGAGGAGCGATAAATAGTGGCAACTTATGAACGGGTTGTCCATTTATATCAACAAAACGTCCAGAAACGCTTGCAGTGCCTTCCTGATCAATACTATATGAAGTAAATCCAGGGACATGTATCAGAATTGGCATTAGCAATATAGTAACGCTGAGTCTAAAAGATAAACGTATCATACGGTGTTCTCCTTCAAAAGTATTTGTAAAGTGGTGCAATAAATCAGATTCCATTAAACCAAACTATTCCTCATCTGACCAATTTTCCTTCTCAAGTAGTGTGGTTTGTACCCATCGCCATCCTATACTCTCCGGACCAATATCCTTCCATCCTTGCATAGTTAGAATAACATAATCCTCATCACCATTGTCAGTGTCATCTGGTTCATCCTCTGCCCAATTGGTGTACTCTACAGATTCGCCATTGTGCCATTTCCACACACCTTCTTCTTCAATATCGTTGAGACCAATCAGAATTCTGTCTTGTAGGAAAACTTTCTTTATCCACTCCTGCTCTGCCTCATCATTAATTCTTACCAGATAAGCACCTTCTTCTGTGCTTTGGAGAATAGCATCCTCAGGACTACGAGACCGGATTTTTTTGTATGCATGACCATTTAATGGATTTACTACCCACACGTCTTGAGCGTCAAGACCGCTATAGACTGATGCACCTACTTGGATTCTGTTTGGAACGTCTTCCGGTGAGGGAGGAATGATGGGTGAATTGAACGTGAAGACTGCGTTGTGAGTTCGATATCCAGGTTTTACGACAATTGGTTTCAACATTGCACGCTGCCCTTGATAATTCACAGACAAAATGTAAAAAGCAGGTCCATTGATATAGGATGGAACATATTGTATGAAATTCCCTTCAATATCTGTCTTTGTTCCAAAACCACTATTACTCTCTCCCAATCCATCCAGACCTAATTGATTTACATTGAATTTTATGCGGGCATTGGCTACTGGCGTTTTATCCACGTGTAAAACTGTCCCTTGAATTCTTAGAAAGTGTGTGACCGTCACTTCTATATTTTCGATTTTTTCAATTGATTCCGGTGTGAACACAACCCCACTACCGATCATATTATCGATTGAATAAAAAGAAATACCACCAATCTTTAACTTCAATACTTGAGCTATCGGTTTATAATAGGGTAATACGCCAAATGCGTATGGACCTTGGTTGATTGCATTGATGGTGAAATCTCCATTGGTATTTACCTCCGCAGGGAACGCTAATGGGTCATCGGGCCAGTCCTGGTCCTCATCTACAGGTATTGGCCACCACCCTCCATTGATATATTCTACAGGGATTATTGCTAACTTGACATCGCTCGCTGGATTCCCGCTATCATCAACTACATGACCGCTTGCTGAGAAAGACGAGTCCGCATTAGGATCCTGAATTGTACCTTCGCTTTCATTAGGTGCATCCGCATGACCAATCTGATTTTTCGCATCAGGATCAGATGGCAGGTTTGCCATTACAGCTGCATCAACAATGTCAACTGTCAGTTCAGATGTCGTGTCAAGACTGTAGGGTTGCTGAAAACGGGCAGCATGTTCGGCACCGAGTCCGAGCATCAACACCACCAAAACGAAAGTTGAAGTGGCAACTACCCACGGTATAAATGGTTTGCTACCGGAAGGGTTAGTGGGGTCAATCTGTGCTCCAGTTTTGTTGATGGTTCGGATTATGTTTTCTGTCAAATTTGTTGATGGTTGATAACTTCCTAAGGTTTCCCTTATCATGTGTTCCTCCTTTTGTAATCGCTGTCGGGCACGATAGAGACGACTTTTCACCGTGTTCAATGATACACCCAAAAAATCACTAATTTCTTTAATGGAACTCCCAGCGAGATAATGCAGTGTTATGACGATCCTTTCACTCTCAGGTAGTTTTTGGAGAAGTTGGTCAACGAGATCAATTCGCCTCTCTAATGCTCTCTCTTCAAGTTGCTGCTCAATATAATCAGAATAGCGTTGTCTTTCAAGTTCTATTTCAGGCAAGTCTTCTAAGGACTGCATTTCTACGCCTCTTTTTTCAAACCAAGTCTTACACAGACGATTCGCTATCACATAGAGCCATCCTGCAAATAGATTTGGATTTTTCAATTTACCAAGATTCCTGTAAGCTCTGAGAAAGGTATCTTGCGTAATCTCTTCAGCTATATGAAAATCTCCGATTTTACGCCATGCAAGTGCATGGACACGTTCTTGGTATCTCTGCACAAGCTCAGTAAAAGCGTTCTGATCACCAGATAACGTACGATTGATCAGATCATAATCAGTGGTTTCCATGTATCTTCTCCAAAATTGGATACTTTAAAATATAAAGACTCTGATATTAGTTGCAAAGGTTGCATAAAATGAATTAATTCTAACATTTTTATTAAAAAAAAAGAAGAGCTGAGTTTGTCTAAAGCAGCAGAAAAACAGATTGACATAATCTGTATATGATGTTATTGTTATTATAGGTAATCATTTTTCCAAATATGATAAAGGTAAACTCGTAATGAAAATAACAAAGTTAGAAACCTTCCTTGTGCAACCGCGCTGGCTCTTTCTAAAAATACATACCGATGAAGGTTTAGTCGGACTCGGCGAACCGATTTTAGAAGGACGCGCAAAAACATGCGCACAAGCAGTTGACGAACTCGCGCCATACCTCATCGGTCAAGACCCAACACGCGTCGTCCATCATTGGCAAGCCATGTATCGGCATGCATTTTACCGAGGCGGACCTATCCTCACGAGTGCATTAAGTGGCGTTGAACAAGCTCTTTGGGATTTAGCAGGTAAATCACTCGGCGTTCCTATATATAAACTTTTCGGTGGTCCCACACGTGACCGTATCCGATTATACAAAGGGGGCGGTGACCCAGACGGAATCAAAGAATGGATCGATAAAGGATTCACCGCTTTCAAAACGGGAGTTGCTGGAGGCAGACCTGCACGAATCATTGAGAATAAAGCATTCATCGATAAAGCCGTCAATCATTTTGCCGCACTACGTGAGGCAGCAGGCACTGAAGTAGACTTAGCTATTGACTTCCACGGTGCGGTAAGTCCACAGACCGCAAAAGTATTGATTAAAGCGTTAGAACCCTATCAACCGATGTTTGTTGAGGAACCGATACAGTGTCAAAATGTGGACACACTTGCAGAAATTGCACGCAGCACACATCTACCCATCGCAACAGGAGAACGCATCTTCACAAAATGGGGGTTCCGAGAAATCTTGGAGAAACAAGCCGCATCAATCCTGCAACCAGACCTGTGTCATGCAGGTGGTATAAACGAAGTACGAATCATCGCAGGTATGGCAGAAGCATACTATGGCGGTATCGCACCACACAATCCACTCGGACCTATTTCCTTAGCAGCCTGTATCCAGTTAGATGCATCTATCCCAAATTTCGTCATGCAAGAACACACAACACTCGGTGAAGGCTATCTCAAGAATCCATTCGTTTTCAAAGACGGTTTTGTTGAACTACCAACAGAACCCGGATTAGGAATCGAGTTAGACGAAGATGCTCTTGAAGATAAAATTGACCACGATTGGAGAAACCCAGAATCCTACCATCCTGATGATGGTTCTGTCGTGGATTGGTAAGGGATAGTAGTCAACAGTCAGCAGCCAGTTGAAAACTGAAAACTGAAACGAATAACTAACAACTGAAAGAATATCTATTATGAAATTTATAATGTTCACAAAACATCTACAAGGGTTAGAATTACCAGAAATAATCACGGCATTACAGACAGTTGACGTTGAAGGTGCTGACCTTTGTGTGCGTCCCGGATATCCTGTAAACCCTGAAAACGCAGAAAAGGAACTACCCGCAGCATCAAAAATGTTTGCAGAAGCGGGTTTGTCTATTCCGCTTGTCACTACCCCAGGTGATTTTTTAGACCCATCAAAAGACGAAACAGAACGAGTCTATGCTGCTGCTGGCGAAGCAGGAGTCGAAAACATCAAACTCGGTTATTGGCATTGGCACGCAGACAATGGCGGTTACTGGTCACAGGTTGATTACATCAGAAGTCAACTCGACGGTTTTGCGAAACTCTCTGGAAAACACGGGCCCCGAACCTGCATCCACAACCATTCAGGTACATCTATGGGATTAAACTCGTGTGCAGTGATGAATCTGGTGAAAGGGTTTGACTCACAACATGTCGGTGTATTTGCTGATACTGGACACCTGTCAATTGTCGGTGAACCGATTAACATGGCTCTTGATATTGTGCGATCCCATCTTGCTGTCATCGCCTTCAAAGACCTTGCACGCTCTCCTGGGATGCGTGGCGGAAAAGTCGTCCGGATGGGGAAAGGATTTGTTGATTGGGAAACAGCTCTTAACACGCTAAAGTCAATGGATTATTCAGGTCCTATCAGTTTTCATAGCGAATACAGTGGGGAACCTGTAGATAGTGTGATTGATCTCGCTCGCGTAGATGTGAGATTTATACGGAGTTTGATAGAAAAATAAGGAGACAGAATGGCACAATTTCAGTTAGGATTAAATACAAGCACAATCCGTCCGGCTGATCTGATGGATAAAATTCGAATTGCCGGTGAAACAGGATATTCAGCTATAGAGTTGTGGAATAACGATCTGACAGATTACGAAGAACAGGGGGGATCACTCACTGACGTAAAGAAGGCATTGGACGATCAGGGTCTATCAGTTCCCACCGTTATTGCCTTGCATGGTTGGCTCAATGCAACGGGAGTTGATCTTCAAAATGCATTGGAGGATGCCAAAAAACGGATGTCACAAGCTTCCGCTGTCGGTGCAACTTATATCATCTCAAGTCCACCGCGTGAAGTCGCTAACCTACAATTAGGTGGTGAGAACTATCGCAAACTCCTTGAACTCGGTCGCGAATTCGGTGTGAAACCTGCGATGGAATTCCTCGGTTTCGTTGATGGTGTAAATCAGGTGAAACATGCTTGGGAGGTTATGGAAGTCGCTGATCATCCTGACAGCACGATTGTCCTTGACCCATTCCATATCTATCGTGGTGGTGGAGAAATTGAGGATATGGAAGGCATACCTGGTGATAAGATTGCAGTCTTCCACTTTAACGATGCACCCGCCGAACCTGTCCGTGAAGAACAGACCGATGCGGATAGAGTCTATCCAGGTGATGGCATCCTTGATCTAAAGAGAATGATCTCTATTTTGCAAGACGCAAATTATAAAGGTGTAATCTCGTTAGAACTTTTTAATCCCAGTTATTGGGAGGAAGATCCAGCCGAAGTTGCACGTATTGGGTTGGAGAAGATGCAATCTGTGATAAAAGACCTCTCATGATTGCAGGTCTATTCATAATTATGATAAAATATGTAAATATGTAAAGTGCAGAACTGATCTGTATGAACGCGTTTTAGTTCTACGATTCACAGACAATTATGGATATTATATTGGAGGAAACCATGCAACATGCATCAATCGTAGAACACATGGCACCACAGGCTCACGAATTAGGCAAAGCAGAAGGTATTGAACAAGGAAAAGCTGAAGGCACGCGTAAACACATCCTTGAGATTTTAGAAATTCAATTTGGAGATGACACTGCACAAGACTTTAAGCCGACAATCGAGTCAATCTATGACTTGCAGCGTCTTGAGAAGTTATTTCGTGCTGCACTCCAAGCAAAAAACAAAGACGAATTCAAAAAATCTATAAATGACACCAACGAAAATCACGAATGAACATCCATATACTCTTAAACCATTTAGAATTAAAAATGGAACTATAATGAAAATAGGATAAGTCAAATGAACTACACTAATGGATTATTATCATCTTTAACACAGGTAAAAGATGCAAAAACCCTACGCGCATCCTCCTGGGATACCACAGGACGCAATAATGATGCATGGAATATCGCTCCCGGAGAAACACGTGTCCTCGCAGACATCAAAGGTCCGGGATGTATCAATCATATCTGGATGACACAGCCGAACGGATATCGCAATGTGCTAATTCAGATGTTTTGGGATGATGAAGAACATCCGAGTGTTTTATGTCCGTTAGGCGATTTTTTTGGACTCGGAAACGAAATCGTTAACTCCTATGAACACGGACACGGAAACCATCTCAGCAACGAGACATCATCGGTTGCATACTGGTATCAGTTAGAACCCCATAGACCGTTCAGTATACTACCTGTTGAACAACGTAAACCTGTCCTGAAGGATGAAGATGGCAATTGGATTGTTGACAAAGCAAACCAAACACCATCCCCAGACCTTGTGCTAAATGATGAAATGAAAGAAAATAAAAAACAGTGGCAGGAAACTCATTAGATGTCGCTGTGTGACATTAATTTGACCAAAGGAGATTTAAGATGCAGACTTTTTTCCAACATTCGTTTACCGATAAAATGGAAGAAGATACACAGAACGGTGAGGAGGTAATTGATCAAGACCAACCAGAGTCTGAACACGCACATGAAACAACAGAACCAACTACTACAGAACCTGACGAAGAGAATATAGATGCGGATACATCTGATGATACGCAAGAAACAAATGAAACTGAAACAGCTCCTGAAGAAACAACCCCAACTGTTCCAGAACCTGATTCTCAGTCCGATGAACCACCAAAACAAGATAATGAAACAGACGAGGTAGACAAAACATCGGAATCTGAGGAAGAAACAGAAGAAATTCCTCAAACTAAGGACGAAAATACTAATGAAGTTGACCAAACAACCGATGCTGAACAGACAGATGCTACGCAGGACATGACAGAAGAACCAACAATAGCAGAAGTTTATGAAGTGTCAGATGTTGAAGAAGCAACCGTAATAGAAGATACAGCCGAAACGCTCGAAACATCAGACGAAGTTGAAGATAAAACAGACGAAGTTGAAGATATAACAGAACCGCCTGAACCACAAATCCAGTTTTCTCTCGGTGAAAGTGAAGAATTGTATGATTTTGTGGCTACGTTCAAGGAAAGTGAATGCACCGGATCAGAAAATATTTCGGTCAACATGGCAGATTCATCTGGGGGTATCACAAAACCTGCTATTCTTGAACATCCACCATCAAACGGTGTGTCGCGTATCATCTATGAATTAGATTTGCCGTCGACTGAAGAAAATGCGAATCTCCACCTCTATTTCAATATTGGTCTTAGAGATGGTGTCGTATTTGATGATCCGAATAGACACCCTGGCGGCGTCAAGTTCTCTATTGAGGTCGCAGGTGAAAAGTGTTTTGAGTCCATATCCACAGAATGTCAGTGGACACCCTATAACGTAGATATTACCCGTTTTGCTGGACAGAAGGTTCAGATCATCCTTATGACTGAATGTAATGTTGAGGGTAATAGCAACTACGCCTGGGGATTGTGGGGACACCCAAAACTTATCAAGCTCACTAAACCTGACAGACAACAGGAACACCCTTCAGTAATCCAATGTGGAATTGCCTTTGCGACTTTGCCTGAAGATCGCACGGCTCTGATCGAATTCAATGTTGATAAGTTGACACCAACACACGAAATAATGGCTATCATCCAACAAGAATTAGAAGTAGAGCCTACCGAAATAACACTCTATGTAGCACAACCGAAATTAGAGATCGTCAGTGTAGGAGCGACAGCAGCAGTCGTCAGTACGGGAGAAGCGTTTGAAGTCCAATGCACAATCAGAAACATCGGGGTAGGCCCCCTCTTAGCGGACAATAAGACTCGACTAAGTATCAGCGATATTAAGTTACGTAGGGGTAGATCATCACAAAACGTTAAATCTATCGCTCCAGGTGAGACAACTACCGTTATCTGGTACGCACGTGGTGTTTCACGACCAACCACGCTCAATTTTAACGTCTCACTCAAATCTCGTCATGTCCAAGGTAAAGGGAAAAAAGAGGGAACCATTGAAATTCGACCAGCAGTTCCAAAACTTGAAGCACAAGTAGAGACCGAATTACATACTTATATGCATAGAGAACATGCTGTCATTGGGAATAAGTATCTCAGAGTCGTTTTTGTCCATAGTGGCGACATATTCCAATCCATCAATAGAAGACCAAAAAAGAACCTACCAGAAAAACATGAAACGGGATACGAGTTTTATGCTATTTATGTGGCAAAAGGAAGTACATATCAACAGGTCGCAACATCTAAAATGATCGCAATGGCGACATACCTATCAGATGGAACAAGGCATAACCTACAATTTGTTCCCGATAACATTCAACTGTCTGGGAACAGTCTGGGAGAAGCCATCATCCGTTTATCTGGTGAGCACCAAGACATAGATGGCGTAACCTGGAAATTGCAGCTACAATTTGTTCTTACGGAGGAAGCAAAACGAATCAAAGCGACATACAATTTGCAGGTTGATGCTGAACGCGAGCTTCTTGCATTCCATGGCACAGAAATATATGCTGGACACAAGAGTACTCGCGAAAAGAAAACAGCAGCACTATTCCCCGGACTGGAATTCCTTCAGGAAGACGAACCCTCATCAAATACACGGGATGCAGCACCTCCCATAAACAATAGGTTAGTTCCTCATCCCTATAAAATTACTATTCCTGTGATGGCGGTTGAAATGCAGAAGTCTGTAGTTGGTATCGCTTGGGATCCTATGGAAAGTTGGGACGGAAATGAACAGAATCTGTCCGCGATTTTTGCTTCCCCCAACTGGCACGATCATCAGAGAAACCATCTGATGGGTCTATTTCTTCCCACCGTACCAAATTGGGTTAATGAGAATGAACAGTTCGCTGAAAACACATATCAGATGACACCAGAACGTCCAATCTCACTTGCCTGTGAAATTATAGCGGATGGGAATGCTTCAATTCTCGATGCAATACCACATTGGACTACTGCCTACGGAATCCCTAAACCGGTTGAACCTCCACGGGATGATGTAGAGGAGATTGAACTCTCACGACACGGTTTTATGCACACTGTCTGGGATGCAGAAAAAAGGCAATCCAGACACTGTGTAGATTGGGATTCACGAAACGAACCGAGTTTCGCAACTTTACTCTGGTACGATTACCTTGTGACACAGGCTGAAGATGTAAAACAACGTGTGGCTGAGATAGCTGACAAAACAATTGCAGA
The DNA here is from genome assembly GCA_022828145.1 of Candidatus Poribacteria bacterium. Classification (GTDB taxonomy): domain Bacteria; phylum Poribacteria; class WGA-4E; order WGA-4E; family WGA-3G; genus MSPOR6. The sequence goes on along the minus strand of JAJEJA010000106.1, from coordinate 8,761 downwards.
TAGTGGTGCCGTTGGTTTAGCTGGACGTGGTTCATGTCATATCCTCGGTGGTGAGTTTCCGTTCTATTATGGACATTTAGATGCGGCGTTAACACAGTATGAAGCCGAAGTTCAACCACTACTTGAATCGCAAGCGAAGGACGGTAGTTGGAGTTTTCAACCCGCTTCCGAGAGAACGAAAAGTCTCGGTAAAACCGGTGATGCTGTTCTCGGAACATGTGCAGCGAACGCACTTAAACTGCTCAAACATGCACGCATCACACGACACAATACCTCTCTTGATGCTGGCAGAAAAGCACTCTCTTTTATGGACCGATTTTTTGTTCCTCGCGGCGCACAAGCCTGGGAATGTCCCTTGTATCAACCGGATCTCCTCGCAGCTGCACATGCAGTTGGGGCTTATGTGGAAGCACATCAGATAACTGGTAATAAGTCGTATCTCAGACGCGCAGAATACTGGGCAAACGCGGGACTCCCATTCCTCTATCATTGGCATCTACCGGATCGTCCGGGAATGCTCTACGCTTCAATACCTGTTTTTGGAACAACCTTTTATACACACCCATGGTTCGGTGTCCCAGTTCAATGGAACGGGTTAGTCTATGCATACTATCTACAACGGCTCAATCAATACGCAAAAGACGATAAATGGCAGAAAATCGCTGAAGGAATTACCACCAGTGCAATGTATCAGCAGTGGACAGATGGTGAGCTAAAAGGAACATATCCCGACGGATTCTACGGCTACTGCACTGAAGGTAAAGGCCCGCATCTTAATCCAGAAGATATTATGGCTAATGTCTACTCACTACGGGGTCTCGATCCGGGTATTAAGACCGTAATTGCAGGTTCTATTCATCTCAGTTCTGGGGCAATACCTGATGCCGTCTCAACTTCTCGGAACGGAACAGTCAATTGGTCTCTAAACTATGCTGAAAATGAGACAAGCCACACGTTGATTGTAGGTTATGATAAACCCCCATCTGCTATCACCGCACGCGGAACCAAGAGTGATGAAACTGACAATTCAGAGTTTGAAATACCACAAGTTGACGCTTTAGAAGAGATCACATCGGGATGGCAATATATCACAGAAAAAGATGCAATCCTGATTAAACAGATTCACACCACAACTGATATGCAGTTTCAACTAAAAAAATAGTGTTGATTTATTTCACGATTTTTCGTAAAGTGTTAAAACCACTATAAAAGAGTATAGACTTTGTTCCATTCTTATACATCAATAAACTCTCATTAAAGGGTCACCATACCCTTAGGAGGAACCATGAAAGCTAAAAGAATCGTATCACTCACATTCGTTTTAGTTATGATATCAGTCATAGCTTATGCTATATTTGCTACACAAGCAATAGCACAAGATGCAGAAGCTGGTGCAGAAGATACTGCACTATTCCCTTGGAAGGTTATTGCTAAAGATATTATCTTAGTGGCAATTTTCAGCATAGTCGGTTTAATCATCCTCATGATCGGATATAAGGTATTTGATCTCGCAACACCTTACGATCTCAATAGACAGATAGCAGAGGAGAACAACGTCGCCGCAGGGGTTGCAGTTGCAGGAGTCCTTGTTTCACTCGGTCTTATCGTTGCCGCTGCTATGGGTTAGTCGTTTTCGTGCTATGTAGCGGATGGATATACTGTCCGCTACTTCACACTAATGTTCTGTCAATTCCTAAAACAGTAGACCATAAAGAAAATTAAACACCTGATTTTATATGTTGAAAATGGAAGAAATAGCATACTTGTCAGAACAAACCATCAGTCCAGAGCAGATCCAGGAATGGGTGGAGTCCTTCCACCGTGATGGATGTCTATTCCTTGAAAATGTGCTGACCCCCACTCACTGCGCTGAACTTCGCAACGATCTGGAATGGGCACTTGCAAACAATCCGAATGGACTAAACAGTGGCAACTTCGAATCAACGATGCATCTGAGCCATCGCATGTTCGAACATAGCAACGCCAACCTGCGTCTGTTTGACATTGAACCCATTGTCTCCTTTGCCGAAGCACTCATTCCGGGTGAATGCCACATCATACACAATAACTCCTTTCAAACCCGACCTGGTGGCGGAATCACATCATGGCACCAAGACGACTCACCACACTATCTCGTAACCGATGGGAAACCGCCAACAAATGTAAGACTACCCGTAATCCTCTTTACCGCAAATTACTACCTAACGGATGTCACCGAGATTGAACACGGTGGAACCGAAGTGATACCCGGTTCCCATCTATACGGGGCATCTCCGCCAAACCCAATTCAAGGAACAGAGTGGGAAAACAAAGTCCAATACAACCTCGGCAAAGCAGGAAGTGTCATCATGTTCAACAATCAAGTCTGGCATCGCGGAGGTCCCAATCAGAGTCAACGTACACGATACATTACACAGATAACTTATGCGCGCCGACTGGTCGGACATAAATTCTATCCGTTCATGAATTACAATATGCCAGAATCGGTGTATCAAAACGCAAACCCGCGCCTACGTCGACTATTAGGATTCCTGAATCATGGGGCTTACGGTTAGAATCATATAAGGGAGAAAACAAAATGAAATCAATTGCTATTTTCAACAATAAAGGTGGCGTGGGCAAAACAACTTTAACCTATCATCTTGGCTACGCACTGGCTGAGATGGGTTATAGAACGCTTCTTGTGGATTTAGACCCGCAATCAAATCTTACACTATTTGGTTTAGAACCAGAACAATTACATAATATATGGCAGGAAGAAGATGCATTTATAGAGGATTTTGTTCAGGCGAGAGATGATAAAAACACAGAGGAGTTTGAGAGAATCGCATCTGATGTGCGTTCAGTCCACTTTATTTTAAAACCAACAGAAGATGGAACGGATACACCAAAATCTCTTTCTCAGCCTCTTGAACTCCATGACAACTTAGGAATGATCCCAGGTAGACTCTCAATCCACACCTATGAAGACAAAATAGCAAGTCGTTGGAATGATGTTTATGGCGGAGATCCTTTAGCAATTCGCACCGTTACTCAGATCCGATCTTTCTGTGAAGCTTATGCAGACAAATTTTCCTATGACTATGTTGTAATTGACACCTCACCAAGTCTTGGTATACTGAATAAGGTCATTATCTCGACCGTAGATGGATTCCTAATTCCTTGTATGCCAGATATGTTTTCTCTCTACGGCATACAAAATATTGGCAATTCACTTAAAGAATGGAAACGTAATTTTAATACGATCTTCACACTACTCTCCGATGCAAAATTAAGCCATTTCCCTAAGAAATTCGTCAGTTTTTTGGGGTTCACTATTTTCAATGCAAGGAGATATGCTGGATCAGGGGAATGGGACTTGTCTCAGGCACATCAGATCTACGCGAAACAGATTCCTGCAACGATTCAGAAATATATTGATCATGATCACAGAGAACATCTTACGACGGATCAATTGGAGGATCCTGTGGGGGAGACAGCTATAATGCATTCATATTCAACACGTCCGAATATGGCACAAAAATACAGAACTCCAATGTGGAAAGTTCCCAGTTGTGAAAACTTGGAATTGGAGGACAAGAGGACGATTTCTGGCAATAGACAGTTATACGAAAACACAAAGACTGGTTTCCATATATTTGCCAAAGACCTATTAACACGACTAAGTCAGTTGGAGGTTAATGGTAAGTAATGGTTGATGAAGCAAGTATGGAAGTTATTATAGAAGAAGTCCAAAGTAAACTCCATAATATAAATCTCTTTCGCGAGAATACAGCCCGATTCTTTGAAACACATCCAGGCTTAACCCAGCCACTACAAATCGTTCATTCTGTAAAAAGTCGGATGAAGGATTTGGTACACCTTCGTGAAAAAATACAACGTAAATCCTCACCTGAAGATCCAATCACACCCGAAAATATCTTTGATAGAATAACGGATATAGCTGGCGTTCGCGTCCTACATCTATGTCAATCACAATTCACACTGATTCATTCTGCAATTGAACAAAACCTGGATAGTCAAGATTGGATACTTTATGAACAACCAAAAGCCTTTACTTGGGACCCAGAATCACAAAATTTCTTTGCAGATCATGGACTGAGCGTTGAAGTAAGAGAAAGTTTATACACAAGCATTCACTATGTGATTAAACCCAGAGAAGATTCTCCCGTTTCTTGCGAAATACAAGTCAGAACTCTTTTTGAGGAAATTTGGGGGGAAATCGCTCACTTGGTCAGCTATCCTGTACCATCTGACAGTGTATTTTTGAAAGAACAGATTGGTGTTTTAGCACGGTTAGTTGGCGCGGGAAGTCGTCTTGCAGATTCAATTTGGCGTACACATAATGAACTATCGGAACAGTGATGGAAATGAAAGCAACCGCGTTTACTAAACAAGGTGAGGTAGGTGTTTTACAGTATCAAGACATTGCGATACCTACCCTTGATACAGATGAAATCCTTGTGAAAGTGCAATCATGTGCAGTCAACTATCTTGATATTCACGCACGGCGAGACCGACCTGAGATTAAACAGAAACTTGAAGAAACAAACGAACCTCACATCTTAGGTTCCGATATTGCAGGTGAGATTGCGGATATATCTGGAACACATCCCCATCTCACTATCGGACAACGCGCACTTCTTGCCCCATGCATTCCTTGTGGTGTCTGTAGCGACTGCATCAGTGGTTATGAAAATTTGTGTGATGCACAACAGTTACTCGGTTTTCAAACTGACGGCGGATATGCAGAATATGTCAAAGCACCTGCAAAAAACGCAATTCCTATTGCCGATACGCTATCTTACCCTGAAGCGTCTGCTCTTCCTATCGCCTATCTCACCGCATGGCACATGCTAATAACCCGTGCACAGCTCCGAGCTGGGGAAGATATATTAATTCTCGGTGCCGGAGGAAGTGTCGGTAGTGCAGGGTTACAAATTGCCAAACTTGTTGGAGCACGCATATTTGCTACAGCAAGCACAAATGAAAAATTAGTACGAGCAATAGAACACGGTGCTGACTTTACCATAAACTATGCCGATGTAGACTTTTCAGAGACGATACTTGAGGAAACAAACGGACGGGGTGTGGATGTCGTATTAGAACATGTCGGTACTGCAACCTGGGAAAAGAGTATCGAAAGTCTTGCGAAAAACGGCAGGCTTGTCTCTTGCGGTGTAACAACAGGAAATATCGGTGAAATCAACATCCGTAAGATGTATCAGAAGCAGCTCACTATCATGGGATCTGCATTAGGCACAACCGCAGAACTCAGGACCTTAGTCCGTCTGGCGGAACAAGGTAAGTTAGTTCCCATTATAGACAGAACACTACCTTTAGATCAGGCATCCGAAGCACATCAACTGTTGGAATCGCGTAAGAATTTTGGCAAAGTATGTCTTATCCCTTGAAGCGCAATTATGCACCGAGTGGTCCCTGTGAATACACAACGTTTTCGCCAAACTGCTCAATCAACCATCCCCGCAACGGCACATCCTCATCAGTTGGAACATACCGTCCGTTATTCTTCACGGCTGCACCAAGTAATTGCCGACGAATCGGATCACAACGTTCATAGAGATGTTCAACTGTCATATCATCTTTCTGACGAATCCATCTATATCCATAACCGTAGAAAAGTGCTTTACGCGTAATCTGTGAGGTGTTCGGACTACGGGAGTGCCAGAGCCGTCTATCAAATAGAACTGCAGTACCAGGTTCCACACAGACCGGTATTGCATCATCCGGAATGCTTGATGCAGACTTTTCGAGCGGATCACGACTAATTTCTACCTCGGGCAATGGTACATCAGAATAATGGCTACCGGGACGAATGTAAAAGTTACCACGACCTGGTTCAGACACATCTGTCAAAAAGTACGCAACCTTCAAGGATAAACGTGGACGTGGGTGAGTCTCCATCTCAATATTGACACGACCACTGTCCTGATGCCATTCCAACCATCCGTCACCCTCCTGTGCATCTGATGCAGCAGGTGGTTTCACGTGCATGTGGGCATGGTAAAGATAGATATTCCATCCCAGAATACCCCATACTTTCGGTAGTGTTGTCGGATGATCAACCAAATCTAAAAATACGTCATCAGTACCTAAGAAATTAGAGAAACCCCAATGTGTGTCAGGTTTTGCTTTTCCTTTTGCAAGTGCATTATTATGCAGTTTATCTACTGCCTCTAATAAGCGTTCCCTCATATCTGTAGGCAGCGCGTTTGGAACGTAGAGGTATCCCTGCTTCTCGAAATGATCTCGTTCTTCATCTGTTAATAAGTGAGAAAGGCATTCTTCGTTCATAATTTTTAGTCCGTTTGAATTATCGTCCATTTGAAGATATACGTCTTGAGTATCAACTGTAGGATTTACGAAGTATTCTTGATCTGATTGATGAATGCTTACCTAAAAACTCAAACACGAGTTGCGCGGTATACTGTTTTTACGGTGTCAGAAAAAGATTGGTCTGGCATAGAAAATTGATTACTTTTTCTACAAACTAATTGTAATAGAAATCTATCTAAAAGATAACAAAGATTTATTTGCAGTTAGGATAGGAATTTCTCGAGTTTTAAAGTCCCCATCGTCCGTAATTAACATGAAACCGTTGCTTTTACATAGTTCCGTTATCACCTGATCATTGAAATCTAAACCACCGATAGCATAGTCTTTAAGCAAGTCACCTATTTTCAGTGTTTCAAACTCACTTTCTATTCGTAAACAGTGTTTCAAAATTTGATTGACTTTAGTAGTAATATCTTTTGCAACCGGCTTGAAATCTTGGCTGTTGCGAAAAACTTTGAATGGTGGAATTGGTGGGTTGACAGATCTCCATTTCATTCTTGCATAGGTATTTATAAATTCTGATATGGCAAGAACATCAATATAAATCTGGCTTTTTGCTTTCAGAATGTGTCTAAAGGTTCTGGAATAGACATTAACTTTAGACTGTATCTGTCCTCGTGGACCGAACAGATACACCCAAACATTAGCATCCAGAAACAACTTATGTTGGGATGTAAATTTATAACTCCATACATCCGCTGGTTTATAGTTCATCGTTTAATGTCTCTTGAATTGCTTGCTTGAATCTTTCTGGATCTTTGAAGTACTCTTTTGCATTTTCAACAACACGTTCCAATAAATCTTCATCATCTTTTACCATATTCTCCATTTCCAATGAGGACAGTATTTTATCTTCGCTGAATGTTCCATACAACTGACCTATTGCCGCATTCAGAAAGGCAGAGGTAAGTGCTGTGACGTTGTGAAATGAGAGTGTTACCTTTCGATTTGCTTCAAAAGCAGCATTGAGCCGTTCATATACCTCTTGTCCATCACTGGAAGCCACACATAATGGACTGCCAACAATCCCAAAAACGGATACCTTTATGCTTTCTGACATGTTTTGTCTCCTTAGGATGTTTTGTATTATATTAGGTGGAAGATAATCTATAATTCTTGGTATCTGCTGTATTGATTTCAATACTTACGATTGTTCCTGGAAATGGATTACTTAAAGATTTAGTAGAGATAATTTGGTTTTCCCGTTTCCAATACCCAGCATCTGACACAATCTTAATGCTTCCCTTGTTTAAGTCAATGAACTCACATAGTAATTTCAGTCCTAACCCACCAGGCAGTCTACCACGATTAGTAGTTGAGTTGCCCTCGGTAGCCCAGATAATTGCTTTCTCTGGTGAAAGATTAAGCCCTCTAAGCTCTTTTATATTCTCACGCATACCAATTCCGAGATCTACTACTGTGAAATCAAGTTGGGCTTTTTTAGGATAGGATTGTCCACAACTAAAGATCCCCATCTGCGTTTTCGAATGCAACATTGCATTGATAAAAATTTCAGAAATGCTTTCACTAAATTTTTTCAATAATTCAGTAGACATTTCAGGTAATTCAGAACGGTGCACAAATTCATTCTCAATATACCGTACAAAATCCCTATCACTTTTTCCATCAAACTGTTGATAGGTAATAGTAGTTCCCCATCGATCAGAGATTTCCACTCCACCAAAACGACTCAAAAAACCGTTTTTTGATAAAACCTTTTTAACATCAGATGAAATATTTGTCAAATTAACTGTGTTTAATCTTTTTTCTAAACTATAAAGTACTGCCCCAAAGGCTGCACACATATCGGCAGCAAACCATAAAGTTTTTTCCAGGTTGATTTCAATATCATCAAATGCCAGTTCTTTAGTCTGTGAGTGAAGATACGCCAATGTTTCAAAACTTTTATCATCATGGTTAATCTCCTTCGGTAGACGAAATATCATCCTGATACCTCACGTAAGGTTATGCTTATGTGTTTCATCCAAGAACATTATAGATATGTCTAACTCTTATACCACATAATAATAACTACATTATAACATAAAAAGTTTTTCTTTTTCAAGGAGATATTTAAGTTTACGATTAACACTTTGTTTTCTATTATACCATAATCAACTTTGAATGCACCAAAATTTCTACTAAACTGAATGCCTCTGGCAATTAGTGTGTTTTTGTGGTATCCTTAAACTATCACATTTTAGGAAATATACAGAAGGAAGTACTACTCATCCAAACCCATGTAAATTCTGATTATTGTATATAACGTGAGTTTGATAAATGTAGCGCAAACTTTCCAGTTTGCGAAGATGTGCCACAAACTGAAAGTTTGTGCTACAATTCACGTCTCTCGGATACGAAATGGTGTGAGTGAACGCAACCGAAATGATTAATCAAACTCACG
>JAJEJA010000065.1 GCA_022828145.1 Candidatus Poribacteria bacterium | reverse complement strand
AATGGTGAAATGGCTCAGGCTTCAACAACATTCTCAGTTGTTTATCCTGAAGCGTCAGTATCCATTGATTCTCCTGTCGCAGGTGGCATTTATGATCACACCTTTAGTCATATCTCGGGTGAGTTTATGGGTGTTGGTGCGGTTGCTGTCAGTCTTATGGTTGATGGCGATGCCGTAGAAGCGATGGTAGATGGTAATGAGTTCACTTTTGACCTATCCGATAAGTTAGATGAAGGTGAACACACGGTATCCGTTTCAGTAGAAGATGCCAATGGTGAAATGGCTCAGGCTTCAACGACTTTCTCAGTTGTTTATCCTGAAGCGTCAGTAACTATAGATTCTCCTGCTGCGGGGCACACTTATGATCATACCTTTAGTCATATATCAGGTAGGTTCACAGGTGTTGGCGATGTTGAGGTTGTCCTTACAGTTGATGGTACTGCAGTACCAACACAGATGGTCGGGAATAATGGGTTTGAAGCAGAATCTCCAGAATTAGCGCATGGTGACCACACAGTATCTGTTGAAGTCACTGATGCAAATGGAGAAACCGCAAGAGCCGACACGACCTTTACAGTGGATGTACCCGGACCTTCAGTCGCAATCCTTTCACCTGCATCAGGTCAGACCTACGAACACGGTGAACCCATCATCAGAGTAGAATACACCGGTATTACTGATGTAAGCGTCACGACCTTCACCATCAATGGTGAAGATGTTGAAGGAATTGAACCAGAAGACAACGCATTTGAATATGTCCCAACACCCGCATTAGGTGATGGCGAATACAAAGTTGTTGTTGAGGTTACAGATGAAAATGATAAGACTGCAAAGGCATCAGTCGTATTCAATATAGAAATACCGAAGGATGTTACACCGCCTGTCATTTCTGAAGTTTCTCCATCTGGTCTCCTGAGACTGAGTGCCGCAGATGTTATTGATAACAAATACGGTGTTACTATTTCTGCAATCATCACAGATGAACAATCTGACATCATTAGAGTAGAATACGCCATAAATGAAGGAACACTTAGACCCCAACCTGACGATGAACAGTATCAATCATATCCTGTTGATCGTGCGGATGGTAAGTTTGAGATTTCAGAAAGTTTCGACCTTGGCACACATCAAGTTTCACTCAGAGTGGAAAGTGAAGGCGGCGTTAGGGAATACAGATGGTTATTCACCCTTGAGGCAGATCTAGCCGCGCCAACGATCACTTCTATCACGCCTTCCGGCACAATCCATGCTGGAATGCCACCTATATCAGCAAGTGCTGTTGATAACTCCGCTGTCTCAGCAATGACAATCGTTGTCACGGACAGTGATGGAGAAGCAGTGGCAGGCGAAACAACTGATGATGGTGATGATATTAGACTAAACCAAGGTGTTACACGTGTTGACTTCCATCCTGAAGCACCCCTCTCTGAAGGGACATACACGATTGAAGTACGCGCAACTGACACTTACAATAACTCATCTACAGCAACTGGAGTATTCACGGTTGACTTTGATACCGCTGCTCCAATTATCACATCGTATTCACCGCAGAACGGTGCACGGTTGATATACAAACATAATGAAGTTGCTAAACCTACTATTTCAATCACTTATGGTGATTCTGAGACGGGTGTGAATGTTGATTCTGTCAGACTATCTATAGAAGGACCTGGCGTTGACCAGGTAATAAACCTTACGGATGAACAGAAGTCCGCTTCACAGGTCGTCTATACACCATCAGAAGGATTCAAAGAACCTGGACAATACACAGTTATTCTTGAGGTATCTGATAACGCTCATCAACAGGGGAATGTCTCTGAAGAAAGTGATCATGCACGTCAAGCTAACCAAGTTGTTCATAAGTTTAGTTTCTTTGTTGAGTATACAGACGCACCCGTGTTGATGGCACCGTTTAACTATCCGAACCCGTTCGCTGAAAACACGCGTATTTCATTCGGACTTAACCAGATGTCTGTTGTAAGTATCGTCATTTACGATGCTACACTACGACCTGTTAGAGTCCTTGTGGATAACAAGTTGATGCCAGCTGGTAAACATACTGGCGGGAACGGTATCGGTTGGGATGGTAAAACAAGCAGTGGTGAAAGTTTAGCCCGAGGTATCTATTACGCACATATCGTCGTAACAGGTGGCTTTGAGGCAGAATCCGCCACCCTTAAGCTCGCACTGACGGGCGCAAAGTAAATAATAGTACGCTGACATTGGAAATTGGGAAATACCCCAATTTCCAATCACGCGACTATCAAGGAGGATATAATGTCCATGAAAAAGCAAAAATTGCTATGCGGGTTAATACCCCTTTTGTTTGTTATCCTGGCTGTGTCGCCTATCTGTTTCGCTCAGGACGATAACTCGGCAGTAAACGCATGGCCCCATTTGCGCCTCGGTGCAGGTGCCCGTTCAATCGGTTTAGGCGGCGCATTCACAGCAATCGCAGAAGATGCTACAGCAACTGTCTGGAATCCGGCAGGACTCGGCTCTGCTGCAGACCTTAATCTTAACTTCTCTACACAGAGACTCTCACTCGATAGAAGCCACAACTTCATCGCATTAACAAAAACACTCGGTTCATACGGTGCTGTCGGAATCGCCGCAAGTAATTACGGCGTATCTGAAATACCGATGCACACGAATGATGATGGTCAACAAGATGGTCAATTTGATGTGAGTTTCAACGCTTATTCACTCTCCTACGGTATCGCTTTCGGCAACTTCAACATCGGTCTAACAGGTCGGATGCTATCCGATAACTTCGGCTTAGAAGACGTTGAAAACGAAAGTGGTTTTGGCGGCGTGGATATCGGGTTAATGGGACATGCATTACATATAGATATCAGCGAAAGAATGATGGGACAAGCACTACACGTGCATACTGAGGCAAATGATGGACAAGTACAAGTGCCAACATTACACTACGGTATCGTCGCAAAATATCTCGGTTCTTCCTACGGCGAAGCATCAGCAACTATTCCAATGGTCGTAAATGCTGGTGTCGCTTATGACCTCTATATGGGAAATATTGTCACATTCTCAGTTGATCTCGAACAGGAATTCGTCAATCTTGAACAGAGTCCGTTTAGTCTCCGTGGTGGTATTGAATATAATTTCTTCACAAGTAGATCAACAGACTTTGCTCTTCGCGCTGGTGTAAAAGCATCACGAGATGTACAAACCCTCTTCGGTGGTTTTGGTGTCAATGTTGCTGGACTACAAGTCGATTATGCCATACAAGAAGGCATGGCAAGTGAAATCAATGGGGCAGGAAGCACACACTATGTTTCCATTTCCTATGCATATTAATAACGATGAGGAGAATAGCAATGAACATGATAAAGTCAACGCTAAAATTAGCAATGATTCTCTATATATGCGTAGCACTTACCGGTGTGTACGCCTTATCTGCCTCGGCAAGAATCACACCTCTTGATAGTGATGAAGAGACAACACTCATCACTATTGAAAAGGGGGATACATTATGGGATCTCTGTCAGGAACATCTCAAAGACCCTCTCAAATGGAGAGAACTCAGTAAATATAATGATTTTACTAATCCTGATCTGATCTATCCTGGTGAAAAACTACGCATACCTATCGCAATGGCAAAAAATGTAGTTGAAATGGCTGAAGAAGATGTGAAAGTACAACAGGAAGAATTAGAAAAACTACGCACCGATCTCGCTGAATCTGAAGCAGAACGCGATAAATTGATGGCGGAAATTAAGGGTTTGAATGACAGTATGGCTGAACTCAAGAAAAAAATCGGTGAACTTGAAGCCAGTCAGAAATCTCAGGAAAAAGTCATAGATGCTGTCAAAAAAGCAAACACTGATACCGCAAATGATGTCAAAAGAACCGTCAGAAACACCAGAAATTCGCTCCAAGAAAAGTTAGACACGCTCAATGGCAATCTTGATTCCGCAAAAGAAATGCTGAGTAATCTTCAGAAAGAACTCAAAGCAACACAAGACAGTATCAAGGCCGTTCAAGCAGATGTCAAAACTGCATTGGCAAATATTGAAGCAAACCAGAATGGCATCGCTGAACTGAAAATGATGATAGTTGATGCACAAGGCGTTCACGAAGAGGTCTCCTCTAACAAACGCGCTATCGTTTTCATCACTACAGTCGCTGCCGGAATCGGTCTGTTTGTGCTTAACACAATCGGTGGACGTGGAGAATAAGCCACGCTACATGTCAATTAGGCAGGGAAGGTGCAAATAACACCTCCCTGCTTTTTTTATAGCAACTTCAACAGGTATGGCAAAAATGTCATCACTTAATTTTCACTACCAGCATCCACTCTTCGAGAAAACAATACAACTATACGGCGATAGAGTCGGCGGACAAGGGAATTACGAATTCGCTGGACTCGCTGAACTCAATAACACAAAGGTTATACTGTTGCATGGTAATCCAAACACTCTTGAACAACCCGCTGATTGGAGACGATTTCAACGACTCATCAACCTTGCACAACGACTGAAAAAACCGGTTGTGCTATGGAATATACATCTTGAAAATGCAGCTACAACGCAACATAACACATCATTAGCTTTAGCAACAGCCATACAGAACACAAAAATTCAACTGATAAAAATGCAGCAACCAATTGTAGCTGTATATGATCATCTATACGAATGGGATACTCAAGGCGGCGAGTCAGTGTGGGGGGATGGATTGATTATTGCCAAACAGCATAATGAGGACAGTCAAAGAAAACAACATACTTTAGAAATAGTTTGTGAAAAGGATGCTATTTCAAAACAGTTAGTAAAACTATTGAATGAACTATCAAGAAAACCAATAGAAGAATTGACGACAGATAGAATTCAATCATTTTTGTAGCACATTCTGTTAGATTGTGTGCGTGTATTTAATGCAGAATACCAAACGCGTATTCTGCCACATTCATCCTTGATTGTGCTTCTTCCTCACTGTTGGTGATTAGATTTTCGTGGGACACGTTTACTTACCCACCATTCGTCATTGTATCCCATAGAAGTTTTGTTACCGATGCAATAACGGCTAAAACTAATACAACCTTAATCCACTTATCACCCATTTTTACTGCCATATGGCTGCCGATCCAAGCACCCGTTGATGTGCCTATGGCAAGTGTCAGACCTAAAACCCAATGCACCTGTCCTCTGCTCAAAAATACACCGAGTGCGATAATGGTATAGAAAAAAACAATAAAAACCTTATGGGCATTTGTAGTGACCAGGTCTTCACCATCAAGTATCCGTAAAGCCGTAATTATCAACAAACCCGTCCCAATTTGTATGAACCCACCATACATGCCAACAAAAAAGAGTGCGATGGAAGTGATAATTCTATACTGTCCACCACTCGGATTGATTCTCTTGTATAGCCATTCGGTTAGATTAAAGAATGTCAAGAGCAGCATTGTCACCATTACAATCGCAAGTACGGGTTTGAATGCCTCATCTGTTGTTACAGAACCGATGAGAGCTCCAATACTTGCGCCAATGACTGCTGGTATCGCAAGCATGGTGGCATGTCGGAAGTTTGAGAACCCTTTGCGTCTGTAACCCAAAATTGCACTGAGATTTTGAAGCATGATTGCGACGCGATTCGTACCATTCGCCAAGGCTGTAGCTTCTATATCTAAACGGATGGTTGGGATAGTCGGTATAAGGTAAATCAGAATGGGAACAGTTAACATTGAGCCACCGAATGCTATCGCGTTAATAAAACCAGCACACATCCCTACCCCCATCAGTGCAAAGATGAACAACACATCTATATCAAATATCTCGATCCCCATCCAAATCTCCTTAATCTCGTGGTGTTTTACGATTATTCTGACTCATTTTCACATATCCAACCAATAAAATGGCAACAAGGTTACCTAATACAATACCGCAACTCAATCCTATTAGAATTGAGAACCCTAATACGTGGAGAATACCATCCCCAAAAGGACAATCCCAATACTTCAAGAGAATCCCCGCACCTGAAATCACCAAGCCGAGTACAGATCCAACACAACCTACGATACCTGCTATGTTTTGATATTTCTTAGATCTTGAAGGCTGAACCTTAAACATAGAATCCTCAACGAAAACTTACTGAAATGCAATAAAAATGGTGGTGTAAGTCTGTAAGCACACACCACCAAATAACACCAACTTAGTAGTAATATATATTGGGAAAGGTTATGATCTTACGATACAAGCTAACTTGTTAAATGCTTGTAATCATTTAAACAAAAAATATCTGTTATTATGTCAGTCCGAGATATATGTCTCTCCCTTTTACAAGTGCTTCAATTTTACGATCAACCACTGAACGTTGCAGCATCCAGAATCCGCAATCAGGATGTATCCACCCAATTCGTCCTTTTCCTAAAACCTTTTCCGCTTTATCTATAGCGGATGCCACATCGTCCGGTGTTTCAATTGGATTAACTTTAACATCAATCACACCTATGCCGAGGGTAATCTCTGGAGTTACATCCTTCAGTGCTTCAAGATCATCATCAGGACGATGTTTCAACTCTAAAACAAGATGGTCGCAACGTAGCATATTCAAGAACTCAATCAGGTTCTTCCAACTCCCCTTCTGGATGACTTGACCGCCGTAGTTCCCAAAGCAGAAATGAACTGCTTTCTCTCCACCGAATGCATCAAGCACGGTGTTTATTGCTTCAGCAGCGCGGGGACCATCTTCTGGGTTACCAGGGATATTTGCTTCATCAATTTGGAGACACGCGCAATCTAATTCACGTATCTGCACCGCTAATACGTCCGATAAAGCACCAAGAAGTGTGTCAAAGTCCCCGTAGTGTTTATCTAAGAGTGTCCGCGCAAGCATATAAGGACTTGTAACTGTAAACTTAATATGTCTACCAGCAACACTCACCGCCCGTTCACAATCAGATACAAGGTTTAATGTTCCCTCTCCCAATGCCTGCTCAACGACACCAGCGGGTTTAGCACGAAATGCCATCGTCTGCAGTTGTCTAAACTCAGACCAGTCCTGTCGCCCTACCTCTGAACGAACACCTGCTAAAGGGCGAATAAAGTAGTCAATCATGCCATTCGTTTCTGGATGATTAACATCAAAGCGGTACAACTCACCATCCGTAGGTAAGTCAATACCGCGTTGTCGTTGAATATCCACAACGACTCGTGTCGCATCAATCAATGTCTGTTCAGTGGGTGTTGCCTGTAGCCAAGTAGGAACTGGGTAAGATCCAACAGTAGTCGTTAATATTTCAGGTAAAGTCTTCTTTTTATTCACTATCAGTATACCTTTTATGGTCTTACCCTGGTAGGTGCGATCTCCTAATCGCACCGGCCTGGAAAAATCACTAAATTGACGCCTATATGATTAATTATGCTTGAGTTCATAAGACTCTAATTCATAGAGCGTTACGACTGTCAAACCACCTCGCGTCTGTTCTTGTGTAAATTTGATGATACCTACATCTGGCGCGACCCATTTTTGAGCCACCGTTAAGTCTATATCAAAATTATGATCTTCTGTCCGAAGTGACCATTGAAACGATTCTTCTACCTCAAATACGTCCTCAAAAGTACCAGCAGGAACAGTGACAGAATCCTCAAAACGCACCTCAAATTCATCAATGCCACCACCTAAGATGATAGGTAGCGTGTCATCAACTAATCTCGCAATATAATTAACCGCCCATTTCTTGCCAGGAAAGAGAGGGAATTGATACAGAGGTAAATATGGCTCAAATACAATGGTGTCTTCCGTTCCGGACGTTGTGTTCTGTGCATGCTGAAGAATGGCTGTAATCTCACCAGAATTATCCATTTCATTACCAAGGTAAGAATAATTGACGATATTCTCTAAGTCTTTTCCAGAATTAGTTTTCTGTAATACAAAACTCTCAGTTGTATTTCCATCTGCCATCTCAATCTGTATGGTATCAATAATTTCAAAGGTGACTAAAGAGTCATCCGCACCACGATAACGCCAGATATTTCCAACAGCTAACGGGTAATAGTTGCCGTCTCTACCACGCCATACTTGAATATCAATTGTGCTCGTTGTAGACTTTACACCGTCGCTTACAGTAATCTGAATTTGAGATTTTAACTCCTCATCAGGGGCATTCCAAATTGCCCCTGTTGCGTCTCCATTAATCTCACCATGGCTTGCATCCCAAGTATATGTCAGTGGATCATTGTTCAGATCAGCAGCTCTAAGTTTGATACGCACTTCTGTACCGGGATAAACAACCTCTGATTCAACTTCAAAGACTGCAATAACGGGTGCCAAATTGTCAGTTTCAGATTCATCAATACCGCAACCTATCATCATGAATAACATGCATATACAGAAAAATACGCTTACTAAGGCTACTATTTTCATGGATTAATCAGCCTTTCCACGTAAAACTTCACGGGACTGCGTAGTGCCGTTACCTGTGACATTATAAGCAAATGTATTCATTAACCTATCTTTCTTTGAAATGTTGGGAGCGGAACCGTGAATGATGAGTGCATTAAAGAATACAGCGTCTCCTGGTTCCATTTCCACGGCAACAGCATCTTCACGTTCCTGATAATGTCCCGGTAAGAAGACACCAAACGTCTGATGCTTGCGTTCATGTTCTTGAAGACCCCAATTATGGCTGCCGGGAACAAATTGGATGCACCCATTTTCAAGATTTGCTTCACTAATGGCTAACTGACAATTGATCATCACAGGTTTATTGCTGTCATTTTTCCAATAGGCATAATCTTGGTGCCAGGGAATTGCCGTTCCATCTCCACCTGCTTTAGGAAGCAACTTGCTATGAAAAAGTGATATATCAGGCCCCATCATGCCTTCTAATACATCAAGCACAGCATCAGAACGGAGTAATGTATTCAGTGTCGGACTGACTCTTTCGCTATGCATCAGCTGCTTAATTAACGGGGGATGATCAGGATCATCATAAACTTCCCATGATATACCGATTCCCTCCGCAGGTTTTTCAGCCATACGATTATGGATATCGTCAATTTCAACAAGAATGTTTTCTATATCTTCAGCAGAAACAAGTGCCTTTTTTAAAAGATAACCGTTCGCTTCATAAAATTCTAACTCTTTATCCGTAATTCCCATTTTGAGTTCCTTTATACAAGTAAGTTATGTAGTGTATTATAGACAATATTACCAAAAAAATCAAGAGACTTTAACAGAAAACCTTGTGTAAAGTTATTGTCTGCTCTTAATAGTAGTAGGCACTCTCCGTGTGCCGTCTCTTATGAAATACAATGAATCCCTTATTATTCTCAACGTATTAAACAGGAAATTGGTTTACTTCACTTGTCAATTCTGCTACAATATTAAAAAATGTCGTGATTGGATAACAGAATGGACTACACACTTGAAAACTGTCAAGAACTGGTGGATGAATGGATAAATACAATTGGTGTGCGTTATTTTTCAGAGCTAACCAATACCGCAATCCTTATGGAAGAGGTAGGTGAGTTAGCAAGAATAATGGCGCGCGAATACGGCGACCAAAGCTACAAGGAAAATCAACCAGATTTAGAACTCGCAGATGAAATGGCAGACATACTGTTTGTACTTTTTTGTTTAGCAAATCAAACAGGGATACAACTTGAAGAAGCTTTCAAAAAATCAATGCAAAAAAGAACAGAACGGGATAAGGAACGACATATAAAAAACCCAAAACTTCACAGGAATAGCGGAGATGAAAAAAATAATCCGTAAGTGCTTTTTATCTATAGGGATATATTCGCTCATTACGTTCAGTGGGTGTGCCCTCATGCCAAATACACAACCCAGCTCAACGGAGATCAATGACCCGTTGATAGAACGGAATCGGCAATGGCGTGAACACATGCAAGCAGGTAAGCTCGCACTACAACAAGGACATCTACAAGATGCACTAAATGCTTATCAAGGTGCAATTAGATTCCGACCCAAAAACAGCGAAGCACAATATAAAATAGCAGAAATATACTTCCAACTTGAAGAATATGAGAAAGCAAAAGAGGCATTCAGTGTATTCCTGTTGTCAAATCCCAACCACATAAACGCTCTCAATTACATCGGATATATCTATGAAAGGTTAAGAAGCTATGAAAATGCCGCCAAGTACTTCGAAAAAGTACTTAAGACTGCAGAAAATGACCTTTATGCATTAAATCATCTCGCTGTAGCATATAAGCAGCTAAATCGGCTTGATGCAGCTGAGACCTTACTACGTAAAGCGTTGAAAATTGATCCGGACTGTGAGAATCCAGACAGTGAGAATCTACATAATTACTTGGGTTTAATTCATCTACAACGAGGTGAAGTTGGGGATGCAATCGCTGAGTTCCGCAATTCAGTACGCATATTCCCGCACGATATCTGGGCACGGCAACAACTCGCTTCTTTATACGAAGACCATCAACAATATTTTGAAGCACAACTACAATATCGGGAACTCTTAGAAGTTGACCCACAGAACCTTCTCGCTAAGACAAGATTGCAAGCATTAGCACAACTATCTTCTAGACCAACACTAACCGCAGCCGTACCGCCTGTTGCTATCCTTGAACCAGATGTTAAACAGATCATCGCTGATGCACCTTCTTCAAGCGATTACCCTGATGCAGATGTCGTTATCTTATTCAACCATTTCAGCCATGATGTTTCTCCATCAGGACAGTCGCGTTATACCACCCACCAGGTTGTTAAAATACTTACCGAGAGAGGAATTCAGAAATATGGGGATATTGCTATTCCATACCAGCCTACATCCCAAAATATTGGTGTCAACATTGCACGAACGTTTGCAGCCGATGGCACAGTGCATCTTCCACCAGAAGAAGCATTCAACGATGTAACACCCCCCGGATTGCTATCTCGAAATCTATACTCCGACCTGATGTGGCACGTAATCTCTATGGTAGGACTCGCACCAGGCGTATGTATAGAGTATCAGGTAACGCTTGAAGACAAAATAGAAACCACCGCAGGAAGTGAAACATGGATTACAGGAGGATATAATTTTCAAACTCCTGAAGTAACACTTGAGACAATTTATGCACTTAGGATGCCACAGGATTGGCATCTAAAATGGAAGGTTGAACACACTGAAATTGAACCGGAGATATATTATAATGAGAACGAAATTGTCCTATATATATGGCGATCCGGGGAGATGGATGCGTTGCCAATTGAAGACAGAATGCCGCACATTAATGACATCGCACCACGCCTCAGTTATTCCTCGATTAAATCATGGGATGATGTCTACAACTGGTACAAAAACTTGGCAAAAGATCGTTATACACCAGACGAACATCTACAAGAAACTGTAGCAAGACTAACCCAAGACCTAACAACACACGAAGAAATAACCCGCACAATTTACTATTTCGTAGCAAAACAGATCAGATACGTTGGCATTGAACTCGGTCAAAGTGCATATCAACCTTCCCCTGCGCCTGAGGTGCTACAAAAACAGTATGGGGACTGTAAGGATAAGACAACTCTACTCATTTCAATGCTTAACCTCGTTGGCATAAAAGCTTATCCAGTCATGCTTAGTACATCTCCATATCAGAGGATCGACAAATCTTTACCATCCTTAAGTCAGTTCAATCATATGATTGCTGCCGTGCCTAAAAACAATACAGAATACTTATGGTTGGATCCGACCGCAAGCACTTGTAGTTATGGTAATTTGCCGTATACTGACCAAGGACGGACTGGACTCCTTATCGGGGACGCGCAAGGAAAATTCGTTGATATTCCTGTCTTTCCAGCTGAAACTAACACTTATACGACTGCTACGGAACTACAGATTGATAAATCAGGAAACGCTAAAGGTGAGATCCGCATCAGAATGACAGGTCAATATAACACGGACGCACGTTGGACATACCAACAGATACCACCTATTGAATGGAAAGACACACTTGCATATCAACTCAGTGGACGATTTCCACATATTCAGGTAGATTCGGTCAATATGTCAGACTTAGACAATTTGCAGCTGCCCATTGAAATCTCGGTTCAGTTTCATGTAAAAAATTATGTTAAACGAATCAAAGAACAACGACTTCTGTTACTACCAATAGATGAGTTTGGTGACTATGCAAAATATGTTGCTGCAGCTGAACGAACATACCCGCTTGACATGGACTATCCCATGAAAATTGAGAAGGTAATTCTGATTCATCTCCCGGAAGAATGGTGTGCAGTCTTACCGACTGATATTGAACAGGACAGCAGTTTCGCAAGTGTGGATAGGCGATATACAAAAAATGAAAACATAGTGAACTATCGGCTTATCTTCAAATTAAAAAAACGCGCAATCCCTGTCAAAGATTATGCAGCCGCAAAACTATTTTTTAACAATTTAGCACGCGAAGATAGTAGTCAGTTATTGCTGAATAAAAGTAAGGTCAATAATACCTCCTCAACACAACGTTGAAATTAATATCAAAGAGGAATTTACAATATGAGTGAAAGTAAGAAACCGAATATAGTTCTTATTCTGAATGACGATATGGGTTTTTCTGATTTAGGTTGTTATGGCGGAGAAGTTAATACACCGAATTTAGACCGACTCGCTGCGGGGGGACTCCGGTTCACACAGTTTTACAATACAGCGAGGTGTTGTCCATCGCGTGCCTCAATGCTCACTGGACTTCATCCACATCAAACAGGTGTAGGACACATGATGGGAGACGATGGATTGGAAGGGTATCGTGGCGACCTAAACGACCGTTGTATCACAATCGCAGATGCTGTCAAGTCAGAAGGTTACGGTACTTATATGAGTGGAAAATGGCACATCTCTCGCCATACCGGACCCGATGGACCTAAACATAGTTGGCCCTGTCAACGCGGTTTCGATCGATACTACGGAATCATCACCGGTGCCGCAAATTTCTGGAAACCTAATACCTTAAACAGAGACAACACGCGAATAGAACACGATGAACTTCCAGAAGGATACTTCCTCACAGACGCAATAAGCGATGAAGCAGTGAACTTCATTCATGACCATCATCATAAGAACTCAGAGACACCTTTCTTTACTTATGTCGCATACACTGCCCCCCATTGGCCCCTACATGCCCACGAAGAAGATATCGCAGAATACAACGGACGATTCTCCGCAGGATGGGATCAACTACGAGAAGAACGATTAGACCGAATGCGTGAAATGAAGATACTTGATGAATCGTGGCGATTGACGGACAGAGACCCATCACAACGTCCATGGAATGAAGCCGAATATAAGGAATGGAACCAACGCCGAATGGAGGTATATGCAGCACAGATTACACGAATGGATGCTGGAATTGGACGCATCATTAACGCACTTGAAGAAACAGGGGAATTAGACAATACACTCATACTCTTTTTAGCAGATAACGGGGGATGTGCCGAAGAACTCGGCGGCCCCCCAGCAGTCCGAGATAGAGATACACACATCAGCACACAGACAACCTCTGATGGAAAACCTGTATACCGTGGAAATGACCCAAGCATAATGCCTGGACCTGAAACCACCTATCAAAGCTACGGTGTTCCATGGGCAAATCTCTCAAACACACCATTCCGTCTATACAAACATTGGGTACACGAAGGTGGAATAGCAACTCCTCTTATCGCACATTTTCCTAAGGCAATAAAAACAGCAGGTGAACTACGACATCAACCTGGACAACTACCCGATATTATGGCAACTTGTCTCGATATTTCAGGTGCATCCTATCCTGAACAACATAACGGAAAACCAATTCTGCCATTAGAAGGAACAAGTCTGGTACCGATTTTTGATGACAAGGATAACGGAAAGGAAATCCTTCTGTGGGAACATGAAGGTAATTGCGCCATCCGGCACGGAGATATGAAACTTGTCTGTAGGTTTCCAGGAGACTGGGAACTCTATGATTTACAAGCAGAACGGACGGAAATCAATAACATCGCAGACAAACATACGGAAAAGGTAAAAGAATTGGATGGTTTATATCAAGACTGGGCAGAACGTTGTTTTATCTATCCGTGGGATAAATT
Source organism: Candidatus Poribacteria bacterium (assembly GCA_022828145.1). GTDB lineage: Bacteria > Poribacteria > WGA-4E > WGA-4E > WGA-3G > MSPOR6. The sequence continues at coordinate 8,557 of JAJEJA010000065.1, read as the reverse complement.
ACAAGAACATCGCAGACAACGGCGGCAGCAGAAATAACGTATAGAAACAGCAACTTAAAATAGGAGAAATACTATGATTGAAATCGGAGAACGTACATTCCCATCACTTGCAGATATGCGTCAGCATGTGTTTGATATCTTGAATAACGCACCAGTAGATGAACCCTTAGAGGAAACGGATACAAAAGTGCTTCAGGAACTGTTTCTGTGCCATCCAGAAGCTGAAGAGAAAATGGAAGGTCAACAGATTCAAGATATGAAAGTAGGTAAACATCCACAAGCAGGCGCACGCGCATTTTGTATAATTCGTGATGATGGAACAGAAGAGACTTTTAGTATCAAGAAATGTATATCAGCATGGGTACGGGAGAAAGGACTTGAGAATGTTGCACAGAAAAAACCCAAAACACAACAAACACCGAGCCCTCAACCGACACAACAAACGGGAGCACCAGGAATCCTAAACGAACTGCAGCGAGTCATTACACTCTACAACCAACTCGGTAAAGAAATTGAACAACTCAAAAGATCGTTAGTAGATGCATCAAAGTGACAGATAGGTGAAGCAGAAATTAAGCAGATAACCTGTCAGTTATCTGCTCTCCAACATCTTCAAACAGACCGGGTTAGGTACTTCTACACTGTTCCCTGTTTCTGTCAGTGCCCCTGTATCCGTATTGATGGCAAAAGTAACGATGTTACTTGTCTGCTGATTGGCAGCTAAAAGAAGAGTGCCATCAGGACTCAAACAGAAGTTGCGTGGGGTTTCTCCCTGTGTTGATTCCCAACCGATACTGCTGAGCATACCTGTTTCATCATCAATAGCGCAGATTGCGATGCTATCATGACCACGATTTGACCCGTAAAGAAACTTACCTGACGGATGCACATGAACATCAGCACAGTGACTATTGCCTTCAAAGTCCTTGGGAAGTGTAGAAATCGTTTGGATTTCCGTTAAGGCTCCCGTATCCTCCTCAAATCTGAATGCTGTGAAAGTAGAATCCAATTCGTTGATGACATAAGCATATTTGCCGTTTGGATGGAAATCAAGATGACGCGGACCTGCTCCGGGATGAACACGCGCCCACGGTTGCGTATTCGGTGTGAGTTTTCCTTTCTCTAAATCCAATTGATACATCAGTACCTTATCAAGTCCAAGGTCAGGAGCAAACGCATAACGATTGCTTCCATCAATCATTATAGCGTGTGCATGGGGCTCCGATTGCCGTCTCGGATTAACACTGGAACCTTGATGTTGTACGAAATCTGATGCTTCAGCGAGTCTGCCATCCTTCCCAATAGGTAATGCTGCCACACTGCCACCGCCATAGTTTGCGACAAGTAGATACTTCCCCGTGGCATCTACATTTACATGGCACGGGGCACCCCCACCTGTTGCTTGTTGATTTAGGAAGCTGATCTCACCTGTACTCTCATGTATGTAAAATGCTGTGACTGCACCGCTCGCTTTCCCTTCAAATTCCCCTATTTCATTGACTGAAAAGAGATAACGACCACTTGGGTGAATGTCCAGAAATGACGGATTAACGACGCCCGTTATCTTACTGGAATATTCTAATGCACCCGTTGCACCATTTAAGCGATAGACATAAATTCCTTCGCTATCACCGTGTGTATAAGTGCCAACATACACATAATAATTTTGATTGTTTTCTTGAGCCATCGGCTATATTCTCCTTATTTGTACTGTTTTATACAACCTTAACATGAAGCGAATTCTCACCGCTCTCTTTATACCCAATACGAATTGCTTTTGTCCGCACAGTCGTTTCACCCTTCGGTAGTCGTAAAGGTTCGGTATATAACTGCCATGTTACGTCTTCGCCTTTCTCTATGGTATATGCAATGGATGCACCTTGCGTAGAACAGTGAATCTGGAGCAATAAAGGTGCTTTCCAATCCCCACTCTTCTCTGCCACTTCTCTACCGGGATTTGACTCGTTGATAGGAATGAAAATAGGTGTCGCTGTCTCAGGTTGTGTTCCGTTAGGATACCACTTTGCAACCATCTGTTCTTCTGATACATCTCCCAAATCACCAAAATCAGATTGCCACTGCGTCAATGCTCCTCGCATCCGTTCAAGCACATCCGAATGTTCAGCACTATCAGCAAGGTTCGTCAGTTCATACCTGTCATTTTCAACATCGTAGAGTTCTTCTGGTGGACGTAGACGGAACATTGTCAACTGATCTCCTTCTAACTTGTTATCAGCATGAAGCCGCCACATCTCTTGCATCACAGGATGCCGATTTCTGTACGGAATCCACAACAGATAAGGTTTTTCTGGATAGTAATGTCGGATGTATTTATACTTCTTATCACGGACTGCTCGTATCATATCATAAGATTCGTCATAGCGGTCGCGTGTCGCATAGATATAGTCGCGTTCAACTTTTTCTGGTCCCAGGAAAGGTTGACCTTGTAAGTGTTTCGGCAGGTCTACACCACACAATGACAGCACAGTTGGACCAAGATCAACTAAACTTACCAATTGGTCAGAAGTGCTATCAGGTTCAATGACTTTGTGCCATCGTACGATCAACGGAATGCGTATACCAGCATCATAGGGCCACCGTTTACCGCGTGGTAATCCTTCGCCGTGATCACTCCAGAGAAAGACGATCGTATTGTCATAAAGTCCATCCTCCTCCAACTGGTCTAACAATTCTCCCACGCGTCTATCAGCAATTTCAAGATTATCATAATGCCTTGCCAATGCGGTACGAGTTTTTGGTGTATCTGGAAGATAAGGCGGTAAAGTCACATCGTCAGGATTAGTTTTTAGTGGTCTATTGTTGCGATCCCACATGCCGCTTTCGTGTGTAACGGTTGGATTGAAAACAGAAAAGAAAGGCTGCCCATTCTTACGATTACGCCAATGTCCCTCTTTGCTATTATCATCCCAAGCAGTAACAGGTGGTGTAAACTGATAGTCGGTTTTACTATTGTTCGTGCAGTAGTATCCAGCGGATCTCAAGTACTCCGTAAAGGTCTTGACATAAGGTGGAGGTACTGCAGAATACGGCGTCGGCATGTCGGGTGTATTTCTGTTGGTATGTCCTGTTCGCATGTGATGTGTGCCAATAGAAGTCTGATACATCCCAGTGATGATAGCGGAACGACTCGGTGCACAAACACCCGCAGTCGAAAACGCATTCGGAAAACGACATCCACCCGCAGCAAGCCGATCAATATTCGGGGTACGGGCAACCGGGTCACCATAACAGCCAAAACGCGGGGTTGTATCCTCTATTGATAACCAGAGAATATTTGGACGATTGTCTGCAGTTGTGTTCATAAAAAGTCCTTTCTATGTATTCCAACACCCCTCCGTATATCCATCACGCGCAAACAACTTTATACGTTCAGGTGTGGCACGTTCCATCCATTCGGGTGGAATATGTTGGGTGTAACGGTGCGGGGGTCCCGCCTCCTTGAAAATGTCAATGACGAAAATACGATATAACTGTGGGGAATCTATAGGTTTTGCTTCAACAGCATGGAAGATACGCGCATCAATATAAACCATGCTACCCGGTGGCAGTTCAAGCCGTCTCTCTTCCAATGTACGTCCAGCTTCATCGTCAAAATCGCCGGCAAGCATACGTTCAGGTGTTGCTTCTGCTGTAGGGGCAACCCGATGACTTCCAGCGATCACTTTCAAGTTCCGATCACCGCATGTAAATCCGTTTGGATAATACAGAATCTGGATATAGTAGTTATCACGTTCCACAAAGTTGACAGGGTTCTCATGTTTCCAGTGGTGATGGTCCTGATGGAATGGAATCGGTCCAATACCACGCGGCGCAATGTTCAGCGCAGAATGACAGAAGTGGTAAGCATCACCAATCGTTTCTCGTATCAACGTCGATATAAACGGATCGTCAATTAAGCGATCACTGTATTCACCACGATCATTCCACGGACGGATGAAGTAGGGACGATCTTGTTCGGCACCGTTTTGCAACGACTCTATGTATTGACGTGTCGGTTCAAAATGTTGTGTAATTTCTTCTATCAGACCTTCTCTACCATCGTCAGTGAAAATGTCTGGATATGCAATATATCCATCATTGTGGAATGAATCAATATCTTCCTGTGATGGTCCTGACAGTCGGAAAAGCGATTCGGATATCGTTACTGCCATAGTTTGCTCCTAAGTCATTGCTGGTAACGCTTATGATTTATGCTTAGACTGCAATTAATATTCACGATGGACAGAATAGATTTAGGTTGACTTTTATTTCCTTGAGAATACAATTATATTATACTTTGATGAAGTGTGCAAACAGTTTTTTATACACCAACCATTCTGGTATAGCTGTAGCACATTCATCCTTGATTGTGCTTCTTCCTCCCCCAATATCCATTTTTATCTTACCGTATCACATTCTGTTAGATTGTGCTTCTTCCTCCAACCCTATTCCTCCTCCAATATCCCTCCTCCATCAATATCCATCTTGATACTGCTGTATCACATTCTGTTAGATTGTGCTTCTTCCTCCAACCCCCTTCCTCCTCCAATATCCCTCCTCCATCAATATCCATCTTTATCTTGCCGTAGCACATTCATCCTTGATTGTGCTTTTTCCTCCAACCCCCTTCCTCCCTCAATATCCCTCTTGATACTGCTGTAGCACATTCATCCTTGATTGTGCTTCTTCCTCCAAACCGCTGGTGCTGATATGTGATTTTCCAAAGCCTCAGAGAGGCGAAAGGTGTATAGTCCGCGCATTGATCAAGCCAATAGCAAGCCCAGAGGGGCGAAAGGTGTATCAAACGCACAAACGTTTTTCACTTAATTGACGCCTAATGAATGCCATAAGCGCATTCACATCGTTGATTTACGGGTTTCGTTCCTCTGCCCGATATACTTATTCAGTCTGGACAATCCACTTGTGACAAAAAGTTTACACAACCCTTATTCTATCTTGCAACAGTGTATAAAAAACCTTGACATTTTTATACAAAACGGGTAATTTATCTTTTAATGCGAAAATTTCTTGCATTAAAGTTTCATATATTGTATAATTCATATATTATTATGTCTGGAAATTTTGGTGAATTACGTAACAGACATCGGCATTTTCAACAGAATTAACCATCAAAAATTTCTTGCAATTAAAGTTTGTATGTTTTATAATCTATTTATGGCAACAAAAAAAGTTGCCCCTTAGATATGTTTTTGATATACTATATACGAACATTGTACTTAATGATAGGTGCAGAATCACCTGATAATAGCAAAAAGTGATGAAAAACAGAATCGTCAACTCCACAGTAAAAAAAGCAATCGCTCATAACTTCCAAAGCGGATTGGGCATACCACGAACAGTCGATCCTTTGGTGCCCGGACAAACTGCTGAACATATTAACCGGAAGTTAGACATGTTAACTATCAGTTACACCCCCCCCCCCCTTATAACTGTGAGTTAATTTCGTTAAACTGTGTCTTTTCTGTTGCCCGCTTCACAAGGGCATATCTTCTCACGTTCTTACAACTTAACCTTTTTCAGACTGTCCATAAACTGATGTTTCGTGGCATTAACGCTTTTGCTGCGGAGATCAGCTATTCCAACGTGCCCAGATACTTGGGTACAAAACTCACACGGACTAATTCTAATCAAATTAATGGCAGCTTACACTGCCAATTACACAATGCGGGAATTTACCCGCTAACAGGTAATGACGTTGCCAGCGCGCTGTTTATGAAATCCTGCGCCCAGGATCGTCACGTCTCTACTGTTAATCCAGTAGGAATAACAAAATGTGTACAAACACATTCACAGAGTTTCAAGTTATTTCAAACTAATTTATGATTTTACAAGGAGAATTTAATAAATGAAAACGTTTTCACGTTTAAGCATGTTTGTATTCTTGGCATTGTCTTTAATGTTTGTTGGGAACAATGCTGATGCCCAAGGACAAGGAACCCCTTTTCTGGAAGTCACAGGTTCAAGTGGTTTTCAAGGGGAGGCAGTAGCAGGTGGTCGTGTACAAGTCACATTTGTCGCAGGATATGATGGAATTGGACAGCCTGGAATTCCGCTCAAGGTTTCTGCTAAAAACATAAGAGTCACATCACCACTTCCAGTACCAGGGACTCACAACACTGAAGCACTCGGTGCTTTGATAGTAAGTGGAACATTTATAGAAGCTGAGAAAGAATCCTCTATATCAGTCGTATGGGACATATCTGATAAAGAAAGTTTGAACGCTAGTGCGGCAGTAGATCCGAACCCTGACGAAATAGGCCAAGCTATAATTGTTGTTAACCCCCCTGAGCCTAAAGAGCAACTTGCAGTCGGTGATACCTTCAAACAAACGATTACAATTGAAAATGAAAGTGGATGGGCGACCTTGCCATTGTCTGCATGGCAAATGGATATAGTGTTTAACCCTCAAATTCTTGAAGTCATTGCTGTCATGGAAGGCGATTTTCTTGAACAAAGTGGACACGATCCGCTCTTTTTTAGCAATATATCAGCAGGGAGAATTAGTGTCAGTCAGGCTCTTGCTGGACAAACTGAAGGAGTGGCATCGAGGCCTTCTCCCCCAGGTATCTCTTTACGAGATAATGAGATAGGAAAACTATTAACAATTGAATTTCGTATTTTAACATTTGCTGAGGAAGTTTTGGGAATCCACAATGTCCAACTCCAAAGTAATGTTGATGATGATGGAGATCGAACGCCTGACCGGATATCTTATGCTATTAAGGTTAAAGACGTGGCCGTTGCTACTCACCATCAGACTTATATTTACGCGAAAGAAGATGTTAATCAGGACGAAATGGTTAATATTTTGGATTTGGTGGAAGTCGCAGCAAGTATTGGGACACAAAATCCGCGCGCCGATGTTAATGAAGATGGTTTTGTCAATGTGCTTGATTTGGTAGGGATTTATCATAGTTCACTATGGGCACAACCTGCACCTCGGAGACCAATAGAATCTTGGTCCAGAGACGCTAATGAGGATAATATTATTAGTGCTCCCACTATAAGTCGTAATGTAGATCCGACTACAATTCAAGGTTGGATAGACCACGCACAGGTTAAAGACGACGGTTCTGCCATCTTTGATCTCGGTATAGCTAATCTTGAAACACTACTGAAATCCAGAGTGCCTACCAAGACACGATTGCTCCTGAACTATCCAAATCCGTTCAACCCTGAAACATGGATACCTTACCAGTTGGCAGAAGCATCAAATGTTAGTGTAACGATCTATTCCACAAACGGCACCCCGATTCGTACCCTTAAGTTAGGGCATCAATCGGCAGGCACTTATATCAATAAGAGCCAGGCGGCATATTGGGACGGTCGCAATGAGTTTGGTGAACAAGCAGCAAGTGGTATCTATTTCTACACATTCACTGCTGGAAAATTTAGTGCTACTGGCAAAATGCTAATTCGGAAGTAAACCACGGTCTATTGAAAGAGATTCAGATTCTTACATTTCTCTCTCAAATACCCATCTAATAAATAGACGGTTGAAATGTCTTATAAAACATTTCAACCGTCTATTTATTACAAAGTAAACACAACAGTGAATAATACACCAGTGAATTACCTCTAAATTTTAATAGATTAGTCTACCATCGGTTAGACATTGCAAACTTAAGGAGAAGACAAGTTAATGAAAAGGAAAACACTAATCTGTTTATTTGTTATTATAATATGTTCTTTTTATTTCTCAATCCCTAAAGAAGTTTTTGGTCAACAGCCGCGTACACTTGCAGAGGAAGTGTTTGAAGAGTACAAGGAAACGTTTAAACATCCAGATATTCAGAAGTTTTTCCCACCAGTGCTGCTCGCATTCAAAAATGAAAACTATCAAAATGTCCTGAATTCGGATATAATTAATCGTTTTGTAATAGTGCCTAATTCTCTCCGCCAGGTGTATCAGGATGTAGACAATAGCATTATAGAATTGCTCACTACGGATACCAAGTTCCGAGAGTTATTTCAAAATCCAGATTTTCATAATGTGCTTCAAGATACTACAGCTATTGATCAACTTGCAGAATTGATTGAAAATATACAGATACCGACAGAGATTGTTAAATTCTCTGGAGATTCTCAATCAGGAACACTTGGTTCCGTACTAAAACCATTTATCGTAGTAGTAAAGGATCAAAATAACAAGCCAATTGCAGGAATAAGTGTTACTTTCAGGCTCATTAGCGGTGATGGTAAGTTATCAGACTCAACACCTACTGAAAGCAATGGTCAAGCATCAACCATCTTCACCTTAGGTCAAACTCTTGGGACAAGTTTGATAGAGGCAAGTGTTGAGGGGACAACACCCGTTATCTTTACTGCTATCGCAACACAAAATATACTGGAGATAGTCTATGGAAATGGACAAGAAGGTGCAATTAATACTACCTTGCCACAACCATTTATCGTAAAAGTGTCAGACCAAAAAGGGAACGCAATACATCCCGGTACAGTTACTTTCCGTATACTTTACGACGAATCGGGGGAGTCTTCACTCCAAATGGTAGAAACCGATGACGCAACGACAAAT
>JAJEJA010000046.1 GCA_022828145.1 Candidatus Poribacteria bacterium | reverse complement strand
ATTTGTCTGAACCAGGATTTTCAGGATTTTGAGATTTGACCAGGATAAGACTCCCTCGATTAGATGAAACGGGTGTGTAAGTATTCTGTCATCTTTTTTCATAAGAGACGGCACTCGGAGAGTGCCTACTACTATTAAGAGTTTATACGGCACTCGGAGAGTGCTTACTACTATTAAGAGTTTATACGGCACTCGGAGAGTGCCTACTACTATTAAGAGCTTATGAAATCCGAAAATTGACACTTATAGTGATAATAACTTTACACACCCTACTTATGAAACTGTGAATAACCTTCCAGTTTCAGGTTTAAATGTGCAATTCAAATAGGTATTCCCGTTCGCATGCCAGAAATCAGTGTCTATTTCTTTATCTGATAGCAGATTAATCTCTGTTACATTCCTGAATTCTCCTACGATTTCAATCAATGTTTCAATAGACTTATTATCATAATTGAACATATAGTATAAGTCCATATCTTCATCTTTTCTTGTATGTATCCGGACGTTTTCAGATCGATGGTCTGTCTCTTTAGAATAGACAGTGATGCTTTGGGTAACGAAACTATTGAGATACTTTTTGAGATCAATTTCTCTCTCATTTTCGGGGCCATCTAAGATAGTAGTATATCGTCTATATAACAATCGTTCCAATAGGTAAGGTTCAAGTCCGATACGACCATTCAGCAGATAAGGAACAGGTGAATTTGCAATGATTCTTCCTTTGGCTTTACTAAATTCCGTCAAGCGATGCACTGTCGTTTCGTGTAGCGAAATACTGGATGGGAGCAGCACCAAATGATAAGAATTCCCTTGAAAGGAGATACTGGAATTCTCCGTTTCTACCCTCATATTGACAAACTGACCTTCAGAGATAATATCAAAGTCATAACCCGATTCCCATACAGATTGACACAACCAACCCCATGCTTTAATGATACTATTCCACTGTTGTTCATCAGGTTTCATCCATAAGCTCTGAGTTGGTGCCAACATCAGAATGTTCCGTTCTGGTGAACTGACCTGCAAGAGTTTACCTAATACTTCGTAGGCATTACCTTTAGATTGTGTATTTACATTTTTTGCTGTGACCCAATGATTAAAACCGAGGCATGCCTCCTTCAAACATTCAGAATAGGACACCTCACGGTTTCTGTTAATACCAGGTTGCATCTGATGACTACAGATATACTTTGAAACAACAAAACGTCGCGATGTATCACCATCAGCTGATGTAAGAATCGGACAATCAACATGCGACATTATTGTCCCTAAATCGTATTGGAGTGATCTTGCGCTTTCAGGTATAGCAACTGCGAATCTGATCCCCTGTTGATGGCAGAATTCTCGTATCCCCTTCAGAAAAGCTTGAGCGAATTGTGATGTTAATATCTGCCAATATGAACTTCTAACTATGGGAGAATCGTAAGTTTCATAGAAAAGAAACGGTAAAAAGTGCGCTTCAATATTGGCTGTAGACTCCTGTTGTTGCTGACCATTTTCACGATCAAGATGTTGAAGAATGGAGCGGGTGAAGGGTATTGCACCTTGTTGATTTGCAAGTATTGATAGGAAACGTGGTATCTCCAATGTAAAACCGAGAATTGATTCCAGACCAAATCTAAGTATATAACTGACGAGATACTGATCTATAAACTCGCTTGTTCCAACTTCACTGAGTATGTCGTAGGAGCTTCCTTCTGTCTGATATATGTATAGCACTGTTCTATTGCGTAATCGTTCAGCTACAGAGAGATCACCAGCGATACATCGATCAACATATTCACTTATTTCATAGAAAGCCTCCTCTGTATGCGGCTGAGCAACAAGGAAGAAGAAACCCAGACGATTCGTTGATCTGTTTCTTTCCCCACCTTTAACAATCTCGTGGAGTTGCCTTTGAATTGATGTTACATCTTGCGTTGGCATAAAGTTCAGAACAAGCAGGTGCAGATGGAAGCGAGGCTGAATCGTTGTAGAATCTAACTGGATCCAAGCTTTCTTACCTAATCGTGTCAGGCTTTGTAATTGTCGTTGGTGTGCAACCGAATTCTCAGTATCAGGGTATTGTAGAATATGTCCGTTCTGGATTGAGGAAAGCTGAGTGTGTTTCATTTTCATTGACTTTACAAACTTTTTGAAGCTAAACTAAACATCCGAATCCTTTCTTAGATTTAAAATTCGGCATTTATCCATTTAATCACTTAATCTTCATACGGTACAAAGACAAGACAAAACACAGAGCAATATCTCAAAAAAAATGTCTAAAATAACTTGACAAATTTTCATTATTCATTTATCATGCATTATTATTATAACATAGAATCAAATAATGGGTGGTGATTTATATAATTGAACGAGTTATTACGTCTAGTTTTCAGTCTTGAAGACCCAATTGGCAAAGCCATTGTTAACTTGATTCAGATATTCTTTTGGATCGGCGTTGCAAACTATTGTTGGCATTTCCTGCGGGTAATATATGAAAGTGTTTGTCTTTTTTATGTAAGGCAACATATCAAAAATCACGGCTTCAGTGATGTTTCTACTGATTTCCTTAATAGATTTAGTCAATCGTTAATTCTCCAAAAAGTTATCGGTTTCAGCAGCATTTCTCGTAGAATCCAAGATTTAGTCAACATTAAGCAGAATGGTGGAGAAATTGACCATGATGTGCTTGGGGACATACATGCAGGTGCAATCAGCAGAAAAGCCGGACTTTCGCGTTATATCCTCGGTATCCTTATTATACTCGGTTTAGTTGGGACGTTATGGGGACTAACAACTACAGTGGTTGAAGTTCAACCGCTCTTGGAAGACATTGACGACCTTGACCAACTCCCTAAAATCTCTGAAGCACTACAAGAAACACTAAAAGGGATGGGCACCGCATTTAAAACGACCTTAGCAGGATTGCTGGCATCGTTCGGCCTGGGATTCTGTGGGTGGTTATTTAATCTTGCAAACTCCGTTTTTCTCACGCAGTTTGAAAATACTGTGTCTACGAAAATAATACCCTATTTCACACAAACTCCAGAGACAACAATTGTATCCTCTATGGATGGACTTAAGGTGACTGTGGACGAGTTTAAATTGGCAACGGAAACCAATGTCTCAAAGATGCAAGAGTCTATACAACAATTAACTGAGAAGTCCTGGGATGCATATCTTGAACAACAATTTGTGATTACACAAGAATTGAGTGAAATTCCCGCAGAACTTCGGCAGAGCTTAGGAGGAATAAATGAATACCAAGTGCTGATAAAATCTGCTGTGGAAGAATATGGCAAAACAACAAAGGAGTTCATGAATAAGATCTCAGAATTTCAAGCCACTATGAATACAATAGTAAACGATTTTAAAGGATTGACAGACCAGTCGGTATCTCAAGTTGCCGAATATCAATCAGATGTGAAGTCTATTGTGAATGACTTTGAACTTTTTACAGAGCGGTCTATGTCTCAAGTATCAGAATATCAGTCAGAAATGCTTGCGGGTTTAGAAAATGTCGTATCAGAGTTCAGACAAGAAAGCGCGGGATTAAAAGCCACAATTGATAGGGCTCAGGAATCACAATCAGAATTTGTTGACGAATTTGCCAACAACCTATCTGATACACTTGCAAATACACTTAAGACTCAACTTCAATCGCTACTTCAACCCATCGTGGAAAATCAACAAGTTATGGTGGAAGGACTCCATGAAACAGGAAATAATTTACGGGCAGTTGCTGGTGAATTGCAGATACGATCCGCACTTGAAAATCAAAATATAGTTTTTGAACGAATCAGATCCGATTTAGAACAAAATCAGCAGCTAATTGCTAACAGACTATCGCAATTGATTGGTGAACTTCAGATTCAAGATGCACTTGTGACACAAAATAAAGTTTTTGAGCGAATTGGAGGACATTTTGAAGGACAACGCGAGTTGGTTAATGAACAGAATGAAATCATGCAAACGTTAGATAACAGTGTAAAACAACTTCAACATACATTTTCAAAAACAGAAGCGGATGATCAGCAACGCACAGAGAAAATGATAGGAGAACTGCAGGATAATTTTACTGAACTCGGCAAGAAGGTAGACACTCTGAACAATACAATGAGCAAACCTGGTTTGTATCGTTGGGGAACAGAAGTTCGCCGCTGGTTCGGGTTTAATCGCAAAAGGAAAACATAAATGGATCTTAAAATGCGACAGGATTCTGTCTTTAACGTATGGCCCGCTTTTACAGATGTATCCATCGCGATGTTGCTTATCTTTCTGTTTTTTATATTCATTCAATTCGTCTCTAACAGCAAATTATTCTTGAAGATGCAAATGGAGGAAAAACAAGACACGATAGAAGAGGTATTTACAGAAAGGTTTGCGCGTGCGATAGAACAGGGTATTATCACAATTGAAAGGGACGGTAACTTACAGCGTTTCATGTTTAGTGACCAAATACTCTTTAACACAGATGAAGCGAAACTAAGACTACTTGGAGAATATACACTCACTGCTGTTGGTAGATTACTGCAGCAACATAGAACAGACCAGGAAGGACAAAAATTATATCAAAGTATTCAAATTGAGGGGCATACTGACAATGTTCCTATCATATCCCCAGACCGATCAAACTGGGAACTGTCGTCAGACAGAGCAATTGCTGTTTTGCGACTTTTCGTTGATCGGATTGGAATAGATCCGAGAACCTTAAAAGCAACGGGTTATGCAGAATTTCGTCCTGCTGCAGGTGATAGTTCAGATATTGAAAAGGCGAATGATACCGCATCAAAACGCGCTAAAAACCGCAGGATTGAAATTGTTTTAGTTTATTCGGAGACAGGAGAAATACAGTGAAGGTATGTCCTTACAAAAATGACATTGCGAAGTGCAGTTTACCATCAACAGATGCGGACGTAACTATGACATTTTGCAAGCAGTGCTCTCAATTTGCTTTTCGGTGTGCTGATGGACGTTGGAATCGCGCTTATGCACGTTACTGCACGGATTGTCGTCAAGAATTGAAAAAACCTGCACAATGGGATATGGCATCGGGTAATCCGCAACGCACAGCAACACTACCAGAGAAATCATCTGGCGATACGCTGAATTACAGTGAGTTCGTAACATGGGTTGCGAATATACCAGAGATACAGACTGGGGATAACTTGCCCGGATTATTGGCTATTGATGGACTTATTGTTGTGCCGAATTCTCGTGAAAAAAAGTTGGATGTATACAGTATTGCATACGACTCGGTTCAGAGAAACCTTAATTTGAAATGGAGTATTCCGTTTAGTGATAAATTGACTTATGGCTCAACACCAATTTATCATGGACTTCATCTGTATACGGTTGTGTCTGGGGGAATTCAAAAGACTTCTGTTATTGATGGTAGAACAAACCTTATCAACAATATAAATCGTGTAGATGCATCACAGATTAAACCTTTACATGGATGTGCACCGTTGAAATGTAGGGTTAATGAGAAAGATGTTATGGTTGTTGGGGTGAAACGGGGTATGCTGTTTTTCGACCTTGCTAAGTATAATGGGCTAATTATAGGTCATGATCTCTTTGGTGAGAAAAGCGAACCGATGTCTCCAACGCTTTGTGGTCAATATATCGTTTTCACATCTAAACAAGGTGGCATTTTTTCTCTCAACATGGGCACAAGTTCGTTTAAGAAACGAGATCTGTTTGACGAAAATAGATCGTTCTCAGCCCCTGTATCTGTCAATGGTATGGTCTATTTTGAATCGATAAGCAATAGTGGTCATCGGAGTCTTGAGCGTTTTGACCCAAATTCCGGAAAATTAACTAAAGTAATGGATTTAGATCATGTGCGAGAACACAATATTGAAAATCGTCTATCTCTTTTTTTACATCCGCCGCTTACGGATGGAAAGCAGTTGTTTTTATCTGATATATCAGGCCAAGTTGTCTATACTTATGATACCGATAGAGGTGTTCCTTTGCCAAATAAAAACGTACCAAAAAATGGTAATCAATACCTTTTTGCACCGCATCAATCGATTGTGGTAAACAATCGGATTTATTCTGCTCATTCTTATGGATTGACTATTTTGGCACTTGGACAAAATATTACCGACCAACATCAAACGTTAGCGATGGGATGGCAAAAAGTACCGTCCCCCATTGCGAGCCCTATTCAGTATGGAGATAAACTATTTATTTTGTGTAAAGATAGGCTTATTTGTCGAGACTATGAACATTAGGAGATTGCTCATGAACCATTTCAAAATAATGACACGAAACACACTTTTTACTACCATAATATTTATCTATTTCTTGTTCACACCGATAATAGCAGCTGCCAAACATATCATCGTGATTTATGATGTATCTGGTAGTATGGTGAGTCTACAAATCGGCGGGGACACAAACGTCTATATGCAATCTAACGACATTCGACGGGTCAATGAATACTTGACAAATCTATTATTCACAGACATATCACAACATTTACGGGACATAGCAAACGATACATATATCAGGGAATGCGATGCTGCGTTAGTTGGTAAACCACTGTATCAAAGCGGAGACATTCTTACCTACGTTGAATATGCTAAAAGGGGTGACATTAAAATAAAGAGAGAACAGGTTAGTAAAAACCACTTTCAGCAGGAACTACCCAATCCGATGAATCTCAATAGAGCCTTTTACGGATTAGTATCCTACTTACTGCGCGCAGAGGTAGAGGTGTATGACAAGCTATATAGAGAAACTGATGATGAGACCTATTGGATTTTTGTAACCGATGGTGACATTGATTACAGCGGTAGAAATGATCCAGAAATTGCTGATGTATTAAAACGACTGGCGGAAATTGAAGATGAATTTTATGACCCAATGATTTTTGGGGTCTTTGTCAATAACCATGTCCGAATTGAAGTAAGGCGACTTCAAAAACGGGGCAATATTGATTCAATTTTCATTGCAACACCTACGAAGCCGAAAGAATCGGTGCAGAGAATTCAACTATCAAGAGATGAGGAAGGAAAGTTCTTTAGTGAAACGCTGTTAATAAATACAGAAAACTCCGAAGAATCCAAGTTTAAACTCAATAGCGTCAATGTAGAGATAGTTGACCAAAATAACAGACCGCTTCAAATCATAAATGAAGATAATACATCAAGCATTCTCAATGTTGATTCTGTTGAGCTTCATGGAAGTCCACCACCTAATGAATTCCGCCTGATGCTTCCGAACAATCGTGAAATCGCTGCATCGGACAATAAGATCAAGCTTGAAGTGGCTTATAGTTTCAACGAAGAGGATAAAGTTTATTCTGCCCCCTTAATGAACTATACTCCGGTTATTAAAAGCATCTATGTTGCCAATCTTTCCGATTCTGATAGTGCAACGAAAATGTTGAAACTCCAGTTTGCTGACGACAAATATAGAGAATCTTTAACGATTCAGACAGAAAGTCCAAATGTAGATGTATTCCAGATTGAACAAATCCGTTGTCAGGTTCAATATAAAGATAATCGCAAACTCTGCAACGTTAGTGTACCGAAAGTTATAGAACGGTTAGGAGAACCGTTTAGCATAGAAGTACCGGAACAGGGTCGTTTGGACTGGTATGGAAACAAGGTTTTACTTGAAATTGACTACAAATATGAAAATGAAACGTTAAAAACAGCAATAGAGATACCTTATGAACTTACAGGGGGCGGCACTGGTTTCCCAATGTGGGTGATATGGGTAATCCTTGTACCGGTTGTAGTTGTAATTCTCTTTCTTTTCATTAGTGCGACTATAAAAAAGGCAAAACCTAAATCAGTAAAACATCAAATTAAGTTAACTTTAGAGAACGATATAGATGGACTAATATCAAACGACGGTGGATCATACGAACTCACAGACAAGAATTCTTTAGCGTTTAATAAGAACGACGCACATGAATTGCATTTTGATGTAGGGTGTCCTGATTTCTTACGTTGTGAGAAACTTTCTCCTTTGCCATGGTCAAAAGAGAAAGGACGAATTCGTCATTATAAGTCCATTGACGACACAGAAGGAAAGGTGATAAATCCACCTGACACATTAACATTGAAACAAGATGAAGACAGCATTGAGATCCGAGTCCGATATGATACAAAGGATAATAGATCCGACACTAAACCAGATGACAAATCTTTTCAAGGTTCGACAGAACATGTAAACCCCCTGAAAAGATGAAATAACAAAATGTAACGTTGAAATTTATTTCTGTTTATGCTATAGTGTTCTTTATGCTATAGTGTTCATAAAGAATTGGAAATTGATCTAACAAGAATATACACGAAAAATATAAATTTGAAGGGGACATGATGCAAGTTCTTGCTGATTTTTTCATAGATCCTTTGGTATTGCCAGTTTATATCTATCTTGCTGGGTATGGAATTGTATGGTTAGTAGCATTTGGACTTGCCCGATTATTCATGATTGAAATCGGAATTGAACGCGCGACAACGCGCGCTTGGCGTATTGCGATTGTCATACATTTACTTTTTGGGACGGGTCTTGCTGTCTGGATATGCTTTCGCGCTATTCCACGGGTTTCTGAATGGTGGCACACCATATTCTATTTACTATTCTATGTCTTGATAGTAATTATAGACGCATGTTTGTTATTTGCAATCCCATCACAAAGAGTAAAAAAGTAATTATTTTCTATAGGAGGACCGCATGATTCGACCGACATTATTTATTGGACTTGGAACAACAGGAACCAATATCTTGAAAAGACTTCGCGAACTTATGTCAGAAGAATATGGGCACGCAGGATTACCAATTTTTCGCTACATTGCCATTGAAACGGATGGTGCTATGGAAGTAGAAAACACCAATCAGATGAAAGACTATGAGCAAATTAGTCTTGTTAGTGCAACAGTAGATAATTTTGACTCTATTAAACTTAGATTAGACATTAATGACAAACCTAATTACAGACCACAGTGGGCAGACTGGCTCAATCCGGATCTTTTAAACTTTGCTCTAAACTTTAAAGCAGGAGCAGCCAATATCCGAATGGCAGGGAGAATGTGTTTATGGGAAAACTGGAATGAGATGCGAGACACTGTTTTAAAAGCTCACGCTGCTATTATTGCTCCTGCTACAACTAAGGATGCAAATCGCATTCTGGGACAGCATTGTCAAGCCAAGGGATTACCAATTAATAATGCCACTGTAGGCGGTAATATCCATATTTATCTTGTTGGATCGCTTTGTGGCGGAACTTGCAGCGGCATGCTGATTGATATGGCTTATTTTTGTAGAAACCTGATTGCTGGAAAAGATGGTAATGAAGTTCATGGCATTTTTACCATGCATGATCGGGATATAGCTGCAAATGCCACAGATAGAATTGCTGTCCATGCTGCGAATTGCTACGGTGGTCTTTGGGAGTTGAATTACTATAATCATCCTAAGACACATTATGATGTAATCTTTCCTGACAATCTTAAAGCAAAAGATCCATATAAAAACCCGTATGATGATATTAAGCTTGTTTCTCGTAGTAGTGTAGATCCAAATTATAAATTCGTTGACCAAAATGGCAATTTTGATGAGGATGGTTTGAATCTGATGGTTGCGTTACACCTTTTTGCTGAGACTGCTGGGGACACCTTCGGACTCAAAAAAGCTATCGGTATAGATGGTAAAGCACTACCTGGTTATGGAAGTTTAAAAGTCGGAAAGAATAATAGGAATACTGTTATGTCAAGATCCTTAGCCAGCTTAGGCTTAACTGCCGTATGGTATCCAAAATTTCGAATTGCGAGTGCATCAGCTGCCTTGGTTAACCAAAGACTATGTGAAAAATGGATTGGAGCAAATAGTCCTGAAATCAATATAGTCAATGATGTTAAAAAAAATTGGCAGGAAATACTGAGTAACAGCATTATAACTTTAGCAAATCCCAAAGGATTACAACCTCTTAAGGGACAGATAGACAAATTACTTGGAGCCGCATCCTCAAAGTTCCAATCAGCACCTACTGCTGATTTGAAAAGTCTAATGCAAAATTACCCTGATAAAGAAACCTTCAAAGAAAAATTTGAGGGTGGGGGTGAGTATTTTAAATTAATGGAAATGCAAACACCCACATGTAAGAGAGAATTCCTTAATGATGTTGAAAATGCATTTAACACACAGATAGATAAATTAGAATTTGATGGTACATACGGAATAGGCGACATCCAAGTATTTTTTGAGAATCTTGACAAAGAAATTGAAAAAACGATGGAAGAATGTCCAACCTTACCACCTTCTTTAGACCTTAACCAACTTGATTTTGATACATTATCTCAAGTAGAAAACAATCGGTGGACAAAACTCATCGGTTTGCACGATCAATCAGTTAAAGTCCATAGACAAGCATTGATAGATAGATATAGTGAGTTAGTCTCTGAAAGTTCAACAAGTATTTACATATCACTTAGGAATTACTTTCTACGTTCAATATTACATGAAATTCGAGAAGAACTCGGCTTTGGTGTCACACCAAGGGATGCAGATGGACCTAACCCTCATCGAACCATAAAACAACGTTTAGACCAGATCGCAGATAATCTGAGAGAATGTGTCCAGAGGTTCAAAAACGATTATGATGAGGCTATTGATCCACGTAGAGCCGAGTGTGTTATGATTGTAACAAACAACGAAGACAATAAGATTGATACAGATGCAGAAAACCTCAGTCGCCTCATTTTGAAATCAGCTAAAGTGAGTTCATTACGAAACGGAGGAACGATGGCATCATTTTTAGAGAAAGATCAGGATGACATCGTTAATCAGATGACAGAAAACTTTAGACGTTTAGCCTTGAGTCAAATTCGGAGCCATGATGTTGTGAAAGAGGTGGAAAAGCATTTAGCATCCGGTAGTCCTGAAATTCCAAATCTCGCTCTACGTTCAAATCCATATCAAACGTTTCTATCTATATATAAACCTTTATTAGCAAATATCCCTAAGATTATTTTTGGACATGATCCAACAGGGAATGTTCTGCCTGATCTAATGGGGAAACTCGCATTTACAAACTATGGTGATTCATCTGTTGATCACCTGCTTTTTTTCTATCAAGAAGATTTCGGTTTTACGATTGACGATTTAGATGTCTTCCAAGCACTTAAACAGCATTATGACAAGTCACCAGGAGATTATGGACATCTGACCCATCAAAACCCTGATTTCTATAACCTTGAACTCGGAAGCAAAACCAATAGACTCACTCGTTGGTGTAACGTATTGTCACGTCTTGTGCCAGAAATCTGTAAGCGAATCAACAACAATGCATTTGCTGGTGTGTTCAGTCTTGATTATGGAAGATACGTTTTTGAGTATTACGTTGATGGATCGCTTCAAACACTTGGATTATATGATGATCCTGATGGAATTAAAAGACTGTCTCGAATGGAAAACGCTGAATATTACGATAAATTTATTCTGGATGTTCAAACAGAATTTTCATTGTTTGTTCGTGAAGAAATTGCAAAAGAAATAATAGCGCCGTTGCTCCATGAGGTAGAAGATTTACCTACGCGTAATAACTTGAGTGATTATTACAACCGGTTTTTGGATGAAGTGTATTCGGGGAGAAATGTTTCGGAGACTGTAGATATTGACTCAGGACTAGACGCACATTTTTCACAGCCACCACTCCAAACATTACAAACTGAGTTAGAAGACACTTCAACTCCACTACCCCAAGAAGTTGGCGACGAAAATACTGAAAATCCAACAGCAGACTCTGGTTCTTATGACAATGACGCAATCGAAGAAAGTGAGGTAGATGCGGGGGCTTTCATGCAGGATGATACTGCACAAAATCAGGAAACGTCGCAGCACACTCCATCAGAACACAGCACACCAAACGTAACCGAAGATGAATATAAATGGTCTGAGGCAACACTTGATACAGAACCTACGCTCAAAGAGGAAGAACCTGCTTCCGAACAAGAACCAAAACCCGATAAAGATACACAGAAAAAACCCTCACAACCTGTTAAACCGTTCAATGTTGCCGATGTGGATGTCAAAGAGGTATTACGGCGTGATAACCCACCAAAAAAGGAGTAGACGGTAATGGAAGGGAAAGTCTGCACCAAATGCAATGTCGGATGGGTGATCCATTTGCACGAAAAATATTGTGGTTATTGCGGGTGTAAAGTCTTTGACTTTTCTGTAAAATGGAAGGAAGAACCGTGGATTTACGCAGACGCCAATGCGAATATTCGCGACCTTACCATTCTCATTGAAAACACCGGTGCCTACCCAATTTCGTTCCATCCGATTCGGACAATCCGTGAAAACACCATCCAATTTACAGATGCAAATGATGAGTCTTTTGAAGTTGAGGCGGGTAAGAGTCATCCAGTAGAGATTCAGGTGGATCCAGCAAAATTAGCCCAAAATCCTGAAACAATTACTGTACGCTCCCAAGATGTTCCGCCGAACAGCGAAGGCGAAAAATCACTACGTCTTGAGGCGTTGCCACGTCCCGATTTTAAGATAACTCCAAATCCTATAGTTGTTCGTTACCGGAGAGGTACAGAGACGGTGACGGAGGAACTCCATCTTGAAGTGCTGCAGAGTCAATTCTATATCAACGAAATTAAAATCATAGGTATATCAGGTCTTCGTGTTGGTCATTCTCCAGAACTGCATCAAAAAAACGGAGCAATTAAAAAAGTCTTGTTGAAGATTGATTGCAATCGACTCACCGATGAGCCAAATGAGGTAAAACTAAATTTTGAACTCCAAGACTGTTCCCAACCGATTGAAAAACGAATTATGCTCCAGAGAGAAATAGTTCCAGATCCGCCAAAACTGCAGCTGTCATCAACGCATCTGCATCTGGAAATCACACAGGATCGTGAGAAAACCCATACGATGACGCTTCAGAACACAGGCGAACAACCGTTGGCAATCCAAAATATTGAATTCAATGATCCTTCCAACCTCCTTCAATTTTCAAACCTTGAATATCCAATAAACATTGAAAGCGGAGGACACTATAATATTGACATGCGAATATCTGCAAATAATCTTGAACATGGAGATCACCAAAGTAACTTTACGATTAACTCTAATTGCATGGAAAACCCACAGTATGAAGGTGTCCTGAATGTCCGAGTTAATGAGTTGGAAGAATATCCGCATTATCTTGCAATAGATTTCGGGACGACGAATTCATGTTGTGCATATATTGATTTGGATTCCCTTGAACCGAAACTTATTCCATTGGATACCGAAGTGACCCCACCAGAAATTATGCCTTCAACTATTATTTACCATTCACAACCTAAGAATGGAAAGAATTATAAGGTTGGTTATGGTGCTGAGACTGATCGCACAAGTATTACGGACGGACCTTACTACATCCGATCAGTGAAACGTTGGTTAGGATACAAGTGGCACCGCCATTTTCCAGAGAATCAGACGAAATTGCAACCGCCTAAAGTTGTTTCTCATATTCTTAAACACATTATCACCGAAGCAGAAAACTATCTGGATCAGCAAAAAATCCCGTCAAGGATTACAAAGTGCGTTGTAACTCATCCGACTATGTACCTTCAAAAACAGCGTGATGACCTTGAAAACGCTTTTAATGAAATGGGCATAACAGATCTTCATTTCATTGATGAAGCTTCGGCCGCTTCTATTGGATACATTGACCATCACCTTGAAATATATAATACTATACCGAATAACTATAGAATGTTAGTTTACGACTTCGGTGGTGGGACCATTGATATTGCTCTTTCTCAAGTAAAATACAATAGTGACATCTTTACGATTGAGCCTCTTAGTCTCGGCGGAAATAGAAATTATGGTGGTGATGACATAACTCAAGGGATTATTGATTCTGTTCTTGAAGAATTCGAACAGAGAATTCATAAAGCAAAAGGTAACATTTCTTTTGATATTCCTTATCACAAACAGAGGAAAATCTTAAAGGTATCCAATAATCCTAAATATGATGAGGCAGTTATAAACAACAGTTCTGTTTTGTATCGAGTTGCTGAACAAATGAAAAAGGACTTAAGTAAAAATAAGGAGACTGAGGGTATATTCCAATTGGACGTTGTTGTTGGAAAAGACGTGCGTCCCTTAGAAAACCTCGTAGATGGATCAGTTGACATCAAATTTACTGTACAACAGTTACAATCTCTTATTGAACCGGTGTTAAATGAAACTTTTGCAGATATTGATACAATGATTGCTGATAATAGGGGTTTATTACCAGACACAATAGTTCTTGCTGGACAATCCTCTAAAATGCCATTGCTGAAAACATTGATGTCGAGTCACCTACAGAAAAAATATAATAAGAATATTCCTATTAATTTAGCTGAACATCTCAAAGAGCGCGTTGTAATTGGAGCAGTGCATTACGCCTACAGTCAGAAGGCACCTGGAACTAAGTTTAAAATAGATTTAGTACACAGAACCCGCTCACGTCTTGGTATTTTGAAACGCTATGGAACCAAGACCATTTTTCAAGAATTGATTCCAAGGGGACGCATTATCCCTGACGAGAGTTCAATCACTATTGATTTCCCACTTAATTCGAAAGAGGTAGCTATTGAGGTGCGCGAGCATTTTGGTAAGGACAATAATCTTACAGAAACTTCAAAAGTTGGGTGCTACACACCTGACATTCCAGATGAGGTTTCGGAGGAATTGTTAAGAGAAGCGAGTTTAAAAATGGCGGTTGAAGAGAAAGGTCAAATTAAGGTGGTTGCACTTGTTGCGGGTGGGAAATATAGGGCAACAGTAGAAAGGGATGAACCAGAGTTTGTAGAGGAAATCTGATTACATAATGGTACACCGATGTCAAAAAACGTATGCATCATCAATCTCTCAGCACCAGAAATTCAGATTACCGTTTTAGGTGATAACCAAGTACAAGACATCAATCTTAGGCTGCCGTGGGAAGTGGGATTTCAACTGGAAGTTGATAACACATTGAGTGTTTGTTTCGGTGATGAATTCAAACGTCTCAACTCAAACAACCTCACAGAAGTGCGGTTTCCAGATTTAGATGTGAAATTCAAGGAAATCACAGATGAAGAAACTTTAGGATACTTATTTGACGCATTTTTTGAGGAGATTTTTCAACGTCAGTTACCCAAACAAGGATATTTCATTGATAGGATGTCGGTATATGCTATCACACCGTCCCAGTGGACATATATACATCGTCAACAACTCAGGAATGCACTCAAGCGTGTAAACAGTGAAGCACAAGTTGCATTTCTCAAATCTTCAAATGTGACGCTCCGCGGTATGCTTAGCCAGATTCTGTGTCTTGCTGCATATTATCAGAAGACATTGGAGGATGCACTCATCAATACAAACAAATGCCATCTGTTAATGATAGATTTTGCTCGTAATGATTTTGTTATCTATCATACATTTTGTAGTCAATCAGAAGGTAGATTTGTTGTTGAGTTAACCAATATGTTGCGGTTTACTGACTACTTCATGGATATAGGCAAAAAGGTCTCAGGTGTACAGAAAGCATTGCAAAAAGTTGGAGATGATCTGCCTATTGCTGTCGGTTTTTCTGGCAGAATTGACGATACTACTGAAACTATTATTCGGATGTTGCGTGACCGTTGCATTGCAACATTTCTTGAAACACAGGAAGTCGCGGCACTTTTTGGGGCAGCAGAATTAGTTCGGCAATTTGAAGAAAATAATCTTGGAAAACCACTTCATTTTCTCTATAATTACTGCTTTGGTGTTCGATTGCCTGATGGAAACATGGTGGAACTTATTCCAAAAACTTGGGTACCTCCGTATCATCAAAAAAAAGCATTTCGCTTCACAGGCTCACCTGAAAAATTGGATGTTCATCTCTACTGCGGTTTATCCATGACAGAAAACAGTGATGTCCACCGTCTTGTCACACTTGAAATTGACCCGTTATCGGATAGGGTTTATACATCACGCAGTCCGTTTGAATTTATACTCAGTGTGACCTTGCATGATGATATGCATGGGACATTCACAGCAATTTTACCGAATCAAAAGGAAAAGAGATCAATTGAATTTACTATCCCAATTTTGATGGATTAAGATTTTAATAAAAACATGTGTATAGATACGCAATTCATGCAGTTATTCATGAGGAAAAAATGAAAACACATCACTTCAAATATGTTCTGTTATTAGCCCTGTTACTTTTGGGAATCACTTCGTTTTTATATTCACAGGAGTCTCCTAAACAAACAAACGGTGAAGATACTACGCCTAAACAGATGAACGGTGAAGATACTACGCCTAAACAGATGAACAGTGAAGATACTACGCCTAAACAAACAGACGATGAAGAAACTATTGCTAAACAAACAAACGGTGAAGATAGCATTGCTGAACAAGAACCCCTGGATGAACCAAACCCTTTAGAATCATTGAATAAGAGAATTAACGATAGATTTGTGAGCCTGGAAGGCAAACAGTCAATTTTAGAGGAGAAGGTAGACAATCCGTTTCAAATTATTCTTATGATAATTGGTTCAATCATTATTCTAATAATTGGGGTTCTATTTTTTTTTAGTAAACAGGAAATCCGTCAGCTGCAATTCAGATTCGAAAACAGTCAACGACAGTGGAAAGATAGATCACAGGAAAACGATCAACGTTGGGATGGACAATTAAAACTGATTCGTCAACAAGGCAAAGAAAACACCGAGAAATTAGAGAGTATGATGTCTAACCATACTACACTTCGTAATGAACAGACAAACCTACAAAGCACCTTATCTAAAGTGGAAAGTCGCTTAGACGGTCTTGAACTAGCATTAGTGAATATTGGTTCAGACAGTGTTCCAGACAGATCCGATGGTCAACAGCCGCAAGTTTACGATCAACTTCAATTAGAGGAGATTATCCAAGAAGCACAGACAAAAGTTGAATCATTGGCACTTGCTTATGAAAGCGGTGAATCGATTGACATGATTAGTATAGAAAATCCAACACCAAGTCAAAATGTTGTGCTGATTTTAAATTTGATAGCGCGACTTATGGAGGAATGGGAAAATGAACTAAAACAATCAACTACAGTGGATGCCAATCTTATTCAATCATTGGGATATGCCAGTCAGGCTATCAAAGATAAACTAAAAGAAATCCGTGGACCTGCTCCGCCTGTACCAACGAAGCCTGAGTTAGACACGGATGTAGCAAATAACGAAATCCAAAGAGAATGTAACGCGTATGTGTCACGTTATGAAGGGATGCTTACTGGATTACAACTTGGACGCAAATTCGACGAAACAGAATATAACCAGTTTATTCCGCAGTTTATAAAAGATAGATTATTCAACGGTGTTGCGAGATTTGTCCAGTATGACAATATTCCTGAACAATTAAATGAATTTCTACAACTTGTAGGTTTTGAAGTTGTACCTATTGAGATAGGCAAAACGAAGGCAGATTCGCGTTTCCATGAAATACAAGGCTCACGAAAGACCGATGCCGAATCTGGATCTGTTGTTGAAGTCATTTTGCCTGGATTGCAGCGGAAAGATGACGGTGAAATTATTCAAAAGCCTATTATAATGCGTGGAGAGTAAGAAGGTTAGATAGGATGATGCAAGAAGTAACATCAATTGAAAATATTTCTATATGCACTGGCTGGGAAAACAATTATCCAATTTTACTATTAAAAAATCACGGTCAACAAGGAAAAATCGTTGAGTTTCTCTACTTAGAAATTGGCATGCAGACATCTGAAACATGGAAAAAAGAGCACGTACCAATTGACAGTCAACTAAAAGTAAATTTACCAGAAGACTTTGAGAACTGGATAAAATTTGGCTTTAATATCGATCAAGAACGACAGTTAGCTCCTATCTCAGACTTAGAGGAATTACTAGCTGAGATCAAGAGACAAATGACAGTTGAATTGACAGAACCTAAAATCAGACCGTCAGTTTCACAATCAGAACAAGTAGAGACACCTAAAAGTTCTACAGATGAGATACAGATACCTCACTTTGAAGGGTTTCAGATGACTGGACAACCTTCAATTGATTATCAGCAAGAAGCAGAAATAAATGTGCAAGAAACTGGTGAAAAAATTCGAGAATTAGCGCGTGCCTACAGAGAAGGAGAAGCAATTAAATTTGAAAACATTGAAAAACCTACATCAAGTCAGAACGTAACATTAATATTGAATTTTATTGGAAGCACAATTAGAAAGTGGAAAAACGAATTAGAACAACACACTGAAACTAATCAAGATCTTATTGACACACTCAAACATAGTGAACAATGTCTTAAAGATAAACTGAAAACAATTCGTGGAGATTCGACACCAGTACCAGATTCACTTGAATTGGAAACAGATATAAAAACTGAAACTGAGTTAGTTGATATACTCAACAAATGTTCATATCACACTGCATGGTTTGAAGGTAGACTTTTCGGATATGAAGAGCGAACTATGATTGGCAATTTAGAAGAATATAACCAATTCATTCCGCTATTTATCAAAGATAGACTATTCAATGGTGCTGCAAGATTTTTAAATTCTGGAAAACTACCTAAGCAGTTAAGTGAATTATTAAATCTTGTAGGTCTTGAAGTTGTCCCTATAGATATTGGAAAGACTCAGGCGGATGCACGTATACATGCAATCCAAGCTTCACGAAAAACTGAATGTGAATCCGGATCCATTGTTGAGGTGCTCTTACCCGGTCTCAGACGGATAGCAGACGGTGAAATCATACAGAAACCTGTAGTCATTCGCGGAGAATAGCACACAATGCACATCAGATCTCTTATTGTCTTACTTTTCATTGGACTTCTTATCAATGTGGATGCTATTGCTAAAGATGCCCTAAGTTCTGTCCAGATAGTAGAAGGTATCACACAGCAACGCCCCTCTCAGACACGCCAGACTATTGGCAGACGGTATGTATGGAATTTTAAGAAACGACCATACACAGTCCTCATGACAATTGACTTAGAACGGTATAATTCTTACTCAGGCAAAGAACGTTACGATATACCCAAATTAGTAGAAGAAGGCAGAACAACCCTTAGCAATCTGACACGGGAGTTTGAACGCACCTTTAAACAAAATAGAAGTTGGACAAAACAGGATCGAGTTGATTTCGTTTTAAGCTTCGTGCAATCACTACCCTATACGTTTGATGACGTAACAACTGGTTTTGATGAATTTAGACGTTACGCTGTTGAGACTCTGATTGAAGGTGGTGGTGATTGCGAAGATACGACTATTCTTGTTGCTGCTATTCTCCGCGGTTTAGGAGAAAAAACTGCTCTGATTTTTACACCAGGACACATTGCACTCGGCGTTAGTGGGGATTTCTCTGGTACCTCAGTTACTTACGATGGTACAAAATACTATTACTGCGAAACAACCGGTACTGGTTGGACCGTCGGTGTAATGCCAGTATCTTCTGGTAGCACTGTGGAAGCAGTTGTTCCTTTATCACCTTCTAAAGTTGGACCCGCTCCAAAACCAAACAAAACAACAATAACTCCACCAGTTGAACCTAAACCTACACCAAAAGATCCAGATCTAACACCCGAAAAGCCTCCTATCAAAACGACACCTGTACCTGTAGAACCGAAACCTGAAGAGCCAAAGCCTGACTCAAAAGAGCCAACAGAAAAAAACACACCAGAGTCAAATAACATAATAGGTGGGATAATAGCTACACTCTTTTTTATTCTCGGTTTAGGCGTGCCAATTGGGTATTTGGTCTACCGTTTTGTGTTTGCAGATGACGATGATGACGACAGGTACGATGACACAGTGTATGATGACACAACAGAATCAAAAAGCCCTTTAGATTGGTAGTTCGTTGAAGATTAGGATATGACCACACAAGAAAAAATAAGACTCACATGGCTTGTAAACATCGCTGTGGTGTGTTTAGGTTTAGGTATTATGCTCCCTGTGATGCGGATTGATGCAAACGGAGGCGGTATCAAAGGTTTTATCATGGCGTTCATCACTCCAGGACCATCCAGTTATTCCATCCTGAGCAGTGTATGGACACTGATTAAAAATGGTGTTGTCTTGGACATTTTACTTGCGTCTATAATCTTTATTTTTTCTGTCGTGTTCCCAATCCTAAAGTTAGGCGTTTTCTATCACAAGCTCAATGATGGCAAGTTGAATAGGGGTATATCAGCACTCGTTCACAAATGGGGTCGCTTTTCTATGCTTGATGTTTACATCGTTGCCATACTCATATTGACAATTAGGACCCTACCAGGAGGGGCACAGATAAAACCAAGTTGGGGAATCATTCTTTTCACAATCTCAGTTCTGCTCAGCTTGTATATTTCAGCACGTATTGAGGCATGTACACATGATTGAACATCTAAAGAAAGTTCATCGCGAACTCTACCTACCATTAGCGCATGATCCAACTCCACCTCCATATAAGATTACACCGATTACTGACCCCTTCCTCTATACTGATGCGAATATCAATGTGGATTCGTTTGATAATCCAAACCAATCTGTAAAAGTTGAAATATCAAATGTTGGTGACGGGAAGTTGCATGTTGAACGAATTCGTATTCCTCGCGGATTTGAAAAGTGGATAAAACGGGCAGAGAGATCAAAACCTGCGACTCTGACATCAACATCAGAACCATTGGAACTTGAACTGAAACTCAACCTAAGAAACCTACCAAATCCTTCATCGGAAAATGTGGTAAAACTGAGCGTCATTTCCAGTTCAAAACGTAAAACATTTAGTCAGATATTGTTACGTGTGCAACCCCCAGACGCTCAATCTACCAATTTGACGCTCCCAGAATATATCAATTTCGGTGAGATAACTACGCATAAAGTCTCTATTGCTGATAAACGTGAGGGGACAGAAGCACCGACTACTGAGTTTCTACTCATTGGAGATTTTACGCTTTACCCGCCAACCCATCTTGAAATAACACAAAATGACGAATCAACTTTTGACGTATCTATTATTACATCAAAAAGGGAACTACAGTACGCATTAGATTTAAAAAACCCGGGGGTAATCCTTCCACGAGAAAAAAAGACAGGGATTACCCTTAAATCTTTCCAACAAACTATTCCTGTTCCGAATATTACCCGACATAGGTTATCAATGCAAATTTCAACAGCGGATTCGGACTGGATAGTTGCCCCGACTCAAATCCAAACTGATGGATATGATACAACAGATTTACCTGTTACTGTAAATGTTGAAAAACTGAAGCTGGGACGGAACGTTGGTGAACTCCATTTAGCAGATGAGAAAATATCAGTGTGGACATGGTACAAAATTGTCAATGAAACAACGTTGATATTAGAGAAAGAACAAACTGATTTCCACCATGTTGAAACATTTGATGAACAAGAAAAGCCTTTACCAATTGACGTTAACACAGAAGATAATTTCTGCGAATCCGTTATGATTTTTAGTGACGTAGATTTTCAATTCCCACGGACAGGGGAAGAACGTCTCGGTTATCTAATGGGCAGTTTCAATGATTGGGCACCGCGAACGCTTTTCTTTAAAAAAAGAGAGGATGGGTTTGGTGTAACGCTGAGTCTTTCTGATGGCACATACATATATCGTGCTGAGATTGATGGTGAAATGCGACTTGACCCTACGCGCTTATACGAAATAATCTGCTGTTCACACGGGATCGCATCTAGAATACAGATTGAAAAGACAGGGCAGAAGGTGACACTGCGGAACAGATCTAAACAGAAATTGGAATTAACACTTCGTTCTGCTACGGATTGGCTACGCATTAAACCTGAAACGCTTGTTCTATCTGGCCGCAAAGAGCGTGAGATAACCGCTACCATCCGACCAGAACATCTCCTGCCCGGACTTAATTTAGGATGGATTCAATTGGAAACTAAGAAAGAACCGAAGAGGAAATTTCAATCACCAATCTATGTGTTTGGTAAAGTAAACGGACCTGTTCCAATTGTACGTAACGATGAGTTGGTCTTTCCTCAAATGGAACAGAATACATCTGAATCCGTGCCACTTGAACTTGATATTTTTGGAGTAGGTGGACTGAAAGGAGATATTCAACCATCCACTGTTTTACGTTTTGCAGAAAGTGAACTGGATATCCAAAACGAAGCAGCATTTGAACCTATGGTTACATCCCCGTTGGTCCAGGTCGTGAGTGAAAGACCTGCTAATGCCTATCGCAAACAGATACGTGCATCGCTGATCACAGATTGCTATTTAGCGAACCGTCGTGTGCATCGCTTCACTGCAAAATATGATATGGCCCATCTTGTAGCTAACCCTTCCGCTTTATATCTTCCTAAGATTTATCTGTTTGATACCCCACAACACGCAGCTATAACAATAAAACGCAGTGATAATGAGGGTGACGTGGTGTGCAGCGTTCAAATACCTGATGAACTATCTCAATCGGGATTCTTAAAGGTTGCCGATAGTCATGCAGAAAACTATACGGGACATCATCAGTTGACTATCAATCCACAAGCTCACTCAGTTGCCGGACGCATTTCAGATACTTTAGACTTTAAGGATAAAAACTCCGGAATGGTTCTACCAATCCAATTCGTAGCAGATATTGTCGGAGGAAAAGCCGGGATTGAGGTCAAAAATCAAGAACAAAGTTCTAACGGTATACCTTTGAGGATAACCAACATCGGTGAAACCGAGTTATGTATATTTGAAGTGCGTTTTAAAAAGCAGCGATTTTACCTCTTTCCACATCTAACTTCACAGGAGTGCACACTTCTCCCCGGGGAGTCTGTTGAAAGGTATGTCAAGCCGAATAAAACAATTAATTTCTTAGGTAGAAAAATCAAGGATACACTTGTTATCCGACTCAACGATCCGCAATATCCCAAAGGCGTCTTTGAAAAGGAAATTGAGACAGTTATTTGGTAACGATTCCTGAATTTTAGGCAATAGGATAAAGCAAAGTCTGTACTGCCATCGGAAATTTAGAGCACTGCCTAAAACAAGATTGTGATATAATTACAATCTAATTTAGAGGAGAATTCTGTTTCAGTGAATAAGTAATTGAAGTATCCTCGGCATCTCTACAGTATATTTCCTGCACCGATCCTACAAAGAGCAAAATGATTATTAGTGTTGTGTCTACTCTAACACTAAATAGAAAACACATTATAGTAAATTTTTGAATTAATTATACAGTTTGTACCAGTGCGGTTGGGAAACCGCACCTACCGTGGTCCGAAAGTGTGTAATTATTTTCAAACTTCACTATAAATGGACACTATGAACCTGAAAAACCAAAGAGTGAAAACTCGAAAAGGTTGATTTCTTGCTAAAAACCCTTTAGATAGGTAGTTCGTTGAAGATTAGGATATGACCACACAAGAGAGAATAAGACTCACATGGCTTGTAAACATCGCTGTGGTGTGCTTAGGTTTAGGTATTATGCTCCCTGTGATGCGGATTGATGCAAACGGAGGCGGTATCAAAGGTTTTATCATGGCGTTCATCACACCAGGACCATCAAGTTATTCCATCCTGAGCAGCGTATGGGCACTGATTAAAAATGGTGTTGTCTTGGACATTTTACTTGCGTCTATAATCTTTATTTTTTCTGTCGTGTTCCCAATCCTAAAGTTAGGCGTTTTCTATCACAAGCTCAATGATGGTAACTTGAACAGGGGTATATCAGCACTCGTTCACAAATGGGGTCGCTTTTCTATGCTTGATGTCTACATCGTTGCCATACTCATATTGACAATTAGAACCTTACCGGGTGGTGCACAGATAAAACCGAGTTGGGGAATCATTCTTTTCACAATCTCAGTTCTGCTCAGCTTGTATATTTCAGCACGTATTGAGGCATGTACACATGATTGAACAGTCTTCAGGATAACCGTTTTCTATACACTTGTCGCCTCGCTGGGTCTGTTGGAAATTATTCAAAAAGGTTTGTTGAAAAATATAAAGCGTTTCTTTTGGCGAAGGTATTGTAATAATAAATTGATTAATTACCAAAAAGGCATTATACTTAAGATATGCAAATTCGTCACAGAGAAATAGTCACTTACATAACACCAAGCGGACGTGATGCGTATCAGCAATGGTACATGCAGATTAAAGATCGAAATGCACGGATAGCTATCTCTAATAGAATTGCACGTTTGCGGACAGGTAATTTTGGCGATTTCAAGCGATTAAGTTCAAGTTTATATGAATTGAGGATCCATTATGGTCCTGGATTTCGTGTCTATTACGGAATCTTTCAAAATGACATTGTTGTTCTGCTTTGTGGTGGAACTAAAAGCACACAACAGCGGGATATTGAAAAAGCACAAGACTATTGGAACGACTTCTTAGTACAAATGAAGGAGTAATTACCATGAATATAGATATTAAACTACAGCAATGCACAATACCTTTTAAAGACTATCTTCTTAAAGACCTTGCCGAACCGGAATTTGCAAAAGGTTACCTGGAAGTTGCACTTCAAGATTTTGCTAAAGATGGCAACATTGAGACAATTTTGTTATGCATGAAAGATGTTGCAGAGGCACAGGGTGGGATTGACAGACTTGTCAATTGGACGCATCTCAGTCCGCAGGACCTTACCTATCTCCTTAGTACCAAGCACCCACTGCAATTGGATAAAGTGTTGGAGATTCTTTCAAAGTTAAACGGATTGAGGGTAATTGTGTAGTGATCATGCCAAAAAAATCAACGTCACCTGAAAATTGGGCGCAACTCTTGCAAGTCATGAAAAGTGTCCACGAACAAAATAAAGGTGTCAGCGAAGAGGAAGTCTATCAAGATGTCGAACGCACAGTCGCAGAGCTTCGACAGGAAGAATATGACAAACATGAGAAAACTGCACACCGGGCATGATAATGTTCCTACGCTGTGAAATTACTATGGGTCAAATTAGCGATTCCCAAGACTATGTGTGAAGCACATTCATCCTTTATTACGATTTTCCGCACACCATCCATCTGGATTCTGCTGTAGCACATTCATCCTTGATTGTGCTATCTTTCTCCAACTACCATAAGAGTCAATTTAAAGATATTCCTCTTCTTGGCAGGCTATATAAAACCGATTTTATCCTCATACCTGTCGCACCGCTGGTGCTTAGGTTTTCGTGGGATATGTTTTCTATACACCTTCCGCACCGAAATCAACGCTATGAATGCGCGTATGGCATTCAGCGGGTGCTGATATGTGATTATCCAAAGCCTTAGAGAGGCGAAAGGTGTATAGTTCCCATGGATCCAACCAATAGCAAGCCTCAGAGGGGACGAAAGGTGTATTAAACCCACTAACGTTTTTCACGCAATTAACGCCTATCGCAGAATACGCGTTTGGTATTCTGCATTGGTTAGGAAACCGAACCTACCAGGCGGGATACAAGGGACAAATTATCCTGAAAATCCTATAATCCTGCAAATCCTGGTTCAGACAAAGAATACATTTCCATCCTATCCATCCGATAGCACAAGAAACCTCTTATCCTGGAAATCCTACTAATCCTGCAAATCCTGGTTCAGACAGATAGAGTGCAAAACTTTTACATACCCCTTGTACTACCATCGGAAATTTAGATCGGTACCTAAATCAAGATTGTGATATAATTGTAGAGGATGCGGATTTTGATGTTAGTAGGGAAGATAAGGATTTGAATAAGGCGTTTTATGGAGAATAAACAAACCTCAATCTACAAAATCAGAACAATTTACAAAATCATATACTAACCGATGTTTCTCTGAATATATCTGCAGCAACGCCAAATGAGCATGCAGGTTTGCAGACTGTTGACTATTTTGTTTGGGCATTACAGAGACTCTATGAGCGAGGTGAAGAACGATATTTGGCATATCTATGGAAGGCATTTCGGCTTGTGCATGATATTGACGACACACGGGAATCAAGTCAGGGTGTCTATTACACACAAAATGCCCCTCTGACCGCGCAAGTCTTGAAGTGGAGACAATAAAAATACCAGGGATATAGGATTGAACGAACCGCAGCCCGACAATCACGCGGCATGGAGCCGCATTTCGTCCCTGGCACTTATTATTGTAACACGTATATTAATATTGTGTCAAGTGTAATCTGCTTAACGATTTACATTTTGTCATAATTAGTTTATGATATACGGACAACATTTGCCTTTATGGATTCTAACATAAGACAAAATATGAAAAACTGAAGAGGGATCCAAGAAGTTTTCTGTCGTTGACAGGCTATACACTTGACGAGTTTTGTAGTCTTTTATCCTATTTTCCTATATGTTTTATGGAGCAATGGTATCCAAATGTTAGAGAGGTATTTTATGTCAAATAGCCAACCGACTCCCACAATCGGTGAGTATCTTCTGAGAAAACTAAAGAGTTACGATATTGACCACATTTTTGGCATAGCCGGTGATTATATTGTGCAGTTCTTTGATATGATTGAGCAGAGTTCTATTCAACATATCGGCACTACGCGGGAAGAAACGGCGGGATTTGCTGCAGATGCCTATGCTCGGACAAAGGGGATGGGAGCTGCGTGCGTGACGTACGGTGTCGGTGGATTATCCATGATCAACGCAGTCACCGCAGCTTATGCTGAAAAATCACCCCTTGTTGTTATTAGCGGTAGCCCAGGGATAAAGGAACGGACAACGGATGCGCTTTTACATCATAAAGGTAGAGATTTTTATACACAGCAACGTATCTATGACGAGATAACTGTTGCCTCAGCACTTCTTGACGACCCTTTTACTGCCTTCAACGAGATAGATAGAGTTCTGGATACTGTGTATTGGCATAAGCGTCCGGGCTACATTGAGCTGCCGCGCGATATGGTAAGTACACCGGGATTAGTTTACCAACGGCCTTCAACGGGCGGCCATCACAGTGACCCTAAAACTTTGGATGCTGCCTTAACGGATGCCGTTGCGTTTATAAATCAATCCGAAAATTCAGTTATTTTAGCAGGTGCAGAAATCCATAGATTCGGCTATCAAGACAAGTTACTTCGACTTGCTGAAACGAGACAATTCCCTGTGGCGACAACGTTGTTGGGCAAATCGGTGATGCCAGAGGCACATCCGCTTTACTTGGGAATTTATGGGGGAGCGACAGCCAGAGATGAAGTCACGATGCTTGTTGAATCAGCCGATTGTGTTATCGTTTGCGGTGCATTCATGACAGATGTGAACTTTGGGACATATCAATCAAATCTTGAGCGAAGTCGTTGTGTATATGCAACTTCGGATAGAATCTCGGTCGGTTACTCTACTTATGAAGATGTCACATTAGAGGATTTTATGGATGGCTTGCATTCTTCAAAACTCCATAAACGTGGGGACATAGACTTGGAATGGGTGCTGACAGTGCCAGAACCTTTTGAGATGGTGCCTGACCAACCCCTAACAGTGCGCCGCCTATTCCAACAACTGAACCTGTTGTTACAGAAAGACATGACAGTTATTCCGGATGTTGGTGATGGTCTTTGGGCTGCTGCGGACCTACGACTCCCTGAACGCACGGAGTTTATTAGCCTTGCCTATTATACCTCAATGGGATTCGCAGTCCCTGCTGCAATTGGTGCACAACTCGGCAAACCCACTTCCCGACCACTTGTTATTGTAGGAGATGGGGCATTCCAAATGACCGGCACCGAGTTGTCAACGACTATCCGTTACGGACTCAATCCGATCATCCTTGTCCTGAACAATTCTGGCTATGGCACCATTCGTCCGTTCATTGAAGGCAGTTTCAATGATATAGAGAATTGGCACTATTCCCGGCTGCCGGAACTCATCGGTACAGGACGCGGGTTTGTTGTTCGCACTGAAGGTGAATTTGACAGTGCTATGAAAATCGCGCTTGCAGAGACACAACACTATGTCCTTATTGAGGTGAAACTTGATAAATCGGACATGTCGCGCGCACTGACCCGATTAGCAGAACAGGTGTCTAAGCAACTTTGAGTATAGCGATAAATGCATACCGAAGGACTAATTTGCAAATTACTCTCATTGTGTGTTATACTTAGCACTGAGGGAATGAGATACATAAGATTTAGCACTTTTACCACGAATTGCTAACAGAAGCAATGTTCGGATCTTATCTTTATGATGTATTTCAAATCTCCGTATACAAGCTTTATCTGGATAAAACGAAATGAGAATCCTTGAGAATCTTATTACAGCACTGTCTGCACTTTTCGCAAGCAAACTTAGAACTATTCTGACCTTGTTAGGCATTACTATAGGTATTGCAGGTGTGATCGCTATGATGTCATTAGGCGCAGGTGCAGAAAAACTCATCATGTTAGAGTTTGAGAAAATCGGTGGACCGAGTATGTTTGGTGTATACCGCCCTGGATACATTAAGAAGAACAATAGATGGCAACGAAACAATAGTCCTAACTACCTTAATATGGATGATTTGCGGGATGTATTGACTGAATGTCCATCCGTTGAAGTCGCAACCGTCGAAGGCAGTTATTACATAAACTTAGAGGTGGCAGGAAAACACCAAAAGACTTACATGCGTGCTACTACCGTTGAATACCAAGCTGTCAGACAATGGCATACGCAAATCGGCAGATTCCTGGCTGATACGGATATGGACCTCTGGAACAAAGTCTGTGTTATTGGTTCACAGGTTTGGAAGGAACAGTTCAAAGGTCTGGACCCGATAGGAAAAGAGGTGTCTATCAATAACAGACGTTTCAATATTATCGGTGTCATGAATAGTCGCGGTCCGGGGTTGGAGGCAGGTAAAAGCGATGATAATATGATTTTCATTCCTATCACAACTGCTCAAACAAGATTTTGGGGACACAGCAATGTCGGTCATATTATGGTTCGGGCAAAAAGCCCCTTGGTTGTTGACCAAGCAGTAAAAGAGGTGCAGACGGTCATCAGACGCAACCACGGTGGAGATGATACTTTCTTCAGAACGTGGCAGGCACAGAAAGGTATTGAAAGTGCAAAAAAGACTATCTTCATTATTGAGATGGTGCTGGTCGTGATCGCATCAGTTTCATTGATCGTCGGGGGAATCGGAATCCTTAACATCATGCTTGTTTCCGTTACGGAACGTATTCCTGAGATAGGTTTGCGTAAAGCTGTCGGGGCGAAAAACTATCATATCCGTTTCCAATTCTTGACAGAATCTGTTCTATTGTGTCTGTTTGGAAGTTTACTCGGTATTGCTCTCGGGGCAATTGCTGGACAGGGATTTGCATGGGCAGTTGGAAAATTTATGCCAGATATGTTTGGGTGGCCCTCTGTTGTCACTATTAAATCAGTTCTCACATCTGTCGCTGCGGGAACTGCAGTTGGTGTGTTTTTCGGTTATTATCCAGCGAGTCAGGCTGCAAAACTTAGTCCGATTGAAGCAATTCGGCATACATAACCGAATTCTTCTACTGTTCTGTCAACTTCTAATTGGTATTTGTCGGGTTTCGCTTCGCTCTACCCGATCTACAATACTGTCAACTTCTAATTTGAAGGTATAGTTTTCTTTTGTAGGTCGAATAGAGCGAAGCGAAATCTATAAATCAACGCTATGAATGCCTTTGGCATTCAGCCAAATCAACGCCAAATGCGCGTTTGGCATTTGTCGGGTGTAAAGTTAAGGGTTTTTCGATGCCAGAAACCCTCTTTAGTCCCGTATAACCATAAGGATTCAGTTACGTAGGTTGGGGTTGAGGCACGAAACCCAACATTTTGACCTATTATAGAGCAATACATGTTGCCAGTTAATATTTGATTGGCGTTCCTCAACCCAACCTACAACGCATATTGCATTTAATTATCAAACTCACGTTAAGGAACAGTGTCTTGGACAGAGTTGGTATAATTGCTGGATCAGGTCAACTGCCTGTTCTAACCGCAAAAAGTATAGTTTCACAAGGACGGGAACTTGTCGTCATACCTATCACAAACGACGAAGAGAACCGCTTTAAAGATATACCGTGTGAAATATATCCTTTCGGTGTTGGACAGATCCAGAAAATCACGAGAAAATTGCTTGAACTCAATACAAAAGAGATTGTAATTATTGGCAAGATTGAACCAAGCATATTACTTAATCCCTTTAAAGTGGATGCAACGACAATTAAGATCTTGACACAAAACCTTAACAAGAAAACTTCTGCAATCATCTCAGCTGTCCTTGAGCACTTTGAAAATGCTGGACTGATGATTCTAAGACAGGATCAGTTCCTTAAACATCTCTTACCTGACCCAGGCGTTCTCACAAAGCGGCATCCAACTGCTGCTCAGTGGGAAGAGATAAAAGCAGGTATTCTTACTGCACGCAAAATTGCCGAACTCGGTATCGGACAGACAGTTGTTGTAAAAAATCAGATGGTTGTTGCAATTGAAGCCATTGAGGGAACTGACAAAACTATTTTACGAGGTGGAGAGTTAGGTGGTAAGGGAGTTGTCGTTGCTAAGGCTGCTGAAAAGAACCACGATTTTCGAATTGATGTGCCTACAGTTGGTATGCAGACACTAAAGACCTTGCATGATGCCAGAGCAAGTGTATTGGCAGTAGAAGCAGGACGCACTTTTGTAATGGAACCTGAAGTTTTATGCAATCAAGCAGACAAATGGAAAATAGCGATCGTAGCCGTTGCGTAAGAAGCGTGTATCATGCCAATAGATGTCATATCAAACCGAATACGTCATACAAATGAAGAGGATACCTTTCTAACTTCACATGCAAAATCATCAACCAACTGAAATCAGACGTTTACCACAGAGTCTATCTATAGAATGGAAGGACGGACTACGCAGCGAGATACCATACCGTATACTCAGGGAAAAATGTCCGTGTGCCAGGTGTAGTGCTATCAAACAAGAAAATGACCCGTTTAGAGTCCTTCCAACTGCAGAATACTGGAATAATCTACATCTGGTGGGAATTAAGCCGGTAGGACGTTATGCTGTGCAGCTACAGTGGAGTGATGGACATAAGACAGGGATTTATACCTTCAGTTTTCTATACGAACTTTCTACAGATACGTATCAAGACGCATCCTCCAACAACGCAACCACTAAATAACAATTGGGAGTTTTCTGTTTACTACCAAGTGCGTCACTAAGATTCTTGCACCGTTGCCAATAATCTGCATATTTTAGCGGTTTATAGTTACGGTATTGACCGATAAATGTCTTCTTACAGCATGCTAAATTCTGTCCATTATCTATCGGGTAACCCCATACACGACATATCACGGGTCGATGTTCATAGACAGAACAGATGCCACCGATAAGCATCGGACATTCCCCAGAAGATTTACCTTTGACAACATCAATTGCTTTCATACCTGTGTCCTTAACCATGTTCTCAGGTGTGTAACCTTTCGCTTCTAATTCCCTTATAGTCCGTTCAGCTTTCTGGCGTATGTGTTGACGAATCTCAGACGGAAGTGCATCTAAACCTTTTTTCAGATCACGCGCTTCCACTTCACTGATAGGTATTGTGGAGGTGTTTGAACAACATTGAAAGCAATTAGATGGACACGGGGATCTACCGTATTCATTACGTATACGATCTATCTCCTGATTGATTTCATCAATAAGTTCTTGATACGTAAGCATCACATCATCAGCAATTGAACTCATATTATTTTTCCTTATCTATATTAGGATGAAGTTACAGATTGCATGGCGGAAAACAACAACCTTTGAGGCATTATCTAATACCAGTTTTATTTCATACGGACTAATCCAATCGACAGTTCCTTGAAATACTTCTCCTTCACGTAAAGTAATTTCAATGCGTTTGCCTTCTTGACGAGATTCTTGGATGGATTCAGTGTCAAGACTGTAGACACTGTCTTGTGTCTGAACCGGTTTAAGCTGTTGAGCTTTGATCTCCTCATTGAATGTAAGCAGAGATTTAACATTCTCAGCATCTTCATCTTTATAACAATATTTTATTTCAGTTTTTTGTAAACTTCTTTCTTCACCGTTGCAGTTTAGCGTTAAGCTAGAAAGTGTCATCTCTAATACAATAGCAGGTAATTGAACATGATTGTACAAGGCAAAATACATGGGTGTTTCCAGATTTATCTGTTTCAGAATGTATAAATCCCCAAAACTCAATTGTCTTGATACGGTTACTTTTGCATCATCGGTATCATTAGCTGTCTTTACCTGTGAGTTATCCGCTGTCTGCTCCTTCTGTAATTCAGATTCAATGTTAGAATTTCTGGTAGTTTGTCTGCGCGACTGTCGTCTCTCTTCACCATAATACTGATCTTGGTTCTGATTTGGAAAACCTGAATAACCCCGTGGAATAATAGTCTTTCCTTGACGTAACCATCGTCGTTCGGTGGGTGTCAGTAAAACCTCTACATTCTTCGCTACTAATCCTCTATCACCTTCTACAACGATATACTTAACCCGTTGTCCTACACGAAGTTCTTCGTAGTCTGCGTTTTTAATCGCGGAACTGTGTAAGAAGACATCTTCTTCACTACTATCTTGTGCAATAAAACCGAAACCTTTATCCAAATTGAAATACTTTATCCGTCCTGTAGGCATTATCTGCTCCTGTGGTTTTCCTCATACAAATCAATAAGATGTTTATTGAAAACTACTATTTCTAAAAGGAAATGAAGGAACTAAGATTTTTATATTCCTCATAACACACTATAGTTAATCACATATTCAGATAATTGTCAAGTATGATTTAATTGTGTGTCAAATACTGATTAACTATTACTTTGACACGAGCGTCTCATAAATTGCTTGTATCCTGTGTACATATTTTTCTATACTGAAGTTTCTTTCAGCATGTTTTCTGGCAGTATTTCCCATTTGCATACAGGTGTCAGGATTTTTTACAAGGTGTACAATTTTTTCAGATATAAGCTCTATTGCATCTTCTGGTAAAATGTAACCTGTCTTACCGTCCACAATCATATCAGCTGTGCTGCCGATTGGCGTTCCAATAACCGGTTTCCCACATGCCATTGCTTCAGCGATGACACTACCAGCGGAAAGCGTTACCAATAGATCAAGTTCAGTCATGGCTTTCGGCATATCATTCCTATACCCCATAAAATAAACTACGTCTTGAAGCTTATAGTCTAAAACCGAACGTCTGACTTCATTTTCATAAATACGATGTCTGTTAGTGTCAGGGGACGAACCGATGATGTGAAAACGAACATTATCACACTGTTGATGTACCTGTCTGGCAATCTCAATGAATGACTTCTGGCGCTTGAAAGGTTCTATCCTACCAACTATACCCACGACGAAAAGGTCTGAGTCTGTTCTGTTTTGGATAG
Source organism: Candidatus Poribacteria bacterium (assembly GCA_022828145.1). Lineage (GTDB taxonomy): Bacteria > Poribacteria > WGA-4E > WGA-4E > WGA-3G > MSPOR6. The sequence continues at coordinate 50,628 of JAJEJA010000046.1, read as the reverse complement.
AATTAGGTTTGAACATAGACAGATCTACACAATTTGTTACAACTTCTATCTTTTCAGATGATATACCTGCATTTACAAGGGGTTTCTTGCCTTGTGCTGAGATTGAGATGAAACGATCCATGAACTCACACTCGTACTTATCAACCTGTTCAGGTGTAAGGAGATTAGGAACATGTGAAACTACGGGTATATCCAGTCTCCTTTTAATTCGGTTGGCATAGGGGTTTAACCAAGGGTCAGCGGAATGTATGAGTTGTATATTATGTTTCTTGGCAAGATCTGTTAATCTGATTACAGTCAGGTGTCGTGTCAACAATGAAATGGTTCTTCGCCAAGGTGGGAGTTTCATAACAGATGTGCTGACATCAACTCTCCTTAATTGATGGACATAAGGTCCCTCATTTGGACAGACTACGATAGGTTGGAATTTGGTTTTATCTAAGTTTGCCGTGAGATAGTAGAGCTGTCTTTCGCCTCCACCGATAATTGATCGATAATGACTGAGGTAGAGTATAGGTATCATCTATCTTATCAGTAGAGGCGAAATTTCAGGTTAAACAGCAAAATCGAGATGTTGGTCTCTGAAGACTTGACTAACAGATCTGTGTTGATGAACTCTTAGGATTGCTTCTGCGAGCAGTGGTGCGATAGAGAGTACTTCGATTTTACCCTCAAGTTTAGTCTCTTTCTTTCCTGATACCGGTATTGTGTTTGTCGTCACCACTTCTTTTATTGAATCGTGTTGCAGTCTTTCTATTGCGGGTCCGACAAGTACGGGATGTGTAATGCTGACATAAGCGGGTTTTGCGCCAGCTTCTGCTAATGCTTGTGCTTGTTCGGATATACTGCCGCCGGTTGCTATTTCATCGTCTATTATGATAGGCGTTTTATTTTTGACATCTCCGACAAGTTCAACAAATTTGACATCTTGTCCATCTTTCCCATTTCGGCGTTTGTGCATGATAGCTAACGGGAGTCGTAGGATGTCGGTATATTTTTCAGCGAGTTTTGCGCGTCCGACATCTGGTGCGACAATTACACCGTTTTCGATGTTCTTCTCGCGAAAGTAGTTTGTTAATGTCGTAACAGCCGTTAGATGGTCCATCGGAATATCAAAGAATCCCTGTATCTGTGGCACATGGAGGTCAATAGCCATAACACGACTTGCGCCTGCGGTGGTGAGGAGATCAGCCACGAGTTTTGCACTAATAGGTTCTCGTCCTGTTGTCTTGTGATCTTGCCGTGCATAGCCGAAGTATGGGATGATTGCGGTAATCTGCTTTGCGGATGCCCGTTTCAGAGCATCAATAGTGATGAGGAGTTCCATTAGGTTCTCATTTGCAGGTTCACTTGTTGGTTGTATGATGTAGCTATCGGTTCCGCGAATACTCTCTTCAATTTGTACGCGTGTTTCACTGTTTGGAAAAGTACCGATCGATATTTTCCCTAATTCTACACCTAAAATTGAAGCGATATCTTTAGCCAATCCTGGATTCGCGCGTCCTGCAAACAGCCTGAAATCGTGTCGGACATGGTGGTCATACGGGGGGAGCGTGGACATGGACATGCTAAATCTCCTTAGTTTGCAACTTTTGCTTTGTCAAGTCCAATTTTGTAGGAATTGACGGTGTAACGTGAGTTTGATAAATCAAAACAAATAACTTACGTAGGTTGGGTTGAGGCACGAAACCCAACATCTTGACCCATTATAGAACAATTCATGTTGCCAGTTAATATTTGATTGGCGTGCCTCAACCCAACCTACAACGCATATTGCATTTAATTATCAAACTCACGTTATTAGATTAAGGATTCACCTGTCATATCAGTCGGCTGTTTTAATCCGAGGAGACGAAGTGCTGTCGGAGCAATGTCAGCAAGTCTTCCGCCTATCCTCAGTTGTTTGCCTTTATACCGATCATCAACGACGATGAGATCAACATCGTAAGTTGTGTGGGCGGTATGTATACCACCCGTTTCAGGATCAATCATCTGTTCACAATTCCCATGATCAGCAGTTACAATGAGTGCGCCCCCTTTTGCTAAAACAGCATTCACGATCTTTCCGACACCGTTATCAACGGCTTCGACAGCTTTTATCGCTGCGGGGAGCGATCCTGTATGTCCCACCATATCCCCGTTTGCATAGTTTAGGACCATCAGATCATACTTGCCGGTTGCGATGCGTCGCAACATTTCATCTGTTACATCAGGGGCAGACATCTCAGGTTTTTGATCATAAGTCATTACATCGCGGGGTGATGCAATAATCTGTCTGTCTTCACCTTCATAAGCCTCATCTATATAATCATTGAAGAAAAAAGTGACATGTGGAAACTTCTCTGTCTCGGCACACCGGAACTGTTTCATCCCAACTTCACTAAGGTATGCTCCGAGCGTATTTCGCATTTTTGGCGGTTTGGAAACAACTGCTTTGACCGGTAATCGCTGTTCATATTGAGTCATTGTAACAAAGTTAACGCTCATTTTGCAATTCCGTTTAAAACCCATTTCTCGCACAACGCCATCTTTACCTTCAGCTCGAAATGGGAAGTTATCCAGACAGAATGCTTTGGTGAGTTCACGGGGGCGATCTCCACGGAAGTTATAGAAAATTACTGAATCACCATCAGATATTCTTGGTAGGGGTTTCCCTTCGTTGTCAACAATTACAGTCGGTCTAATGAATTCATCACCTTTACGGTTCTGATCATCAGGATCCTTATAATAGGCACTGTATGCCGCTGTTGCATCTTTTACGTGTGATCCAGCACCCTCTGTCAATAATCTATAGGCGATCTCTACACGTTCCCATCTGTCATCACGGTCCATTGCGTAGAAACGACCGATCACGGATGCGATCTTCCCGATTCCGATCTCATTTAATTTCGCCTCAATCTGTTGGCAAAACTTTATCCCAAGATCAGGTTGACAATCTCGTCCATCACTAAAATTATGTATAAATACTTGATTAGCATTCAATCCATTAGATTTAGCGAGTGCAAGCAGACCGTAGAGATGTTCAAGTGAACTGTGAACACCTGCATCACTTGCTAACCCCATGAGATGTAAATGCGTTCCGCTATTCTTTACTTTTGCAAACGTTTTCAAGAGGACTTCGTTCTTGTTGAATTCGCCAGAACGGATCATTGTGCTAATGCGAAGTAATTCCTGATTGACAATCCGTCCTGCACCTATATTCTGATGTCCGACTTCGCTGTTACCAATGACACCTGCAGGTAGACCGACATCTTCACCGGAAGTGTGAATTTGCACGTGCGGATATGTTTTCCGCAACCGGTCATCTACAGGTGTTTTTGCCAAATGCACCGCATTTGATTCCTGATATTCAGGATATGGATTATTGCCCCATCCATCTCTGATGATGAGAACGACAGGACGAGTCTGGTGGTTTGTCATAAACCTCCTATATAGTGGATTTTACAATTAGCTTGACATTTTGAGATGTAGGAGGGAACTCCGATTCCCGACTATTAGGGGTTGCGTCGCGATTCGGAGATCGCTCCTACAGAATATATGTAAACTTATTTACATAATTTACTATATATGCAGTTACCGACCCTTTATTTTTCCCCAAGTCGTTGTAAGTTTTCCTTTTGCGTCAACATCTTGTGGGGTATCCATCACGCGCTGGATTTGTGATTCAGTTAGGACTTTATTATATATCCGTACTTCATCGATTTTCCCTGGGAACATATCCGATTCTCGTCCGTAATCATCACCACCAATCCAGAGATCTAAGTCTGAGGGTGTAATATCAGTTGGATTGTCTGCTTCACCTTCCAGTTTACCGTTGACAAAAACTTGGAGTGTTTTTCCGTCGAATGTCCCCGCAAAGTGGTACCATTCACCGATTTTCCAGTCGATAGTTGATGATTCAGCGAATAGGTTATTCGGTTTTACGAGGAAATCTATGCTTTTTGTATTTCCAAAGTCAAAAATGACGAAGATAGAATCGTTTTTTACCATGAGACGTCTGCTTGTTAAATCATCATTTGGACTGAACCATGCCATCATTGTAATTTTGTTTGTAAAATCTAATGCGTTGTTATCTGGGACGACCACATAGTCATTTTTACCGTCAAATTCAAGTGCTGAATTGAATTTTCCATCGACCCATTTCGGTGCGCCTTCAAATGCGCCATCATGCCCATTTCCTGTTACATCTTTTACCGATTTACCAGCACCTTCATCAAAGGGTAAGAATACAACGAGTCCATCTTCAGCAACATTTGCTATACAGACACTGCTTATAGCTAAGAGTAGACACAAAAAGAGTACTAAACTAACTTTTGACATTTTTAATCTCCTTTAAATGTTGTGTTCTAATATATATCATGGATTGCTGTTAATAGTATACCATGTTTTCTTATTTGTCGGGAATTAAAATACAGATATTTTTTGAAATTATACCACTTCTATCTGTTTCTATTTGTTGTGGAAATGAAAACGACTCAAACCTAAGTAATTACTTAGATTCAAGCCATTTTAGTAAATAACGTGAGTTTGATAATTAAATGCAATATGCGTTGTAGGTTGGGTTGAGGAACGAAACCCAACATGTATTGCTCTATAATGGGTCAAGATGTTGGGTTTCGTTCCTCAACCCAACCTACGTAAGTTATTTGTTCTGATTTATCAAACTCACGTTAAATAGGTGATATTTGTGTTTATCGGACTTTTTTGATGTTTCCCCATTGGGTTGCAAGTTTTCCTTCTGCCTCTACAGGGAACTTATCATCGCCAAAGTATTCGATTTCGCCGATTTGAAAATACGCTCCAGCTGGGTTCGCTACGGTGTTAAAAGTAACGTGTCGGAAAAACCGATACCCGACTTTCTGAACGTCAAAATCGTCTCCTGCATCAAAACGGACGACTTGCAGTCGCTCGTTCCAAAAACTATCACCGTCGTGAGAAAAAATAGTGGTAAAATCCTCGCCATCGTTTGATCCTTGAATTTCCCACTCTATAGGGTTTCTGTTAGGAACATCGTTCGCTGACGAGACTGTGAAGTGTGTCAGTGCATAAGGTACATCAAACTCAGCTGTCACGTGTAGGCCTTCCGCCGGAATGCCTCCGCCAGGGCCTCAGCACCATTTTGCGTTACCGCCGCCAAGTACGTTATCAAAGACGTTAAACGCGAATTCTCCGCCCGCGAACCCGGGTTCATCGCTGGATGAGAAAATGGCGTTGTAATTTTTATCTGCTTCAGGATCCCCATCGTCTTCTGGGTCGGTTAGGTCGCCTCCTAACAGTGATCCTGTTCCTGTACCCAACACTTCCTCAGCCTGTGCCATGTTGCTTGAATAGATAACTAAAAAAGGTATCATCAAGATAAGTGCTGCTAATACTGATAGCATTTTCATGTTGTTCATCCTCCTTAAAAAATGAATTTCACTTGTATGTAAGTTTGCTATATCGTGAATCTTAAAATTGAAATTAATGCAGCATATCACATTTGCAAGAAATTGTCAAACATTTTTTATACGCCTTCAAAGAAGCACAATCAAGGATGAATGTGCTACAGCTATGGTTTCGGAAATCGCTAAATTGACGTATAAGGTTAGGAAACCGAGCTGACTGGCCTGGGAACATCACTAAGTTGACACATATCAGTGTTAATCAGCACCTCGTTCAATAGACCAATGTCTATCAGTGCTTTGCACTACAGCTGCCCCTGGTATGTCCGCTTGTATCAACATCTGTTCTACTTCAGCAATTGTAAAAGATGCCAGGAAAGATTCATAATAGAGTTTCTGTTGAATAGGCGTATCCTCCGCAGCATATTTGTCTACGAATGCTTGTGCTGCCTCTGGTGTTTCTGGTCGGATAAGGTCTCTTATAAGAACTACACCTGTAGGTTTCATGACTCTCGCCATCTCTTTGAGTGCTTTCAATGAATCATGGATGTGATGCACAATACTGTTTGAAATCAGACCGTCAAAGGTGTTATCAGGATAGGGTAAGGATTTCGCATCTACAAGTTCAAGCGTGATACGTTCTGTTAGATCATTGTCAGAAATATGTCTTTCAGCAATTTTCAACATCTCAATTGACAAATCTATAGCAGTGAGGTTAATATTTGGGCACCTTTGTGCAAGTAGGATCGGTATTTGAGCTGGACCCGTACCAACATCAAGAAAATGTCCGGATTTTGCACCGAGTGTGATTACACGGTCAACAAAAGCTTTATCAACTTCACCGTGTCCCATTGCGTCATAAGCTTCAGCTTCTTCCTTGGTATCCATGACTTCTGGTTCAAGTATTCTTTTCACTGATTGTTGTTCCCCCATGTTTAAATTTCTTTTTTCCTTCAAATTCAAGAATCCCACCCAAAACATCTTTCACCCTTCCATCCTTCCATCCTTCCCTTCAAAAATAATATATTTGACATGAATCGGTAAAGTATGGTAATATTTTTAAGGATTAATCAATGCGGCGGCAGACATAATTCTGTGAATATAATTTATCATCAGAAGTTCAATCAACACCAGATATTAGATAACGAGTAGTATGGAACAGATTCACTTCAATTACAAGGATATTCTCCGGGTTTACCGATATGGATTCAGCGGTCGCAGGATTGGAATTCATTTTACGGGGATAATACTTGCTTACCTTATTTATCAGATTTTAGTTTATCTCAGCCTGATTATAGTGGATGGTTCAAAGGCACAGGATATTTGGACATCTCACGGATTACTTCCTATTCTACCCTTCGTAGACCATGACTTAAGTGTTATTTCATCTGTTGCGATGTGGTTTGGTATTGTAATTTTTGGAATTGTATTTCTTTTATGTAGTACACTTTCATCCAAGATTACTTTTGAACAGTTACGGGGTGATACACTCTATACTATCGGTAATGCATTAGGTGTATTGAGAAGGAGATGGAAAACAGTTATTGGGCCCTTTCTTTGGTTATTTTTACTCATCCTTTGCCTACTAATAATCCCTATATGTGTCGGATTATTAGCGAAAATACCATTCCTTAAGGGAACCATCCTTACGATATCTTCTATTTTTACACCTATCGGATTCTTGTTTGGCATACTCCTCCTATTTATACTTTCAGTGTGTTTGGCAGGTTTATTCCTTATTCCTGCTATGTCGGCAACAACAGAAGTAGATGCGTTTGAAATTATCTATCAACTTTTTTTTATTGTATGGAATCAGCCGTGGCGCCTCATGGGTTATGGATTACTTTTATCTGCTTTAAAGTTGTTTCATGTCCCAATTTGGGCACTGTTTTGTATAGGTGGGTTTTTAATCGCACTGCTGCCGACCTACTATCTGCATCCATCATTTTTGCCGGACGCGTTGTTATATGTAAACAGATGGTTGGGTGGCATTATAGAAAAAATCTCAGGTATCTTTCTAAGTGATGATGGTGCTTTTTTTAATACAGAACTTCCCGATATGAGTTTTTCCACAACTATCTGTGCTATCTTTTTAGCATTTATGTTAATATCTTTATTTGGAGGTATTCTCGGTTATCTTTTTTCGTTAGTCTCTGTAGGAACGACTCTGATTTATGTTATACTTAAAAAACACGTTGATGGAGAGAATATTATAAAGCCGAATGCTGTTGAGGAACAGCAGCCTATATTGACAGGAGATGAAGGGTATCAATTAACAGCTGCCTCTTAGTGGACAGTCCAGACGAAATATGTAGGTCGCGATTCGGAGATCGCTCCTACCAATACTCAGTTCTGTAGGAGGCCAACTATATAAAACTGGCCGATTCCCGACTATTGATGATACACACAATGTTAGAATAGACAATCCATTAGTGTGTGCTTAAGTTGATATTCTTCAAGGAGAGAAATGTTTGATAAAATAATGACCAAGGTCTTTGGTAGTAAAGAGGACAGGGACGTAAAGAAGTTTACAGACATAGTTGAAGCGGTTAACCAGCGTGAACCGCAAGTAAAGAAATTAACCGATGCCCAATTACAGGCAAAAACACCACACTTCAGACGACAGATAGAATCAGGTGCTACACTTGACGAATTATTACCGGATGCCTTCGCTGTGGTGCGAGAGACTGCGGTACGGACATTGAAACAACGACACTATGATGTCCAGATTATCGGAGGATCCGCCTTACATAGTGGGTCCATCGCTGAAATGAGAACAGGTGAAGGTAAGACATTAACATCAACACTTGCAGTCTATCTAAATGCGCTTACCGGAAATGGTGTTCACCTCGCCACTGTCAACGACTATCTTGCACAACGCGATGCTGAATGGATGGGGCAAATATATAATTTCCTGGGCATGTCTGTCGGTCTAACACTGAACCAGATGCCTTATGAACAAAGAAAACTTGCATATAAAGCAGACATCACCTATGGGGTACATAGTCAGTTCGGTTTTGATTACCTAAATGACAACAGAGCCCTCACACTTGAAAACAAGGTTCAACGTGGCCATATCTATGCTATTTTGGATGAAGTAGATAGTATTCTCGTTGATGAAGCACGCACACCACTTATCATATCAGACGCCTCTGACAAACCGGCAGAACTATATAGAAGAATCAATTATATCGTTACACAGTTACGTACTGAAGAGCATTTTGTTATTGATGATAAAGGCAAATCTCGGGGTAATGTCTCACTCACGGATGATGGTATAGAAGAGGTGCAACGGTTACTCGGTATCGCGAATATGTATGAACCTGATCATGTTATGCTTGTGCATCATGTCAATCAGTCTCTGAATGCGCACCATCTTTGGAAACGGGATATTGACTATCTTGTGGAGAATGGAGAGGTTTTGCTTATTGATGAATTTACGGGTAGAAAACTGGTAGGTCGCCGTCTTAATGAAGGTTTGCATCAGGCAATTGAGGCAAAAGAGCGTGTCCGCATAGCACAAGAGAGCGAAACATTTGCAACTATCACCTACCAAAATTATTTCCGTCTATATGATAAACTTGCAGGTATGACAGGAACCGCTGCGACAGAAGCAAACGAATTTGCACATATATACGGTTTAGATGTCGTCGTCGTACCGACGAATGAACCGATGATCCGTATTGACAATCCTGATCAGATTTATAGGACAGAGGAAGCGAAATATAACGCAGTCTTGGAGGATATTCAGGAGCAGCATGAGAAAGGCAGACCTGTGCTTGTTGGAACGATTTCAATTGAGAATTCCGAGAAGCTAAGCAAACTCCTAAGGGCAAGAAATAGAAACATTAAGCATCAAGTACTGAATGCTAAGGAACACGCGCGTGAAGCAGACATCATTGCACAAGCAGGCATGCCGGGGGCAGTAACGATTGCTACCAATATGGCAGGTCGAGGCGTGGATATTCTTCTTGGGGGCAATCCTGAAGGTTTAGCAAAGGACACATTACGTAAAAAGAAGGTAGATTTAAGAACACTGTCTACAGAATCTGAAGAATGGCAAACTGCATTTTCTGAGGCGGAAGCGATCTGCGAAAAGAATAAAGAACATGTGCTGAACGCGGGCGGATTGCATATTGTCGGTACAGAAAGACATGATTCGCGACGCATTGATAACCAATTAAGGGGTCGGTCTGGAAGACAAGGTGATCCAGGTTCATCGCGCTTTTACTTATCACTTGAAGATGATCTGATGCGAAAGTTCGGATCAGAACGATTACAAGGATTTATGACAAATACCATGACAAGAGCTGGTATGGATGACACCATTCCACTTGAACACCCTTGGGTAACAAAGTCAATAGAAAAAGCACAGACCCGCGTTGAGGAAATAAACTTTGAAGCACGAAAAAACATCCTGAAGTTTGATGATGTTATGGAAGCACAGCGCGATACAATATACTCATTAAGAGATTCAATACTTTCTGAAGAGGATCCCAAAGATACAGTTTGGAATATGATAGACAATGTTGTCGCTGATGAGGTATACGAAGTCATTCCAGAAAGGGGACCCCGTGAACCTGAAGAACTTGATCAGTTTGAGAAGTGGTTAGTTACAACCTTTTTAATTAGTCCTAATTTCAAAACGCCTCTCAAGGAGATATCCGCAGAAGAACTTCATAGTGAGATTCTGCATGAATTAAAGAGTTTTTATAAACGACGCGAAGAAGAGTTGGGTTCAGAAAACATGCGTCTACTTGAACGTTTACTGGTCTTAAATGCGATTGACCACCATTGGAAAGATCATTTGCATAACATTGACTATATTCAGCACGGCATAAGGTTTGAGCAATATGGAGGAAAAGACCCTATCGTTGTATTTAAGAGCGAGGCATTGGGTATTTTTGAATCCATGTATAAGAATATTGAGAAGCAGGTTAGCGAATTTATTTTTAAGATGGAAGTAACGACGCAACCTACGCGTCCTGTGCCTGAAAGACGTCAGAGCAGACAACGTCGTCCTGCACAACGGAGACATCCAAACTATACCAGTCAGTCTGAAGCAGAATTTGCTTCACAACAAGCCATGGGAACAGTACCAAAAGTTGGAAGGAATGAACTTTGTCCATGTGGCAGTGGTGTAAAATATAAGAAGTGTCATGGAAGGTAATGCAATTCTAAATCCGTATGCTATAGATTTCTTCTGGGAGAGATGAATTGAAATCTGAAAAACCTTATACGTTATCACAGACTTTGCTTGATATTCTTGCATGCCCTGCTTGTAAGGGTAAAATAGAGTATATAGAAACAGAGCAGAAATTGGTATGTCGAGGTGAATGTAAACGTCGATATCCAATTCGCGATGGGATACCCGTCCTGTTAATCGACGAGGCAGAATTGCCTGCTTAAGCAGAATAGTCTGATTATTATAAAATAACGTGAGTTTGATAATTAAATGCAATATTCATTGTAGGTTGGGTTGAGGCACGAAACCCAACATATATTGCTCTATAATGGGTCAAGATGTTGGGTTTCGTTCCTCAACCCAACCTACGTAAGTTATTTGTTCTGATTTATCAAACTCACGTTAAAATATAAAAATATGTGAACACCCTGGTAGGTGCGGTTTCCTAACCGCACCTACCAGGGATGTATTGGAAAGTCAACTTATGCGTATCCTTTACTTGAGTTTACGGTGTCCATATCCACCACAGAGAGGAGACCGTATTCGCTCATATCACTTTATCAGACAACTGTCAAAACGTCATGAAATCACCTTAGTCTTTTTCGCTGAGTCTGATGATGACGTTGCTGCGGTAAAACATCTTAGACCTTACTGTAAACGAATTGAATGGGTTCGTTTTCGTTCTTTTTTGGCGAAAGTAAATACTGCTGTTCACTTCTTTTCTCGACTACCTTTACAAGTACATTATTGGTATTCGCAACAGATGCAACAAAAGATAAACCAACTTCTGCAGGAGGAGGATATTGATCTCATTCATGCCCAACTCTTTCGCATGGGACAATATGTGAAAGATGAAAAACGTGTCTCTAAGGTATTGGATTTATGCGATTCGTTAGCCTTAAATCTGAGTCGTCGAGCAGATTTAGATTGCACACCAAAACGATTTTTGGTAAGATTAGAGGAAAAACGTGTCAGAAGTTATGAAGTTGAGATAATGAAATCATTTGATCGTGGAACAGTCGTAGCACAATTCGATAAAGACTATCTGCTTAAACAGGATGAAAATCTCGACTTATCCGTTGTCCCGATGGGAGTTGATTTAAAGTACTTTCATCATAGTGATGCCGATGAGAGTATCAGCACAGAAACCGACAGGCAATCTGGTATCCATAGTGGATTGGCATCAGAAGAATCTATAAACCTGCTATTTACAGGAACTATGAACTATTTTCCAAATTCTGATGCTGTTATCTATTTTTGTGAAGATATTTTACCATTGATACAGGAACGTTATCCTGATGTATCTTTTCAGATTGTGGGTAATCATCCTACCAACCAAGTAAAGCAGTTGGAAAAAACGAAAGGTGTAGTTGTTACAGGTTATGTTCCTGATATACGACCGTACTTTGAGAAGGCAACGATATTTGTTGCCCCCTTAAGATCCGGTTCAGGCATACAGACTAAGAACTTAGAGGCAATGGCTATGCAGACACCTGTTGTAACAACATCCATTGGTGCCATGGGTTTAGAGGCGGAACGTGAGAAGGAAGTTGTCATCGCAGATACACCAGAAGGTTTTGCTGAAACCGTTATAGATTTAATTGAGGATCGTGAGAGACGTGAAAGTATCGCGAGGGCAGGTAGAAAAAGGGTTGAGGACAGTTATGATTGGAATGTACTCGTTGAAAGATTGGAACAGGTCTATACTGAAATCTAATTGCAAAAGTAGCCAAGGGAGGTAATATGGAAAAAACAAAAGTCAGATGGAGTTCTTCAATTGTAATTGATTTTTTTCTTGTTAATCTTGCATTAATATTAACATACTTTACATGTAGTCAGCTTAACTTTGATATAATAGATCAATTCAAGCAGATACCGATATTTTCAAATGTGGGAACATATCCTTTAGTTTTAATGATATGTGCTGTTGTCACATTAGTTCGTCTTCTCACCTTCGTATGTTTTCGTCTGTATAAACCTATTTGGCAATATGCTGGCGTGAAAGAATTTCGTTCTATAATCTATGCAGTATGTGTGTCAGGCTTGGTGTTATATACTATATCGGCATTTTTTCAAAGGTTTGATACATGGAGTTTCTTCTTAGTTGACATTTTCTACAACGCATTCATCATTGGATTTGCTAAGTTCTCCTATAAGTTATTCCGTGAAGGCAGACATAATGAGGTTGCATTACCGCGAACCAAGGTATTGATAGTTGGAGCTGGTGCTGCTGGAATCGGTGTTTTGCGGGAATTACGGTCTCATCCTGAGAAAGGTTATTTGCCTATAGGTTTTATAGATGACAATTTGCAGAAAGTCGGTAAAACGATTGCGGGTCTTGAAGTACTCGGTACGACAAGAGACCTCACCTATATCGCAAGAAAGCGGACGATTGAAGAAGTTATAATCGCCATGCCATCTGCCCCCGGCGGTAAGATAAGGGACATTATTCGTCAATGTGAATATAGAAGATGTCATTTCAAAATTGTACCGAGTATTCATGCGATCCTGGAGGGTAAGGTTAGCATCAATCATATCCGTGAAGTCAAGTTAGAAGACCTTCTTAACCGTTCTACATCTCCGATAGATTTAGCTGAAATTTCCAAGTATCTATCTGGTAAGCGCGTGATGGTTACGGGTGCTGGTGGGTCTATCGGTTCTGAGTTGTGTAGACAAGTTGCTAAACTTGATCCAGAGTTATTGATCTTATTTGGTCGTGGCGAAAACAGCATTTATCACATTGATATGGAATTGCGAGAATTGGATCCCCCAATTAATCGCGAGCTTGTAATAGGCGATATTCGTGATAATTCTAAAGTTTTTCAGATTATCAAGCGATACAGACCTCATATTATATTTCATGCTGCTGCACACAAACACGTCAAATTCATGGAGGCTCACCCTGACGAAGCGGTAAAAAATAACATTATCGGTACTAAGAATCTTATTGATTCTGCTATCAAGCATCATGTAGAGGCATTTATCCTGGTTTCATCTGACAAATCGGTTAATCCTACGAGTGTCTACGGGGCATCCAAACGGGTAACAGAGAAGTTAATTCAGTGTAAAGCAAATAGAAACGGGACGAAATTCATCGCTGTTCGTTTTGGAAATGTTATCGGTAGTAGAGCAAGCGTTCTTCCTAACTTTAAGCGACAGATCGCAAAAGGTGGACCCGTTACGGTCACACACAGAGAAGCTACGCGTTACTTTATGACGATACCTGAAGCGGTACAACTTCTAATACAGGCGGGTGCAATGGGTAATGGTGGTGAAATCTTGATGTTAGATATGGGAGAACCGATAAAGATCCTTGACCTGGCAAGAGACTTAATCCGACTATCAGGTTTAGAATTAGATGTAGACATAAAGATAGACTTTACTGGATTGGAACCCGGTGAGAAACTCTATGAAGAACTCCTCACACCGCAAGAAGGCGTCACTGCAACCAAACACCAACGTATCTTTGTGGCACAATTAGAGACGATTGAGGAGGAACAACTGCTTTCGCAGATTGATGAACTTTCTAAATATGCCGATTCACTTGAAACAGATGGGATTATTGCGAAACTACAGGAGTTAGTTCCTACTTATGAACCGAATCGTGAATTTGTTCAAAGTCGTGAGGTTGAAAACCAAGAGAATATTAGAAGACATCTGATGAGTTCAAGTCAAGATACCGAATCGACCGAACCTTCTGATACAGATAGAGGCGTGTAATGCTCACTCAGGATTCTCCACCACAGGATTGCTTCACAGCCATTGACGAAACATCGCCATGTATTAAATGGTCAAGTGGGTCACGTTGGATAAAACGTTGTTTTGATTTTATCCTATCCCTGGTACTCTTAACAATCACATCCCCTGTCTTCATCGTTAGTATTTTTCTTGCGAGATTCCAGTCGCGTGGACCTGTGTTTTACAAAGCAACAAGAGTAGGTAAGAATGGTAAGCATTTTAAAATGTATAAATTCCGGACTATGGTTGAGAACGCTGATCAAATTGGAATAGGACTAACAACGCATCAGGATGTTCGTATAACTGTGATTGGCGGATTCTTGCGGAAGTTGAAATTAGACGAACTGCCTAATCTCATCAATGTTGTGAAAGGGGACATGAGCTTAATAGGTCCTCGTCCAGAGGCTCCGGAATATGTCAAATTCTACTCTGAACGCCAAGAGCAAGTTCTACAAGTAAAGCCGGGTATTACGGGTCCCTCTCAAATTGAAAATAGAGACGAGGAGAAAAAACTGAAAACTACAGAGAATCCAGAACATTATTACATTACGGAATTAATGCCTAAGAAATTAGAACTTGACCTACATTATCTTGCAAATCGAAGCTTCTTTCGTGATATCGCTTGGTTGGTGAGAACGCTTTGGGTTATCTTTTTTCCTGGGAAACGTGACGAGGACTATTAGACAGTCCATACTAAGTTTGTGGGTATAAGTAATAGTCGGGAATCGGAGTTCCCTCCTACAGAACAGACTATTGGTAGGAGCGATCTCCGAATCGCGACCTGGATATTTAGTCTGGACTATCCACTATAAACACTCCTAATCTGATCTGTTCGTAACTAATCCTGACTGAATAGTCACCGTAATCTCACCTACTATGGAAGCAATTCTATGAGAAAAAAAAGTGTATATCTGATCATACTTGTGATTGTGATACTGTTTTTTGTTACTTTAATGGTACCTTTTTTAATCAACCCTCCGACAATCGGTCCAAGGGTAGCCGTGATTGATATTCCAGGTATCATTACCAAATCAGATGCTACGATTAGCCTTATTCATACATACCGAGATAATCCAAATGTGAAAGCAATTGTGTTAAGGATCAATTCACCCGGTGGCAGTGTTGCACCTGTTCAGGAGATACACCGTGAATTAACGAAGTTGGATAAACCGATAGTTGCATCTATGGCTGGTTCAGCGGCATCTGGGGGTTACTATATAGCATGTGCAGCAGATACTATCATGGCAAATCCGGGGACATTGACTGGCAGTATCGGTGTCATCATGCAGTTTACCAAAATAAAGGGACTTTACGAGAAAGTTGGATTGGAACAACAGGTGATTAAGAGCGGTCAGTTCAAAGATGCTGGATCCATGTTCCGTGACCTTTCAGTTGAAGATAAAGCAATACTTCAAGAGACAGTAGATGATGTCTATAATCAATTTGTTGACGCTATCCACCAATCGCGGAATGAACACCTAACCCGTGATGAAATCGTTGAACTTGCGGATGGTAGGATATATTCTGGTAACCAAGCTTTATCACACAAATTGATTGATCAGATAGGTAACCTGCAAGATGCGATAATCGTTGCTGGAAAACTCGGTAAAATTGAAGGAAAACCGAAGATAATCCGAAAAGAACGCAGATCTTCTCTGCTTGAACAACTCATAGGTATTGAACACAATTCTCAAATTGAAAACTTCATCAGTTTCCCTGGCGTTACTTTCCGATATGAACTGAGTTTGGGTGATTAACACCAATGCATAATGAGTCGCACATACCAACTTAATCCCGATTGGGAACGTCTGTCGGATGAAATAGTCAAACCGAATCAACACATCCTGGTTCTGGGAGCGTTAGACGCGGGTAAAACTACCTTCTGTCAATATCTTATTGATGTCGCTGTCAATCAGGGTTTAAGATCTGCACTCATAGACACAGACATTGGTCAATCTACCATTGGACCTCCAACGATGATAGGTATGAAACTACTTCCTTCCTGTGATGCTTCTACCGGTAAGCTTTTGGATGGAGTGAATGTTAACCAGAATCATATCGTTGAAGATGGGAACAGTGTAACCACCGCGTTGAATGCTGATTCGCTATACTATGTTGGTGCAATATCCCCTGTAAGGAACTTTCTTCCCTTAGTGTCTGGTACCCGTCTGATGGTAGATGCTGCACAGGAAGCGTCTGCCGAGTTTGTCGTTATAGACACAACAGGTTATATTCATGAACCCGCAGCTGTAATGCTCAAACAGCAGAAAATAGACATAATTCAACCACATCATATCGTCTGTATAGGACGTTCAAGAGAAATGGAAAAGATCACTGCAAGTTACAAGTTGATGGATTGGTTAAAGATACACTATCTGCCAGTACATAAGATGGCTCGCATAAAAAGTCAACAGAGACGTCAAGAGCATCGACGGACGAAGTTTAAGACGTATTTTAGAAATAGTGAAATTCAGAACATTACGTTTTCAGATATAAACAGTGTGCGTACCCCCTTCTTTAAAGGTAGAATTGCGAATCAGAGAGAGGTAGACATTCTCATGGAACTTACTGAGGAAGATATACTATATGCGGAATGGGGACATCGTGAATTAGCATTAATTGCCAACAGAAGATTAATTCCAAGTGATATAAATAGGATCAAGGACTATCTAAGTTTGAGAAACGTAACTACAGAGACTCCTTCATATTTTCATCAGAGAAGCGTCGGCTTAGTTGGCACATCAGGAACGACAATAGGTATCGGTATAATAGAGTCAGTTGATTTTAAGAATCAAGAACTGAGAATTCGTTGTCATACTGGTGTTCTCAGTCAAGCAGCGATGATTCAGTTTGGAGATTATCAGCATTATGAAATACCTAATCCATCGGATTAGTTTTCATTCCTGCAAAGTAGTAGGCACACGCCGTGTGCCGTTACCTAAAACATACTATGAAAAAAGTCTTACATCGCCTATCTGGGGCGATATCCTTGCCAGAGAAAAAAGTCCTGCATCAGTTTCTGCAATATCTGAAATCCTTCAAAATTTCAATCTTTATTGCTATGGGTTGTGCTTTAGTCGTATCAATCTGTGAACTTGCCAGGATTCAACTCTTAGCAGATACCCTTGACTCCCTAAAGGAACTGGAAAACTTCAAGGATTCAGGTGTCAACCAAACCATCACTATTTTCCAGCATGAGCATCTATTTCAAGGTATTAAAATCACACTAACGGGTACGGGTGATGCGTTCCGTTTCTATTTCTGGATTTTACTCGGTGTGCTTGCTATCGTCTTAGTAAAAGGAGTCTTTGTCTATATTAGTGATTTTCTGATGGATAGAGTTGGCAATAAGGTAAGTTTAAGGATACGTAATGATCTATACGACAAAATCATTTCTACATCACTTCGGAAGATTTCGCAACAGCACAGTGGCGATATAATGACACGGGTTACAGATGATGTCCGAGGTATGCAGCAGGCTGTTACAGCTACTGCGTCAATTATGCGTGCTATGATTCAGGTTGTCATTTTTGTCTCTGTGATGCTGTATAAGAGCATTTTGATGACTCTCCTCTCGATTCTTGTTCTTCCCTTGGTTGCCTACTCTATTTATCGTATTGGTGGTAGGGTTCGAAAAGCAAGCGAGGAGATACAACAGAAAAGCTCTGACATTTATACACAGCTTAAAGAGACCTTATCTGGTATCAGTATCATAAAGAGTTTTACTGCGGAAGATTTTGAGAGGCAACGATTTGAAGACATCACGACATCACAATACCGCATGGCAATTCGTCGTTCCCGTTTTGCAGTTCTTCTGCCACCGCTGATTGAATGGATGGGTGCAATAGGCACCGCTTTAGTCTTTGGTCTGGGATGTTGGCAAGTTATAAATGGGGCATTATCAATCGGTTGGTTCGCAAGTTATATCGTGATGGTAGCTTTAATGTATAAACCTGTCAAGATTATCGGCAGTGTGAATACAGTACTACAGCAGAGTTTAGCCTCTGGTGAACGTATCTTTGAATTGATGAAGATTGAAAGGGAACAGGATAGGACTTCAGAGAAAGAAACGGAATTATCTAATATAAAAGGCGTGGTAGAATTCCGAGATGTGAATTTCGCCTATCAGGAAGATTTAGTAATCAAAAATGTGAGCTTTAAGGCTGATCCTGGTCAGGTAATTGCATTTGTCGGTCCAAGTGGTAGTGGTAAGACAACACTATTGCATCTGCTGCAAAGATTCTATACTGTAAGTTCTGGTACGATATTAATTGACGACAATCCGATAGAAACAGTTACGCTTGAATCGTTGAGACAGAATATTGCCCTTGTTCCACAAGATACGTTTCTGTTTGATGGGACAGTACAAGAGAATATTGCCTACGGTACACCGGATGTGAGCTTGAATGCTATCGCAGATGCCGCTAAAAAAGCGAACGCACACGATTTCATTATGTCCATGACAGATAGGTACAATGAACAAATTGGTGAATCAGGCGGTAAGCTTTCAGGGGGTGAACAACAACGGATCTCAATTGCGCGTGCATTTTTGAAAGATGCTCCAATTCTGATTTTGGATGAAGCGACTTCTGCACTGGATTCACAATCTGAGGCAGTCATACAGAAGTCGCTACTGGAGCTGATGCATGGCAGAACCTGCTTTATAATTGCCCATCGACTTTCAACTGTTCAACGCGCGGATACGATTCTTGTCCTTAAAGATGGCAGTATCGTTGAAAGGGGAACACATGCTGACTTAGTTGAAAAAGGCGGACTTTATCAAAAAATGTGTGAACAACAAGTTTTTGAATAAGTTCCGATATTGTTAATATTTATTTGACAAATAATCTGGCTTGTGTTATAATACCTGTTATAGCATTCTAACGAATCCATTGAAAAAAAGACGGTTTGTAAACTATTTATGTTTAGATTCGTCTCATTATATTGTAGATTGCTCTAAACATATAATAGCATCAGGTTTTCAACAGATACTATCGCTTGGCAGCATTTACTGAATTACATCGGTAAAATTACAACTAAGTGGACAGTCCAGACTAAATAAGTAGGTCGGGTAGAGCGAAGCGCCAATAAAATATTAACTGGCGACAGGATAGACACAATCAATACATGTCGGGTTTCGCTTCGCTCTACCCGACCTACAATATAGCATTTGAGGTTTAGTTTAATCCTTGTTTTGTTATTGCACCCTCAAGGTCTGATTCTCTGTAGATGGCTTCAGTGAGGTCTACCTCATATAGGTATGCGTCCTTGAAATTAGCACCGAGTAACACGACACCTTCTAATTTGATTTCGCCAAAAATTGCCTCTTCAAGGTTAGCATTCTCAAATGTTGTAAGATTACCGAATGGTGCAGTGGGTATACATTTTGGGCACCCCATTGTTGCTCTTCGCAAGTCAGCATTACGGAAATTTGTGCCGGAAAGTAGACTCCCACTCAGGAATGCCCCGAACAAATTTGCGTTCTCGAGTTTTGTCTCTGTTAGATTAGCACCGACCAAATAGGTTCTTAATAACGTTGCGTTTGATAAATCTGCCCCAGTCAGATCAGCATCGTTCAGATTGGCATCAGTCAGATCAGCACCGTTTAAATTGGCATTGCTCAAATCTGACGAGGACAGATCTGCACCAACAAGCGATTGGTTGGATAGGTCAATATTGGATAAGTTTTCATTGGCGAGTGATTCACCAACTAAGATTCTTTTGATTACATCAGATTGAAGTTCTTCTTGCATAGAATGTCTCCTTTATTCATAGTAAGGGTTTAAAACCACAAAAACTTATAGTACTTCGTGGAAAAGAAACAAGTTGAAACAGAGATAATGATTAGACGTATTTTACCTCAATATATCTCAATATTCTACAGTAATTAAATTATGTGACAATTCGACATGGATGTGTAATTCACTTATTATGTTCAAGATTGTTTAATAGAGTATCATTGATTATGCGATTGCACCTATACCATTTCAAATTGACTTTATATTAATTGTAGCATAAACTTTTAGTTTGTGCAGTTCTCCTTTTCATTTCTAACAGTCGGAAATGATGGAAACCTAATAGAAATGGTATCAGATTAGCACTGAAATAAGGAAAATCAAAATGAAAGATTATAACCCAATTGATTCAGTAGAGTTTGAAGTGCTTCCTTCAGAAGAAAAAAAGGAGGACAGCACTGCTCCTATTAAAGATGAAACATTTGCCTACTTGCAGACAATTGCCAAGACACCTCTATTAGAACCTGAACAAGAAAGAGAACTCTTTGCGTCATACCAAGAGGGTGTACAAGCGTTTACATCAAACTTTAAACTGCTTCCGATGTGGGTGTTAAATGCCCTGGATTATCCAACAAAAAGCCGTAAAACATCAGGGCACAAAGTAAATCCATTTCAGAAAGATCACGGACGTATCATTGATCAAATATCATCGCATTTGCAATCTATAGAGAGCATCTTAGATAGATTGAATAAAAAACAACAAAAGTTAGATAAAACGAAAGCGAAACTCTTAACGGGAAATCTGCACATCCTCAAGGCATACCTTACCAAACCTGAATATTCCGGTATTGTGGGTCCTGATTTTCAGCAAGTTGGTTACCTTGCTATCATAAGTGCAATCGAAAGTTGGAGTCCTGAACGCGGGCGTTCATTCCGTTCATTCGCAAGTGAAACAGTTCGTAAAAATTTAGATGCCTTACTAAAAAAATCTGAACTGCCGTCCAAATCCGAGAATGATAAAGATGATACATCTGTTCAAAGTTCTGAATACGATTCTATTCTAAACGCGGAACCCATTGATAAGCATGAAGAGCTGCGTTTGCTTGAGACGTTCAATATCACGTTATACGAGATCAATCAACTCTTGGATAAATTACCTACTGATTTCTTGGATGAAATTACTTACTCCAATATTGTCAAAACTTCGGATAAGGAGTGTAGTCCAAACACACTACATCCACTATTGGAAACTATTCAGACAGAATTGGCACATCTCAAGAACGTCCTATCTAAACTAACCGAAGCTGATGAGCTTGCACACGGTACAAAAATGAAAATTGTTGAAGCCAATTTAAGATTAGTGGCAAGCATAGCAAAACAGCATCATTTTAATAGAACTGCTCTCACCTTCCTCGATCTGATGCAGGAAGGTAGTATTGGTCTGATGAAAGCAGTTGAAAAATTCGACCACACACTACGTTTCC
This sequence comes from Candidatus Poribacteria bacterium, assembly GCA_022828145.1. GTDB lineage: Bacteria > Poribacteria > WGA-4E > WGA-4E > WGA-3G > MSPOR6. Next base: position 29,105 of record JAJEJA010000046.1, on the reverse strand, counting down.
GCTTCAGCACTTATGCAACATGGTGGGTGATGCAGTCAATAAAACGTGCAATAGACCAACAAGGTCAGATCATTCGTGTCCCATGTTATATTGGCGAGACACGTCGGTTGATAAAACAGGTGCAATCTAATCTTACTATCAAACTGGGACGTGAACCCACTACAAAAGAGATCGCTCAAGAGGTTAAACTTTCTGAGAAAAAGGTTGATGAAATCTTACAAGCAACAAGAGACCCGATCTCATTAGACGCACCGATAAATGAGGCATCCCCTGAGGTGTCCTTTCGTGAAATCATACCGGACCACTCACAGATTACACCCGAAACAGAATTAGTTAACTACTCCAAAATCGAGGCGTTAGAAGAAGTTCTGAATAGAACGCTCAATCCTCGTGAAACACATGTGATTGTGCTACGATACGGACTAATTGATGGAACAGAATACACCCTCGCTGAAATTGGTACGAAACTTCAAATTAGTCGTGAACGCGTTCGACAGATCGAAGTAGAGGCACTAAACAAACTTAGAAGGAACGAACCGAAAGAATTGCTCCTGGAGCTGTTCCAAAAATGACGATTCTTTGTGCATCATCAGCAGATAATAGGAAATTATACATCTGCTGATGATGTATAAACACATTGCCTTTAGTATTCGTTTCAATAGAAATCGTCTTCATTCCAGTTATCATTACCAAAGGACTATCCCCAATTGAAAATTGTGTACTTTGACTGCTTCTCCGGCATTAGTGGTGATATGGTTCTTGGAGCTCTTGTTGACACAGGAATCGACCCAGATTATATCAAAACAGAATTATCGAAACTTAAATTGGATGAAGAATTCAGTCTTGATTTTCACAAAACAGAGAAACATGGCATTTTTGGTACGCAAGCTAAAGTTGAAGTTCATGAGCATTCCCAGGAAAGCAACCATCACAAACACTCACATGCTCCCAGCAGACACCTTTCCGATATATTCGGTCTCATTGATTCAAGTGAATTAGACACAACCGTTCGTGAAAAATCAAAAAACATCTTTGACAGACTTGCTGAAGCAGAGGCTAAAGTCCACAATACTGAAAAAGAAAATGTGCATCTTCATGAAGTCAGTGGTATCGATTCTATAGTGGACATCGTCGGAGCGGTTATCGGACTAAATAAACTCGGAGTAGAGAAAATACACGCTTCGCCTCTCTCTCTCGGTCGCGGTTTTGTTGAATGTGCCCACGGTATGATGCCTGTTCCTGTCCCTGGCACGATGACTCTGTTGCAAGGTATACCCATTCGTCAGACAGGCATTCCTAAAGAATTAGTTACACCAACAGGGGCAGCGATTATCTCAACACTTGCTGATAGATTTGGAGTCATGCCTAACATGACGGTATCTCATGTCGGCTACGGTGCTGGTTCAAGAGACCTTGAAATGCAGCCAAACCTACTACGAATATGTATAGGCGACATCTCCAACGTGTCTGAAACCAATGACTGTATAGAAATTATAGAAACAAATGTAGATGACATGTCACCTGAAGTTTCGGGGTATGTCATGGAGAAATTATTTGATTGTGGTGCGTTAGATGTCTTTTTTGTCCCGCTCCTCATGAAGAAGGGACGCCCTGCAATACAGATCAATGTTATCTGTTCCGCAGAAAATAGACAGAAACTGATCCATATCCTCCTCACAGAAACCACCACTTTCGGTGTTAGGTATTACGCTGCTGATCGTGTAATCCTAAAACGCGAGACTGTTGAAATCACCACCCCGTGGGGACCCGTCCGTGCTAAACGGGGTTACCTAAATGGCGTTTCCATTAAAACAGTTCCTGAGTATGAAGATTGTAAAAGCATCGCTGAACAGACCGGAATCCCGCTGCAAACAGTTTTCCAAGAAGCTCTTCGCAATATTTACACACAATAAATCCTAATTTATGAACACCTATCACAGTTGTTGCACCTGTAATCCTCTGCCACCTCCTCTCCGAAATAATCTCGTATAATTTTCATCCTGCACCCTTCAGAAGTTGCATAGTAGACCATTTTATCTATTCTGCTTTTTCTGTGTTTTACATAGTCCCCAAGCCCCATTTGCTCCTCCGATATTGAAGCGAAGAACTCGCTATCTTGTTGTATTTCAATCAGCATTAATTCATCTTTACCCCAATACTGAAGATGTCCTTCATTCTGCAGTTCGACGAGTTGTTCCATTAAAGACTTTGGACTGAGTTCAAGCGTTTGACAAAAACTCAATATATCTGTCACGCGTTGTTGCCTAAGTTGTAAATAGAGTTTTGACTGCTCAAAATTGGTATCTTCAGGTTGTGACCTAAATGTCACTGATACACGAGAAGGTAGATTATTCCATCTTTTAATAAATCCCAACTTCTCTAAATAAGATAGGCCGACTTGTAATTTTGTGTCCTTAAAACCTATTCTCCACGCTAATTCCTCCATTGCAATCAATCGATATTCTCCAGCCCCATTGATGTTTTCAAGTTCTTGTAAGAGTCTCAGCAGTGAGGATTTATCGGGAGCACTTTCTCTAATGAACCATTCATGTAACTCAGTATCTTTATGCATATAAAACAGGATGCACTCTGATGGTTTTCCATCTCTACCTGCGCGCCCAATTTCTTGACAGTATTCCTCCAATGTTCCAGGCACTGTCCAATGGATTATAAAACGGATATCCGGTTTATCTATTCCCATACCGAATGCATTCGTTGCAGTAACGATGTTCAACCCGTTTGTGCTATCGTCAAAGAATGCTTCCTGTATATGTTTGCGTTCAGCTGTCTCTCTGCCAGCATGATAAAAATCAGCGGCATATCCTTGTCTCTGAAGGAAGTCTGCAATCTCTTCCGTCTCTCTACGGCGTCCTGCATATATGATACCTTTGCCTGCAAATGAAGATACATACTGTTTCAGGAGTTCGTATTTCTGTTCCTCTCTGTCTTTTCTTTCAATTGCATTAACGCTGAGTCTTAAATTGGAACGTTCAATCCCTCCGGTAAGCACCTTGGCTTTTGTGATTTTCAAGATACGTAACACATCATCTCGAATGTCTGGGGGTGCTGTCGCTGTGAATAACGCAATAGACTTAGGGAACAGCGAGTCAATTGCGTTACAGATAGCCAGATATGCAGGACGGAAGTCGTGTCCCCATTGAGAAATACAGTGTGCTTCATCAATCACAAACAGTGAAATAAGAGAAGTGTTTAATAGGTCTAAGAACTTTCTACTACGCAGTCTTTCAGGTGAAACATAGATGAGTTTGACGTCCCCATTCTGGACACGGTTCATTTCATTACGATTCTCATCCCAAGATTGCATACTATTGATGAGAGAAACGTGCTTTATACCTTGTTGCCTTAAAGTATCAACCTGATCTTTCATTAAGGATATTAAGGGTGATACTACTACCGTTAAACCCGGTAACATCAGGGCAGGTAGTTGGTAGCATAGCGATTTACCGTGTCCGGTTGGATATACAGCAAAAACATCTTCACCGTTGAGGATTGTCTCAATTATCTCACGTTGACCGTCCCGAAAATCCTTGTATTGGAAATGCTTCTCTAATTCAGTTAATAGTTTATCATCCTTCACTTCAGGTTGTGTAATACCCGCCTCCGCATCAAGTGCGATGGGATTTTTGAGTATACTATCAACCTCACTTAATAAATCCTGTAGGTTACGCATTTACAACATATCCGTTTGTTTGAAGGACTAAGCTGGTTCTATTAGGAAAAAAAACGGAACCTGAAAATATGAAAAATGGCTGCCACACCATCCTTCCAACTCACAGTTTTTCCTTCATGATAGTCTCTACCTCGGTAACTGATCGGCACGTCAACAATTCTACACTTTCGTTTTGCCAATTTTGCTGTTATTTCTGGTTCAAAACCGAACCTATCTGAAGTGAGTGATATGTTTTTCAATATATCCGATTTCATCACCTTGTAGCAGGTTTCCATGTCTGTGATTTTTGTACCGTTCACAAGATTTGAGAGAAAGGTTAGGAATCTATTTGCGAGGTAACTTCTTAATAAACCTTCCTGTCTACCTTCCATAAAACGCGACCCGTACACGACATCTGCAGTCTCATTTAGGATGGGTTCCAGTAATTTTGGATAGTCTTGTGGGTCATATTCCAAATCCGCATCTTGAATCAGGGTAATATCACCTGTTATATGTTCAAAACCGGTTCTTAGAGTCGCTCCTTTACCACGATTGATCTCGTGATAAAATATTTTAGCATCATTATCGTCTGAATTTTGGAGTTTTTCCAATATCTCACGAGTACCATCGGTTGAACAATCATCAACCAAGATTAGTTCCTTTTTCAATCCGATTTCAACTGCCTCTATCTGTCTGAGAACTTCTTCTAAATGGTCCGCTTCATTGTAAATCGGAATCACTATGGATAGTGTCTGCGCCATCCAGATTCCTCCAGTTTGTATATTGTTAGATAAAATCCTCGGATTATTGCTGAGGATAAACTAAGACTCTGCAAGTATAGAAAGAATACCCGATTTAGCGATAATATGCAAGTGTTTTTCGGGTGTGTAAAGTTTTTGTCATTCTGTTTGTCAGAATCGCGGAAAGCGCGGAGGACACGGAAGGGAAAAAGGGATGGAAGAATGGAAGGATGGGAGAGGGAATGGGTGGAAGGATGGAAGAATGTTTTGCAATCTGTCTGAATCGTGGAAGGCACGGAGGAGGTGGATATGCTCCTGAATCTTCTGTGCAAAAACTTTACACACCCTTCCCTTCAAACGGGAAGGTCTTTCCGAACGCTTGTCTGAACCATGATTTTCAGGATTAATAGGATTTTTTCAGGATAAGAGGCATCTTCTCGTATTGATAGGTTTTGTTTTAATTCTATTGAAATGGGAAGGTTTTTCTGAACGCTTGTCTGAACCAGGATTATAGGATTTTTTTCAGGATAAGAGTTATCTTCTCGTATTGATAGATCTTGTTTCAATTCCTTTCAAATGGGAAGGTTTTTCCGATCTAATTCTTTGTCAAGTGCTATTTTGTATGTCGGGTAGAAAGAAGCGAGACCTAAAAACAATGATGTGAATGCGCGTATGGCATTCATCGTATGTGAAGTTAAGAAAACTTAGAACCCTGATGCATCACTCTGCATCCTTATGGTTATACGGGTTGTCCTCTCTTCAGTCCCGTAGGGACGATATGTTTATAGAAGAATGTTTACCCCACCTCTCTTTCAGTCCCGTAGGGACGATATGTTTATATGCCAAACGGGAAGGTTTTTCTGAACGCTTGTCTGAACCATGATTTTCAGGATTATAGGATTTTTTCGGGATAAGAGTTATCTTCTCGTATTGACAGGTTGTGTTTTAATTCTATTGAAGCGGGAAGGTCTTTCCGAACCTGGAAAAGGTAAGGTCATGGTTGAGTACGGGAAAAGTTTCAATTCCCTTCAAACGGGAAGGTCTTTCCGAACTGATTATCGTTTGAGTCACACGATAGCAGCCCTTAACGAGTTTCAATTCCCTTCAAACGGGAAGGTCTTTCCGAACAATAAAAAGTGGATAGGATTTTGGACTGCCACAATGCGTTTCAATTCCCTTCAAACGGGAAGGTCTTTCCGAACAGTTTTCTAATGAAAAAATTACCTTTTTCACTATTTATTGTTTCAATTCCCTTCAAACGGGAAGGTCTTTCCGAACACTTAGAGGCAGAGGAAGTCTTCAGCTTTACTCCGTATAACGGTTTCAATTCCCTTCAAACGGGAAGGTCTTTCCGAACAATGCGAACGTCGGGTGTCCCCGTGTGACACTTCGGTGTTTCAATTCCCTTCAAACGGGAAGGTCTTTCTGAACAAATACTAAAAGGAGAAGATAATGAACCTGATAATAAAGTTTCAATTCCCTTCAAACGGGAAGGTCTTTCTGAACTCAGATAGTAACAGGCACGCAATTATTCAACATCTTGAGTTTCAATTCCCTTCAAACGGGAAGGTCTTTCCGAACTTCTTCTTACGGGTGGTTGGAAACCGGAGATCCCAATGGTTTCAATTCCCTTCAAACGGGAAGGTCTTTCCGAACATTACCAATACTTTGAAAACTTCGAATCCGGCCTTAAGGTTTCAATTCCCTTCAAACGGGAAGGTCTTTCCGAACCTTGCAAAACCAACGGGACCAGATCACCGTTTCCTGTTTCAATTCCCTTCAAACGGGAAGGTCTTTCCGAACTATTTGGGAGTTGGAACGGCTAGCCAACGAGAAGATGAAGTTTCAATTCCCTTCAAACGGGAAGGTCTTTCCGAACAATAAATGATTTAGAGGTCAGAATGATGGGGCAAAAGTTTCAATTCCCTTCAAACGGGAAGGTCTTTCCGAACCTTGAGGCGTGGAAAGTGTCGGTACCGTTGTTGGGATTCGTTTCAATTCCCTTCAAACGGGAAGGTCTTTCTGAACCCAGTCTGAAGGAAAAGGATTCGTTTTTTACCTTCTAGTTTCAATTCCCTTCAAACGGGAAGGTCTTTCTGAACGATTGTGAAGAAATGCGATACGAACGCGAGCGAAATCTGGTTTCAATTCCCTTCAAACGGGAAGGTCTTTCTGAACTTACCCCTCTGCGAACCCAGTCACAGTAAGGGCTAAAATTGCCAAAACCAAACACGAACTGCGCGAGGGTTTTTTTTTGTGATAATTATTGTTAAAAACGGTAAAAACCCTTATGAACACTACACCAAACACGATTTGATAGCAAAAATGACGCTAAAACCAGTCCCCATCTATGCTCAGAGGCAATTTTGACTGCATTGACAATCAATCGACACATCGCGTAAGTTTACAATGCATGCGCTTGATATAAGTATACGCTAAATCTGCAGAAATGTCAAATTTTTTTAGGGTATTATGGAAATTTGACATAAGGCAGCTACTATGATATTATAGAATCCATTCAATAATAGATAGGAGGGAAACATGACGCTTATTGCCATGATTGAAGATTCAATTCAGAAGCATGCTAATAAACCCGCTTTAGCATATAAACAGAAAGGTGATACATATCAAGATATCTCTTATGCTGACTTTGGTGACTCTATTCAACAGTTCAGTAACGGCTTACGTTCTTTAGGTGTAAAAAAAGGGGATAGGATCGCAATTATATCTGAGAATCGTCCTGAATGGGCAATCTCAGACTTTGGTATTTTGAAGATTGGTGCAATTAATGTGCCGATGTTCTCAACACTTACTGCTGCACAAGTTGGCTATATCCTGAACGATTCTGGAGCAAAAATTATATGTGTATCCACTGTTAAACAGTTGGAGAAAGTGGTTACAATTCGTGACAATGTTGAAACACTTGAAACTATTATCCTCTACGATTCAACTGAAGACGAATTACCCGATGGTGTTGTCAGTTATGTTGATGTCTGCGAAAACGGAAAAGACGTAGAGACAGAAAATGATAATAACATAACTGAAGATGACATTGCGACGATCATTTACACATCTGGTACTACGGGAAATCCTAAGGGTGTCATGTTAACGCATGCAAATTTCCTCTTCAATTTCAATGCGTGTAAATCTCTCGTTGATGTCGGAGAAACTGATGTCCTTCTGTCTTTCCTTCCGCTATCTCATGTCTTTGAAAGACTTGGGGGACATTATGTTCCGTTGTTTTCTGGTGCGAAAATTGCTTATGCTGAAAGTACATTCACCGTAGCACAAAATATGCAAGAGGTATCACCGACTGTGATGCTCAGTGTACCCCGTCTATATGAGACTATGCACGACAGAGTGCTACGCGCGGTTGAAGCGGGGTCACCACTCAAACAGAAAATATTTCACTGGGGTGTGGCTGTCGGTTCAAAAGTCAGTACAAGTATCCAACAAGGACAGAATCCATCATTAATGTTAAGTATCAAGCAAGGTATTGCTGACAAACTGGTTTTCGCTAAATTGAAAGCAGCCACAGGTGGAAGTCTTAGGTTTTTCATATCCGGTGGTGCCGCATTACCACAGTCCATCGCTGAGTTTTTTCATGCAGCGGGTATACTGATATTAGAGGGATATGGACTCACCGAAACATCTCCTGTCATTAGTCTTAATTATCCTGAAAAATGGAAATTTGGCACAGTGGGTGAACCTGTTCCCGGTATAGAAGTACAGATTGCAGAAGATGGAGAAATATTAACTCGGGGTCCGCATGTGATGAAGGGTTACTTCAACAATGATGAAGCAACAGCAGAAGTGATTGATTCGGAGGGATGGTTTTATACAGGAGACATAGGCATAATAGACGAAGATGGTTTTATCAAAATTACGGATAGGAAGAAGAACATCATCGTCCTATCAAATGGTAAAAATGTCGCACCGCAACCGATAGAAAGTCAACTCATACAGAGTCCTTTCATCAACCAGATTATGTTAGTTGGGAATGAAAGGAAGAACGTTGCTGCTCTGATTGTGCCAAACTTTGAGGCTCTAAATTCGTGGGGTAAAGAGAACGAAGTAGATACATCAGATATGAGTGCAATGTTAAAAACGCGGGAGGTACACCAGCTCATTCAGAAGGAAATTCGGGAAAGGTTGACAGATTTTGCTGACTTTGAACAGGTTCGAAGGTTCGCTTTACTTGAAAGAGAATTCTCACAGGAGGAAGATGAGATGACCCCAACGTTGAAATTAAAGCGTAACGTGATTATAGAAAAGTTCTCAGATGAAATAGAGGGAATGTATCCAGAAGAATCGTCGTAGTGTTTAGTCAATATACTTTTGTAGGTCGCGATTCGGAGATCGCTCCTACAGAATCTTTTGTATTGTAGGAGGGAACTCCGATTCCCGACTATTTTATACCATCAAAAGACACTTGACTAAGCAGTAGTCTATCATACCCAACGATCTATCAGTTCAGTAGACTTAACAATATGCATCCCCGCATTAGAAAACTTTGCAAAAGCAGCATCAGCAGCATCAGTATAGTCTACAATATCGGGAACAACAACGGGTGATGTCAAATCTTCAACGAGATATACCTTTTCAGTTAGACTTGTGTCAGTCTGTTGTATTTCATCTAACAGATCACTGATTGTCCAAGCAACACAGTGGCTTTTTGCTTGTCCAGCAATAATCAGCCGATCATAATCTAAAAGCTTATGAAGAAACGCATTATTCTTTTGTGCAATAGGTTTTCCGTTCTCATCATAAAGCACTTCGGGACGTAACACTGAATAATTCTCTGTCAGTGGATTCTGTCCTTTTAGTTCGTAATGTGTCTGACTTTGTCTGACAATTGTATGGAAAAAGCATGCCTCATCAACAGCGGAGACAACAGCATGTCCAATTCCACCCAGCATGGCATGGTAGGGCCATATTGTCAGTGGATACTTTCCATCGGCGGTGAGTGTTTTGACATAGTGTTTGACATAAGTTTCTAACCAAGTTAATTGATTTGAATCACGATACAGATTATCAGCGATAGCAGGATTTACACGCCATTTTCCTGCTTCAATATCTTCTTGGGTGATAAGTGTCTGTAGTGGTGTTGGGTGATTTCCCACATCATCAATCCAGAATACCTCGTGGAATATCTGCATTGTGGTATGCGTATCTAATGTACATGCAATTTGAGTTATGTTCTGAAGATTGTGATAGATGAATTGACACAAACGGACGTTGTCTTCAACTGCACCATTACCTGACCTGCCACCAACAAACAGCTCATAGTCTGGAATACAGAAAGTATTCTGGACATCAATCAGTAATAAGCAGGTTCTGATATAATCCTCAGATGCGGGGGCAATTTTATATCTTTCTGACCATTCACGGGCAACTGTGAGGTGGGATTGGTAGGGTATTCTCCAAACATCACCTACAGTTTTTTCATCGAAATGGTCAGGAATCGGCAGAGGTATATTCTGATGGTTGATGCGCATTTTTCAATCATATATCTAATTTATGTCTTCCCAATAGACAACGTTCAGTTTTTACTATCTTAATTTGTCCATTTGCGTCTATAAAGTGTAGCATTCATTGGATTGTCTTGACGATGTACCGTTATTTTATAGTAAATTTCGATTTCTTACAACAAAAATCGGGTCTAAACGTCTAATAGATCAGATAATTCTTTAGGGATCAAAGTATTTGTTAAATTAACGTGAGTTTGATAAAACACATTGTAGGACAAACTTTTAGTTTGTTCATAGCACACAAACTGGAAAGTTTGTGCTACAAGGCGGTTCTTGGGACAAAATACTGCTTATAGGACTGACATCTTTTATTATCAAACTAGCGTTAAATTATGTATACAATTTCAAAATATCTCGTTATATAAGTACGCAAGTATTGTCCGATTTATGACGGTTCACTAATTAATGCAACTTTTCATCAATTGTGGAGTAATAAATTGTAGATAATACTGGCAATAGAAGGTGTTTATTTATGAAGAGGAACAGAGAACGACGACCAGAAATGAAGGAGAAACTTGATCAAGCCGATAGAAGGTTTCGCGAAGCACGGGGACGTTTACGTTGGAGAGTCGATGAAGCAAAGATACCACTCACCGTTCAGGAAAAACACGGTATCTCCCAGTTGAAAGGTCAAGTCTTAATTATATCATATAGCGATTCCTTACAACAAAGGATTATGGATGTACTTGTATCCGAGAACTACCGATGTGACATCGCTGAACGTAGCTCCATCGCTGTTGGCATGCTTAAAATGGCTAAATATGAGTTGATAATAGTTGACTTCACTCGGTTTAGACGATCCAATATTTTCTCCTTTGTCAGAAGATTTCAACCCCATGTAAAGATAATCTCTATCGTATCAGATGAAAGAAGAGCACGCGATCTGATGAGATATGGGAGTTACAGTTTTCTTGTTGGACGAAACTTTGACACAGAACAACTCCGCACATGTCTTGTCAGTTCACTAAGGATGAAGCATCAAGTCTGTGGTTTGCAGGTCCGTGGAGAAAAATGCAACCGATCTTGTGTTAACAGCTATCAGACCGAAGAGGACTTTATAGATGTTGGAGAGGAGTTCATTGAACCTGAAATGGACCCGAATAATCGATACGATCCATTCTAATCAAAAATAAAAATTACGTGTCAATCAGTCGTAAGATGGCGAAGAATTTAGAATATAAAGTGCGATATGAAGCACTTGATAGATTACTCCCAAAATTGAAAACTTTAGGAGCAACACACCGTGAAACCATTCACCAAGTGGATACCTATTTTAATAGTCCTAAAGGGAGGTTAAAATTACGCGAGACGGATGGCTCGGATGAGAGTTGGCTCATATATTATGAACGTCCGAATAAGAAAAGTTCTCGTTATAGCCTATATCAACTGAGTAAAATTACGCATGGATCAAGCCTAAAGGAACTCTTAACTGCAGCTTTACGTATAAAAACAGTCGTCAAAAAAGAGAGGTCAGTCTGGATGTACAAAAACACCCGTATTCACTTGGATACAGTTGTTGATTTGGGTGAATACGTAGAGTTAGAGACTGTATTTCAGGGACAGACTGAAACTGATGCAATAACTGAGCATGATCATGTAAAACACACGCTTGAACTAAACCTTGCTGAACCCATTGCTGTTTCTTATAGTGATATTGCAATACAAAAAACATCAGAAGTTTAACACACACTACACTGGCACAACAGAATGGAGAAAACAAAAATGGATTATGCACGATTACGTGAGATACTTGAATTAAAAGAAGATATAGATAGTGCGAAAAGAAGAGAGTTATTAAGAATCTATCTCCAGACTCCTACGTTACCGAAACTACAAGCAGCCCGTGCTTTGTTGTTTGAGATAAAGAAATCCTTAAATCGTTGTTCAGCTTCAAGACAGAAGTGTTTGAAAACTATTCGACGCATAATGTGTCATAGGCATTGAGATGGATAGATATTGATGCAGTATCAGGCGCGAATTGTAGCACAAACTTTCAGTTTGTGGCACATCTGGTGCAAACTGGAAAGTTTGCGCTACATTTATCAAACTCACGTTATAGTCTATAAACGCGACTGGATTGCATGCACCAAGAGCGGTATCATCAGTTCATGATGTCCAGTAAAGTTATATCCTTTTCCTCCCATCTCTGTTGGACGTTTTACTACATTTTCCAATGGTCGGTATTGTTGTTGCATGTCAAAGTCAGCGGCAGTGAAATGTGAAACTGTATGTCCAAGATTGCGTGCAATCGTCAATGCTTTCAGGAACACTTCGGGAAGAATTACCGCGGAACCAAAGTTGAGAATAACACCTCCATCCTCCAACTGTGTCACTAAGTTTGTTAGAATTCTAAAATCTGTGAAACTTGCTTCCCCGATTGCAGCACCATTCGCGCTTGGGTGTTGATGTATTATATCTGTCCCTATAGCAACGTGAACTGTAATTGGTATATTCAACTCACTGCAGGATGCAAGTAGACTAAATGCGTTGTAGGGTGCATTAAGTTCTATCAGGCTATTTCCCAAGGCTTCCCCCATACCGATTTTCGTATCAGCTGCCTTTTGTATAGCCGCATTCATTAGATTTCCTGTTTCTTCCCACATCCCAAACTGTCCGTTCTGTAGGTATAGAGAGACGTCTTCAGATGTCTCACCAATCAATGCGATTTCAAAGTCGTGTATGCTACTAGCTCCATTGAAGACAAACGCTGTGATGATTCCTTGCTTAGCTAATGAGATTAGGAGTGGACTAAGACCGCATTTAATAACATGTCCCCCCATCATCACGATGACAGGTTTTTTTCTTTGATGCGCTGCAATGATTATGTCAACAAGTTCTAAAAAATCTTCACCCTTCAGGATTTTAGGCAGTGCATCCAAGAAGGATGAAATACCTTCCCCTGAGTCTGTTAATGTTGCGAAATCGTTGACTGACACTTTATTGGTTCGGTCTTTTAATGGAAGGGTCTTTACTTTTGAGATGTCAACAGGTTTTGTTCTTATGTTCATGGTATTGCTGAGTAATGGACATTGGACAGGTGAACACGTAGGAGCGGTTAAAGAAAACGGTGGGGGTGACTATTCAGGTGATGTACGTTTATCTGGAGTTTTCATGTAATCAACAATAATTTTTAATTATACCCTGTAAAACAAAAAAATATATGATTGCCTCAAATAACATCGGAATTGTTATTGGCGGTAGATTCAATAATATCTATTCTCTTAGTATTGGTTTCTACGTCTGTGTGTAGTTTGTCCATCTCAAATGTAAGTATTTCAAATCCGTTGTCGACTCTTGTATATAGGTTATCAATTTTTGCATTTAGGTTTTCAAATTTGTCATTTAGGTTTTCAAATTTACCATTTAAATTGGTAATCTCGTTTGTCAGGCGCGTAGTTTCATTAATCCCGGCATCTGTTTGTCTTTTTCTATGGTATAGATAAAATCCACCGATAATTAGCCATGATCCGATAACTGATGTTAGCGTAGGTAATACAAACGACTCCCACATAATAAAAACTCCCTATGTTAACTTTATTTGAGTTAATGTTTAGTTAAAGTTTAATGTTTAATTGGAAAAATGTCAAGTCAAAAGAATACCTCAATAAAGATTTATAAAGCTATTGTCAATCTACAAAATATATGATACAATATCTGTCAATAGAAAAACAATTAATTCGTTGGATAGAGGTGTTATAATGCGTTTGACAAAAACCTTGACTACACTGTTCGTTTCACTATGTTTTATCTGTTTCATTACCACAGCACCAGCACTCGGTTTTATTGAACGAGAATATACAATTCGTGAAGTGCTTGATGCATGCACAAACATCGTTTTTGGAGAAATTGAATCTGTAAATAAAACTCGGTATCAGACGATCGTCAAAGTAAATGAAGATGTAAAAGGTAAGAGTAATACAGCTGAATTAAAGTTTAATCTGGCAACTGGACATTATAAACAGGGTTCGTCACCGCAGAAATTGGTGAGACTCTTAAAACCGGGTATGCCGATAATTGTATTCTATCGCGCGAACAATTACGGCGTTGATAGCATGTGCTTTATAGATAATACTTGGTTCCAAATGCGAGGATACCACCGTAGAAGTCGAAGCTCATGGTGGAGTTTTACACATATTGACCCAATGATGTCTCGCACTTTTGATGGAAAGACTGTTGCCTTTCAGAAGGTTGTTAGAGATATGTTAGACGGTAAAATGTGGGTTATGGCTACTGAAAACACACTGAAAGCTTATGTCCTAACAGGGAATAGCACTTCACCCACTTGGGGACAAACACCTGTTGACACTAACACCATGACTTACGAATACCAAGCGTTACGCAATATCAAAAAGGTCGGAAAACGTCCGTTGGCTTTTGAGTACACTAAAGTCAGAACACTCCCACACCTTAAAGATGCCGATATATTGTGGATCGGTTATGAAGAGATTTCAAGTTACGGTAGATATCTGCTATCAAAAAATACTGAACAAGCCATCAAAGACTATGTAAAAAACGGGGGAATAGTTGTCGTTTCAGGCCAAGATAGCACGCCAAATAAACCTTGTGGTATTGGATGGTTAGATGGGAAACTGAAAGGGGTTGAAAGTCCACCTAAAAGAGTGTTTATAAAAACTGAAGATGCCGATGCATTGTTTTCCACACCGAATAAAATCCAATCTGGTAAAATCTATATTGACGATGCCTGGACAGAATGGGAAGCAGATGATGAAGTATTTGCTACTACACCTGATACCAACGAACTTGTTGTTGGAGCTCGAAAATATGGTAAAGGACTCTATATCATCACCAGTCTGAGAAACGACAACCAGTATACTGTATCCATGAACAAGGCTCTGATGGAAAACATACTACATTATGCTGCAAGCAGAATGCAGAAGTAAGTTTCATCTCTACTAATGGACAGTCCAGACTAAATATGTAGGTCGGGTAGAGGAACGAAACCCGACATGGACCCACATATCATAAGCAAAGTCGGGTTTCGCTTCGCTCTACCCGACCTACCCGTTTAACTGCATTATTGAAACTTTGCGATCACCAGTGTTATATCGTCATTTGCGTTTACACCTTGCTGATATTCTTGAAGGTCAGCAAGTACTTCTTCTCTAATCTCTGTTGCCGAAAGATTTCTTGTGTCAGATAATACCTCTCTAAATCGCTCAATACCATACATCTGATTATCAGCATTTAATGCTTCGGTAATACCATCTGAATAAAGTACGAGGAGATCACCAGGTCGCCATGTAGTTTTGGCACTATAATACTGTATAACTGAGTCCCTATCTGGCAAAGCGATACCAACAGGAGGAAACTGGGATTCTAACTCAATACATTCATTACTATTTGCTGGTAGGAATAACATTGATGGATGACCTGCATTTGCATAATACATTGTGTTGTCATTGTGGATTAAAACATAGCAACACGTCATGTAAATAAAGGTCTGTGCATCTTCATCTGTTACACGTTTTATTGCTTTCATAACTTCGGGAACAGAAGCATCAAAACGAATCTGAGTCTGAATACAACTTTTTGTCATTGCAGCGAGTAGAGCAGAATGGAATCCGTGACCCATCACGTCCCCGATGAAAATACCGATACTATCATTCGGTAGATACAAATAATCGTAGTAGTCACCACCGACACGATTCGTCGGTTTACAGTAGCTGGCAGAGGTAAGACTACAGTGTTTTATCTCTTCATTAGGCAGGATTGACTGTTGCACTTCAGCTGCGAGTCGGAGCGATTCCTCTTGGGCAACTTCCTTGCGAATGGAACTCATCTGCACTTCAAGATCATTTCTTATTTTATTATTCAGCACACGAAACATACCTCTACCGATGAGTGGTTCAGTTGCTAATACCTGAAAGAAATCATCTCTTGTAATTTTTAACAGACATGTTTGTAAAGTTGTTTTGATTGTTGCGCTTCTCGGTTTATCATCTATCAATGCCACTTCACCGAAGCAGTAACCTTTCTCATTAAAGGACAACACCTCAGTATCTGCTTTAATGATTGCTACTTCTCCTTCAACAAGTAGGTAAAGCGAATCGCCTTCTGTTCCCTCTTCAAAGATGATATGATTTGCTGGATAGTCTACTCGGTAAGTTATTTCTGCAATTAGGTTTAATCTTTCATCCGGAAGTCCTTCAAAAAGATCGGTATGTTTTAAGAAACTCTTCTTCTGCTCTATTAACATATTTATGATGATTCCCATTAATGTAGAGTCTGATTTTGAATATAAGTTGATATTCCCGTTCAAGCATCGCATGATTATATCTAAAGGATGCATTTTTGTCAATTCTCAAATGTCAATCAAAGCAACATCTATACTTGACATTAAATCCTATTTGTGTTAAACTACACCTATTATAATCAAGCGAATGAACTTCTATCAACATAACTTAAAGAAACTAAAACTGGACTATTTATATTGTCCTACCTATTAGCCATAACACTACATTTTACAATACAGGTTGAACATGTCAATAACCGAATTCTTTAGAGGTAAGGTATTACTAATTACGGGTGGGACTGCTTTCCTCGGGCAACCTATGGTTGCGAAAATTCTTACTTCACTGCCAGATGTCAAAAAGATCTACCTTCTTATTAGAAAACGTGTAGAGTCAAACGGAAGAATAACGACTGCTCAAGAACGCCTTGAAAATGAACTCTTGACTTCAGATGTTTTTGATGTGTTGCGAGATACGCGCGGATCAGAATTTGAAACTTGGGCAAAAGAGAAAGTATCAGCTGTTGAAGGCGACCTAACTGATGCATATCTCGGATTCAGTGATGAGACCTACAGGCGTCTGCAAAATGAAATTGATGTATTCATCAATATTGCTGGTCTTGTAGATTTTGATCCTCCTTTTGATGCATCCCTAAAAGGAAATGCGCTTGCTGCCAAACATGCAATCACATTTGCAAGAGGGTGTTCTGACATTGTCTTTCTCCATGTTTCAACCGCTTATGTATGTGGAAAAGAACCTAAGAGAGTAGAAGAAGAACTGCATCCCCCTTTTGAAAAGTTTGCATCACGACACAACGAAAACAGTGATATCTCCATTTCCACAACACTTACTGAAGAGATTGATTATCTCCTCTCATTAAACCGGTCAATCCGAGAGGAAGCGGAGTCTCCTGAACAATCATCTAAGTTCAAACAACTTGCTCAGAAGCAATACAATGCTGATAAACGGGCGAACAGAAAGAACATTGAAACACTTATAGAGGAAATCAAGGAAGAATGGCTTGAAGCACGTCTTGTTGAGACAGGACTTGAACATGCACGCTCTCGTGGCTGGAACGACACCTATACCTATATGAAATTCCTTGCTGAACAGGTCATAATGGAATTACATGGGGACATCCCTACTGCTATAATCCGACCCTCAATTATAGAAAGTAGTATTGCAGAGCCTCGTCCGGGATGGTTAGGAAAATATCGTATGTCCGAACCGCTAATTGTCGGTTTTGCGAAAGGGAGATTGCCAGATTTTCCTGCCGATCCAGATATTATATTAGACATCATTCCCGTAGATTTCGTTGTAAATGCAATGTTAGCAGCTGCTGAAGCAATAGCAAATAGAGGCGGAATTGATGTTTATCATGTTGCAACTGGCACTCAAAATCCTTTGTATTTCAGGGGTATTGTTGACGCAACTTATGGGTACTTTACAGAGAATCCTATGATGGAGAATGGTAACCCCATATCAGTTCCCGTATGGCAATTCCCCAGTCTGAAAAAATTTCAGAAGAAGTTAGCTGGTAAAATGCGTCTACTCAATCGTCTCATAAAAGCGTTATCCCTACTACCAACGCGGTCAGCAAAACGTCAACGTAGAAAACTAATTGTGAAACAGAGCAGTGTAAAAGCACTCCTGAATTATATTCAGATCTACGGTCCCTATACAAGAACGAACTTTGAATTTGAAACGGATAAAACGCGCGCCTTATTTGAATCACTCTCTCCAACAGAAAAGAAAACCTTCAATTTTGATGTGTCTCGGATTCAATGGCAGCAGTATTTTCAAGAAATACATATACCAGGTATCAAGCGACACGTACTAAAACTTGAGGATCAAACGGGAAAGGTTACAAAAAATGGAACTTCACCTGATGTATCTGAGGAAATGCCTTCTGCCGCACCAAATCCCATAGATGACATTTCACCAAAAACAATCGTGGATCTGATTGCGATTCAAGCGAACCGTATACCAGAGAAAATCGCACTTCAAATGGTCACCGAGGGAGAATGGGAAAAGTATACGTATGCAGAAACTTACAACTTTACACTTCAGACTGCATACCATCTATGGCAAAATGGTATAGGTGAAGGTAGTCGTGTTATATTGGTATCTGAAAACCAACCGGAATGGTGTATCGCTTATTTGGCAGTGTCACAGTTAGGTGCTACTGTAGTTCCCATTGATGCACAGACTCCCATTGAGGAAATCCTTTCTCTAACTGAATTCACAGAAGCAAAATCTATTCTTGCTTCGGAAGCAGTCATTGCAAATTCTGAAACACGTTTTGCTAAATCAGAAGTACCTGTTCTCAATATCAATCAATTTAAACATATTGTGAGTTCTGATAAAAACTTATCTGCGGACTTTCCGAGTGTAAAGATATCACCAGATTCTGTTGCTTCCATAATATTCACAATGGGTACAACAGTAGACCCTAAGGGAGCTATGCTCACACATGGAGGTTTCATCTCCAACGTAAAAGCAGTTGCCAAGGCGTTGCCACCAACAGATTCAGAAAGGATTCTCTCAGCTCTCCCTCTGTATCATGCCTTGAGTTTTTCCTGCAGTCTATTGATGGCACTTTACAGCGGCACAACAGCAACTTATGTCAATGCGTTCCGACCAACCACGCTCTTAAAGACAATGCGTGAGGACAAGACCACCGCCTTTATCGGGGTGCCAAGACTTTTCCAGTTACTACAGAGCACGATTGAGAGACAAGCAATACGTGAGGAAACTCCCGGCAGCTGCTATGAAGAAAAGACTCAAAACGTCATGGGGGGTCATATACGGGTTCTCGTGAGCGGCGGGGCTGCACTCGCAGATACCGTATACGATGGATTTCAAAAATTTGGATTGACGCTTTATCAAGGATATGGTATGACAGAAACTGCTCCTGTACTGAGTGTAAATCCATACCAGAATAGCAGACGCGGTTCCGTCGGACTACCTGTTGAAGGTGTGGAATTCCGCATAGATAACTCAGACAAAGATGGCATAGGAGAAATTGTCGCTAAAGGTCCAAGTAATATGAAAGGGTACTTTAAAAATCCCATCGCTACAGATAATACCATACGAGATGGATGGCTCTACACAGGAGACCTCGGATATATTGATGATGAAGGGTTTTTATATATCACAGGTCATTGTAAGGATGTCATCGTTCCCGCTTCTGGCAAAAACATCTATCCGGTTGAATTAGAGACACTCTATAGAGACCATCCTGCAATTGCGGAGATCTGTGTTATCGGATTACCCTATCAGGATGGTTCTGACACAGACGTACACGCTATCATTGTTCCTAAACAGAACAGTGAATCAGTTGAAGTGGAAATACATGAACATCTTCAGAAGACTGCGAAATGTTTACCGAGTTATCAGCATTTCCATAAATCACATATTTTCTACGATGCGTTGCCCAAGACCGCTGACCATAAATTTGACCGTAAACGCGTTAAGGAGATGTTACTTAAACATCTGGTAGATGATGAGATGCGTATGGAACATTCAGTTGAGACAAAACCGAATAATGAAATTCCTGAAGAGATTCTGACACGTCTTGCACAATTGGCGCGTATGCCTACAAATAGAATACACCTTGACAGTCATCTTGAAGCTGATCTCGGTTTGGATTCCCTTACGCGACTTGATCTATTAATGCTCCTTGAATCACAGATCGGTCAAACAATTCCAGATGGGATTCTTGCCAATCTTCAAACAGTAAGGGATGTAGTTGAACTATCACAAACGTTTGATGGGACATCTGAACGCGCAATCGTAGATTCTGAAAATACGCTGAAACTTCGTCGTGAACCGTACTGGTATGCAAGGTTGTTTCGTGCGGGGATCCGAAGTCTCTATCAAGGTATGTTTTCATTTAAGGTCTTCGGTTTAGAGAACATACCGAAAGATGAACCTTACATCATCACCCCTAACCACACGAGCCATTTAGATACGTTAACGGTTATCACGGCGTTAGGAAAGGAATCACACCGTTTGTGGACGCTCGCTGCGAGAGATTATTGGTTTGGAAAACGGTTTCAAGGATGGTTCGCACACAACTGTATGAACGCTCTTCCAATAGAACGGGATGGGAATTTCGCACAGTTCATGCAAGACTTGAGATTGGCAAATAGCGTATTAGAACAGAATAACGGTGTTCTAATTTTTCCTGAAGGCACCCGTTCAGTTGACGGAAACTTACAACCTTTTAAACCGGGTATTCTCAGTCTATTGATGTACGGACAGCAAGTCCCAATTATACCTACTTACATTCAAGGTGCTTATGAAGTTCTTCCAAAAGGACAGAACTTCCCAAGAAAACACCCGATACAGATCGTCTTTGGTGAACCGTTACTATTTGAGGTCAACAAAAACCCTGGAGATGCAGTAGATAACACAGGTAAATATAAAACGTTCTTAACAGAACTTGAAAACCGCGTAGAAAAGCTCAAAGAGACATTAACTTAGGATACCCGATGGATTCCCCTCAGACACAAGCAATCGCGTTTTTTGATGTAGATGGTACATTGTTAAGTTCAACCATTGTGCATTGCTACGTCTGGCTGCGTACCCATACATTGACTCCTCTTATGAAGTTTTTCTGGACAATAGGTTTCTTACCAAAGGTTGTCTATTATCTCATACTGGACAAAATAAGTAGAACTCGCTTTAATAAAGTATTTTATAGAAACTATGATGGATTAGAAAGCACTGAGTTAAAAGAATTATCTATTGACATGTTCAACAGTTATCTGAAACAGAAAATTTTTCCTGAAGCAATTTCTCAAATTGAGGAACATAAGGAAAAAGGTGATCAGATCGTATTGCTGACAGGGTCACTTGACTTTATTGTCAATCCAATTGCTGATTTTCTGGGAGTAGATTCTGTTTTGGCTCCGTCACTCGGGGAACTTGGCGGTAGGTTTGTGGGGGAGTTGAAATCAGAACCACTTATTGGACAACAGAAAGCAATTGTAATGAAAAAGTTTGCAGAAGAAGTCGGTATATCACTTGATGTTTGCTATGCTTATGGTGATAGTCATTCAGACTTACCGATGTTAAATTGTGTTGGAAATCCTGTTGTCGTAAATCCAAGCAGAGCATTACGGCAAAAAGCACTCTCAACAGGATGGGAAATGCATGAATGGATGCAAGCATCATGAGAAACTATCGTAGACTATACCTAAAGTGTTAGGAGAAGAAAGAATGCAGGTCAGACGTTATCTTGAATCAATGTCAGAACCACAAGATACAATGTATGTTGAGATTGAGGGGTTGCATAGATTCACCCGACGCGGACAAGATTGGTTGAAATTTCGTAAGGACTTAATTGACTTAATAGAACAAACAATTTCTGAAGAACTTTCAAAAGAATTCTCTGACGCCACAGAGAATTGGGTCTCAGAGGAAAACGATCAAAATAGTTAGGTAAAGAGGTATCATGAACACATTTTATGTCACTACCCCAATCTACTATCCCAACAGTGAACCCCATGCGGGGAATGCATATACTACAATTGCTGCGGATGTCTTGGCACGCTATCACAGACTCAAAGGATATGAAGTATGCTTCTTGACTGGCGTTGATGAGCATGCTGCTAATGTGTTTAATGCTGCTAAAGAGGAGGGACTGACACCCCAAGAATATTGCGATAAGATCGCACCAACGTTCGTCAACCTGTGGGAACGTCTTAACATCTCACATGACATTTTCTTTCGTACAACCAGTGATATACATAAACGCGGTGCACAAAAGTTCCTTAACGTTCTATATGAGAACGGTGACGTCTATAAAGCCAAATATGAAGGATTTTACTGTATCTCATGTGAGAAGTTCTTTGCTGAGAAGGAGCTAACAGAGGATAGAATCTGTCCGGACCATAAGATTCCGCTGCAGTGGTTAGAAGAGGAGAATTATTTCTTTAGACTCTCAAAGTATGCGGATCGGCTTCTCACACATTTCAATGACAACCCAGATTTTGTTTACCCAGAAACAAGACGGAATGAGTTGTTAAGTTTCCTCGAATCAGGATTACAAGATGTCAGTATTTCGCGCGCATCACTCTCTTGGGGGATACCCTTTCCATTTGATCCAGAGCATATAATCTATATATGGATAGAAGCATTAAGTAACTATATCACCGCACTCGGCTATGAAACGGACGGTGAACAATTCCAAACCTTTTGGCCTGCCGATGTTCACATGATGGGAAAAGACATCACCCGTTTTCACGCGTTGCTTTGGCCTGCCATGTTAATGGCCGCGGACATACCACTCCCTAAACATATTGTCGGTCACGGTTGG
The DNA here is from genome assembly GCA_022828145.1 of Candidatus Poribacteria bacterium. Taxonomy (GTDB): domain Bacteria; phylum Poribacteria; class WGA-4E; order WGA-4E; family WGA-3G; genus MSPOR6. The sequence continues at coordinate 6,588 of JAJEJA010000046.1, read as the reverse complement.
CTGACGAAGGATGGTGAAGCATTGAGCAAAACGCGTGGTATCTTCATCGACATGGATAGTGATATAGCAACATACGGTGTAGATGCATTCAGATACTATCTGCTGCGCGAATTCAGTTTCGGAAATGATGGAGACTATCGTCCATCTCGTCTGCATGAACGTTACAACGCAGACCTTGCCAACGATCTCGGAAACCTGCTCAATCGCGTCCTCGGTTTATTGAATAAGAACTTTGACGCGATTCCTGAACCTACGACACCAGGTGAGTTTGATGATGAGATCAAGACACTTGCTCACGATACTCTTGAAACGTTTGACTCTCACATGCAGACTTTTGCTTATGACATAGCACTTGAAACTATCTGGGAATTTGTCAGACGTATCAACCGTTATGTGCAACAAACACAAGTATGGACACTCGCGAAACCAGAGACAAAACCGCGAATGGGTACAATCTTATACAACAGTTTAGAGGCACTCAGATTCATTTCCGCCTTGATCTTTCCATTTATTCCCGATACTGCTGATAAGATACAGAGACAGATTGGCTCTACCGATTCTGATTACACATTAGAATGGGGACGACTGAAGGCAGGCAAAAAGGTCGCTAAAGGTGAACCTATATTCCCGCGTGTTGATCTCAAAAAAGAGAAACCTCCTCAAAAAACCGGTAAAACGAAGTCTGAAGAGCAGCCAAAACAAGGAAAAACAGATCTCATCTCATTCACAGAATTCCAAAGAATGGATTTTCGTGTTGGACGTATCATCTCAGCAGAACCCATCCAGGGTGCTGATCGTCTACTTAAACTAATCGTAGACATCGGCACAGAGAAACGTCAGGTCGTGGCAGGAATAGCAGAACACTATCCGACTGACAGTCTGATAGGGAAACAGGTTATTGTGGTCGTAAACTTGGAACCCGCAACTATTCGCAATGTTGAATCGCACGGTATGGTGCTTGCCGCAAGTGGTGACTCTGTTGTATTGACAACCCCAGAAACTGAAGTACCCCTTGGCACTCAAGTCAGGTAGTCTTTAATTTTTACCATAAGATTGATCAAAATGTCTGAAATAGAAAACAGATTAAAAACCGAAATCCAGAACAACAGAGCAAATTCCTTTCTGGTAATTGTGCCAAATGTTGCTTCGCGTCAGAACCGAGAACGAAAGTTAATTGACTATCATCCTGAAAATGCTATAACTAACCTGCAAGTACAAGAGATAGTCGGTTTTATAAACAGATTATATTCGCAAATTCGTAGCCCCAGACGACATATCTCATTAGGTATTCAACGACTGTGGTTAAATGAAATCACAGGTTCAGATGTAGAATCCCAACACAACCTTGACACGTTTCGTCCAATACAAAACGCTTCAGTACCAGATAGTACACTTAGTCTGATAGTAGATACAATCAATAACCTTAAGGGACGTAATGAGACCCATCTTGAGTTTGTGGAAGAGAGCCAAACAAGAACGGATCTTGATACAATTTATCGCAGCTATGAAAACAAACTCGGTTCTCAATGGATTGATGAACAAGGTAAACACCTATTCCTTGCTGAAAACTTTGATGAGAGATACTTCAAATCTGCTTTTCCTTATGTGAAACTTGTCGTGGTTGAAGGTTTCACCGTCCTTTCAAAAGCAAATATAAAACTATTAAAACAGATCGCTGATATAGAAAGCATTGAAATGTGGTTTCGCACAGACTGTTATTCTGAGAATAAGGATTTATATTGGAATGTCGTCAATCTGGTAAAAGAATTTGAGAATTTCGGTGTTAAGATTGATGCTAACTTTGAACGTCAATCAGAATTACATCACTATTTCGCTGAAAACCTCTTTAATTCTAACAATAAGGTGGTTAAGGGAAAGGATTTATCGGAAAAAATTAAGTTGTTGAAACCTTCTGATCGATCTGAGGAAGTAGAGACGATTGCACACACAATAAAAACACTTGTTGACAAAGAAAAATGTAATCTCAACAAAATCTGTGTTACTTACTATAGTATTTCTAAGTATCAGCAGCGTATCACTGAGGTTTTTTCTGATTACGGCATTCCGTACACGCTATCTGAAAAAGTCTCATTGGCAAAGTCCCCATTAGTTAAAGAGATTTTCTCACTGTTAACATCAAGCAGGGATCCGCAACCCTCTGTTTATTTTACTGACAATCAGGATATCTTGGAAAAAAAGAGTTGTACGCCACAGGAATTTCTTGACTCTATCAGTATGATATTAAACGAATCCAAGACGTTCAGATTTATCCTAACCCAGATGTCAGAAGAAAACCCCACCATAGTTGAAGCAGAGATAAACGCCCTACAAACATTCAAAGAAGTATTAAATGAATTCTGTTCTGTGTTGAAATCTGAAGCACAGGATACCTATCCAACACATGAATTGATTAGGAAACTACACTATATAGTCAAACATACTTTTTATCAGCGGAGAGCATCACGTAAGGTTGAAACAGTAAAGATTCTCCCACTTGGTGAGATCAGAAGTGCTGAGTTTGACTATGTCTTTTTGGGTGATTTTGTTGATGGTGGGTTTCCAGTGCAATATCGCACGGATCCTTTACTGCCAGAAACACCATACCGCACTGAAGCTGAACATCTTTACGATAGTCGTTTTCTGTTCTATCGCATCCTAAAATCCTTTGGAGAGAAACTATATCTTCTTTCGCCATCACGTGATAGGGACGCTGAACTCATCCCATCAATATTCATTGAGCAATTAGAGGAGATTTGTCAAACAGGCTCAGAAAAAATATCCGATATCGGTCAGAACAGTATGACAGGTTTCCTCAGTTCCTACGGTGATTATGTTTGGAGTACAGATGATCCTGTCAATAAACAGTTCCCAACCAATTTAGAGAACTTAAAACCGATCTTAGACCATGTTGTGCAAGTGGAAAAAAACCGTGAAAACATAAAACAGAATACGATCTATGAAGGTCGTTTATGTACTGAAGAACTTTCATCTGACAGTCAAAGAAAACTGAAGACACTTCGCGAAAGAATCTATTCAGTTACGGAATTGGAAACTTATGCAAATTGTCCATTTCAGTATTTTATGTCAAATATTTTAAATACTAAAATAGAAGAGGATGATGAAGAGGATGAGATTTCAAGACAAGATAAAGGTACTTTGGCACATAAAGTCCTTTTCAGTTTTTTTAAGGATCGTAGAGATGACAGATCACCAGGATTAAGTCAATACAGTCAGGAAAATTCCAATGAAGCAAAAAAACAACTCAAGAGTATTTTAAATAAAATGTCTGACGAGAAACGTATTGATCGCGCCATCAGCGAACAAAATCTAATTTGGTCAATCAGTATCAATAAACTACGCGCAGCACTCTTCAGATGGATAGAAGCAGAACAGAGTTGCGAGCTCACTGTATCACCAAGATTCTTTGAAGTGAGTTTTGGAACACCTCCTGACGATTCGGATACTGAATTGAGTTCTTCTGAACCCATAACAGTCAATGATGTGAACATGAAAGGAAAAATAGACCGCATTGACATCGGTGAAAACTATTTCAATGTTGTAGATTACAAGACCGGGAGTTCAACAATTGGCATACAAGATATGCGTGAAGGACGAAGCCTTCAACTGTCAATCTACCTCAAAGTAGCTGAAAGTTTATTCGCACAACATGCTAACCTGAGAGGATTAAGTCCAGCAGCAGGTCTGTATCAGAAGATCAGACTTCGTGAATTCAAGCAGGAACTTGGTATAGGAAAGGGACAACTGAACGGAAATGCTTATCAAGGTTACAACGGTTCAAGATGGTATGATTTTGGTTCATCTAACAAACAGTGTTTAGAAGATGACGATTTTAACAGTTTCCTTGATCGTATCTGTGGTTATGTTGAACTCTATGTAGAACGTATAACTGAAGGATTCTTCCCACTCATCACGCGAGCAGAAACAGATGTAGACTTAGAAATACCCGAACATGCTCCCGACACCCCCAGAGATCCTACCAAACCGTGCAATTACTGCAACTATAAGCGGCAATGTCGGGTACGGGCTTTTGAGGAGGAATATCAAATAGATTGATAGTGGCTATCAAATACCTTGCAAACTTGTTGTAATTTTGGTATACTAATTTTAATCACAAATACTTAAGGAGAATACTTTAAATGGCACACACATTACCAGAACTACCTTATGCACACAGTGCTTTAGAACCCCATATTGACACGCAGACGATGGAAATTCATCATGGAAAACACCATCAAGGGTATGTTAACAACCTCAACGCAGCATTAGAAGGTCATGATGATCTTGCTGAATTAGATGTTGAAGAACTCTTGAAAAACATTGATCAAGTTCCTGAAGACATTCGTCAGGCAGTCATAAACAACGGTGGCGGACATGCCAATCACTCACTTTTCTGGTCGATTATGGCACCAAACGGTGGAGATCCCAGCAGTGGTGAAATCGGTGAAGCTATCAAATCTGCATTCGGATCTCTTGAAGCTGCAGATGAAGAATTCACAACAGCAGCCACGAAACGTTTCGGTTCAGGATGGGCATGGCTCGTTATCGGTGATGACGGGTTGGAAATCTATTCTACTGCAAATCAGGATAGTCCAATTATGCAGGGGCATACACCTGTACTCGGAATTGATGTCTGGGAACATGCATACTACTTGAACTATCAGAACCGTCGTCCAGACTACGTTGCGGCATGGAAGCACGTCATTAACTGGAAAAAGGTTGATGAAATCTATGTTGCCAATGCTTAAAAGCGATTTGACTTTTATAGGGGTGGCCATCAAGCTGCCCCTATTTTCTTATATCTTATTAGGAGGGAAAATAGTGAAAAAGTTATTCTGTTTTGTATCCATTATAGCTCTTACGTTTGCAGGATACAGTTTTGGACAAGATGTCGCAGTCGTCTACGACGCAGCTCTTGAAAACGGAAATGTATTAGGTACAGGCGGCCTCAAGGCATTCGATTTAGCAGACCTTATCATAGAAAAACTTGCTGACAAAAAAATCAACGGCGAAATAGTTGATGGTGAAGGATTGATTAACTATATGAATGCCAATCCAAAAGGCATTTATGTCCTCACACAAGGGAACACTCCCGACACCATTTTTCAAAATAAAGGTGAAGCTGATCCGGTATATTCCTGGTTGAGAGAAGGCGGTATCGGAGGGTTTATCGGAGATTATCCCTTCTACTATTATTGGAACTATGGAACAGGTGCCCGCGTTGAAGCAGCTGCTGGAGGTCAGCAGAAGATTTTCGGGGTTAATGTGACAAATGCAAATACAGCATCCGTCAAACCGACTGATCTTGGTAAGAAGTATATGCCATCTCTGAAGAACTGGGTTTCAAATCGTCCAGTCGGTATATCTGCATTAGAACAGAACAACTTTGAGTTTGAAAGTTATGCCCATGATGGGGCAAATACCGATCCGGTCGCCTACCGAACAGATGATATGGAAGGTTGGTTCATCAATTTTCATACGTCCTGCTGTGGCACTGCAATCCCAGCATTTGAGCAAATTGCAACTTCTTATGCAGAACTTATTGCCAATCGTTTTCCACCAGTATCACAGTCCGTAGACTCATCTGGAAAAGTGAGTGTCATTTGGGGACAGCTAAAGGCACTAAAATAGCATGGTAGTAGGCACGCTCCGCGTGCCGTTTACATAAGATGACGGCACACGGCGTGTGCCTACTACTTTATAAAACCAAATAACACCGATTTTTTTGACCTTTGTATGATGCTCATTTTGATTTGTCTTGGAGATATTCTGTTATGAAGAGAACACTATTTACACTTGTTGTGATGTTCACGTTCATTTCAATGCCATATTTTTCAGACACTTTTGCCCAAGACTACACTACATGGGGATTACCTGAAGGTGCCAAAGCGCGCCTCGGTAAAGGGAGTATTTCGGAAATTATATACTCACCAGATCGCACTAAGTTGGCAGTTGCAAGTAGCATCGGTATTTGGATATACGACGCTCAGACAGGACAAGAACTGGATTTATTGACGGGACATACACTTTATGTCAATTGTGTGTCTTTTAGTCTTGATGGACAGACCCTGGTGAGTGGGAGTTCGGATGACAAGGTACGTCTTTGGGATGTCAACACGGGTAGACATCTCCGTACTTTGACTGGACATACGGGAGAAGTCAATAGTGTGTCTTTTAATCCTGATAGACAGACACTGGCAAGTGGGAGTGAGGATGGTACGGTGAGTCTTTGGGATGTCAACACGGGTCAACATCTCCGCACCTTGACTGGACATTCGGGAAATGTTTATAGTGTATCTTTTAGTCCAGATGGACTGACGCTGGTGAGTGGGAGTCATGATGACACGGTGCGTCTTTGGGATGTCAACACGGGTCGCCATCTCCGCACCTTGACTGGACATTCGGGAAATGTTTATAGTGTATCTTTTAGTCCAGATGGACAGACACTGGTGAGTGGGAGTCATGATGACACGGTGCGTGTTTGGGATGTGAACACGGGGCGGCATCTCCGCACATTGACTGGACCGGCTAGTGGCGTGCGGGGATGGTGTATTCGAGCTGGTGGGCAGA
>JAJEJA010000001.1 GCA_022828145.1 Candidatus Poribacteria bacterium | reverse complement strand
ACTGAGCAGTTTTCGAACAATTGTTCTCCGATTTTGATTCGCTGCTTCTTCACGTTGACGAGACGTATATTCGGTATAATACACCTCTTCTAATTCCATTGCGTCTGTCTCCTCCAGAGATTGTAATTGCGGTTTTTTCTTTCGGTGCCACATGTTACACTTGTTGCTGGTAATGACGTAGAGCCATCCAGCAAATCGGTTGTGGTGTGTGAGGGTTGAAAGATTTTGATACGCAGTGATGAAGGCATCTTGTGTTATCTCTTGTGCAATGTGGAAATCACCGATTTTCTGCCACGCCAGAGCGTGTATCTGTTCTTGGTATTTTTCCACAAGTGCAGCAAAGGCGTGCTGATCCCCTTCAAGTGTGCGTTCAATCAATTCGGTATCCTTATATTTCATGGAACACCTCACAAATAGACTCATCTTTTAATATAAAGATGCTATTTTGCTTATAAAGGTTGCATTTATCAGAAAAAAATACGTATAATGGTTTCGCACCTTATGCGTCAATATCGGGATGTTCTCAGGTATTATATACGCATTGCGTTATTCTCCGCAATAAAGTTTCAAGATAGGGGTGTGTAAAGTTCTTGCACAGAAAATTATGCGGTTATTGTGTCTGGATACCAGTAATCATCCCATCCACCATTTTTCAAAAGACACCGCATCTTCAGAACGGCATTAATCCCCGGATCCTTCTATCTCATTGAAGCTTGTTTACATCTTTGTGCAACGACAGGTTTACAAGCACTCTCAATCACCCCACTGCCAATCTTCAAGCCCTTTTCTCTAAACGCTTTATACACCATACGCTTCTTGATTCTCTTTGATTTCACACCCATCTAATGATATACTAAACATCAGAATCCTCTCCTATTGTCTTATAAGACTATAATAACATTTGGAAAAGATACCATTTATCTTATAGAGCGTACTCGCTATGAGTTCATGTATTCGTGATTGAAATTTGTTAGGTGGACCTCAATTCTCAGGGTTTTAAAAATTGAGTGTTGACATAGAATGTGAGATTAACCCCATTGAATTATATTCAATGTTGGGAATATGAAACGTATGAACAGATCATTGGACAAAATATACTGTTATGTTGATGAAACTGGACAACATACCCAAGGTGAATTTTATAGTGTTGCTGTAGTCATTGCAGTTACTACTGACATACGCAACAAAGTAGAACAAAGGTTGATAGATATAGAAAAAAAAACGAATAAAGGACTATCCAAATGGAAAAGCACACACTATAGAATAAAAGAGAGTTACCTTCGATCCGTAATAACTATACCAGATTTGGAAAGATGTCTTTTCTATTCAATCTTCACCAATACTAGAGATTATGTCAACGCAACTGTTGAAACGATTGCCCAAGTAATACACCATCATGTAGAAAAGGCATGTCAACCAATAGTAGTGATTGATGGATTAGATAAAACATCAAGACACCGAATCTCCAGATTCTTGAAGGAAAAAGGTGTAGTCTATAAGAAAGTTAGTGGAACAAGAGATGAAGGGAGCGCATGGATAAGATTAGCAGATGCGATTGCAGGATTTAGTTGGCATGTTTATGAAGACAGACCTTATACTCAAACGCTATATCCAGAAATGCAGCAAAAAGGATATTTTATCCAACTTTAAAAGAAAATGCTAGAGTGTCTGGCTCTAGCAATCCAACATAGACATATCCATAGGTAGAGGTCACGGTTGGCTGTCCCTAGCTTTTCCGAAGAAAGGCACCGTCCATACGGCACGTATTCGGGCAAAATATTTATACATATATATATTGTAACACAAGAAAAGACACTTTGTCAAGTTTTTTGATGACAATCAAGATAGTCTTTGATTTTACTATTCTATAACATTATCAAGATGGATGTTGGACGGAGAAGAGTAATGAAGGATACATGTTGTAGAAAGAGGCACAATCTAACAGAATGTGCTACAAAGAGAAGCACAATCAAGGATGAATGTGTTTGGAAGCGAACAAGCTGATTTTAAGAGAAAATGCCTAAGTCCTATTGTTATACCTTACTGCAAAATTAACATTTTGCGCAGGATCGACATATTGTCCGCTTGCAGTTGATAGAAATAGATACCACTTGACACTTTTTCACCGATCGCGTTTGTACCATCCCAATGTGCTGCACGTCCACGCGTTTGATATACACCCGCCTGTTGATGCCCCAAATCAAGCTGGCGGACCACAGTGCCCCGTGCATCATAGATTTTAATTTGCACGTCACTGGCATTTGCTAAAAGATACGGTATCCACGTCTCAGGATTGAAGGGGTTCGGATAGTTTTGGAACAGTTGGGTACGTTTTACCTGACCGAGTGTGACAATTTTTTTGCCGCGAGCCTCAACGGAAAACGACTCAGCCACGGATCTGTAATCCCATAACAGCACTGTGCCGTCACGACTTCCACTTGCGATTGTTTTTCCATCCGGACTAAACGCTACGCTTCTGACCCAATCCGTATGCCCTCTGAGTATTCTCTGTTCCTCGCCTGTATCAACATTCCACAGACGGATGGTGTTGTCATAACTTCCACTTGCGAGTGTGTTCCCTTCAGGACTGAACGCTACGCTTCTGACAAGTGCTGTGTGTTCTCTGAGTATTCTTTCTTCTTCCGCTGTATTGACATTCCACAGACGGATGGTGTTGTCCCCGCCTCCACTTGCGATTATTTTTCCATCCGGACTGAACGCTACGCTGTAGACCCCCGCTGTATGTCCTTCAAGTATTCCCTTTTCTTCTCCTGTATTGACATCCCACAGACGAATTGTGCTGTCTAAACTTCCACTTGTGAGTGTGTTCCCATCCGGACTGAATGCTACGCTTGGGACCCAACCTGTATGTCCTCTGAGTATTCTCTTTTCTTCACTTGTATCAACATCCCATAGACGGATTGTGCTGTCCCGACTTCCACTTGCGAGTGTATTCCCTTCAGGACTGAACGCTACGCTTATGACCCCATCTGTATGTCCTCTGAGTATTCTCTGTTCCTCGCTTATAGCAACATCCCATAGACGGATGGTGTTGTCAAAACTTCCACTTGCGAGCATCTTCCCATCAGGACTGAATGCTACACTTGTGACAGGTTGTATAAATCCTTTGAGTACTTTCTTTTCTTTGTCCGTAACCACATCCCACTGATGGATTGTTCTGTCCTCTCCACTTGCGATTGTCTTTCCATCAGGACTGAACGCAACGCTTCTGACGTATCCTGAATGTCTGAGTATTCCCTTTTCTTCTCCTGTATCAATATCCCACAGATGGATGGTGTTGTCTAAACTTCCACTTGCGATTGTCTTTCCATCCGGACTGAACGCTACGCTTCTGACAATTCCTGTATGTCCTCTGAGTATTCTCTTTTCTTCACCAGTAGCCACGTTCCACAGCATGGTGTTGCCTAAACTTCCACTTGCGATTGTCTTTCCATCCGGACTGAACGCAACACTTTCGACAAACCATGAATGTCTGAGTATTCCCTTTTCTTCACCTGTAGCAATATCCCACAGACCGATAGTGTTATCCCTGCTTCCACTTGCGAGTGTCTTTCCATCCGGACTGAACGCTACGCTTGAGACAAATCCTCTATGTCCTTTGAGTATTCTCTTTTCTTCACCTGTATTAACATCCCACAGACGGATGGTGTTGTCTAAACTTCCACTTGCGAGTGTCTTTCCATCCGGACTGAACGCTACGCTTCTGACAATTGCTGTATGTCCATTGAAAATTCTAATTTCTTCACTTGTATCAACATCCCACAGATGGATGGTACTGTTCTCAGTTCCACTTGCGAGTGTCTTTCCATCCGGACTGAACGCTACGCTATAGACATTTCCTGTTTGTCCTCTAAGTATTCTCTTTTCTTCACCTATATCAACATCCCACAGACTGATAGTGTTATCCCTACTTCCACTTGCGAGTGTCTTTCCATCCGGACTGAACGCTACGCTATAAAACTTTCCTGTATGTCCAATATATAGGTCCAGTTCTTCACCTGTATGTGCATCATATATCCAAACACCGATGGCACTTGCCACTACGAGTTTTGAGCCGTCTGGGGAATATGCAATTTCACCGTTTCCTCCTTTCCCATACCGCACTTTTACGTCTTCAGGTAACCCCCAACGGATGTAGTCTTGAGCGTAGGTGTTTAATGTAAAGGCAAATATCGTCAAAAGAACAGTTAGAATAAAATACAATTTGCTTTTCATAGGAAAGTTTCCTCATAAGTCGTACATTCTTGGTTATTGGAATATTGTCATATTCTAATCCTGGAAATCTAATAATCCTGAAATCCTGGTTCAGACAGTCAACGATCTGTTTCTTCTTGTGATGGTAATAGCTCTGAGGGTATCGTTATTCTCCCACCTGTTGGAGTCCTAACGCTCGTAGTTTCGCGTCTTTTTAGGATGCCAAACAACCTTTTTTCATAATAGGATAAATCCGATAGCGGGTGTGCAACTTCTGAAAGTTGTCTATAGTAGTTTCTATCAATAAATGTCAAGACCCCGTCCCAACGCATTGTAACTTCGGCATCTTCAGGTTTTTCTTTTAAAATTAGTTCTAACACGCCGCTTGATAATTGATATGTTGAAGTTCTTGCACGTATTTGTGTTGAATAACCATCAACATATACTATTGATTTGGGCAATTCCCACATCTTGCCATTGGTAAGTTCATAACTGGGTTCACCAAATTTGACAATAGTCTTTTCAATAAGCTTTTGTGCGTTCGTAGTCGGTTTTTGTGTTATATATCCAGCTGAGCGTAATTTATTATGCCCAAAAGTATACACAAGAAAAACAGGAACTTGGTTAATTACAGATTTGTAAACAAGTAGTTCCGGTGTTCGCATAAACACTGCTTTACCTTTTTCAATTAACATTACACGTTCCTGTGAGTAGCCCCACAGCACCTCACGAAAATCGTAATTGCCCTGTATATCTTCAGAAACAATATTGTGAAAGGTAGAACACCCTACGAAAAGCGTTAAAATAATAAGTATTCCAAAGAAGAAATGAAGTCTTGTGATATTCACTACGTCTGAAGCTGTGTGCCTGTTTGCCCACAACCCTCCTTTTGAAGTTGACTATGATCGGTTATCGATCTATAGAATCGTTAAGTGAAAAGCGTAACACACCCCGTTTTCTTGTTCCTACATAAAGCGTATTCCCATCAACATCAATACAGGTAACAGTACGCGCCATTGAATGATGAATTTTCGGAATGACGCGTTCCCACATAGTCATCCCATTATTCACTTGGTATATTCTTCTCCCTGCTTCCCCATATACCGTTGTCCCTTCCACAGCAAACATAGTAATAACAAGGGGTTTACCTTTTGCACCGGTGAGTATGTGCCAATCAGTTCCGTTAGTTGACATCACAACACCTTTATCGGTTGCCACATACACATAGTCGTCTGCGAAAACTATAGCCTTGAAGTGATCTATAGGATATGGAAGGTTTCCTGTAACATCAGTCCAAGTCATGCCTCCATCAAGTGAACGCATCAGTTGACCTTCTTTTTCTCCAACGTAAACAGTGTCTCCAGATACTGCAAATCTAAATCCTATAGCGTCTATAAAAGTATTATTTGCATAGCAAAAAGAATAATCAACACTTACACCTTTATCCAATAATCCTGTGTTGAACCATTGCGAATTACCGGGTTTCCACCTATAAAGTTGATAGTTGTATTCAACATAGTAAGTACCATTGCTAACTGCTATACCCCCAAGCTGCAATTCTTTGAACAGTCCGTCTCCATGCGACACATTTCGTCCCATAAAACCGGTAGGACGATTTAATTGAGGGTTTTCTTTATACGGATCAGTTTTATCTAAAAGAGGCATTTCAGAAATATTGATGAGACTATTGTCTTTGGTAGAAAGATGAAAAAAACGAGGTGCACCCAATTGATCGTCTCTAACGAAAATATCTCCATTGGATTCTATAATACGAGTGATACAACCTGGATCCCCATTAATAGGTGTCCAAGATTCGCCTTTGTCAGTTGAATGGACAAGTCCATTTGCCGAATTGGCGTAAAGCGTGCCGTTGAGAGCAATCAATTGCCAAACATCTGTGTTTACGAGCCCGGTATTGCATGGATGCCACGATTTACCGCCATCTGTTGTACGATGTATTCCGTAGTTTCCACTTCTGTAGTAGGTGTCCTCATTTACCTTGACTATCGCAAAAGCATTTCCTAAAGCATGTGTGTCTACGGTATGCCATGTTTCTCCAGAATTTGATGAATGGTACTGTTTCTTTTGATCTACAAGCATCACCTCATTTGCGGTTACCATGATTTTCAGTGGTCTGTATCCACTTGATATATGTGGCGATTTAGGAACCATTTCCTTTTTGTCATTTTTATCCCGCAAATTTACATTGAATAAATTGGTTATAGAGAGTTCTTTCTTATCTGTATTGTTCTTTCTCGGCGTAATGTTATCCCAAGTCTCACCATGATCACTTGATACGAAAAGTGCCCAAGTCAAATCAGTTTTTGCTTGTGCCCGATCAATTTCACGTGTTATTTCCCAAGGTGTTTCCTCTAATTCTACATAAGAATCTTCAGTTATTAGGTGTATGGGTTTATTACCTAAAAACAAGCGAAAGCCATTTTCAATATGATAACTTCTTGCAACATAGAGAAAGTTGTCCTTCACTTCCATAGATATAATTGGTAAATATGTACTTTTTTCACCTATCTCATCAAGGAATACTTGTTCCCATGTGTTTCCATTCAGACGATAGAGTCCTTTATCGGTACCGACAAAAACAGTGTTTTCAATTACAGCAATTGCGCGAGGTTCGATGTTTGGGTATTTCTTATCAAACAGAGGCAATAAATCCCATGTTGCGCCATTGTCATCTGAACGGTATACCCCGTTATCACCTGAATCGGAGTATTCATCTTTAAGACACAAATAAAATGTATGATCCAGAATTGTCATATCAATAAGTCCACCTCCAGGATGGTCAGAGAGTGTCTTCCATGTTTTACCTCTATCTTTTGATGAAATGATTTTTTTATCTGTGGCAAGATACAGTATACCGTCTTTTTCTACCATGGGTCCGGATCGCATTCCGCTCATTTGCTCTCTGTATGAGAATATATCACGTGGATAGATGCGAGTCCACGCTGCTTCATCATCTGTGAGTTCATAGATTCCGCTATGTGTTCCCGCAAATACATCGCCATCGCTTGTTGCATAGAGATTAACAACTCTACCACCTACAGGTCCATTTGTTTGACTCCATAGTCCTTTCTTATCTGAAATACCATTTTTCTTTTGTGTCGCATCAGTAAGCACCGTGTCAGAATTTTGTCCTATACTGCTGCTATCAGGGGTTATATCTGTAGCTCCAACTCTGTTTTTTACCGTAGGTTCTGTTGGAGATTCGAAAACTATTTGCGCGTCAACAATTTCAATCGTTTGTTCTGATTGTGCGTTTAAACTATACGGTTTCTGAAAACGATTTGCGTATTGCATCCCAGATCCGATTAGCAATAAAACAATTATTGCCGATGCTGCTGATATTCCTAACGGTAGTAAAGGTTTACATCCAGACGGCGTTGCCGGCTTTAGTTGTGATATTTTCTTCATGATATTCTCTGTCAATTGTGTTGGCAGTTGGAAACTGCTAAGGTTTTCTTTAATCATTGCTTCTTCCTTTTTCAATTTGTTCCGTGCGCGGTGTAGTCTGCTCCGTACGGTATTTGGCGATACTCCCAGAAACTTCCCAATATCTTCACAGGTCATCTCGGCAATGTAATACAGATTCACGACTGTCCGTTCACTTTCTTGCAGCTGACTGAGCAGTTTTTGAACGATAGAACGGTGTTCTTCTTTTTTCGCCTCTTCGCGTTGTTGGGTCATATATTCTGAATAATATACCTCCTCCAACTCAGCAGGATTAGTCTCGTCCATTGATTGTGTATCAATCTTTTTCTTTCGGTGCCACTCGATACACTTTCGGTTTGTAACGACATAAAGCCATCCTGCAAACTGTCTGTAATGTTTGAAGGTATGGAATTTTTGGTATGCGGTGATGAAAACATCTTGTGTAATTTCTTGTGCGATATGAAAATCACCAATTTTTTGCCACGCAAGGGTGTGTACCTGCTCTTGATATTTCTCTACAAGTTGCGCAAAAGCGTGTTGATCACCTTCTAATGTGCGTTGAATTAATTCAGCATCATCGTTTTTCATCGTATACCTCGGACAGAATAGTAATGCAATTACATAATATAGAACTCTTTATAATTAATAACGCGATTTTATGGTATAGAATTGCATATTCTTGAAAAAAATGCAAATTTTTAGAAAGAATTTGAATATTATGAATTTTAAACTAAAAAAGCGGGATTAAATCCCGCTTGGAGAAATGTCAATTCAAAGTGAATCGAATATTGGAGATATTATAAATGCATCACGCAATTCTAATTACCAAGTGAAAAACGCAGCACGCCTTGTCCACCTGTCCCAACATAAAGATTATTCCCATCAACAGCAAGACAGGTAACAGGGTATGAAATTTCTGGCGTAACTTCCTGCCAAGTGCCAATGTCCTTGTTGAATCGGTATATTCTTTGCTTAGATTCGCCGTAAACTGTTGCCCCATTCACTACGAGTCTATTCATAACGAGAGGTGTGCCTTCTGCGTTGGTAATCGTATGCCAATCAGTGCCGTTTCCTGACAGGACTACGCCTTTGTCGGTTGCCACATAGACAAAGTTTCCAGCGAAAACTATTGCCCTGAAGTTGACGACAGAGAATGGAAGATTTGCAGTTACATCGTTC
This sequence comes from Candidatus Poribacteria bacterium, assembly GCA_022828145.1. Taxonomy (GTDB): domain Bacteria; phylum Poribacteria; class WGA-4E; order WGA-4E; family WGA-3G; genus MSPOR6. The sequence continues at coordinate 2,406 of JAJEJA010000001.1, read as the reverse complement.
CACGTGTTTCCTTCATCAACAGACTGCATGAGATGACCATCCCATTTTCCAACGTAAACATTATTCTTTGAGGTAGCAAGTCTAAAGCCAATGGTGTCAAAGAAGGTACTGGAATACCACATACTCTCTCCACTATCACCTTCATCTAATATTCCCGTGTCTACCCATTTAGCCATGTTTGGTTCCCATTTGAAGAGTTTGTGCATATATTCCACATAGTACGTTCTGTCGTTAACAGCAAAACATCCAAGCATTGAAGTATAAAGACTAACATTTCTGCGTGTCACAGATGTTATAGGTCTCCTATGAGCAGTATTCATTTCACGCAATTCTTCCATTGCTTTGTATGGGTCATATACATTAAAGGCGGGTACTTTAGAAGCGTCAATGAGTCTATTATCTTTGGTAGATAACCGATAAAACCGAGGTATCCCAATTTTATCGTCTCTCACATATAGTTGCCCATTAGATTGCGCAATACGTGTGATATAACCGGTATCGCCTGGAACAGGTGTCCACGATTCGCCACCATCAATTGAACTGACAAGCCGAGTTCTTGTATTCGCGAAGAGAGTGCCGTTAACAGCAATCAATTCCTGCACATACGTATTTACAAACCCAGTATTAAATTGATGCCACGATTTGCCGCCATCTGTGGTACGGTAAATTCCGAATCTTCCAGATCTATAAAAAGTATTCTCATTTAAAAATACCGAAGCAACAGCACTCCCCATATCGTTAGTATTGTTCAACGGCTTCCAAGTCTTACCAGCGTTCATTGAATAGAAGTGTTCCTTACCGCTTATCACCATCACCTTTTCCCCTGCTGCGGATATATTGAAGGTTGTATCCACTGGTGTGCTATAGGGAGTATCGCTTTCTTTTTTGCGTGATGGAAATATATTGGAGAGTTTTGGCTTTTGCTTTGGTTTCTTCTCTATATTGTTGCTATCTGGCGTAATAGTTTCCCATGAATTGCCTATATCATCTGAACGAAAAATTGACCACACGTATGGTTCAGGAGGTTTAAATCCAATTCTTGGCATCCGAGAATTGGATTTTACCATCGACAAACCGAAAGTTTCATAGAATGGATCAGAATCTCCAAAACTACTTTTCCTTGTAACAACATAGAGGCTGTTTTCTGCAACTTCCATCGCAATAATTGGTAATAAGTTCCTGTTTCTATCCTCTTTGTCAATGGCCAACAGTTCCCATTTATCTGTACTTATGCGATAGAGTCCTTTGTCAGTACCAACAAAAACAGTATTTTCTACATGAGTGATTACACCAATTTGTCTATCGCTGATACCTTCGGGTAGTGGTGTCCACGATTTGCCAGCGTTTTCTGATCGAAACACCCCTTTCTTATAAGCAAGGTAGATTGTCATCTCGCTTTCAGATTCTGGTTTACTTCCTGTTATTACCATACCAACAAGTTCACCTTTATTACACTCGCAAAATTCTTTCCATGTCGTGCCTCTATCTGTAGAAGCGAAGATTCTTGTATCAATAGCCCGGTAGAGCGTATTCTGCCACTCTACATATCGAAATACATTCCTTCCTGTTAGTGCTTCACGTGAAGAATATTTAATCGTATTTATGAGATTCCATGCTTTTCCATCGTCTGTGAGTCTGTAGAGACCGTTTCTTGACGTTGCATAAACGTCACCGTGGTTTGTTTTGAAGAGAGTACCAACTGCACCACCTTCCGGTCCTTTCGCATCACTCCATTGCCGTATCGGTTTTGATATTTCATCTTCATCCACTTGTGCTGCAGCGAATAGTGGTGCGTCCGGTTTTTTCCCTTTCACTTCGGTTCTACCGGATACGTCAGATTCCCCAACCTGAGCTCGTACAGCCGGTTTTGCTGGTGTATCTATGACGAGTTGTGTATCTGTTATCTCAATCGTCGGTTCTGATTGTGCGTTTAAGCTATACGGTTTCTGAAAACGATTTAAGTATTGCGTACCAACTCCCATCAACAAGAGCACTAAAATGGCTGAAGCAGCAGAAACTGCTAAGGGTATTAAAGGTTTATTTCCTGCTGGCGTTGCTGGGTTGAGACGTGATATTTCCTTCATGATATTCTCTGTCGTATGTGTTGGCAGTTGCAAACTGCTAAGGTTTTCTTGTATCACTGCTTCCTCCTTCTTTAACCGCTCTCTGGCCCGATGCAGCCGACTTTTTACCGTGTTCGGTGATACACCCAAAAACCTACCAATCTCTTCACACGTTAAGCCTGCAAGGTAATGCATCGTTACTACTGTCCGTTCACTCTCTCCAAGTTTACTGAGCAGTTTTCGAACAATTGTTCTCCGATTTTGATTCGCTGCTTCTTCACGTTGACGAGACGTATATTCGGTATAATACACCTCTTCTAATTCCATTGCGTCTGTCTCCTCC
>JAJEJA010000047.1 GCA_022828145.1 Candidatus Poribacteria bacterium | reverse complement strand
AACATAAGGGTTGTGTTGATCAGAATGTATATAAAGTAAATTTGGACGTTGGTTCTGCATGATAGACACAATCCTTACGTGTTGGGTTTCGCTTCGCTCAACCCAACCTACATATTTAGTCTGGACTGTCCACTAGTTTGATAATAAAAGATGTCAGTCCTATAAGCAGTATTTTGTCCCAAGGACCGCCTTGTAGCACAAACTTTCTAGTTTGTGTGCTATGAAACAAACTAAAAATTTGTCCCACAATGTGTTTTATCAAACTCACGTTATAAACAATAAAGGAGAAAAAATGGAAATAACCTTAACAGATAGCAACGAAGCGGGATCTCTTGATTTTCCGTGGGGTGCCATTAAGTGGCTATGTAATGACCAAATTGATCCGGACGCAGAAATGACATTCGGGGTTGTCTACATTAACGCAGGAGAAGGCAATCCGACCCATTACCATCCGAACTGTGAGGAGTTAATCTATGTCCTTTCAGGTGAGTGCGACCATAAGTTAGGAGACGAAACAATTCCACTCAAACCTGGGATGATGCTTCGTATTCCACGCAATGTCAAACATAATGCTGTGAATACCGGATGGCAACCCGTCACTATGATTATCTGTTACTCTGCTGCAGACAGGCAAACAGTTTTTTGTGGTGCGTAGGAAAATACGTTACAGAAAGGTTTTCAATAGACAGGAGAGATTATGAATAGTTACAAATCCAATAGTTCAAAACAGTCCTGCAAAGTTAAAATCTGTGGAACAACATCTATTCACGATGCGTGTCTCGCTGCAGATGCAGGTGCAGATTATTCCGGTGTGCTCGTTGACGTCGCAGTCTCAGAACGTTCATTAAACGCAAGCCAAGCCGTGGAAATCGCAAGCGCAAGTCCTATCCCGACTGTACTACTACTTTACAATCGCACAACAACTGATATATATGAAGCGGTATCCAAAATAAGACCCTTTGCAGTTCAACTGCTTGGAACGGAGACACCACAACAGGTAGAAGAACTCAGATGTCTCGTGACATGTCAGTTGTGGAAGTCTGTCTACTTACCAGCAGGAAATCCTGAAAATGTAGACATACCAGCAGTTCGTGAACAGATGCAGGCGTACTGTGATGCGGGGTCGGATTTTCTCCTATTCGATTCTGTTGATATGAGCGTTGACCCGCCGCGCTATGGTGGTACTGGCAAGACATGTGATTGGCACGTTGCCGCTGAGCTCATCGCAGAAAGTCCGTTACCTGTGTTTTTTGCGGGGGGAATCCGTCCAGACAACGTTAAAGATGCAATCGAAACTATCGATCCTTACGGAATTGACCTATGCTCTGGTGTTGAAGCGTCAAAGGGTGTAAAGGATAAGCAGAAACTGGCACAACTGATGGAACAGGTTGACATCTCAAAATATCCCATAAATCAAAACCCTTGAAATCATACTGAAAAATAGGATATACTTGTATATGTCAACATTGTAAGGCACTCTACGATATGAGTTTGCTTTCTGTTGATTCTACAATTTGCTAACCCGATTTGACATAAGTTTGAACATAAGTACTATTGCAAAATAGCACATCCTAAGGAGACATTATGAAAACGAATGCATTACATTTAGTCGTTGCCTTTCTCATGGTCGGTATATTATCTATTATTGGCACATCATCTGTTCTTGCAGATGCTCATGAAGTTGAAGGTGAAATGTCAGAAGAGAAACCCGGTATTTCAGGGTGGTTCCAGATTGATATTGATAGTTTAGGCAGCTACTTCTTGATTGGAGCAAGTCATCCGATTGGAAACATCTCCATCGCATCTAATGTATATATCAATGATAATCATAAAGGTAAGTATACGGGAGAATTTGATCTTGGTGTTACAGTTCCCGTTGTTGCGAATGACAGCATGACGCTCTTGCTACAACCGATGCTCGGTGTAGGGTTTGACTATAAAGGCGTGGATGGCCCTGATTCACTCTATCCACAATTCTTTGTTTTCCTATCTGCAGATAAGTTCTTCTTTTTCCACTGGACAATCAATACTTATACTTCCATATTTGATGATACGGCTATAGATGAACTCTATACACGTAATTATCTCACTTACGCCCTGAACGATGTAATTGCCATCGGTCCACAGTTTGAAAGGGTGCAAGGTTTGGGAGATAAGGGTGCTCTTTGGAGTCAGACTATCGGTGGACGGATTAATATCAATTACGGTAAGAATAACACACTCGGTTTATACGTTGGGTATGACACTGAAAAAGGTGATGAGGATAGCGGACTAACGGGTAGGATGAATTTCACCCGTCTCTGGTAAACAGATAGAACGTAAATAATTTGAAAGGGGCGCGGTGAGATACCGCGCCTATTCTACAAGATAGATATGTATCGTTCTGTCTTTTGCCCGTGAAAACGCAGGTAACGATGCTACCATCTGTCCCCGTTGACGTATCCAATTACGTACACGTTTATCCGAATCAAAGACGTTAAAACTTGCCACGTCTACGACAAACCATAACCTTTTCCCACTTGAACTTTCCCACTCCTTCTCAAAACCTGTCCTGTCTTTTACTAATTTGTCAATGTCAGTCGCTCTAATTGTCGGCATATAGAACCGCGCCATTTCTGGTTCTGATATGATCAATTGGTCAGTAGGTTCTCGTTCTGCTTGTATGATTTCAAATGTCTCCCGCCATTTCGGTCTCCCGCCATTTTCAATCCGATAGTAGAGATAATCCTGTGCCAGTAATGTCATCACAATTACACACGGAACGAGGACACGCATCAACGCGCCAGTATGTAATGATTGCCCTATCGGTTTTATTCCCTTCCAGATATGTTCACATGCAACTGCCGCAAGGATAAAATATGCAGGAGTTGTCCAAAACAGATAGTATCCTGCAACGTTTTGTAGTTGTGATGCAATCAACATTAGTACTAAAGGCACACCCGCAAAGCAGATAAGAAAGACTGTAGGACGATCCAGCGGTTTCACGAAAGCACCGAAAGCAGCTGCAACAACTATCGGAATGCTAACCCCTTGCCCGATAGTCAGGACAATATAGAGTGGACTACGTCCCCACTCGTTGTGTCCCCAACCAGATGATATATAGTTGCGTATTTGAGGTAGGACAAGCATTAACACAGGTAATGCAAAGGGTATAAAGAATATCAGCAGGTTTACCCACCGTTTTCTATTCCGTTTTTCTACCAATTGGAGAACCGCAAAGACTGCCAACGTTGGGACTATAGCAGCTGCCAGCAGATGCGATAAAATAAGGCAGATACAGGAAAAGAGCGCACCAATAGTTAAGATGGTTGAGTCTTTGTCAAAGGATCGGTAGAAAAACAGTGCCGTCAATACTGCAAACAGAAAGGTAAGGACATAAGAACGCACATTCTGCGACCAAAACAGGTGCCAGTTTGACAATGCAACAAACGCAGCAGCGAAAATACCGACACGCTTATTATATAAAGACTGTCCTAAACTGAATACAATCGGAATAGAAACGATTCCTGATAGGCAGAAGATGAGACGACTCTTCCACTCATCTCCTATATCCATCATAAATGACAGTTTTTCACCTATCGTACCGGAAATTTTTGCAGCGATATACGGAATTGGATTGATGGGTGAATTAGTAAATGAAAATTCTTCTGCGTCAAGAACTGTCAGTACCTCATCAATCCAGAAACTCCATTCTCCCAATTGCCAAAACCTAAGAAACGCACCGATAATGACGATACAGCCAAGTAGAATATGCTTATTTTTTAGGCAATTTTGTGATGAAAATTTCAGCATTTTTTGCAGAAACAGGTATAGCCGTCAGACGACAGTTATCAACTGAACTTCCATAGAGCATTATACTAACAACTGACTACTGATTACGGGTTACTGATGTTCTAAAAGAACAAAGTTTGGACGAACACACAATTGGCACGTTTATTGCTTTAACGAAGGCAGTGCAACTAAGCACAGATTCTATCACAAATCAATGTCAGAATCAATAATCGTTTGAGAGACTGGCATACCGTAATAGTGTTTAATATTACACAACTAAGGAGAATTTAATGAAATCTAAAGCATTTTGGTTACCACAGGTGTTGGCAATAGTTTGTATCCTCGCAGTTGGTAGCGTTTCAATGGTCTACGCTGACGCGCACGGAGCGGGTGAAGAGATGGAAATGGAAATGGAAGAGGAATCGGGTATTTCTGGTTGGTTCCGTACTGATACAGATAGCCTTGGCACGCAGATATGGTTTGGTGGCAGTTATCCGATGGGTAATATATCAATAGATAGTGATATTTACGTTGTTGGTACCTTTGCAGAGTTTGATCTCGGTATTGGCATTCCCGTTGTTGATGACGAATCACTTTCACTCACTTTCCTTCCTATGGTAGGGATTGGGTTTGACTATGAGACAGCAAACGGTCCGAATTCAATAATTGCCCCTCAACTGTTTACCTATCTCACAGCAGGATCCATCAATTTTGAATCGTGGATACAAATGTTTTTCAACACATCATTTGACTATGATGATGACCTTTTTTATACTCGAAACTTTATCCTCTATTCTGTTACTGATAACATTGCGATCGGACCCCAGTTAGAAGTAGGTGCGACTTTAGCAGGTTTAGAAGAAGAAACTGAGACAGGTCTTGATAGTCTGGTTGTTGGTGGCCGTATCAACATGGCTTACGGTGAGAACAACACACTCGGACTATTTGTCGGTATTGAAACACAGATGGATGAAGATTCAGAAGATTCTGGTCTTACTGGCAGAATGACATTCGTTCGCACTTGGTAAGAGGACGAAATATTTAACAAGTAGAATTTGCTTGTAAATCTAAGGAGGTAACAGATGCAACAACAAAGTGCATCACAGTTGACAAAGAAACGTATCCGTTATTCCATCGTTGGAATGTTAATCTTGATGTTATTGATGTCGGGTGTTCCGAGTTTCATTATGGCTCAAGATGCCCCAGAACAGGAAGCACAAGTCGAACAAGCAGAAGAAACCCAAGCAGAAGAAGGTGAGTCAGACGAAGCAGATAAGGATGATGAAGAGGAAGCGGAAACGGCAACCCTTGTTGCTGGTGATACTGCGTGGATGCTAACTGCAACAGCACTCGTTCTATTCATGACTATACCTGGGCTTGCACTCTTCTATGGGGGTCTTGTACGGGTTCAGAATGTGCTTTCAGTTCTGATGCAGTGTTTCGCATTGACAGGAATAATCACTGTATTGTGGATCGTCATTGGCTATAGTCTGGCGTTTAACACAGCTGGTATGGAGGCAGGAAAAATCACATTCAACTCCTTTATAGGAGGACTCGGCACGGCATTTCTGAGTGGCGTTGGTGTAGATAGTCTAACCTTAAGTATACCAGAAACAGTTTTTGTTGTATTCCAAATGACTTTTGCAATTATTACCCCCGCCTTGATTGCTGGAGCGTTTGCTGAACGTATGAAGTTTTCCGCAATGCTGCTCTTCTCTGCAGTTTGGTCGCTAATAGTCTATGCTCCACTTTGCCACATGGCTTGGGGCGGAGACGGAGCCCTGTTTGGTGATATTATCGGGGCACTTGATTTTGCTGGCGGGAATGTAGTGCATATCAATGCGGGTGTCGCGGCTTTGGTTGCTTGTATCTTAGTCGGAAAACGGATCGGATACCAGACAACAGCGATGCCACCCCATAGTTTGACGATTACTGTCGTTGGTGCCTCAATGCTATGGGTTGGGTGGTTCGGTTTTAATGCAGGAAGCCAACTCGCAGCTGACGGTACAGCTGGAATGGCGATGCTTGTTACACAAGTATCAACTGCAACCGCTGCGGTAACTTGGATGTTCATTGAATGGATCAAACACGGTAAACCGAGTGTCTTAGGGATAGTTACAGGTGCAGTAGGTGGATTAGTTGCAATTACACCTGCTTCAGGCACGGTTGGTCCGATGGGAGCACTTGCTATCGGGTTTGCATCTGGAGCTGTCTGTTTCTGGGGTGCTACCAGTCTGAAATCTAAACTGGGTTATGACGATTCTCTTGATGCTTTTGGTGTTCACGGTATCGGTGGGATTGTCGGGGCTTTATTGACAGGTGTTTTTGCCTCCACAGCATTAGGTGGTTCTGAAGAAATAATGATAGGGAGTCAGGTCTGGGCACAGTTCCTCAGTATCGTTATCACTATTGTTTGGAGCGGTGGGCTATCGTTTATCATCCTTAAAATCGTTGATGCCATCGTTGGTTTACGCGTTGAAGAGGATGACGAACGCATGGGTCTTGACCTATCACAGCACAATGAACGTGGCTATAATCTGTAGTATGTTATAGACTTATCTTCACACGGAATAAAGGTGAGGTTAAAACACCTCACCTCTGTTCAAATTTCTCGACAGGCAATGAATTACCCTACTACGAACCCAATGTTTGTAGTAGGGTAATTCATTGCCTGTCTATTAACCGATAATTATACTTGCTATCGTTGCATCGGATAGTTTTTCTTTTTGCACGAACAGTCTAAAACTTTCGTCTAAATTACTGTAAACCTCTTTAATCCATGTAGTATCAAAAGCATCACCCGTATTGTGAATGATAAGGTTTCCCGGCGCAATGAGGGTTCCAGCAGTGCGAAAATCACCGACTCTACGTATACTTGGGATGGGTAGGGTTTTCAAGAATGCTTCATCAGAATTGTTATCAAAATGTGTTGCATCCACAACGACGTTAGTGATGTTCACAAATCCCGCTGCGAGCAATCCCCATAAACCTGCTTCACCTATGCCAATAAGACTCACCTGTGAGACATCTCCTCTTGTTGCGAAATAGTGTAGAGTCGTAACAATGTCTTGAATGCGTAATGCTGCGGTCGTTCGGTTATAGGTTGTGAAGAAGTTCGTATCCTCAGATCTCTCGTATTCTCCGTGTTCTCCTGTGCCGAAAACATCAATGATAAAGACTTTGTGATCAGGATTTGCAGATAGCAGGTCTGTGATGATAAGAGCCGGTTCACCTGTATCTGGGTCGATTAACTTCTCTTTTCCTTCAGGATGTACTATGACAACAACGGGGTCATGTCCGACCAAAGGTTCCGCACGGAATAGAACAGCGGGGATGGCGTCACCAACCCCTTTCCTACCGAGAACAAGATGACGTGCCGAATAGCGTGGATGAAAAGTCGTAGGAAATGCACCTTCTGGCTCAACGAGTGTCATTTCACTGCCATCAGGTATGTGTAGTCCAAGTGAACTCTGTAACGCACTCTCCATCTGATGCTTGAATTCTTCGTGATCATCTATGTCCTTAGGTATTAGATTAGCATAAGTCTCTTGTGAACGTTTGATCCATGCGGGAAGTATCTCCTCCTGTTTTAGAGCATTTTCAGGTAAATCACGCTCAGAAAACATCAAGAGTGCATCGTCAGATTCTACCTGATAGGGTACTTCCTTAAACGCCGACGTGTCTTCTGCTTCCAATAACCCCAATAACCACCTTGCGAACCATGCATATACTGCTTCACGGCTCTCCTTATTGTAGTTATGTCCTGCATCTACCTGAACTTGATACAGTTTATCTTCTGCATCAAAATGTGCATAAATGCTTTTGATGGCAGGATATTCAACGGTTGGTGTGTTTACTGTCCAATCACCTGTGCATGAAACAAGCAATAGTGGACGGGGTGCCATCAAAGCTCCGATTTCAAGGTTACTCGCTTCCAACCGCAAGTTTGGTGCATTTTCACATATACACCCACCCTGCATCGTTGCAGAAATCATATTGACAGGAGCAGAGACTTTGATGCGTTCATCAATCGCAGTTAAAATGAAGGTTTGCGAACCACCACCCGAAGCACCTGTGCAACCGATACGTTCATCGTCAACATAGGGAAGACTTTGCAGAAAGTCAATGGCGCGAATTCCGTTCTGAAGTTGAAGTCCCATTGCGCTTAATCCCCATAGACTTTCTGGTGTGCCACCGTAACGATGTTCGAGTTGTTTTGCACTATCATTGTAGCCAATCATATCATACGCAAAAACTACATATCCCTGTTTAGCGAAGTTTATACACCGCGCGGGGATTGAGCCGCGTTCAATATCTTCTAAACGTCCACGTCCCCAATGTCCATGTGGACTTACGATTGCAGGAAATGGACCTGGTTTGCCTTTCGGACGATAAAGATTTCCTGTTGTCAAGAAACCTGGGAATGCTTCAAAATAGACGTTTTCAACGGTATAATCTTCACGTTCAATTTTTCCTGATATTTTCGCGTTGAGGGGGGTGAGTTCATGCTTCGGGACTAAACCGTTTGCGACGCGTATCTGCTGTCGTAATGCTTCTGCTTTTTCAGTCCACTCCGCCTTTGTGTAATTTGGAAAGGTATAGGGTGTGTGTACATCCCGAGATTTAGCACCGCGGGCATCCTTTACAGTCTGTGATGGGTCCGCGAATACATGTGCAAGTTCATGATGTTGTTCAGCCATTTTTCTATATTCCTTTTCTGAGAATGGAGTAATATGTTCTAAAATGCGTCATTGAAATTTTCTATGAATCTGAGCTATTCCCATCAGTTGATATAGTCGTTTTAATATTCTTGACATGAGTTGCCATATCCACAAACAGATTTATTAATTCTGCTAAACAGTAGTGTACAATCAGAACGATTGCACCGACGATAGTGGAACCCAGAAAGTTGAGTATACCACGGATAAAGGTGAATTCTCCATTTGTCTCAAATTCAATCAACACAAATCCAGGAATCTCCAGGAATCCTGTACCAAAAATTGAAGAGACTAACCCTTGGATACCAAATACAACAAGCAAAACGAATCCTACTTCTCCAACCAATCGGGTTAGGATAACTGCGATCTGTAATATTTCAAAAGATATTTCTTCATGTAATTCTCTGATTTTCTTGGATCTGTTCCAGAACAACAAGATGAGAACTATACCTAAAAAAATGTTCAAACAGAGTGTTAAAAGTGAACCTATGATAGTGAAAATCAGTTCACTTGTGTCTAAATTTTCACTTGTATATACGGATCCTACGTAAACCGCAACACCCCAGACAACAGATCCGATTATAGCAAGTATCCCCACGGTTTTGAGTAGAATTGCAGTCCACTTTCTGAAATGACTACCAGATTCAAATGCATCTATCCATTTAACAATTCCGCGTAAAACATTCATAACCTACGTCCTCATAAACTAAAAATTCAAGTTCCACAAGTTAATCCTCCACTGATTGCAGGTAGGAAATGGAGTTCTGCATCAGCGTCTACGCGTTCGTGCATCCCAATTCGGGTTATGACTCCATTGATATAGACACCAATACCTGGACGGATCCTGTCACCATCACATAACTTCGCTCTTGTTCCCGGATAACGTTTCTCTAAGTTGTCTATGACTTCTCTGAGGGTAGCACCGGTAATTGTAACGCGTTCTTCACCGTCTGTCAGGTTGCGCATGAGTGCGGGGATGGCAATAATCGGCATACTGTTTTCCTCAATAAACAGTGAACAAGGCAATACCATTTCTGATTAATTATACCGCATCCTTATGTAGGTCGGGTAGAGGCACGAAACCCGACATGATAGCCAGAATCAAGACGTGTCGCCAGTTAATATTTTAATGGCGTGCCTCTACCCGACCTACGAAAGAATGAGATAAGAACAAATAGAACTGGTATAACGATACACCTTGTCCAATATACGAAACTTGGCATGTATACAAGGTTTAGATTTTGCCCATAGCTTTCAAGAGACGATCAGGAGACATCGGCAATTCAGTCATTCTGATACCGATAGCGTCATAAATTGCGTTCGCTATCGCAGCGGGTGGTGGAACAATCGGCACCTCACCGACTCCACGTACCCCATACGGATGCCCCGGATTCGGTACTTCAACGATGACAGTATCAATCATCGGAAGGTCTAAACATGTCGGCATGCGGTAATCGAGGAAACTTGCATTTGTCATAGTACCTTCTTCATTGTAGATATACTCCTCATTCAATGCCCAACCGATACCTTGAACTACACCACCCTGTATCTGTCCTTCAACATAACTCGGATGAATGGCTTTACCCGCATCCTGTGTCGCTGTATAACGTAATATCTCAACCTTACCCGTATCTTCATCTACGGCAACATCAACGACGTGGGTTGCGAATGCACCACCTGCCCCAGCAGGATTCATAGTCGCTCTACCAATAACGGGACCCCCTGTCTGACCGAGTCTTGCTGAGAGATCACGAAAACTTATCTGTTCCTCTTTACCATTAATGGATGAGAATTCACCGTCAGCAAACTGCACATTTGCTTCGTCAACATCCCAGAGTTTTGCAGCACGACCGATCATCTGTTTGACAACATCATGCGCTGCTTCATACGCTGCATATCCTGTTGCGTAAGTCGTACGACTACCACCGGTTACAGCAGTATAACCGATTGAGTTCGTATCTACAACGGTCGGATTGACAGATTCGGCAGGAATACCGAGTACTTCGGCTGCTTGCATTGCGATGGAAGCACGTGTACCCCCAATATCTGTTGAACCTTCAACGAGGTTAACTGTACCATCTGGGTTAACATTAATTGTAACGCTTGATTCTAAACCGATGTTGAACCAGAAACCGGATGCGACCCCACGTCCATGGTATTTCTTACCATTGGGTGCGGTGTAGTGTGGATGTTCTTTAGCTGCCTCAACCGACTCAATGAATCCGATACGTGGGAAAATAGGACCATCTGCACGGCGATCACCCTCTTTCGCACCGTTCATAATCCGGATCTCAAGCGGGTCAATGTCTAATTGCTCAGCGAGTTCGTCAATGACGGTTTCCGTACCGAATGCTGCATTTGTCGCACCGGGTGCACGGTAGGGTGCTGTCTTCGGTTTGTTAACGACTACGTCATATCCATCAATTAAGACATGTTCAATATTGTAAGGAGCAAACACACACATTGCCCCTGCGCCCACGGGTGAACCGGGATATGCACCTGCTTCAAAAGCGAGAGATGTCTGTGCTGCTGTTATTTTTCCGTCTTTCTTAGCCCCTATTTTAATCGTGATATAGGAAGCGGGAGTTGGACCAGTGCCTTCAAAGACATCAGCACGGTTCATCAAGACTTTGACAGGTTTGCCTGTTTTTTTCGCAAGAAGTGCAGCCACAGGTTTGATGTAGACGTTTATCTTACCACCAAAACCGCCGCCGATTTCCAATGGAACAACTTTGATCTTAGATATGGGATACTGAAGGATTTCAGCGAGTTGCTCACGAACAGTAAACGCACCTTGTGTGCTACACCACACTGTTAACTGTCCATCTTGGTTGTAATGTGCAGTTGCGTTGTGTGGTTCAATGTAACCTTGATGGACGGTGCCGGTAATGAAATCTCTTTCAATGACTACGTCTGCCTCCGCAAAACCTTCTTCAATGTCCCCCTTCTTGTGTTGTAGGTGACTGGCAATGTTGGTTGGTTTGTCATCTTCATCACCCAATGAGGCAGTTGTTAGGTTTTCATGTAGAATGGGTGCATCGGGTTCCATTGCTTGACGCACCTCTAACACAGGTGGAAGTACCTCATATTCAACGTCAATCAGTGTGCATGCTTCTTCAGCGATATGGGGATTCGTAGCAGCAACCGCAGCTATAGCGTGTCCTTTATAGAGTGCTTTATCGCTTGCTAAAATGTTGTCACAGAGATATTTAAGGTTGACTGCACCTTCCCCAAGGTCTGCTATTTTATCTCCTGCTTCGGGTAGGTCTTGCGCAGTGACAATCCCCTTAACACCCGGCAGTGCTTCAGCACGGCTTGTATCTATGGAGATAATACGTGCATGAGCATGTGGACTTCGAAGCACTCTACCATGAAGAAGTCCGGTAATCTGAAAGTCTGCACCATAGATTGCCCTCCCTGTAACTTTGTCAACACCATCATGACGTATCGGACGCGTTCCGATAACTTTATATTCTTTCTTTTCAGACATCAGGATGCTCCTTTACATAGCAGCGGCTGCATCAAGCACAGCGCGAACGATTTTATCATAGCCGGTGCAACGGCACAAATTTCCAGCTAACCAGTATCGGACTTCATGCTCCGTTGGGTTCGGATTTTGATCAAGTAGTGCTTTGGCACTCATAATAAAACCCGGTGTACAGATTCCACATTGAAGTGCGGCATTTTCAAGGAATGCGTCTTGGATCGGATGTAGTGCTTCTGGGTCAGCGAGTCCTTCAATTGTTTCTACTGTATGTCCATCCGTTTCAACGCCGAGAACGAGACATGAATTGACGAGTCTCCCATCAAGGATGACACTGCATGCCCCGCAATTTCCGTTGTTGCATCCCTCTTTTGCTCCTGTTAGGTGAAGTTCATCTCTGAGGACTTCCAGCAGACTTTGCCGAGGTTCACAGAGAAATTCTACCGTTTCACCATTGATAGTGGTTTGAACGTGTGATTTTCTCGCCATAGATTAGATTTCCTTTCACGTTTTTAGTTCAGATAGAACGTTTAACAACGATAGTGATAAACATATTAGACCGCTTCTTTAACTCTCTGGATTGCGCCATTGAGGGCACGACGCGTCAGAACACCGACAAGATGTGTTCGCTGTTCAGCAGTACCGCGCATATCACTAATCGGACGTGCGATGGTTTGTGCGGCTTGTGCTGCCCCATCAATAGTGGCATCAGAGATTTCTTTACCTGCGAGTAGCGTGCTCGCTTCTTCAGCAAATAAGGGTGTAGGTGCGACAGCAGCAAGCGCGATCCTTGCAGATACGAACTTCTCTTTTGCTGCATCTAACACAACGGATGCGCCTACGCCAACGACTGCGATATCCATCTCATTGCGTGGGATAAATCTTAGATAGTAGGAACTTGAACTCTCCTGTGGTGCCGGTATCTTTATGGAAACAAGCATCTCACCTTTCTCAAGTACTGTTTGTCCTGGGGCGGTGCAGAAATCTTCAACAGGTATTTCTCGTTCTCCGTTTGGACCGGCAATGACACAAGTTGCATTCAATACGATCAACGGTGGAATAGCATCTGCAGCAGGTGAAGCGTTACAAAGGTTGCCGCCTATCGCTGCGCGTCCCTGAATGGCAGTGCCACCGATAATCTTAGTCGCGTCAACTAAACCGGGATACGCATCACATAAGGCATCAACTGCATATATCTGATAACAAGGAACCGCTGCACCGAGTGTCAATCCACTGTCAGCGTTATAGTCAATCTCATTTACTTCGGGGATGGATTTGATATCTATCATCCAATCTAAGTTGCGTTTTCCTTCTCGAGCTTGAACGATAAGATCAGTACCACCTGCAAGGATTCTGGCATTTTCACCTTTTTCATCAAGCAGTGTGACAGCTTCGGATACCGTATTTGCAGCGATATACTCAAATGCTTGCATAACCATATTCTCCTTTAGTGGGGATATAGGTATATTGTGTTAATTTGATTTGAAATTAGATTATATCTATAATTGCGAAAAGTTGCAAGTATTTTTGTTGATGGGTGTGTAAAGTTCTTGTCACTTAAGAAAATTGCTCGCTGAACCTTGCTCCAGCGGAGCAATATGTCTATAGAAAAAGGATTGTTGATGGACTGCACTCCAGCGGAGTGCTATGTACATAAACGGATGCGTAAAGATTTTGTCGCAAAAGATTCAATATCTTCACCAATACAGTTCATCGTAAAGTGTATGATGGAAACAAAAAAGACAGATACCCAATAATGGATATCTGTCTGTAGTTATTATAGATATGTAATAGAAGGGCACTCACTGTACTATTGTTTTACCGTTCCCCAGGTTACTTTTTTTTTATCCTTCGGTAGTACAGGAAGCACATCATCACTGATCCAATCCATAGCAAACTCGTCCCAAGGCGTATTTGTTAGGTTCACAATCTTACCTGTTTCGAGGTGATACTGGTACAATTCCCATTTATCGGGTTTGCCTTCTCTACTCTTTGCTGAAATCAATAGTAGTTTGTTACCCATATAGCATGCACTATGAATTGACCAATCGTCAGGTGTATCAACAATCTGTCTTTTGTCAGTATTGATATTATGAATGACAACTTTATCTAAAACATTACGAAGTTGTCCCCCTACTGGACTAAACGTATCTTCGGTGTAAACAACAGATTGACTATCAATAGACCATCTCGGAAAATTGCGTCTGAGCGAAGAATCGCCTGGTGCAAGCTCCCGCTGTCTGTCTCCGTTGCTAAGCATAACATAGATGGTAGAGAACCCTCTTGGTGGATCGTCCCGATAAGCGATATATTTACCATCGGGAGACCAAGATGGAAATGTTGACAATCCATCTGTGTCTGTTAGTTGCCGCAAATTTTTTGTTTTGAGATTAATCGTCCAGATTTCAGTACGTCCAGTGCGTGAGCTTTCGAAAACCATGTGCTGACCATCCGGCGACCAATCGCAACTCGTCTCAAAAACACGATTCCCATTTAGATTATCCTCATGGTCGTCGGTAAGTCTATGTTCATTGCTACCATCACTATTGATGATGACGATGGCGGATCTTTGCCTACCTGTCGGTCCCGGTGGTAGAAATTTACTAAAAGCAATCTGCATACCGTCCGGAGACCAAACAGGCCACAGGGGATTAAAGGTTGTCAACCTAATGGAATTGCGACCATCATCGTCCATCACATACAGATACGGACCTCCATCTTGTCGTGATTTCAAAACGATTTTTGCGTTCGCAAACGTCGGTAGCAAGAGTAGCAGGAAGCAGAAAATAATCCGTTGTAACACCATGTTCACCTCAATCATCTTCTACCCAGACTGAATAGGACTCCCAGTAAACACTTCCATCCGAACTGTAAACATAGGCAGTGATTTCGTAGAAAGAACCCGTTCCCGGTAGACCGTCTTCCTCAGGGAAAGTGTAGGTAAAGACTGAACTCCGTTCTACACCATCACCTTCAACAATATCTTCCACGGTGCCGTATGCACTTGTATCCCCGGGCCCCTTCACATACCAGTAGATCATATCATACGGTTTTTCTGTGATCATAAGAGAATCCCATTCATCACTCCCAGTGCAACTGCAATCTCCAGAGAAGGTTTCGCCATCCGTTGTCGGTCCCAAACCGTGGTCACTTGTTGGTGAATGTGTGAATTCTTCTGTATAGGTTGTTGACCAAGTTTCCTCTGTATTACGAATCGTCGCACGCAACGTTATAGACGCAGACATCTTTAATCTGTCATCTTCGTCAATATCTTCAGGACCACTTAAACAATCTATATTTAAGCTGAGACTTTCAGAGAAATCGTCAATAATCTCATCATTATCTCTGTTCTCGTTCCAACTTTTTAAGTAGCCGGATACCTCTTTTTCCGCATGCGGCAAATACGTTAAATCGCCGTTTTCTGTCGGTTTGAATATTTCCATGCGTATCTCACCAGTATAACTTAAACTATTTCTTGGATGATAGTTCATAATATAAAAGCTGCCATCAAGATTAGCAACGCCATTCGAGGATGGATCATACGTGAATTCATCAATAGACACAGATACCATAGCTGCTGTATAATGATGCAACCTCAAAATATTTCCTTCCTCTTTCACCCATTCAGAATAGGTTAAACTTTCTGGGATATGACTATCCACCGCTAATGATTGGGCAAAACAGAAAGGCGTGGTGAATAGACTACATATTATCAAGAGTGCGATCCTGATATAACTCAATTTTCTCATTTTAATTCTCCTTATCGTTTTCATATTCTACCTTAAAATACTATCATTTTCTAGCTTAAAATACCAACGATGGTTTCTATAACTTTTGACAGTATTAAAGTTATTATAAAACACACAATGAACTCATAGCAAGTAACATCTAAGAATTGTTTAAAAGGCACCCGAAAATTTCCGAACTTACGCAAAATGCGGCAAACGGATTTTTCCAAATTGCTGCATAAAATGCCTTTCATAATATGATAGACACAGTATTAATCCCAAAAGTTCGTAAAAATAGGTAAAATCGATAAAGCCATAAATATCACTCACATATCCTCTATACTTAAAGACACAGGTTTCAACCTTAAAAGGGGGCATTTTGGTAAAAAAAAATTGCAATTTTTCTAAATATTTAGCAAAAGTTGCAAGAATTTACCATATGCTGTCAAGCGAACTCTGGCAATGGGTGTGTAAAGTTTTAGTTACTTGTCCGAACCAGGATTTCAAGATTACCATGATAGGAATGTGTGAACAATAAAAATCAAGCACCAACGGTGCGAAAGGTCTATAGAACGTGGGTATTTAATACCCTATGATATACCTTTCGTCCGCATCTGGGGTTTACTATGGGAATATCAACTTTTTCTTGATTTTGCTACATAACGTGGTATACTATTTTGTTGTGTTTTGGTATGGGAACACGAAGATGAGGAAAATGAATGGTGGAGGATACCAGACTTGAACTGGTGACCCCTTGCATGCCATGCAAGTGCTCTCCCAACTGAGCTAATCCCCCACTTTATAGAAAACTATTAAAATGATAACATATTTAATCTGTAAAAGCAAATAAAATGATGGATTTAATTGATGTGTTTCTGGTAGAATAACGTTACATATTCATATATTACTACTATTTAACGCCAGTGCAAATTCAGATTTGTTGATAGATATAGAATGAAAATATTAGGTATAGACACCTCCACTCCTATCGGCAGTGTTGCCCTCATAGACAACGACATTATAGTCGCAGAACACACACTGAACATCGTCCAAGCACACTCCTCCAGACTGATGCCTGCTATTGATACTGTCCTGAAGTGGGGAGAAATAACGCCACACGATTTAGATGGTTGCGCTGTTGGTATCGGACCTGGGTCGTTTACTGGGGTCCGGATTGGTGTCGCAACAGTGAAATCACTCTGCTATGCCGTTGATAAACCAATTGTCGGCGTATCCACTTTAGAAGCAGTCGCCTATAACCTCAGATGGACAACGGGATTGCTCTGTCCGATACTTGATGCACGACGGAGCGAAATCTACGGTGCTATATTCCACGGGGGTACAGAATGGTGTCGTATAACAGATGATCTCTGCTTGCCGATTGACGAATTCTTAGATAAACTTGATAAGCATACTTTCCCTGATTCTACGATTGTCTTTGTAGGGGATGGTCTAACAGCTTATGGGAATACAATTCAAGAAAGGTTTGATAAGACAGCACGCCAGTGCCTATACAAACGTGCCGATTCTATTTTCAATGTGCCTCGTGGTGCATCAATTGCTACACTCGGTGCAAATCGTCTTAAGCAAGGTGATACTGATAGTTATTGGACATTAGTACCGAATTATGTTAGAATTGGGTTGTATTAGTTCAAAGATACTAAGGGTGTTTTATGTATGTCAGCAGATTGGAGTGGGATGACTATCGCATTGAACATATTGCTCGGCATAACGTAGAACCCTATGAAGTCTGGGAAGTCTGTGAAGACTCATTACATTTAGCACGTCGCCAGGGGACTAACCGTTATCTTCTTTACGGGCAAACAATTGTTGGACGATACCTGTTTGTTGTTTTAGAACACGTTCAAGGTTCTATTTATAAGCCAATTACTGCAAGAAATATGACTGACCGAGAAAAACGAAATTTTAGGAGACTCCGAAAATGAAAGATTTACAAGTACCAGAGTTCTCAACTTACGAAGAAGAAGCTAATTTTTGGGATGAATTAGATACTGCCGATCTTATGGAAGAAGATGGACAATGGTTTCGCTTTGAAACACCATCTAAGCGAGCGGTTCGCGTCGCAATTCTACCAGAAGTCGTTCAAGAACTCAGTCAGAAAGCACATGCCCAAGGTATATCAATAGAAACATTAATCAACAAACTTCTGATTGATCACATACGGAATCAACGCCTATAAATTAGATGAACCGTATCTTCAAAAACACATCTGTCCTTTTCGGCGCACACTTTATTGGTCGCCTCGGTGCACTCGTAATAACAATCTGGCTGATGCCCCGTTATTTTACTGAGAGTGAATTAGGCGGCTTTTTTGTTGCAATCGCACTGACAAACCTCATCGCATGTCTCATAGAACTCGGAATAGACAATCCTTTAGTCCGAGAAATGACACTGAATCTCTCAGATACGCGACACTATCTGGGTAACGCCTTACTTGTACGGCTTGTTCTTTCCATCGTCGCATTCACCCTCATGATCGTTTCTGCAATGGTTTTGAGATACGCACCTGTAATCCTAATGATGATACTCTATTTAGGATTGGTTGAAATTGTCAATTCTATCGCGCAACTCTTTAGATCCGTTTTTCGGGCACATGAGGAGATGAAATATGAGGCATGGACGGTTGTTGCTGAAAGAGGCACTTATGTCCTCGTCGGTGGTGCTGCGATCCTACTCGGATATGGGATTATAAGTGTCTGCCAAGTCATGTTGATTGCCAGTGGTATTAACTTAATATTGAGTATCGGATATACACGATACCGTTTCACGCCACTCGGTTTCAGACCCAGTCGAAAGATAGTGGTAACAATCATGCAACAAGCGTTGCCATTCGCTGTTGGCAATCTGTTTAATCTACTCTACTTTCGCATTGATGCTATTATGTTATCAAAACTCAGTCCGGATGGTTTAGACGCCAACACCTGGTATGGTCTGTCGTATAGTATTGTCAATGCTTTAACGACTTTACCTGGTGCGTTCATGATGGGTGCAATGTTTCCTATCCTTTCTCGTTTGTATGTAAATGAACCGGACAAACTATCGCAAGCATATACTTTCGGGGTACGGTGGATGGTGATATGTGCTGTGCCGTTAGCAGTTGGATTAGCCGTTATTTCTCATGAACTAACTGCTGTACTGTTTCCAAAATATACATCGGATGTCTTAAACAAGATTGGGACTGTATTACAATGGCTAAGCGCAACAGGGGGAATGGTTTTTTTGACGACCGTTGTATTTGCCGTGTTGCGTGCAGCAGACAAACGCGCCGTGTTTTCCGTTATTATGGGAACTACAGCACTATTGAATATCTCCCTGAACTTTTTTCTCATACCACGTTATAGTCACATTGGCGCAGCGATAGCATTGATCATCAGTGAGGTGTTCTTAATTATCGTAGGGTTCGGCTATATCTCGAAGCGCATCACGAAACTTGATCAGATAGTCTTTATTCCCAAAGTACTCATCCTGTCAACCGTTATGGGTGTAGGACTGATCTTATTAAAGGGAATTCTATCGGTCTGGATATTGATTCCCTTGGCAGTCGTGTTTTATGGAAGTGGGATTATCATCTGGAGAGAATTCCAAGTGCAATTTGAATATACTGGATAGTCCAGACTAAATAAGTAGGTCGGGTAGAGCGAAGCGAAGCCCCATAAGTGTTAACTTAAGAAAACTTAGAAGCTCTGATGAATCACTCTGAATCCTTATGGTTATACGGGTTGTCTTCTCTTTAGTCCCGTATGAAGTTTAAATAATTAAACGGGTAATTTCTTGTTTGCATAATGCAGGTACACCACTCTGCTGGCGAGGTTTCCTAACCTCGCCAAATTACCCAAATATTTTCTTTAACTTCATTAGGGACGATATGTTTATAGAAAAATGTGTACCCCACCTCTCTTCAGTCCCATAGGGACGATATGTTTATATCAGAATGAGTTACTACACATATCGTACGTACGGGACTAAAGAGGGTTTGTATAACGTCTATCTATAAACATAGCGTCCCTACGGGACTGAAGACATACTCATAACAGATTTATCTCAGTAAAAGAAGGTTTCAAATATACAACCCTTTCAACACCTCAAAATAATCAGGAAACGTCTTACGCACACAATCAGGATCATTAATCCGAATTCCTGGGACTTTCAAGCCAATAAGTGAAAACGCCATTGCAACACGGTGATCATGATACGTATCAATAGCAGCAGGCGTGATAGGAGAGGGGGATATTTCAAGTCCATCTTGATGCTCAACAACGGGTACACCTAACTTTCGCAGTTCTGTCACCATTGCAAAAATCCTGTCGGTCTCTTGCCAACGTGTATGCTCAATGTTGCGGATGATGACCGGACTATCAGCAAAAGGCGCAATCGCAGCAAGGGTTAGCGCGGTATCCGATATATCCTTCATATCAACATCAATACCCCGCAACTGATCCGGTCCACGAACGGTAATACCGTTGTCAGAGACATCTACTTGGCATCCCATCCGCTCCAAGACACGAATGAATTGCACATCTCCTTGCTTAGAATCTGTGTGAAGATGTTTCACAGTGACACGTCCACCCGTGATCGCAGCGGCACCAAAAAAATAGGACGCACTGGAGGCATCCGGTTCTATGTGGTAAGCACGCGATTGATACTTTTGTCCATCTGATATAGAAAAAAGTGTATACCCCGTGTTGATAACCTCCACACCGAATGCTTCCATAACTGCCATCGTAATATCAATATAGGGGGTCTTGAGATTTCCGATAACTTCAATTTCCATACCATCTTTCGCATAAGGGGCAACCAGCATCAGTGAAGTTAAAAATTGGCTGCTTCTGCTGGCATCAAGTTTCGTCTTCCCTCCATTAATGCCGTTAGCATTTACAATAACAGGTAGGTATCCATTCTCAAATTCTGAACGTACCGACACACCCAGCTGTTCCAGAGCATCCATTAGATCGGAGATAGGTCTCCCGCCGCGCATCGGTTCATCTCCATCAATGATGAATTCACCATATCCGAGAGAGACATAACTTATGAGTGAACGGGATGTTGTGCCAGAATTTCCGATATAAAGTTCTGCGCGCTGAATAGGTATCACACCTCCGTTTCCTGTGACATGGAAAGTATCCTTTTCCTTATCTTCAACAATCTGCACCCCGAGTCTTTGTAAGGATTTACACATATAGTGCGTATCATCACTAAAGAGAGCACCGGTCAAAGTGGATTGTCCGTTAGCAAGTGCAGCGACCAATAGCGCGCGGTTCGTAAAACTCTTTGAACCCGGTACCTCTATTGTAGCGATAGGTGGATTATTGATAGGTTGTATTTCAATCATTTCGGTCTAAGAATAGAGTCCTAATTCAGCAAGCAGATGCTTGAGTTCTTCTTTCGCGCCATCATCTAAAGGTAACAACGGACTTGTCGTATATGCATTGCAAACACCCATAATTTCCAGACATGCTTTCATACCGCTAACTCCCTGTCCATAGCCATAGAGTTTGCTCAGTTTCATCATCCATCTTTGGAGTCTGTCCACTTCATCAATATCCCGTGCTTTTGCTGCGGTGTAGAGTGCCACTGCTTCTTTCGGCGCGACGTTTGAAATTGAGATAACGCCGCCATCAGCACCGAATAACACAGCAGCCCCGATAAGAAAGTGTGAACCGATCATAATAGAGAAATCGTCGCGATCCCCTAACAGAGACAGTAGATTCAGACAGTTTATCCAATCACCAGAACTGTCTTTCATACCAACAACATTATCACATGTATCCGCAATCTGTGCTATAACATGCGGTTTAATTGCAGTTTTTACCGTAGATGGAATGTTATAAATCATGATGGGTAGTTCTGTGCTATCCGAAATTGCTTGATAGAATTGTCGGATGTCAGCATCATCAGTGGAGGGATAATAGTAGCATGGCGTGGCAGCGACTGCGTCTACGTTGAATTGTTGTGCCGTTTCAATGTTCTGGATTACCCGTTGTGTACTTGTATCCATAACGCAACAGACAATGGGAACGCGTCCAGCAACAGTCTTGGTTGCGATATCCATCGCTCGTTCGCGTTCCGTGTTCGTCAAAGTGGCAAACTCCCCTGATGATCCTAACAGATATATACCGTGAACACCGTTGTCTATCAGACGATTAAGCTGATTAACAAATCCGAGTTCATCTACACGTTCCTTTTCATCAAGTGGTGTAACCGTTGGTGAAAAAATACCTTCATAACGTATGTCCATAGTTCCCTCCGATGTTTTGCTGAATAGTAACACTGTTGCAGTTTACCAGAACAGGAACAAAATGTCAATCCTTCCCCTCTTCCTCTTCGCATGAAAGGGTATGTAAAGTTATTGTCACTATAAATGTCACTTTTGGAATTTCATAAGCTCTTAATAGTAGTAGGCACTCTCCGAGTGCCGTCTCTTATGAAATAGGAAAAAGGATCGCTGAACCCTTGCTCCAGCGGAGCAATATGTCTATAGAAAAAGGATTGTCAACGGGCTGCACTCCAGCGGAATGAAGTGCCATCGATTTTTTAGACCAGAATTCAGTGTTAGTTAAGACAAGTTTTTTCCTCAAATTCAATTCGCAAAGTATCTACAATCCTTCGTATTTCAGTAAGGGTCAATTCAGCAAGGTTGAGACTTTTTTGTGGATATCCAATTCCACGGTCAACCGCTCAACGAGTTGCTCAAGGTGTGCGATCCGCTCCGCATCAACATCAGATCGCTCATCAGAGGATTCAAAGAGGGTTGCCGCATTTTCAAGAAATTGTCGCTTCCACTTTGAGAGTTGTTCATCGCTGAGGTTGTGTTTACGACAGAGTTCCGCTTGTGAAGTTTGACCACATAGTGCCTCAATTACAACTTCAGCTTTAAACTTTGGGGTGAAGTTTCTTCGTTTTGCCATCAGATTTCTCCTTTCAATTAAATTGTAATTATATCACAATCTTGTCTAAGGTAGTGGTCTAAATTTCCGATGGCAGTACAGCTGATTTTATAGGTATGTACTATCCATATAAGAATTTTCCAGGGACATTTTGTTGAGGATATTCTACTTTTGGATCACGACTCGCTATCGGTTCAGGTATTTCAGCATCCCAAAAATCTGGAACAGTGTTTGGTCGGCGATGCCATGCGAGAAACAGTGTGCGGCGTTTATCGGTACTGTTCTTTCGTGCTGCATGCAATAACCGTGCGTCTGTCAGAATCACCGAGCCTGCATTAACGCACACATCTACCTGATTGGGATGGTCGTCAAACATAAAAGGATAGTCTTCCTCAAGAGACTCATATCTTTCTGCACCAAAAAGTTCATCCTTTGACAAAAGAATATCGTGAAATTTGATACGTTTACGATGGGTACCAGGAATAATCTTTAAACAGCCGTTTTCCCGGGTTGTATCGGTAAGATAATAATTGAGAAATATTTCTTGAGGCCAAGGTGCACAACTAATTGGGTCATCCCAATGGTACCAGTCTTGATGCCAATAGAGAGGGGCTCCGTTCGGTTCCTTTGTGAGTATAATCACACCACCGAGTGCAGCAAAATCTCCGAATCCTATCTGGTTTAGTGATTCTCGCGTGGGTTGCCACTCCAATAATTTCTGAATAGGGTCACTTTCATCACCATTGACATGTATGTAATGTCCATGATATTTGGCTTTTTCTGATTGTTTATGTCCAGCAATATGTCGTTCCGATTCATCGTGAAGTTCCTGCAAGAATTCTTCTGTGAGGATATTTTCTATTACACAATACCCCTCGCGGATCATCTGCTCCCGTTTTTCTAATGCAACTTTAGGCGTCATTTAAAATCTTCCTTATTGTGTAAATATTGGATAATATTATAACACAAAATACAAGCACTGTAAACCTTAAAAAACATACAGCGAAACGAAAAAATTATCTTATTTTCAAATTTTAACTTGACAAGTGTATTTCATATATGATAAAATATATGTTACAAACTAAATTACAAAAAGTTTATCATAAAGGTGTTGACAATGCTATTTTACAGAATGTCCAGAAATAAGCATAATATCAGAAAAAACCGATTTTTTCAGGCATATTTCAACATAACGAGAATTTCGTACCATTTAGGAATTTAAAAAATTTGAACCTGTCAAAAAACACGCTACAAAACCTTACTGTAACTAACGCCACAGCCAATGTACCAAATCGTACCACGGTACGAAATTTCGTACCATATGGTACGATTTTGAAAGAAGACACACTACGAAATTACAGGATTTCCCCGCTAAATACGACTAACTCAGCGTTACCTTACCCGTTTGATACGCATCACAAACCCCTTATCTTGGTCAATCCTGAAAATCCAGGTTCAGACAAATTCAAGAACCCAACCCAAACATCTTCCATTCTTCCCTCCCATCTTCCCATCTTCCAATCTTCCAACCTTCCCCTCCCATCTTCCAACCTTCCATTCTTCCATCCTATTTTTCTTTGCTATGAAGTTCCAAATGTGATATAATTAAAGTCACATGTCAAAATCGTATATATTGTTTACGGTATATTGTGTTGTATCACAACATTTACAATAATCATTTAACTCCCCAATTGCGTAAAAAGTAGGAAGAAAACCAGACATGCAATTAACAGAAGATCAACTCGCGCATTTTAGAGAAGAAGGGTACTTGGCAATAGACGGTTTTTTCTCGCCAGTAGAGGCAGAGGCACTACGGTTAGAGTTAGAAAGAATCTATAATACTGAGCTTGAAAACGGTAGAGGTATCAATTGTGCTGTGCAAGAGGATGGTACGAAACGCGATAACGAAGGTGAACGACAGAATCTGCAGGTAATTCCACTAAATAATCGGAGCGATTTACATAAGGCGTTACCTTTTCACCCTAAGGTTGTCTCAACCGTTAGCCAACTCATTGGTGAAGGATTCATGTTGGAACTGGATCAGGCGTTTTGGAAACCGCCTAAAGTAGGTGTCGGCACCAGTTGGCATCAAGATAACGCATATTTCAAAATTGCCGACCCTTTGCGAGGCACTGCTATGTGGATCGCTATTCACGATGCACATGTTGGAAATGGAACTATACATGTTATCCCTGGTAGCCACCGTGAAAGTTATGAACATTATCGTGACCCGTTGAGCGATCACCATATCCGATGCGATCCGCCTGAAGAACGTGCTGTACCGATTGAGTTGAAGGCTGGTGGTGTATTGTTCTTCTGCTATGGTGTTGCACATTGCACGAGATCAAATTTATCTGATAAGGAACGCGCAGGGGTTGCACTCCATTTCTTACACAACGATTTCGGTGGCAAGCAAATCTGGGAAAGAAATAACGCTACTAAACCGATGATTACAGGTCCGTTGGCAACCGGTGGCGAAAAGGAATTTGGTGAGAAGTTTGAAGGAAAATGGCAAGCAGTGATGGACAATGTGCTTGCTTCTGCATAGGTCAGTTTTCACCTACTGAATCCCGATTTGATATTGAAGACCATCTGATTGAACATTTCAAACCATCACTTAACGACAATAATAACGGTGATCAACAATTATAAATTGAAGTAGATTATTGCATGCGCATTAAAAAACAAACAGACAACTTTCACATCTACCTATTTCAACTCGGAGGATATTGAATGTTCAGACGAAAAAATAGATTATTTGCCGTTTCTCTGTTTTGTCTCTCTGTTTTAACTTTCTTTATTACACCATTTACTATTGCACAAGATGTAACCAGTGATGAGCAAATCATCCAACGATACAAGCTCATGCTGGCACGGAAGCCAAAAGAAGGTAGTACATTTGACCGTATCTACCAGTTCTACTTGGAAAATGCTGGATTAGAGGCATTGGTCAGCGATTATCAAGCTGAAGTACAAGCAAAACCAAACGATGCTAACCTCCAACTTATATTAGGACACATCTATAAAAGACTCGGGAAAGACAGTGAAGCACTGTCCACATTTCAACGCGCTGTTGAACTTGCACCCAACAAATACTATCCACACGTCGCATTGGGACAGATGTATGCTACACTACGTCAACACGAAGAGGCAATTCAAGAGTTGATGAAGGCGGCATCGTTGTCTGAACAAGCACAGAATGTACCGCCTGAAGAGTTAACGGCAATATATAAAGCACTCGGAAACGCATATTTTAGTCGCGATAAAGTTGACGAAGCAATTGAAGCATGGAAGAAAATATCTGAACTTGATCCTGACGACATATTCGCACGGATTGAACTTGCTGACCTATTCCGTGAACAGGAACTCTTTGAACAAGCAATTGGACAACACGAAGCAATTATTCAGTTGAAAAAGGATGAACCCTATCGCGTCTGTTTGAGCCAAAGGGAAATCGGTAATATACACGAAGCGAAAGGTGATTTTGAGAAAGCGATACAACAATATGACGAGGCACTCTCTCTAACTGCTCCCGGAAACTGGCTACGCAAAGACCTACAACACCGTATCATCGGTATCTTTGCAGCCGACAGTAATTGGGAAGGACTCATAGAATACTATCAAAAGAAACTTGAAGCAACGCCGAATGAACCGGAACTTATCGGACTCCTGGCAGCAGCCTATATTGAGAATCAACAGATTGAAGAAGGGATGAAGACCTATCGGAAAGGATTAGAACTTGCACCGACTGACGCAAACCTGCGTCTCAATCTTATCGCTTCTCTCCGCACCGCAGAAAAATATGATCTTGCAGCAGCAGAATACGAAGTGCTTAGTGAACAGGACCCCGATGATTTCGGTATCTACCGTGAACTCGGTGAGCTGTATCTGCAAATTGGAAATCAGGACAAGGCG
The DNA here is from genome assembly GCA_022828145.1 of Candidatus Poribacteria bacterium. Taxonomy (GTDB): domain Bacteria; phylum Poribacteria; class WGA-4E; order WGA-4E; family WGA-3G; genus MSPOR6. The sequence goes on along the minus strand of JAJEJA010000047.1, from coordinate 80,770 downwards.
AAGTCCGTATATCAGAAAATGATTGAACGGGATTCGAAGAATCCGAGCACACACCTCATTCTTGCCGAAATATATGCTGGACACGAATGGATTGAAGATGCTGTTGCACAGTATGAGAAAGCAATCTCCCTTGCACCAAAAAACCTCGATTTCATTGAGTATTTCGGTGATTTCTATTTCCGTCAAGGTGATCGTGAAAAGGCTCTTGAAACGTGGAATCGCATGGTTGCTGGTGAGTTGAATACTGCACAGAATTATAACCAGTTGGCGGAGCTACTCAATGCAAAGAAATTCAAAACTGAAGCAGCTACTGCAACCCGAAAAGCAGTTGAGTTAATGCCTGATGAATATCGCTATCGTGAAGCATTGGCAAAACAGCTTATGGAGAACGGTGAGTACAAAGATGCACTAAAAGAATTCACGAAGGCGATGGAACTTGCGCCTAATGCATTCTTCGCTGAAAAGATGGATGACAAGAGGATTGAACTCTACCGACGACAAGGGACGCTACACGAAAAAATAGAAGAACTTGAAACCGAACTCGAAAAAACAGGATCGTCTCAGGATAATGTTTTCACGCTTCACAAACAACTTGCCAAAATGTATCTTCGGTTAGGAAATGTTACCTACGCACTTGAAGTCCTCCTAAAAGCTAAGGAACAACAACCTAACGATATCGGTGTCAACCGTTGGCTGGCGGAAGTATACCACAGACAAGGCAGACGAGATGATTCTAATGCTGTCTATATGCAGCTGATTGAATTGGATAGCGCAAATGCTCGTGAATATCACGCAAATATCGCAAAGTCATACCTGAATGTGTTGGACTTTGAAGCGGCGACCACTGCAGCAAAACAGGTGATTGCGCATAGTCCACGCAATCCTGAAGGACACCAATTGCTTGCACAAGTTGCAAAGCAATCTGGTGAATATGAAACTGCTATTGATAGTTTGAAACAGGCAGTGCGTTTGCGTCCAGAAGCGATAGACATCCGCAGTGAATTAGCTGCTACCTATAAACTTGCAGGGAAACTGCAGCAATCCCTCGCACAGTATTGGCGTTGTTGGGAATTGAGTGATAATATTAACGACAAACTTAACTTTGTCAAACCACTATCAGAGGTGTATTACGACCTCGGCAGACGCGGTGAATTTGAAGAAAGACTTAAGCAGATGGCGAAGTCAAGCACTGTGGGTGTAGGGCCTGTTCTTGCACTTGCAGAACTCCACAGACTTGAGGGTGACCTGCCAAGTGCTCGCTTCCAATTAGCACAAGCATTAAACAGACAACGCGAAAACGCAGAACTTTTAATAAACCTCGTTCAAATTAGCATGGAACTCGGGGATCTGCAAGACGCGCTTACATATCAACAACGACTCGTCAAGGTTGACCCTGACTATGCACATCAACGTAGACTCGGTGAGCTACTGTTTGATGCAGGACGGGAACAGGAAGCAATTCAAGCCTGGACGAAACTACTTCACGCAAAAAACCAGACGCTTGAGGCAGAAGTTAAACTTGCCGCGTTGTTGTTACGGCACGGACTATCAGAAGAGGCATTTCTTGTGCTTGACCGCGCATCAGAGAAAATCAGTGGAACGGATGCACATCTACCGCTATATCGCTTAGGGGTGATGTTAGTTGGGATGAATGAACCTGACCGAGCACAGACATATTTCCACCGAATCCTTGAGATGACCGAGCCTATCGGAAGTACTACAAATAGGAAGTCATCGCAAGCATCAATCTTCCTTACATCTTCAATACCTGGCATTGAACGAAACAAATTTGAAATATCACGTGGCAGCGTTGGTACTATACAGAGCAGACCGAATTTTGCGGGAGCAAGTATGCCATGGATGCCGAAGGATTTTGAGGAAGCACAATCCGGCGCACTTGTTCAATTAACCACTATCGCACAAACACAAGGGAACCTACCCGAACTCATTAAACATTTTGAAGACAAGGCTGAGGCAAATCCCACGGATGTTAAGACACTTGAAATCCTTGTGAAACTATATACGCTGGTCCAATTTGAGGACAAAGCAAAAGAGACTATTGACAGATTAGTTGAAATATCACCAAACGATTCTACATACCAACCCCTTAGATTACATCGCATCATGGAAGAAAACCCCGATTATGAAATGCTGAAGAAATCACTTGAGGAAATACCGGGGATAGACGACAAAGCACGACTTGCTTACATAGCAGAATATGCACAGATACTTTACCGTAAAGACAAAAAAGATGATGCGAAAAAACTATTGCGCGAGATTGAAGATATAACTGTTACCGATATTAATACAGGTTTTGAATTGGTCGCAGCTTTTGATCTAATTAATAAATCTGATGTCGCTGAGAGGATACTTGTCGGTTTACCCACACCACCACAGAAAAAGCAGTATGAATATAGACGACTGTTTTCAAGTCTCACGACCGAATATATTAAGAAAGGTGAATTGGAAAAAGCAGTAGAACTCTTCTGGACATTTTGTGAACGCACAAAACCCACGAAGATTAATCCACGACGCGTTGCTGCACTGGCACAGACGACTTATTATTATGGCGGTTATAGACCGATTCAAACCAGCTATCCCGCTCCAACAGCTTATTTCAATAGTGATCGTCTCGGTTATCTACAATCTATCTTCCGAGAATTCTGGTTGCGGGATCAACAACAGGTATTGCTTACGAAATTACAGACCGAATTTGAAACCACTGAAGGCAGAAATCGGATCTTCCCCGCATTGGCACTCAGTTATTGCTATTGGTGGGACGAAAAACAGGATGAAGCACAACAGGTGCTAACAGTCCTACAACAAGAATTCCCCGATGATCTGACACTGAAACTCAACACCGCTCTTGCATCTATCCAGACAGCGAAACATAAAGATGCAACGGAACTGCTTGAGAATCTTGTCGCAACGGAACCCAGAAATCGGAAGCAATATCAAGACCTCTTGCTGCAACTTGCCATTCATACAGGTGATACGATTGCGATACGTGAGTTAATGTCAAAACTGCTGAGTTCACCGACAGGTGCAACAGAACTCTATCAATACTCACAGAAACTTCGGGATGCAGGTTTTACGCAGTATGCTATCGCCGCAGCGAAAAAAGCGATGTCATTGGCGATGGTGCAACGGAATCCTAATTTCTTAATTCAATTGGGACAGCATCTGAATAGTCTGGGTAGAGGACAGGATGCTTCACTTCTCGCCGAACGCGCACTCCGTTTCGCAAGCCGTCCAGACAGATCTGGACGAATGATGTATTCGTACTATTTCCAGCAGGCAACGAGTCTTGCGAACCGTTCCAATAGTATAAAAGAACGTGAAGACAAGTTCATCGCTGATGCCGAGAAAAACCCCGACTCGCTTCAAGCACAACTCAGATTAGCAATGTATTATGAGGGAACGAACAAATATAACAAAGCAGCGGAAGCGTTTAAAACTGTACTGAAATTACAACCTAAAGACGATATGGTTCGGTTGCGTTATATCCAGATGATGGAACGAAACGGAAAGGCTGTTGATGTTGTACCCGAATATCTGACACTTCTTAAAAATGATTCGAGCGCACTCGGATACAATTACAACAAAGCGATTGATGCTTTCGTCACTGCAGACAGATTTGATGAACTTATTACACTTGTAAAAGACATGATTGATCCTGTCGGAAAATATGCCGGCAGCGATATGACCGTAAATGTTGGACGTAGATGTTTAAAGGAAGAAAAATACGATGACGCAATAGAGATATTCAAGAAAATTATCAAGGTCCATCCCAGTTGGGACTATATACATCAAGACTTAGCCGATGCTTATGTCGCAGCGGGAGATGTGGATCAAGCAATTCAATACTTAACCGAAATGCATGAAAAAGAGGAAACATCACTAAATCAGTCGGCGTTTGTATTGAAAATTGCAAAGTATCTTGAAGAAGCAGATCAGCGCGAGAATGCTATACAATACTTACGGGAACAGGTTGAAACTGTTGAAGATAATGATTCAACTAATTCAGATATTTCTTATGTCCTGAAACTTGCTGAACTCTATCAAGAGGATGACGGATTAGATAGTTTTATAGCAGAATATGATGCTAAACTTGCAGAATCTCCTGAAGATAAGAAGCTGCTGTATCTTGCCGCAAATCTAAAACTAAAAGCAGAAGATACTGAAGGCGCAAGTCAACATGTCAATCAGATCATCGATTCATCACTGGATACTGTGAAAACACAGTGGCTTTACAATCTCGCGAAATCATCTGAAGAAGCTGGCGGATATAAACTTCAATTTCGTATTTTGGAAGCGGTAGCTGAAAAACTTGAACGCGCTAATTCATGGGATCTTCAAGAATGTTACAAGAAACTCGCTGAAGCTTATGCAAAAAGAGATGAGACAGAAAAAGCACAGAACGCATTTCGTAAAATGGGTACTTTACAGACAATGAGAGGTAGTGTAAGCAGTATCTATCAGAAGAGAAGTCTTGGCTCGACCTATATGACGCATAAAATGTGGGATGATGCTGAAGCTATCTTTACTGAGATAATCAACGACCTCGCTGCATCCTCGTATGACCGCGATTATTCACAAGATAGGATAATGCAGATCAAACAGCAACGGGGTGAGTTAAATACGCAGGAACAGATTACAGAGAACTTACAAGAGATGAGCGTAAGCATGCAGCGCGCGATGGCACAAGAGTTCGCGCAACGTAATCAGGTTAACAAGGCAATTAGCGTATACGAGAAGATCAGAAAAGAGATGCCAGAAGACTTTGAATCTCGTGCAAAACTCGCGTCCTTATATTCACAAAATAACCAGCACGATAAAGCTTCTGAAACATGGACTGAATTGCTTGATGCCGATCCAGAAAACACAAAATATCAAGACGGAATAGTTAACAGCCTTCAAGATGCCGGGCAAAAGGATGAGGCACTTCAACTTACGTTGAAATACATTGAAGCCGATCCCGATAGTAGCGTCCATCACATCCGACTCGCAAAATATTACGCAAATAACAATAAGATAGATGACGCTATCGCTACTTATGAGAAAGCAACTGAACTTGCACCGGGAGATAAGCAGACTTACCTCCAGATGGCACAACTCTATTTTCTCAAAGACGACATGCCAAACGTCGAAAAAGCATACAGAAATGCTATTCCATTTACGACTTCCGAATATGATCGACGAAACACAGAACGACAGATCATAAATCTATATCGTATGCAAGGGATTTTAGATGAGAAACTTCAAAAGGCTGAAGAAGAAGGTACTATCACTTTTGAGATGCAAAAATTATGGGCAGATAACCTTAACAGTAAAGGTGAATCACAGAAAGCTATTGAAGCCTATAAGAAAGCACAGAATATGACAACAAGCACTTATGAGCAAAGTGACATATCAGATAGCATCCTCAGAATCCAAGTCAAACTCGGAGATACCGATAAAGTGCTAGAAACCTACGAAAATGAAGCAAGTAAAGATACATCCGTTAGATCAATAATGTACCAATCCGTAGGTGTGTCAGTTGAGTCCGATGCCGATTCCTCACGCGAGACTTTGATTAATGCATTTAAGGATCAGAACAAACTGAGTGAACTGAAAACCCGTTATGAAAGTAAACTGGAGGAGAACCCTGATGATGTTTCATCTCTTTCAGTCCTGGCAAACATCTATTGGGATGAAGAAGACTATAAGAAAGCGGGTGAGGCATATCAAAAGTTGAGTAAAGCACAATCAGATAATATCTTCAACTTTTACTATGCAGCGGTTGCCTTTGAAAAAGACAAACAGACTGAGGCATTCAATGAGATAATCAAAAAAGCGGAAAAGGCAGTTGATACAAGAAGCACCAGCAGCAGTCTGGATATGTATTACCTTGCCGGAATCGCCACCTTCTGTTATGAGAATAAATTGCACGATGCAGCCACAAAACTCACAAAATTAGCAATTGAAGATAGTAACAGATACGGTAGCACTTACATGAAGGACACACTGTATGAATTGCTGGCAAAGAACTATCATGCAATGAAACGTTATGAAGATGCTGTTGAGGCGTATCGTTCAGTGCCAAGTGGAAGCGGAATGAATGTGCAATCCGAAATTCGTAAGCTCGCTAAAGAGGGAAAACTCTTTGAAAAATGGATCCCAGAACAACTCGCGAAAGTTGAGAAAAATCCTGATGATACCAATCTCCGTTTGAAACTTGCACAGAATTATGAATCGGCAGAAAAACCTAAAGAAGCCATCGCTCAGTATGAACAACTGACAACACGCAAACCTGATAAAGCGGAATGGCATAAGAAATTAGGCGACATGTATGCAAAATTGCCGATAGAAAGACGCGAAACAGGTGAAGTATTTGAAAACACCGCACTGACGCTGACCGGAGATAGGAGTTACGTCTCAATTGCCGATAGCGAAACGCTAAACAACATCACAGAACAGATGACGGTGTCTGCCTGGATTAACGCTACTGGCTACCCAAATGAATACACACGGATTATATTAAAGACTGATGAACAAAGTCAAGACCCGCATAAACGAAGTTTCCTGTTACAAATAGTAGAGGGTGGAAAAATTAGAGTTACATCGGCACCGCAAGGTAAGGACTTTGTGTCTATCTCTTCGCCAACTAATACCATTGAACTTAACAGATGGCATCACATTGCAGCTGCTATTGATGTTAAGAAGGATTATATTAAACTATTTATTGATGGTAATGAGGTCGGCAAAAGGAATTATCGTGGCGCGGAAAGTATACATAAGAGTAAACTACCGTTCAGGTTTGGTTGGATGCATTGGAGTGATCCAGAATCACAAAAAACTTTCGTTGGACAAATTGATGAGGTGCGTATCTGGAACATTGCACGCGAGAAAGAACAGATTCGCGCAGACATGAACAGACAACTTAACGGCGATGAACCCGGTTTGGTCGGATATTGGAAATTTGATGAAGAAACAGAAGGTGTTATTACCGATTCTTCACCTAACAATAATCATGGAAAGTTGGTCGGGGACACCAAAATTGAAACGTATACACGTGCAATATTTGAGACGACAGAGAATGAGAATTTAGAAAAATCAACAGCTGCTTACGAAAAGGCTCTTGAACTTAAACCGACTACATACAGTCATTACGACCTATTAGCAAAGTCCTATATAAAATCGGACAGGGTATCCGATGCTGAACAACTCTACCGGCAAGCATTGGACGCGCCGCTCTCACAGAGCAATCACGAATCAGCAGTCCGTGCTATTGCAGGTCTCTATAATGAGAAGGGACAGGAGGAAAAACGCATCGCTATCCTTGAAGAATTCAAACCGATTATGCAGAGTCGCGCCTTTATACATCAGATGTTAGCAGAAACCTATAAGAAAATAGAGGATTCTGAAAAATCAGCTCTTGCTTACGATCAATGGATACAAATTCGTGAGAGAGAGATGAACCGGACAACGAGCGCATATACTCACCGTAATTTTGCGACTGAACTCCTTGACAAAGAACTCTATCCGGAAGTGGCATTAAAATTCGCAAAACGCGCACTCCAAGGTTATTCCTACGTTAGTTATCACTATCCTTCAACAGTTGGACGCGCATGTATTGCTAACGCACTATATGATGACGCTCTCAAGTTCTACGGATATGCGTTTAGCACTATTACCTCTCCATCTACAACTGATTACGTTTGGGAAGGTGTTTTTGATGCTGGTGATAAGCTTAAAGATAATGAACAGTACAGACAATTTCTTGATAATCTTATTGACACAATTCCCAAAACAGCCTTTAGCAAATGGGCAAACGGACACCGGAGGGTTGCACAATTTTATAGTGACAAAGGCATGCCGGAAACAGCAGAAAGTTATGTCATGAAAGGTGGATTTATTCCTGAAAACCGATGGCTTGTGCTTGAATCCTTTCACAATATAGATTCCAGAGGACATGTAGCTGCGTTTATTCCTGAGGAAACAACGCAGATTGACCCGACAGCAAAATACTACGGGAAAGATGGACTCATCAGTTGGAAAAAATCAGAATATAGGTCTTTAGATGGGCATTATAACATTCAGGAACCCACCGATGGCAGTGCAGCATATTTTTGGGCAATCGTTGTTTCCCCTGATGAACGTGACGTTACTATCCGCTTTGATAGTGATGATCAAGGCACAGTATGGTTCAACGGAAAACAGAAATATAAACACGACAGAACCAGTGCTGAAATAATTGACCGATACAACTTCCCCGTAAAACTTAAGCAGGGAGAAAATACTATCCTTGTGAAAGTATGCAATTCAACACAAGGCTGGGGTTTCTATTTCCGAATAACCGACGATGAAGGTATGCCGTATGATGACCTGACATACAAGTCCGAAGATGAATTGCTCAGTGCCACACCCCCCGAACCAACATTCCATCTGACTGCTGTTCTCGGTATGGTTGAATACTACAGCAAAAACGACATGCAAGACAAAGCTATGGAGGAGATGTTAAAGACCGGCATTATCCATGAAAAACAGTGGTTAGTGCTGGGACCTTTTGATAACACCAGCGGAATCGGTTATGACACCGCTTATATTACAGAAGACGCAACAGAAATTGATTTAACAGCGGAATATGATGGTGTTGTCGATGGTGAAGAAGGTAAGGTAAAATGGCAAAAATCAGCAGATGAAAACTTCAACGGTTTTATTGACTTCGGTCGGAATAAGGATTGGCTCGTCTCTTATGCATGGGTAACAATAGAGTCACCTGATGAAAGGGAGGTACAGTTCCGTTTCGGCAGTGATGACCAGAGCAAAGTATGGCTCAACGGCAAAGAGGTATATGCATTCCCAGAGTATCGTTGGGCGCAAGCTGATAATGAAACCATACCGGTTACACTCAAGGCTGGGAAAAACAGTGTCCTTGTCAAAATCTGTAATGAAGAGTTGAGTTGGGGTTTCTACTTCCGCATTACTGACACTGATGGAAAACCTATTCCTGATCTGAAAATTGACGAGATACAGGATAATCAGTAAGTCATATTTTGCATAGTAGTAGGCACTCTCATGAAGTTTAAGTTATTAAACGGGTAATTAAGGGAGTATGATTATTGAGATTGTCCCCTCTTCAGTCCCGTAGGGACGATATGTTTATAGAAAAATGTGTACCCCACCTCTCTTCAGTCCGCCAAATGCCAAACGCGCATTTGGCGTTGATTTGGTAGGGACTGAAGAAGGTTTCTGGCATTGAAAATTTCTTAACTTCACACCCGCCATCAGAAAAGACTTGACTAAAAAACAGTGTTAAGCCATAATATAAAAAACACCTAATAAATTGGTGTGATCTATTTTATAATAAACTCACTGCTTCCGCACAAGATGTTGCAGGAGGAGGTATTTACAATGTTACGCGCAATGACATTCTCACTCTTAACTATATTGATGTTATTCACTGCTGGTACACTCACTGCAGAACTTAATGATGGTTTGGTAATTTACTTCACGTTTGACGATGTTAGCGGTAAGACCATTAAGGATAGTTCTGGCAACGGTCTTGATGCAGACATCGTTGCCAACACAGAAATCGTTAAAGGTAAATATGGTAATGCCATCAAAATCACTGCTGAAGGTGCTGATTGCGTTAATGTTCCGTCCGACGAAAAACTGAAAATCAGCGGAGAGATTACGATGGCCGCTTGGATATATCAGGATGCATGGAATAACGATGCACAATGGTTTGATAAGAATTGCCACAACGGAGGAGAACATACCTCCTATGGAATAGGTGCTTTTGATGACGGACGAAATTTTAATATGTTCTTGGGTACAGGTGCAGCTCGTCCCAGACTGAGTCAACCGCATACGCTTAAAGAGAAAACCTGGCATCATGTCGTTGGCACTTACGACGGTGAAAACTGGATAGTTTACGTTGACGGTGAACTCGCAGCTGAACACGTAGAAAAAGTCAACTTTACGGGTACTAACGACTCACCACTCCGGATCGGTTGTTCCAAAGATAGACCAAATTACACGTTTGAGAACGGTATGATTGACGAAGCTGCAATATGGAGTCGCGCACTCAGCAAAAGTGAAGTCCAAGCAGCTATGGCAGGAGACATCCTTTCTGTTACACCAAAAGGTAAAGTCTCAACAACTTGGGCAAATATTAAGCACAGAACACTTGCCAATTAACCTTTTTTAATAGTAGTAGGCACTCTCCGAGTGCCGTCTCTATAATAGTAGCAGGCACTCTCCGAGTGCCGTCTCTTCAATAGTAGTAGGCACTCTCCGAGTGCCGTTCTTCAAAAATCAACAAGGAATAAAGAATGGTAAAAATCGGAATTGTTGGTATCGGATTTATGGGAATGATCCACTACTACGGGATCAACCGAGGCACCGGCGCGGAAGTCGTCGCTATATGCACCCGAGACCAGAAAAAACTTGATGGAGATTGGACAGGTATACAAGGCAACTTCGGACCTCGTGGCGGCATAGAAGACCTATCTAACATCCGAAAATACAGTGATATTGACGAATTGCTCGCAGATGAAGAGATTGACCTTGTTGATATTTGTTTGCCAACACACCTTCACAAATCTGTGAGTATTGCGTCGCTCAAAGCGGGGAAACATACCCTTGTTGAAAAACCGATCTCTATTGACATTGACGACGCAAACGAGATAGTAACACTTTCTGAGAAGACAGATAAAGAGTTTATGGTAGCACATGTGCTACCCTTCTTTGCAGAATATGCTTACGCGAAACAGATTGTTGAATCTGGAGATTATGGTGCACTTCTCGGTGGACATTTTAAACGGGTCATTTCAAAACCGAGCTGGTCACGAGATATTGCTGATATTGAAAAAAGCGGTGGTCCAGGTATCGACCTACATATTCACGATACACATTTTATTCAACTACTCTGCGGTGTGCCAGATGCAGTCTTTTCTCAAGGAAAACTTGTTACTGGCAATTTCATCGATTATCTGACAACGCAGTATATCTATAACGATAAAGACCTGTCAGTGAGTTGTTCATCCGGTGCAATCTCACAAAAAGGCAGAGCCTTTTCACACGGTTTCGAACTCTATCTTGAAAAAGCAACACTCCTCTTCGATTTCTCTACACTCGCAGGTGAACCCTCTACCGCAATGCCGTTAACACTTCTTACTGAGGATGGAACGGTTGAACAGGTTGATTTAGGTGAAGTTGACCCTATTGATGCGTTCACTGCCGAGATACAGTATGCCGTTGATGCAATTGATAGCAACAGTGAACCGACAGCGTTGTCAGGAGTCGGGGCAAGAGATGCACTGCTGCTTTGCTATAAAGAAGCAGAATCTGTCAAGACAGGCGAAATTGTCCCAATCCACTAAATCAACAAACCCAAGATGGACGTATTCTATTCAGTCAATCCTATCGGTGAACTCTATATCCCTGAAGAATGTCGAGAAGCTATCTTTGCACGAGGCAGTGTAAAGTTATTCACCCATCAAGAGTTGGAACAGTTGAGCCGTATCTTTACACATATTCAGCGCGGTGGTGTGGCTATTGTAGAAGGTGAATGGGAACAGATTATCAATGTAATGGATTATGTCAACCGACACAGACGAGAACTGTCAACGCCAGGTTCCGAATATGGCAGGAAAGGTCAGGCAAAAGGTAAGGCAAGACATCAACGGAACGCACCTAAACAGAAACGTGAAACAGCAATAGCAAAGTTGATGTGTTGGGCAGACAAAGACGGTTCACTACAAGTTTCACCCACGCCTGAGTTGCCTTATCTGTTGGAATTGATAGGCGAATTCCCAAACGCCAATGAAGATTGTCCCTTTCTGGTGCCGGTTGTTACTGTTCAAAGTATCCAAAGCGCGCTTGAAGAAACCTACCCTATTGATGCCTTGGGTGTATCGCTTGTCGCATCAAAAAATGTCTTAGCACCCCGTTCCCAAGAAACAGTAACGTGTTTTCAAGAGGCGATGCAAAGTTTGGAAAACGTTGACCTACCGGACAGACCTATCATTGCAGATGTCGGTTGTGGCAGCGGGTGTTTGACGTTCCTGGCACATCAGGAATTTGAAGAAAATGCAGTAATATATGCCTCGGACATTCTACCCGAAGCGATAGCAACAACGAGAATAAACATGCAACATCTGCTCCCACTTTCTAAGAATCGGGAGGCAGATAATATCCATGTGATGCCTGCAGGTGACCTGTTTGAACCGTTTACATCCAAGCAATTTGATGTCGTAATCTTTAATGCACCGTGGGTTGTTGCGCGCGTCCGAAACAGATCCGAATTAGCGATCCATGACGAAAAACAGCAAACGTTGAGACGTTTTTTTGAGCAAGTACCGAACTACCTAAAACCTGATGGAACGCTACTATTAGGTTATGCGGATGCTTCCGGTCCTAAAGCAATATCCAACCTTGAAACCATCATAACCGAATCGGGTTTTACCTGTTCAAATATCATCAAGAGACGTGTAGCGACACATCGGTCTAAACGGAAGTGGGAACATATCCAGGTATATGTTCTGAGTAAGAAATAGGCACAGCACAAGGAAACCAAATAACGAAAAAAGAAGATGTGGTGTAAGTCATTAACATCTATTCATGAATTCTTCAGTCCCGTAGGGACGATATGTTTATAGAATAGGATTGACCACCATTTCTTCAGTCCCGTAGGGACGATATGTTTATAGTGTAAAGGCAATTGAATGTAAATACAAAGAAAATAGATTGTTAACTGACATAAGGCGTTAAATAATCCTATCTGGAGGAGTAATATGAGCACAAATGATTATCCTAATCAAAATGCACTCAGAGATGCTAATAATATTTATTTAGATGTCATGCGCGGGTTTATTAAACACCATCTCCAAAAAGTAAAAGGCAAAACAGTTGAGGATTTAATTGAAGAAGCGTTGTTGAACAATCAGATGTACGAGTTTGATAAGATGTTAGAGGAACATGAAGATGTTAAACTTGCAATTGACTTCAATTTCATTCCTCAGATTATCAAGAGACATTGGAATGATAGCTTTGAACAAAACTTTAATGAAAAATTAGTTGACCAAAGCAGGTTATGGTTAATAAGAGAAGGACGAAATAAGTGTGAACATAGAGGGTCTGACTTAGATCCAGAGCTCACCCGCACACATCTGAATATCATTGCCGAATTATTAAAAAATATCAATAGGTCTGACAAGCAGGAGGAAGTAGAATCTATACGGGATCAACTTATCTCAGATAACATGGAGAACCAGATATCTGAGATTTCTGAAAAACTACAAGCAGCAGAAAAGGACAACAGTAAAAATAGGAAAGACCTTGCAGATGCTAATAGACAAATAGAGAAATTGGAAAAACAGCAATCAGAAGCCAAAATAGAAATAGAAAAATTAAAAAATGTAGAAGATGAAAAAAAACAATGTGAGAAAGAACTTAAGAAAGTAAAAAAAGAAAAGAATAGTCTTGAGGAGCGCGTTTCTGAGATAGATCAGCAATCTAAAATAATAGAAAACCAGAACATAGATTACGAGAAACGTATTGAGAAATTAGAAGGCGAACTTACAGAACTAAAATTAATAAAAAAGACTACCGAAGACAGTTTTGCATCAACGAACAATCTGTTAAATACTGTAGCATTTGTTGACAAACAAATGTTCCCGCCTATTAACACTGAATCTACTGTCCGCATCCTTGACCAAAGAAAAACAGACAAGAAGAATTACATTTTAAATCTACTTGAACTAAAGAAACCGACTCTAATCTATGTTCAAGATGAACAAAAAATCAATCAATTCTATAATCTTGTGAAACCTGATCAAAAAAAGATGATTGGCAAACATAGTGATTCTACAACTAAAGCGGAAGAGAAGAAACTAATTCTGAAACTTGACAAAGGAGAATTAATTGCTATTGTTTCAAATGAAATCCTTTCTACGTTGACAACTGAGCATTGTATTGAACATTTTGTGTTTTGCCATCTGGTTCCAGGATTAGAAATGTTGTATGAACAGTGTAATCCTGCTTTTACCTCATGCCATAATACATTTTTGCATCTACTTTATGATAGCGAACAAGATCTCAAATTGTTATATAGCCTATATCCTGATAGAAAGCCGTTAGAAAAGATCTATATGGGTTTAAGGAGCACTATTGATAAAATGAACGGAAGGATCGTTAAGGCAAACATCTATGAGAAAATGGATGTGGAAAAACTAAAATTTGAAGCAGGTTGTGCTATTTTTGAGGAACTTGGTTTACTTGAGCGGAATGAAAAAGGTATAAAAATATTGTCTCCTACAGGAAAGAAGTTGGAAGAATCTAAAATCTACCGTAAAGGCGAAAAACTAAAGCAGGGAATAAAAGAATTCTTTGATTTCCAAAACAAACTAAATGCTGAACAGATTTGGGATAAATTAGTTGAAAATATAGATATTGCTAAAGAAAGGATTATACCAATTTAACGCGATCTCGTATGGTACGGTTTCCTAACCGAGACAATAGGCATCAATTTAGGGATGTTCTCAAGTGGCATATACGCATTGCGTTATTCTGCGTAATAAAACTTCCAGATAGACTTGGGTTTTATTCTTCTGTAGCACATTCATCCTTGATTGTGCTACCAATACTCCCAATCAAGGATGCATGGGGTTGCAGAAAGAAGTACAATCAAGATGTATGTTATTTAAATTATGAGAAAAAACAAAACTGTATTACCGTTGTTTCAACTCTCCCCATACGACAGCAGCCTTATCTTTCGCCCGCACATTTAACGTTCCGTGGGTAGGAATAGTAGGACCCGATACTACAAAGTCATCCAAGACAAAATGTGCAATCACACCACGACCTAAACCGACTATAGAGGCTATCCCAACAAAATTAACTGTCTTGAGTTGTGGCACACGGTAAGTTGCAATGTATTTCCGTTTGGTCAAGACCTCAATATCACCTTTGTTGAATGATATTTCTATTGCCTTAAGAGGAGCAGGAATTGGAACATCTGCTTTTCGTTCTAAACTTAAATCAAATCCATGAGGTTTGAAAATTACCCCTCCTACTGTAGATCTGTGAAGAAACGCTATCGTTTTGCCGTATATAGAACCAATCCCATCATACTGTCCAATAAGGATCCCCACACTTGCGTAATGCGCTTCAATAATCTTGAGTTGGACATCAAGTGTTTCAGTGTCAAACTGAAATCCAACAAACTCAAGCGCGTATTTATCGTATACTCCTGGCGGGGGTGGTGGTTGAGCCCAGACATCTAAGTGTCCATCCTTGGGCATCCATGTAGATCTGTTGTCCCTATCATGCTTAATCCATGATTTGAAAGAGGCATCATTAAAATCCTCAACCCATACCCCTCCATCAGCATCTACAATATAAACGAATAGTATTAAACAGAGAAATAGAGTTAATCGACAGAATGGGTTCATTGGTTTACTCCGATTGCATTTGGTTCTGCCTTGTTGTGCCGTAATGTCAAAATATAATGCATCTAATGTTGCTTAAGATTACCCCATAGTACAGTGACTCTGTTTTTGGGGTGAACATCTAAATTTCCCCCGTCCAGAATAGATAGACCCGATATTTCAAAATTATCCACAGTTGCTTCGGCAATACTTGAGCATTTCTGCGGAAATACAACAATACCGACAAGGTCAATACTATTGAGTGTCCGCGAATCAAAATCAGTGATGTATTCATCTTGTGAATAAACATAAAAATGTCCACGATCAAATATTACCTCTATTTCGTCTAAGTTAATCCCTATCTCTGGAGGTGCAGTTCCGCGAAATACTTCTGGGTCACCTAACCGATGGTTAGCGAATTGATATGCATTATCTAAAGGATGTACAAGATCATCATGGGGATTCTTACCCATAAAGATACCGACGTTAGCATTACGTGTGGAATGAATGCTAAGTTTGACACTTAACTGTTCGGCGTCTATCGGAAAGGCTGTGAATCTGAAGGTATAATTGGTCTTTTGCGCCAGTTGATCTCCGAGATTCAATCGTTGATTACACCACGCCACTGTTCGCACATGCAACTGACCATTTTTTGTCTTCCATGTAACTCTTTCACGCTGGAGTTCGCGTTTTGTCCATGACTTAAGGTGTCCTTCATCAAAGTCCTCAATCCATGTTTGCAGGTTCTTATCCTTCAAAAAATCTGGAGGTTCTGGTGCTTCCACTTCATCAGGGGGTGTAATTCGCCAAAGTCGGATTAGATAGTCATTTGCACCAGTGGTTGCGAGTATTTGTCCATCCGGACTAAAGGCAATGGCATAAGCCTCGGGCTTGTGTGCACTGATACTTCTCAAGTGTGATCCTGTTTCTGTGTCCCATATCTCAATAACCCCGAAGTCCCTTGAGCCTGCCAAGATACGTCCATCCGGACTAAAAGTCGTACGAAAGAAAACCTGTCGTCTTATAGGCAAAGGTCTTATCAGTTCACCAGTATTGGCATCCCACAAGTCAACACCACCCCAACCTGCACTCGCCAAGATTCCACGATCAGGACTGAAGGTGACGCCAAAAACTTCATCTACGTCTGGTTCAACCGTGTATAGAAGTTCTGTTGTTTCCAGTTCCCACACGCTTATTATAGGACTGTTAGGAAAAGGAGGATTATTTACATCGTAAGTCATGATGCTTCCATCATTTCTAAAAACTATTGAGACATCTTCTATAGACCGATGCGTTTTTAAGAGTTCTCCTGTATGTGGGTTCCAAAGCCGTACCCAACCATCTGCGCTTCCACTTGCTAGGATATCACCGTCAGGACTGAACGCAACGCTGGAAACATCGGCTAAGTGTTCTTCAAACGTTCTCAATAGGTCACCAGTATTTGGATTCCACAGATTTACAACTTTATCTGTCCCTTCAGCACTCGCAAGGATACTGCTGTCAGGACTAAATGCAATGGCACCCCGTCGGCTTGTGTTTATTGTATGCATAAGTTGTTCGTTATGAACATCCCAAATTTTCAGAGAACCATCCCTACTCTTACTTGCAAGTAAATCACCGTCAGGACTGAAAGTGATACTATATATAAGATCTGCATGGCCTTTGAAAGTGGCATCAGGCACTTCCTGTGCAACCGAATTAGGGGAATAGAAATAAGAAACCACTACAAGTATTGTAAGGAGTGCCAAGAAGATTCTCATAGACTTTGTATCCTATATATCAGAATGCTTAGAACACTACTATGCAAATTCAAGGAAGAATGGGCGGTACAGGACTTGAACCTGTGACCTCTTGCATGTCAAGCAAACGCTCTAGCCACCTGAGCTAACCGCCCAATTAAGGAAGATTGGAGGTGGCGGTCGGAATCGAACCGACGAATGAGAGTTTTGCAGACTCTGGCCTTACCACTTGGCTACGCCACCATGATGGAGCGGGAGACGAGATTTGAACTCGCGACCTCCACCTTGGCAAGGTGGAGCTCTACCGCTGAGCTACTCCCGCAAACACTCTTAACTTATCCCTTCAAGAGTAGAATAAGACTAAAAGCAATTTTATTGTAACATATAACCTAAAAAATGTCAAATTAAAATAATTCTGGATGTGTAAGTGTTTTGTTGCCTTTTTTCATAAGAGACGGCACTCGGAGAGCGCCTACTACTATTAAGAGATGGCACTTGGAGCATGGCTGCTACTATTAAGATCTTATGAAATCCTAAAATTGACACTTATAGTGACAATAACTTTACGCACCCGCCAGATGAAATTGAATTGACTTTTTCTATAACATTATGTAATACTTAATCAGTATTTGATCCGAACACAGTCAACAACGGTGAAAGACGGGGGATTGGAATTTCAATGGGATAACCAAAAGGCATAAGAAAATTTAAGAAAACACAGTATTTCATTTGAGGAAGAAAGGACTGTTTTTTCTGATTTTCTCTCTTTGACTATTCCAGATCCGATTCATTCTAAAGCAGAGGAAAGATTAGTAACGATCGGATACTCTGAAAAACAGAGGCTTTTGGTCGTTGTCCATACAGAAAGGGATGATGATATCCGCATTATCTCTGCCCGAAAAGCGACATCTTATGAAAGGAAAACGTATGAATCACGCTACATCAAATCAACATGACACGGAAATGCTCGATGAATATGATTTCAGCGAAGGAATTCAAGGTAAATATGCAGAAAGATACCACGCAGATAGAAACCTAATTCGACTTGATGCGGATGTTGCTGATATGTTCCCCGATGCAAAATCTGTTAATGATGCTTTACGAGCATTAGGTAAAATTATCGTAGACCATCAGAAAAAAGCCTTATAACAAGCAGGTTCAGTAATTTCCATCAACGGCACTCGGAGAGTGCCTGCTACTATTAAGAGCTTATGAAATCCCAAAATTGACATTTATAGTGACAATAACTTTACGTACCCTACTTCCCCCTTCCATCCCTCCCTCTTCCAACCTTCCAATCCATCCTTCCACCCATCCCCCTCTTCCACCCTTCCATTCTTCCACCCTTCCCCTCTTCCACCCTTCCCTGAGCAAAGCAATCGCGTTTTCCCTTGCCAATCCTCATCGTATCTGATAAGATAACTACACAATACAGAATGCTGCAATAGGAAGGGAAACACTACAATGGCAGACAAACCGAATGTTCTTCTCATCTCAACAGACCATTGGCCAAACTCACTTTTAGGTGTCAGTGGACATCAGGATATCCAAACCCCAACACTTGATTCACTCGCCCGCGCAGGTACACGTTACACTCGCGGTTATAGTGAATGTCCTGTCTGTGTGCCAGCACGGAAAACATTGATGACAGGAACGACAACACGTACACACAAAGATAGGGTCTTTAATGATAAGAAAGGCATTGATGGACTCCCAACTATCGCACAGACCTTTCGGAATGCCGGTTATCAGGCTACCGCAGTCGGTAAATTACATGTCTATCCACAACGTGACCGCATTGGATTCGATGATGTCATTTTAGGTGAAGAAGGGAGATTACAATACGGTGTTATTGACGACTACGAATTGTTCCTTGGAGACAGAGGATTTGCTGGACAACAGTTCGCACACGGTATGTGTAATAACGATTATCTCAACCGACCTTGGCATCTCCCAGAGGATTGTCATGTGACCAACTGGAGCACCCAACAGATGGTGCGCACGATTAAAAGACGCGACCCAACGCGTCCCGGTTTCTGGTTCCTGTCCTATTGTCATCCGCATCCACCTTTAGCACCGCTGCAATGCTATATGGACATGTATCGTGATATTGACATCCAAATGCCTTATCACGGAGAATGGTCTAAAGACACAGAGAAGTTGCCGTTACCCTTGAAATCACGTCAGATGCAGGATGCGCAATACAGTGAAAATCTTATCCGATCCGCACGTCAAGCCTTCTACGCACTCTGTACACACATTGACCACCAATTACGCATCGTTGTCGGCACATTACGCGAAGAAGGATTATTAAACAATACGATCCTTCTGTTCACATCTGACCATGGCGACATGCTTGGGAATCATAGGATGTGGGCAAAACGTCTCTACTATGAAGACTCTGCCAATGTACCAATGCTCCTCATCGGCACCGCCGGAGATGAACGCGTAGGACACAACAGAGTAGATGACCGACTCGTCGGATGGCAAGACGTTATGCCTACATTACTCCATCTTGCTGGCATTGATATACCGGATACAGTGGACGGCATGCCTATGGTAGGTGACAAAAAACGTGAATGGTTATACGGTGAAGTCGGTAGTGGTGGCAGTGCCACACGCATGATTCATGAAGGACGTTATAAACTGATCTATTACGCTATGGGGAATTACCGACAACTCTTTGATTTGGAGGAGGACCCGAAAGAACTAAACGACCTATCCGATTCACCCGCGCATGCTGAAATCCTTGAGCGATTGACGAACCTACTCATCGGCGAACTCTACGGTGGCGATGAACAGTGGGTGCAGGATGACGTACTTGTTGGACTACCAGACAAACCGTATCGTCCATCTGCGAATCGAAGCTTATCTGGGCAGCGCGGACTTCACTGGCCGCAAGCTCCGTCTACTGGACGTTGAAAATCCTAATCAAATGTGGTATTATTATTAATAGGATTTGTTTAATTTCCTTATATTGGAGGAAGTTTAAGTGCCTCATCAAACTGTTCCACACATTGAGTCATTGCGTATTAAAAACTACCGCGCGCTGCGGAATGTAGAGTTAAAACAACTCAAACCGCTAACTGTCTTTTTAGGTGCAAACGGTAGTGGTAAATCAACACTATTTGATGTCTTTGCGTTCCTCTTTGAATGTTTCACAATCGGGTTACGTCAAGCATGTAACAAGAGAGGAGGACTAATGGAACTGCGAACACGAGGCTGTGATGGACCGATTGAGTTTGAGTTGAAATATAGAGAGAAACCTAAAACACCAGTTATCACCTACCATCTTTCTATCAATGAAAATGCGGATGGTCCCATTGTTGAAACCGAATGGCTGCAATGGCGTCTCAGTAGCCGGGGAAAACATATCCGCTTCCTCGATTTTCATCAAGGAGTAGGCAGCATCATCGGTGGTGAAATACCTGATAAGGGGGGTACACGAATTGATGAACGACTTGATGATTCGGCGACACTCGCTGTTAACATGTTTGGGCAGTTAACAAGACATCCCCGCGTCAGTGCCCTTCGCCGTTTTATTGCAGATTGGCACCTGTCCTCTCTTTCCATCGATGCCACGCGCCAAGTAACGCATGATGGACCACAAAAAAGATTATCCCCAACAGGTGACAACTTGCCAAATGTTATCCAATATCTTCAGGAAAGATATCCAGAACGTTTGGAAAAAATAATCTCTTCTCTGTCAAATCAGGTACCTCGCTTAGAAAAGGTCAACACAGAACTAATAATGGATGGAAGGCGTTTGCTGAAAATAAAAGATACCCCTTTTGAACAACCTATCTTGGCAAAGTTTACCTCCGATGGCACGATGATGCTACTGTCCTACCTGACGCTATTTCATGATCCAAAACCGCCACAATTGATCGGCATTGAAGAGCCCGAGAACTACCTGCACCCACGTCTGCTGACAGGTTTAGTCGGGGCGTGCATTGAGGCGTTAATGTGCTCTCAATTCATAATTACCACGCATTCACCCCGTTTTGTCAATGAACTTCGTGCTGAGGAGGTGTGGGTATTATATCGGGATGAGCAAGGTTTCACAGTCTGCAAACGCGCATCAGAGATGTTAGGAATCAAAGAATTTATGGAAAGTGAGGCGAAGTTAGGAGAACTCTGGATGGAAGGGTTCTTTGAATTTGGTGATCCGCTGACCAATACGGGCGGTCCAAAGCGAGGTGTCCGTGCACATTGACTTCCTCTTGGAGGAACCTTCCGCAGAGGCGGCATTAAGAGCTATCTTACCAAGAATTCTTTCAGACAATGTCAGTTTCGACTTTCATGTATTTAAAGGCAAAGAGGATCTGCTTAAAAAGTTACCAGAGCGATTGAAAACATATCGCCAATGGATACCTAACGACTGGCGAATTATCGTGCTTATTGATGAAGATCGGAAAGACTGTCACGAACTGAAAGCAAATTTAGAAAAAGCCGCGCACGAAGCGGGTTTCGTAACAAAATCCAACGCGGCTCCAGATGAAGATTTTCAAGTCGTCAATCGAATAGCAATTGAAGAATTAGAGGCATGGTTTTTTGGAGATGTTGAAGCGATGCACACGGTTTATCCAAGAATCCCAATAAATCTCCAATCTAAGACAAAATATAGGAATCCAGACGCAATCCAGGGCGGCACGTCCGAAGCATTAGAACATTTATTGATACAGACGATCAGACATTGAGATACAGATGAAATTTAGTGATGAAGAAATCAGACGTCAAATACGCTTTGCACAGAAACGCGGGCAGTCACGCTTTCTCTGGTTTGATAAACAACCGATTCCAGGCACAGGGTTTGGATCATTGGATGAATCCCTATGGAAACCTCTGTTAAGTGCCGAAGGTGCTACTGATCCTGAATTGGCACTGGAAAAGATGGGACTATTAATAAAAGACGAAAACGGCATAACACACGCTACTGTAGCGGGGTTACTGTTATGTAGTCTTTCGCCAGAACAGTGGCTTCCCAATGCCTGCATCTCTGCAACCTGTTACCGTGGTACAGACCGCGCCTCTGGACAGATTGATGCACAAACAATTACAGGACCGTTGAATCGACAAATTGCTGAGGCGGTTGCCTTCGCTGTACGCAACATGCGTGTTAAAAAACAGTTAGCAAACTGCATCCAAAAAAGAGTATAGTCGAAAACTATCCTGGAGAAAATTATATGGATTCACAGGCAAACAAAATCGAACTCAATCTTAATGCAGATGTCAATGTTTCCGTCAAAGGGCACATCGCACCAATTGAATACACACAGTACAACTTCCATCAAGAATGGGACGAATTAGCAAACCTAAAAGTTGCTGAAACTGAAAAACGACATCCTACACCAACTTTTAAAGCATTCCTACCCTCAGAACCTGTATCAGTAGGAGATTGTTGGAAGATACAGGACACTGTTCTTGAACTAATAAGTCAGCTGAATACGAACCCAAACTTGAAAATGCACATCAATAACGGAGATTCTCTCGGTTTGTGGGCATGTCTTCGGGCATACAACGACAATTTCGCAGATATAACGTTTCGTATTCATGCAGAGTTCAGGTTAGAAAAAGGTTGGTTCACTCCCGCACAGTTCGCGGGGAATCTTATCATTAACCGCATCACCGAAAATGTCATGTATTTTCACATGCACGTTCCGCAAGGGACACTAAACTTTGATGTCAACTGGGATGATGTTGGTACCGATATTGGGTATTGTCCTCAAATCGAACTGAATGCTGGTACAAAACCTTCTCATGTTGAATATACAGAGTCCATCAGCCAAGAAGATGTTGAACGTGCATTGATACTACGTTTTTACAATGCTATGCAGATTAACTGGGTGTCGCTGGAAGAGGCTTTGGAAAAAGCACCTATAGAACAAAAACCTATTCACGCCGTTTCAATAGATGGACCGCTTACAGACGAAGCCTGCTGAGCGAGTGGAAAAGGCTTGAGGGCAGGTGTCCTCTCAAAAAACAGCATTATTGAATTATTGAATGCACATTTCATTAACACCTGGGTATTCAACGCTGACTTAGGACGAAGCTACAGTCTAAAAGAACCAATTGCCAATAGATATAAAAGCGAAGGAAAATCTTTTGACACAACAAACCCATTAGCACAAGCGATTATTAAGGGATGGAAAACCGGTTCAAAAAAAGGATCACCTGTAGATAGTTTTGTCATTTCACCCGAATTTGAGTTAATGGGTAAGCAACAGATCCATAAACTCGAAAGAGGGATTAATCAAGAAAAGGCATATTACAAATTTCTCAAGAATGCATTAGCAGGTAAAGAACCTGGATTAGGTAATATTGTCCTGAGCAAAGAAAAACCTTCACATATTGTCTTAGATGTTTTTAAAACACCTGTTACTGGTTATGCTGATTTCACCGTGATTGTCATTGATGCGACAGCGTTTGAAAATGGTGGCACGTTAACGATTGAAATAGAAACTGGAAGATCTGATGCAGAAGGATACTTCTATTTGGTTGATGAAGACGACGACCTCCCTACAACAGAATTTGTGACCAAAGACATGGTACTCGCAAGGGCATGGCTGGAACCCGAGGAAGCTACGCAACTTGAATATACTTTTGCACGAGGACAGTTGTTTAAGTTTGGTGCCACAGGTTGTAACTTTAGTAATGAGAAAGGCAACACGAATGCTTTTAAGGCAAGCATATCTGTAGCGGAAAACTAAATTTAGAAAACCCCAAACTGTCTTGCCTCTTTTAAAAGACACTTTAATGCTAAATTTTTAGCATTTTTTCTTGACAAACGTCTTTTTATGTGCTAAAATATTAGCATTTCAATAAAAGAGAGAATATCATGGAAGAATTTCATGGAGCAAAACTAAGTCGTAGAGAACGGCAACTAATGGATATTGTTTATCAACGCGGACAGGTATCAGTTGCAGATGTTCTTGAAGACTTACCGGACGAACCGAGTTACTCTACGGTTCGCGCACTGCTGCGGATTTTAGAAGAAAAAGGTCATCTAACACATGAGAAAGATGGCAAACGGTATATCTACCGACCTACTGAACCACGCCAGCAAGCAGGACTTCTCGCGCTTAAACAGATCTTTCACACGTTTTTTGATAAATCAATAGAGAAAACGGTCATGACCTTGATTTCCGATGTAGACATATCTGATGAAGAACTTGACCGTTTAAGTCAACTCATTGAAAATGCGAAAAAGGGAGACACCTTGTGATGATGCAAATTATCGAGACAATATATGATAGCCAATTTCTAAGATTCCTTGTTGACATTTCAATAAAGAGTTCTATTGTTTTTCTTCTTGGTAGTATATTTGTATTTTTCTTACGGCGAAAGTCTGCAGCAATTCGGAGTTTCGTCTGGCGTATGACTATTATTGGATTTCTGACCATTCCACTCTTTTCCGCTATATTTCCAAAATGGGAAATAAGGGTCTTACCACAAACAATCGTTGGAAATGACACAGATTTGTCAGCAGAAGCCGATCAACCATTGGCTACACATATCACAGCTGACTTGATCCAGACATCTACTGAATCAGTTACGCCAATTGACATCACACCAACCCAAAATCAACCTGAGATGGTAGATGACACCAAGAATGTATTTCAAACGTTCCGTTGGACAACTTGGATAGGTATAGTATGGTGGTGTGTTAGCGGTTTTTTTCTTACCCGGTTGTTGATTGGAGTTTGTGTTATCTGGTATTTCTCTATCCGCGCTGATGATTTTGATGCGTCCATATATCAATTACCACCTACATTGAATCATCAGGTCAGGTTACGACTTACTAATAGAATTGCTATTCCAATGGTATGGGGTTTTATACGGCCTGTGATTCTACTACCAAATGATGCAGTCACTTGGGATTCCGAACGTTTACAAGCAATCATCCTTCACGAAACTGCACATATCAAACGTTGGGATTGGTTGATGCAGACGATTGCACGAATTACATGTGCATTCTATTGGTTTAATCCATTTGTATGGTTTGCATCACATCGTATGAGGATGGAGGCAGAGCAAGCCTGTGATGATCAAGTGCTAAACTCAGGCTATCAATCAACAGCTTATGCTCAACATCTCCTTGCTATCGTTAGAAATGTAAAGTCCGTTGCTGCATTTTCACAGGGAGCAGTAACAATGGCAAGCACTTCAAAAATTGAAGGACGACTCAGAACCATTCTGTCTGATAACTTAAATCGTTACCCATTGAAGAAGGTTACCGTTGGCATCGGAATGCTAATTCTTATCTGTTCTGCCATGACAATTAGTGTCATGCGATTGACGAAAGCAGATAACGCTGAAGAACCAATCTATCAAGCACTTCAAGGCAATTCCGGTTTACAATCAACACCTGAATTGTTCCCGCCAAGACCTGCTGTTGAGGAAGGAGACACGAATGAAATCCAGAAGCAGCGAAACATTGAAATCTGTAAGCATAACCTGGAGACGATTGGAAAAGCAATCCAAGCCTATCAAAAAGAAAATGGTAGATTTCCGAACTGGCTTTCAGACCTTTATCCAAACTACATAGATGCCCCAAATATCCTACTATGTCCATCAGATAAAATAGGCGGCAAACCGATTTATTATACGAACACTGACCCAAAGATGCCAGTAAGTTACGGTTATCAGTTTCATCCAGAATTGCAATTTACAACGCTTGAAAACCAGAAGATTTATGGAGATGTAATTCCACTTGCTCGTTGTCGACATCATACAGATCAATCTTTTGAATGTATCAACTTAGGTTTCTCTTTCAAAATATATACTTCACCAGGGATGTGGCAAAAAACACCTGAAGATATGTATGACTCTATTGAAGATACAATCGCAGCACTTGAAGCAGGCATTCAAAAACTACCAGAATATGGTACCTTCAACTACATCTATCTTACACTCCTTCGACTTTATATTGAAGTCGGACGAGACAAAGATGCTGAGGAACTTATAAGTCGTTATGCATCGACGGTAAATCCGGCTGACATTGATGACCATCTGTTTCTGTCTCAGATGTTGGAAACTGCAAATCAGCACCAGAAAATACTTCAACTTTTTCAAAAACTTGAGAAGCGGTATCCCAAGAGTTACATCGTTTTAAACAGACTTGCTGAAATCCACCAGGAACTTGGTAATGCAGAACAGGCAGACGAATATCGGAAGAAAACCGATCCTATGGTAGATATGGTAGGTAAGATTGTACCCGATTTTTCTACAAAAGATCTTAATGGAAAAGTCATCTCTCTCCATCAATATAGAGGTAAAGTTGTGCTACTGTATTTTTGGGCAGTTTGGAGTCGTCCTTGCATCGCTGAAATGCCGAATATAAAAAGAATCTACAATACTTATCAAGATAAAGGTCTTGAAATTATCGGTGTTAGTCTCGACACAGATGAAACCAGACTACGTAATTACCTTAACGCGAATGATATTCACTGGCATCAGATATACAACGGGGAAAAATGGAATAGTCCACTTGTAAAAAAGTACCATATTAACGGCATACCTACCTCCTGGCTCATAGCGAAAGATGGTAGATTAATAAGTCGCAATGACAGAAGTAAGCAGTTAGAAGAACACATAGTAGAACTACTTAAACAGAAAAACGAAAATCAATAGTCATAGTGAATTTGAAAACAACTAAATTCACAAAAGGAATCATTATGAAACGAATACTGATGCTATTTCTTGTTGTTAGTTTAATCATCTGTTTCATAACAATCTCAATTGAAGGCATACCCGTAAAAGAAACTTCTAAAGAAACAAAGAAAATCAAAATTCTGCTTGATATTGCTGGGGAAACCGACCTTGTGTCCTCTGTAAAAATATACTTATTTGAGGCATTTAATAAAATCGAAAATGTGGATATCGTCTATGAGTACGAATCAGATTTATCTTACGTAGTATCACTCGTTCTTGTAGAAGCAAGAGCAGGTGAAAACAAACAGAAAACAGGTAACATAGCTGCATGTGTGCAGTACATAGATTACTTTGATAATAGCGTTTTAAAACCAGATATTGCAACATCCATTTGGGACCGCGTAGACAATCTAACAAGTAAATTGATTGAAAAATCACATACAGGTTTGCATCTATTTTCAAAAAAAGACTTAGAAAAAATGACGAACAGAGTCGTTTCAAAATTTCAGCAACTCTATTTAGAAAATGTCGAATAAAGTCAATTCAATCATCATAGATTAGAATGACGGCGTAGGAGTTGAAATGCATACATTGTCCGACAAAATTACAATCCAACTCAGTGATGACACAGAAGTATCTGTCAAAGGTTACATTGCACCATTTGAATACGACTCATCAGACTTCTATGTAGAGTGGGACGAATTAGCGAACATACGGGTTGCACATCCAGAAAAGCAATATCCTGCTTCTGTATTTCAATCTTTTCTGCCATCAGAACCCGTTTCAGTTGGTGAATGCTGGCAAATTCAGAAGGAAGGTGCTTTAACGTTACTGCGCCAGCTTTCTCCCTGTCCACAACTGAAATTGCACATAAATTCAGGTGATCCGAGTCGTGCTATGTGGGCATGTTTGCGCGCTTACAATGAAGAATACGTTGAGATTCTATTCCGAATACATGGACAATTCGTCCTGAACAGTGGTTGGTTGACACCATCACAATTTGCAGGACACCTGATGATTGACCGACTACAGGAGAAAATTGTCTCCTTCAAATTGCATGTTCCCCAAACGACACTAAACTTTGACATTGGTTGGACACAGGAGGATGAACACACAGCTGCAGCAATAGGGTATTGTCCTCAAATGGAAATCTATACTGACACAACATCTCAGGATGTCAAATTCATTAAAGCAATAACGCAAGAAGAAGCCAAACGCGCACTCGTATCGTGTTTCTATGAGTTTCAGAGAATTGACTGGGTATCACTGGAGGAAGCCTTGGAGATAGCACCCGCACAACAGAAACCGATTCACGTCATTTCGGTAGATGGACCACTCTTTGATGAGTCATGCTGAGGGACTGGCAAATGCCTGAGGTCAGGTGAACTCTCCGATGATGAAATCATAGAATTCTTGAACAATAACTTTGTCAACACGTGGGTCACAAACGCGGAATTAGGACGGACACAGCGTCTACGAGAACCGATTGCAAAACGACGCATACGGGAAGGAATGACTTTTGACTCATCTCACGCTCTTGCAAAAGCCATTATGAAAGGTTGGAAGAAAGGCTCACCCGTTGATTGTATGGTTATCTCACATGAGTTTGAAGTCCTGGGCAGTATAGACTATAATTATTTCCCTGAATGTTTGGGTGAGTTTGAGGACGAAGTAGATGCTTATATATACTTTCTCAAAGAATCTGTAGCAGGAAAACGACTAGGATTGGCAAACATCATCATCACACCTGAACAACCTTCGCAACAGGTTTTAAACATTTCAGTAAAGGAAATTGAATGAATACAGTATTAGACAGGATCACGCTTTTCATTGATGGTGCTAAAACCATATCTGTGAAAGGATACATCAAACCGATTGAACATACACTCTCAAATTTCCATGTAGAGTGGGAGGCGTTAGCAAATCTCCGCGTCGCAGAACCGGAAAAGAACCACCCGCTATCTGTATTTCACGCTTTCATACCGATAGAATCGGTCTCAGTCGGTGAATGCTGGGAGATTGAAAAAACCGGCGTGATTAAGTTGTTCCAACAATTACATCCCAATCCAAATTTGGATATGCACCTTGACTCTGGTGATTCCCAAGGTTTGTGGGCATGTTTGCGTGCTTGTAATCAGAGATATGCTGATATACAATTCCGTATCCATGTAGAATATAAACTCACAGATGGATGGTTCACACCATCCAAGTTTATCGGGAATCTTATCATTGACAGACTTGAAGAAGAGATCGCTTTCTTCAAGATGTCTGTCCCAGAAGGCACTGTCAATTTTGATGTGAATTGGAAACAGGACAAAGACGCGCCTTATTCTATTACAGACGCAGGTCTAATCCAGCGAATGGAATTGCATGCAGGGACACAAGAGGATATTCAAGACATCCAATATGTAATACACATCACCGAAGACGAAGCAACCCGAATCTTAAACAGACAGTTTTACAAATCGGAACAGATCAACTGGGTAGGACCTGAGCAATCCGTTGAACTGGCTGAAAAACAGAGCAAACTCATTCATGTCATCTCCGTTGACGGACCATTAGCAGATGAGGCTTGCTGAGGGAGTGGTAAAGGTTTGAGGGCAGGTGTCCTCTCTGATGATCAAGTGATCAAATTCTTGAATGAGAACTTTATCAACATTTGGGTGTCCAATGTCGCATTAGAACGTACCCCGCGTAAGAAAGCATACATGGCAAAGAGACCTAAGAGCGAATCGGATGTCTTCAATAAAACGCATCCTCTTGCACAAGCAATCATGGAGGGTTGGACAGAAGATTCACCCGTAGATTGCTTAGTCATTGCACCAGAATATGATGTGATGGGAAAACTACCACTCAACGATTTTTTTGATGACTGCTACAAAAAGCGTATTCCTGAAGTTGACGGTTATATGACCTTTCTTACCAATGCTTTAGATTCAAAATTCCCCGGTTTCAATGAAAACACAACAGACCCTTTCCTGACAGTATCAAAAGTCGTTCTCAAAAATGGGCAGCTTGAACAGAGAGTCTTAGATATACTTCGTGCGCCAAGTTACGGCTACCAAGATTATAATGTCATTGAAATTGATACTACGCAAATAAAGGGAGGCGGTGAACTTGTAATTGAAATACAGATGGGAAATGCTAAATCGGGGGGTTCGTTTGATCTATTTGATGAAAATACAGAACTGCCGACCAAAGGTATCCCTACTGAAGCAGTTGCTGGGGTTTGGGATGTCCCCTCGGGGCTCCAAGGAACAATCCGTTATCATTTTGACAGAGGACAGGTCTTTAAACTTGGTGCAACCGGTACCTGGTTCAGCGGAAAAGGGAATGTCAATGCATTTCTCGCTATAATATCAGTAAAACAGAGCAAAACTTAGAATCAAGTAGACTCTTATCCGTTAACATATATCCGTTAGTAGTAGGACAATTCACGGTTTCCCTCCGTGCCAAGAAGTACCCCGATATTTTTAAGGTTGACTATAAAGAAACAGAATAATTTTCAGGTACAAAACGACTTATTCCGTTACTCTATATGGGTTTCCTTGCTTACATTTGAGTGTCGTGAGATATGCTTTACCAAGTTTTGCCAATGCTTTCTGTGTGAGTTGTGTTACACGTCCCTCGGATATGTTGAGTTCTTTTGCAATTTGCACGCCGGTATGTTCCTTAAAGAACTTCATTTGAATGACCCGTTTTTCTTTTTCGGTAAGTTTTTCAATGAGTTTGGGTAAACACTTTCGTAAAAAATCGACTTCAATTTGCTGTATCACACTGTCTGCCATATCCTCAATAGCACACGCTTGTGTGAGCAATTCTGCTTCTAACGGATTATTCTTCTCATTTTCAGAGCATTCTTGATACGGAAAAGGTGTCTCTTGCAATAGTTTCCTTTGCTCGCGCCATAAGCGTATACAGACCTTTGCCTTGATAAAGGTAATGAAACTCGCACCGCTTGGATGGTTTGGGTTATAGTTAGGTGTTTCTTCAAGAATGGTCAAAAAAGCGATCTGTTGTAAATCTTCGTAGTGACTCTTCAGGTATGCGTTGTTGCGACACACACAAGAGACACACTGATCTATAGATGTTTCTGCGGAGAGCGGTTCATTCGGAACGATATTAAATGGACATCGTTCTCTGTGAGATGGATTTCCGTGGATTATTTTCATCCCGATTCACCCCCATTTTTCAAAATGTATATATCCCTTTATTAATTATATCGCTTTTACAAGAAATTCTTTAGCTTTTTTTTTCAATTAGTGACGTTTATCCATTTTAATGAAAAAAGTACTAAAGAATTTGAATCTTATGTGATATATAATTATATAGAGAACATTGTAAAACCAAAGGAGAAAGACAATGCGTCCATTAATTACTTTCGGAATACTTTTCTTTTCTCTCGTGCCTTTTGCCGCTGCAAAAATAGTATGGATGTCTAATTGGGAAATCTATATTATGGACGATGATAGCAGCAACATTCAAAGGTTAACAAATAATACGCTCTATGATGCAGAACCACGTTGGTCTCCTAATGGGAAGTATATTGCTTTTGTACGCGAACAAGAGAGAGTAACGAATGAACAGAATATAGATCTGTTCATTATGAATATAGATGGAACACAAGTGCAGAAACTCACTACTTATACAGGGATTGATGTAAATCCTGCTTGGTCACCCGATAGTCAACACATAGCATTTACAAGCACTCGCGGTAATTATACAAGTATCCATACTATTGACATTGAGACACGTAGAGTGCAACAACTTACACGCAACAACATGCTATATTATACGTCCAGTCCGACATGGTCACCTGATGGTGAAAAAATCGCTTATATTTTTACGCGTAGAGATCCTTTTGAAGATGCTATCTATGTTATGGATGCAAACGGCAAAAACCCTCGTCGTTTTGTCCACAAGGTAGGTTCAAGCTATTTTTCACCACAATGGTCACCAGATGGAAAACACCTTCTGTATATAGAAGCAAGGCATGGAAAAGACGACAAAGTCGTCATCCGTTCCACGGATGGTATTTTAGTCAAAGAGTTCATGTTACCATCTACTGAAAGATGGATGATTAGCTTAGTCTGCTGGATGGGAACACGGCACGTTCTTATTCACGCTGCAGGAGATGAGGGGCTCGGGCAGAGCGATATTTTTCGGTATACTATTGCCACTGATGAAGTCTTGAATCTTACGAGTTTTTCCGCGATTAACGATGGGTTCCCGGATTGGATACATGATACAACCCTTGGTGTTTTTCCTATAGACAAACTAACGATTCAGTGGGGACAAATCAAACAAATAAATTGATTGTAAAAGAAGTGTTCGTTTTCGCTGCAGGCGATTACATTAAATACCGTCGCATAACGTATCGTCCCTAATGAAGTTAAAATAACCCAAGTTGCTACCTATCAAGACTTTGGCTTGAAAATACCTTCTTTTGGGCAATATTGTAGCGTCCACTTCCAGTTTATGCCCTCCGCAGGCACAATCTAACAGAATGTGCTACAAAGAGGCATAATCTAACAAAATGTCTATTATTGGTGAAGGTATTGAATGTTTAGTGACAATAACTTTACACACCCAACAGAGCATACCTTCTTGAATATATTACACAATTATGCTATTATTCTATTGTGAATGAGGATAGTTCGCTTCTGTATGTATTTACGACCTAAAACACAAGGATTTCAATTGGTGAGGAACAAATATGCAAAGCCACGAAGTTGATTATGAAATATTTGGAAACGACATGCAAGTCGTTGAGGTGGAACTTGATAGAGGTGAAACAATAATAGCTGAAGCTGGCGCAATGAACTGGATGGAGGATGACATCACTTTTGAGGCAAAAATGGGAGACGGGTCCAGTCCCGAAGGCGGATTGATGGGAAAACTCATCGGTGCAGGTAAACGGGCACTCAGTGGTGAGTCTCTGTTCTTGACACATTTCACAAATCACAATAGCAATAAGAGAAAAGTTGCATTCGCTGCACCTTATCCCGGGCACATCATTCCGGTAGACCTATCAGAGATCGGTGGCGTACTCACCTGTCAGAAGGATGCATTTTTATGTGCTGCCCTCGGTACTGAACTCGATATCGCTTTCTCACGAAAACTCGGTGCAGGATTTTTCGGCGGAGAAGGTTTTATCCTCCAATCCCTACGCGGGGACGGCATGGCTTTTATTCACGCTGGTGGCAGTGTTATCAAAAAAGAACTCAATAATGAAATAATACGTGTCGACACGGGGTGTCTTGTCGCCTTCACAGCCGGTGTGCAATATGATATAGAGATGACCAAAGGTCTAAAGTCAATGTTCTTTGGTGGTGAGGGGTTATTTCTTGCAACACTACAGGGAACAGGTACCGTCTATCTCCAAAGTCTACCATTCTCAAAACTTGCTGACCGCATCATCGCACAAGTACCACGCAGCGGTAATTAATATTGTAAGAACGGCACACGGAGTGTGCCTACTACTTTTAAGACTTTGGAGACTATGTGAAAATTCGCAGTATTAAAGCATATAAAGTTGATCTACCACTCCACGAAGGCAGCTATAATTGGTCTGGCGGAAAATCCGTTTCAGTCTTTGATAGCACAATCATCGCTGTTGAAACAGATGAAGGCATAACGGGTTACGGGGAGGTATGTCCGTTGGGCCCCTTCTATCTTCCCGCTTATGCAAAAGGTGTCCGCACGGGTATCACCGAACTTGCACCACACCTTATCGGTAAAGACCCAACACAGTTGCTACCTCTCAATCAATTCATGGATGTCGCGCTCAAAGGACATCCATACATAAAATCAGGTATAGACATAGCGTGTTGGGATATACTTGGCAAAATATCAAACACATCCGTTTGCACGTTACTCGGAGGGAGATATGGAGATGATTTTATGTTATATCGCGCAATCTCTCAACAATCTCCCGAAGAGATGGCGGAAAAGGTTGCTGCTTACCGTGCCGAAGGATATCGCAAATTCCAGTTGAAAGTCGGTGGAGACCCAGATACCGATATAGAACGGATTCACGCTGTCTCCGAACTGATGGAACCTGGGGATGTTCTCATCGCAGATGCAAATACTGGTTGGTTGATGCATCAAGCAACCCGCGTCGTCAGAGGTGTAAGTAGCGTAGATGTATACATTGAACAACCGTGTCTATCATATCAGGAATGCCTTGCTATCCGTGAACGCACAGATCACCCATTTATACTTGATGAGACAATTGATAGTATACACGTCTTATTACGTGGTCATGCTGACCGCGCCATGGATGTTGTCAACATAAAGATCAGTAAATTTGGGGGACTCACCAGAGCAAAACTCGCAAGAGACTTGTGCGTTGAACTCGGTATAGCGATGACGATTGAGGATAGTTGGGGAGGCGATATAACAACCGCTGCAATCGCACATCTTGCACATAGCACCCCCACAGAATTCTTATTCACAGCAACCGATTTCAATAGTTATGTCACCGTCAGCACTGCTGAAGGGGCACCCCAAAGAGTGAACGGGAGAATGGCTGCGTCCACACAACCGGGATTGGGAATCACACCAGATATGAGCGTATTAGGAGAAGTCGTCGTTCAAGTAGAGTGAAGTTATATGGCAATAAGAATCCTATCCGCCGCTGATGTTCGTGCAGCACTGCCAATGTCCAAAGCAATTGCGGCAATGCGTCATGCATACAGTCAACTTTCAGCGGGTAAAGCAATTGCGCCGCCACGACAACATATCACCTCTGACAAAGGTGTCACGCTCATAATGCCTGCCTATTTACCTGAAAACAGCGAGTTCGGGATCAAAGTCGTCTCTGTCTATGACGAAAATCCAGACATCAATCTACCGCGTATCACTGCGACAGTATTAGTGCTTGATCCTGAGACAGGGCTTCCGAAAGCGTTTATGGATGGTACAAGCATTACCGCGATACGCACGGGAGCAGGGGGTGGTGTAGCAGCAGACCTACTTGCACGACACAACGCAAAGAGAGTTGGACTCTTCGGAGCAGGTGTGCAAGCAAGAGCACAACTCCAAGCCGTTATGAATGTCAGGGACATTACGTGTGTAAATCTCATCAGTCGCACACAATCTTCAGCACAACAACTCGCTTCAGAAATTACAACTTGGGATAATGCTCCCGAAGTCAATCTCACATCTACACCCCAGGAAGTGGTTATGGATGCCGATATCGTTATCTGTGCAACAACATCCGCCTCTCCACTCTTTGATGGTAACGATCTAAAAGCAGGCACACACATCACAGCGGTCGGTACGTTTGTTCCAGAGAAACGCGAAGTTGATACGACAACTATCAGACGTGCAAATCGCATCGTTGTAGATTCGCGCGAAGCCTGCTCAGAAGAAGCGGGGGAGCTGATTATTCCAAACGTAGAAGCAGATGCAGAAATTGGTGAAATCGTTAATGGAAATAAACCCGGTAGACAAGCAGACGATGAAATCACCTTTTTCAAATCAGTAGGTGTAGCCGTACAAGATGCAGTCGCAGCAGCAGCAGTTCTGAAAGAGGCAGAAAAAAAAGATCTCGGCTTTCTTGTAGAGATGCATCAATGATATGCTGTTCTATCCGACCTACAAAATATCACTATTCTGTTAGAAGGAACTTGATTATTTCCGCAGCAACTTCCCCTTTTGGATCATTCTTATAGAGTGTATGAAAAACAATTGCTAATCTGCCACGGTCCCTGTCACGCACAATGATTGGGTCTGCTAAGATTCCCTGTGAATCAGTCGCAAAAACCTTTTCAGCATACCAGCCAGCATCAAGTTCATTTAAAGGAAAGGGTCTATCTGAACCAAAATTACCCAAACTCGGTGTTAGAATGCTACCTTCTGCGGTCACAACCATCTCTATGTTATGTTCATAGACATTGATCTCAATATCGGGTAGGTCCATCAAGTTTTGCATTGCACCCCGCTCATTGGCTGTACCTTCTGAACTGTTATAGCCAAAATAATCTGCGTGATTCAAAACTGTATCACCATCCGTTGTTTCGATCCAGTTTTCAACGACTGAACCATCGGGTTGTGCATTTCCCGAGGCATAGATTGTGGATGGTAAAATACCGTAAAGGATACAGACGTTCACGACACCGTTTCCAGTTGTTTTAAGCATCCAATCTCTGACAGTTTCCTTACTTTCCGTTATCTCTACTTGAATATCCTCTGATTCCAAAAGACGTTTTGTTATGTCTGCTTCAACTATTGCATGTTCCTGCCTGATCCACAGACTTTTACCCACGTAAATTAATACATCTGCTGAACTATCTATGATTTCAACAGGTATTGCCTCAGTTGATTTCTGCTCTTCCATTTCTAATGATTCTGCATTCTGTATAGCAGTTCCTTCCACTTGTTGCATTTTATTGCAACCGGCAAAGGACACCATACAAAGTATTATAGCGATAATTGCTAATCTTATGTATTCTTGCACTGACAATTCTCCTTGAATATTAATTGTGAATAAATTATAGTATACGCTAAAGAAGATAGCAAATTTTTCTGAGGCGTGTGCATAAATAATTCAATCTCATTGGACTTAATAGTAGTAGGCACACGCCGTGTGCCGTCCACTAAAGAGAAGGAGTAGACATAGCTGGATTATGACAAGAAAAATACTTGATTTATTTAGTCAGGTTTGGTATTATCTACCAATGATTTTTAATAATAGAAGGATGGTATTATGCACAAAAAAATGCAGTTCTTTCTGTATCCATGTATCTGTCTTGTCACAGTGCTGTTAATAGTCTTTTCCGGTTGTGGTGACAAACAGGACAAGAAGTGGTTAACAATCTATGGTGGTGTAATCGGTGGAAGTTTCTCTCAATTTGCAGGGGGCATTAATCAAGTTGTCAAACACCGTGAGCCTACGTTGAAACTATCAATCGTCGCGTCTGCAGGTTCAGTGGAGAATACACGTCGTGTCAACGAGGACAAAAATGCGCTCGGTGTTGTCTTTGCATCGGAGAGTTCTCTCGGATACAACGGGGAAGAGATATTCGCAGAAGGGGGTCCCAAGACAGATATTAGAATGGTAACACTTCTTTATTTTGCCTACGGACAATTCTCAACACTTCAGAACAGCAATATACATGATTTTGAAGATATTGTTGGTAAAAAAATTGCTTGTGGTGCACCAGGATCTGGTACTGCCAAAACATTGGAACGATTGGCAAGAGCCGCCGGTATCTGGGGACAATTTACACCAATATATAGGGGAGGGGATTCTGCTGCACAAGAACTCCAAGATGGACAAGTTAAAGGTTTCATGTGGTTAGTCAGTGTGCCGAATAGTGCAATAATTGCATTGACAACGATGAAATCCATCCGAATGATTGATCTGGATACACCTGCTACAAAACACGGTCTCTACGACAAATATCCGTATTATTATCCAGCAAGTTTACCTGAGGGCGCTTACGGAGGAAAGGTAGAAACAGTAAAAACGGTCATGATGCCGACTGTGCTGATTGCAAACAAGGCAGTTCCAGATGAAATCATCTATAACATTATAAAGCATATTTATTCAGACAAAGGACATCAAGTAATGGTTCAAACGAATACAGCAGCATCAGATATGACAATAGAGAATGCTGAGAAAGCGTTTGTCATTCCATTACACAACGGCGCATATAGGTTCTGGCAGGAACAAGGTGTAGAAATTCCCAAACGTGCAATGCCAGTGGAAGATGATAAACGTACAATACCAGTGGAAGACGATATTTGATCAACGATATTTGAACGGCAATGTAAGGGCAATAGATGCAAAACAGTAAGAATATTGGATGGAAAGCAACAAGTAAAATAGGTGTCGTTGCTGCAGGCGGCATGAAAGCTGTAGAAGCTGGAATCCAAATTTTGGAAGCAGGTGGAAACGCTGCAGATGCCGCAGCAGCAACTATCCTCGCACTCAATGTGACAGACCACGGCGAATGTTCAATCGGAGGAGAAGTACCACTGCTCATATATGACGCAGAAAAGAAGGAAGTCAAATCCCTCTCCGGACAAGGACGGGCTCCGATGTCTCAGGATGCAATTGATTGGTATATGGAGAACGGTATACCGAACAGAGACATTAAAATGGCTCCCGTTCCATCTGTCGTAGACCTATGCACAACAACGCTTAAACGATACGGAACAAAGACGTTTGAGGAAATCGTATCGCCTACTTTAGCACTGCTTGACACGGGTGAAAGAGAATGGCATCCAAAATTAGCGATGACACTGCGACGAATGGTTGATGAGGAACAGAATACATCGGGAAGTCGAAAGCAAAAAGTCCAAGCAGCAAGTGACCGGTTTTACGGACGGAACGGTGCCAACAGTGATATCGCTGATGAATTAGAATCTTTCTATATTGAGAAAGGCGGATTTCTGCGTAGGAATGATCTCGCATCACACGTAACTTTGGTAGAACAACCTGTGACAGTTGACTATAAAGGGTATACCGTATACAAGTGTGGACCGTGGACCCAAGGACCCTATCTCTGTCAAGCATTGCGTCTGTTGGAAGGTTTTGATCTAAAAGGTATGGGCCACCTCTCAGCAGATTATGTACATGTGGTAACAGAAGCACTCAAGTTAGCGATGGCAGATAGAGATGAATATTATGCCGACCCTGACTTCGTTGATGTGCCTATCTCTAGATTGCTATCTGAT
The DNA here is from genome assembly GCA_022828145.1 of Candidatus Poribacteria bacterium. Classification (GTDB taxonomy): domain Bacteria; phylum Poribacteria; class WGA-4E; order WGA-4E; family WGA-3G; genus MSPOR6. The sequence goes on along the minus strand of JAJEJA010000047.1, from coordinate 42,273 downwards.
GCTTATACTGAGATACGTCGTCCTCTCATTGACATGGAGAAAGCATCACACGAAGCTAGACCTGGTGATGTTGAAAACATGATCCCTTTGAAAACAGACGGTGTATTTCGCCCTGGTATTGGCGGAACCACAACTTGTGTCGTTGCTGATAGATGGGGAAATGTGGTTTCTGCTACACCCAGTGCAAATGTTCATTTTGAAGACAACCTTGGCGGATCAACAGGTGTAAGTTATGGAAACCGTTTACGCAGTCTCAATACCACCCCAGGACATCCGAACTGTATTGAAGCAGGTAAACGGCCGAGGATAACACTTACACCAACATTAGTCCTCAAAGATGACACACCGATTTTAGCGATAAGTGTCGCAGGCGGTGATCTACAGGATCAAACAACGCTGAATTTGCTACTGAATTTCATTGAGTTTGACCTATTACCTGAGACGGCTGTTAGGACACCTCGCTTTGCAACCGCGCATCATCAAGATTCTTTTGATCCACATCCCAACCGTGAACAGACCTTCAAAGAGGCAGGCTCATTAACGATCAATGACAGTATGAAAACGGGTGTGCGTGATGAACTTTCAAGCCGTGGACATAAGGTTAGGGCGCAGGCCGGTCCAGTTGCTGTGCCTGTGATGCTATATGTTGATCAGGACAGTGGGACATACTATGCCGCTGGCGATCCAGCTGCTGGTAGGCATGCAGATGGTTTAGAGGAATCATAATCTATTGCCAATCCTCATCGGGCGGATAGATGTTATAGCTGCCGCCACCAGCCCCCTGAATTCCATCCGCGAACCAGTCTTTGACAGTATCACGCCATTTGATGAAGTGTGGTGTTTTGAGATGTTCCTTGAAAGCGTCCTCGTCTACATATACCTCGTATAACCATATCCGATTTTCATCTGACCCGTCCTGAATCACATCAAATCTCAAACACCCGGGTTCATCCCTAACTGACCCTTTGGCATCATCCAACATCGCTTCAATGAATTCATCTCTATGACCGTCTTTAATTTGTATCGGTGCAATAATAACATACATAGGTTTTCTCCTTAATCAATTCATCTTATCAGCCAATTACTAATGTCATCTATTGGTTTCGTTATGCTCTCTGGGCTAAGTACTAATGCAATCTAACATATTATAGGATAGATGTCAATCAATACATCAGACAAATGATGTTAATAAGCTATTTCCCTTTACTATACACAATCCATGTGTTAAAATACAAGAGATTCTTAGTGTCTTGTACTTAAACATACGTAATCGAGCAGCTCTTTCAGGACCGCTGTACGACGATACACGACAGGAGGTAGAAGAAATGATGAGTTCTTGCCTTGTAGAACTGACTCTTTAGTTTACTCAATGGTGAATACTGAAAATTCATTCAACGTTATGCATTTAAGGAATTTGAACATGATAATAAAAAGGGATTGGAACACGAAATATAAGAGAAACAGGAGAAATTGGGAACCATTTAAAGGTTTCACAACTGTAATCCTATGGATCACCGGTATTTTGTTTTGTGTTGGAATGATGACTCTTCTTTTTCTGTTTGCGAACACACACACTTATATCTAAAAAAGAAAATATTGACTTTTTCAAGGAATTTTGGTAGTCTTAATGATTAGAAACCTTTTGAGATGATGATTTATTGAAAAACATAATGTCCTAAATCATACATGAAACACAATATAAGCACGTTTATGATGTTTATTATATATTAGAGGTATATAAATGAAACACTTCTCACTCAGTCCGACAATTCTTACTAAATCTGCCTGGTTCGTATTCTTTTTCGCTGCTGTGTTTATGACGACAGCTATCTGTTCTGCAAATGATCTCGTCCTACATCTCACATTTGATGAGCTTAGAGGAGATGTCGCAGAAGATATTTCAAAGTTCGGGAATGATGCAACATTTCAGGGAGATGTTGAACTGATCACCGGAAAGTATGGAAAAGCACTTGAATTTGATGGCGCATCTTGGGGAGAAATCCCTGATAATGATAGCTTGGATATGGTTGATGGTATAACTATCCATTTCTGGACAAATATACGTCCCAGTGCCGGCGGTCCAGGAAGTGATGTGCAAACCGGTGTTGAAAAAGGCACTACATGGAAAGCAGGACTCTATACACTTGCTGCATGGTATAGAGGCGGTTCGCTCCTACAGTTCTTTGATTTACCTGCAGGCTGTCGCGAAGCAAATATTGGGAGCAGTATACAGGACGAAAAATGGCACCACCTTGCAGGCACATGGGATGGCACAACCATTAAGTTATTCATTGATGGTGAACTCAATAAAGAACTGGAATGCAAAGGTACACTTACCGGAAACAATGAACCCCTGTTTATCGGTGCTCGCGGCGGAAACCAACGGTTCATCAACGGCGCACTTGACGAAATTAAAATGTACAACTATCCACTTACCGTAGACGAACTCCAAGCGGACATGGAAAACCCACAGGCAGCAAGTGTGATCCCGCAAGATAAATTAACGACGACATGGGCACTTATAAAACAAGGAAACTAACACATAAGGAAAATTGATGAAAAAATTTGTTTATCTATTATCCACAATTGTAATTTTACAAACAGTAACAGGTTGTGCAATCTTGCCTTTTGGTAAAGAGGCTAAAGAACAAGTCGCAGTCGTAAAAACTGAAAAAGGCACTTTTGTAATTGAATTCTATACCGAGTCTGCACCTATTGCAGTAGAAAACTTCCAAAAATTGATTGGCATGAACTTCTACGATGGATTAATATTCCATCGTATAGAAAATAATCCTGGATTGAATATTGTTCAAGGTGGCTGTCCGAATGGTGATGGATACGGGGGACCCGGTTGGACAATTGAAGATGAATACACAAACCCAGAGCAGCAGAAACACCTAAGAGGGACAGTGGCGATGGCACGATCAAGTTTACCAAACTCATCTGGAAGTCAATTTTACATCTGTCTAAAACCGCAACCCCATCTCGATGGAAACTACACCACATTCGGCGGCGTAATACAAGGCATGGAGATCGTGGATACGCTCGTAGTAGGCGATGTCATTACTTCCATACGATTGGAGGCAAAGTCAAAACATGTTAAGGCTACAAAAAACTAACCAATTCAGACGTGCACTCTTGATATTAACCGCTCTGTTTGTAATTTTCTTGTCCAGTTGTGCGCAACAAGACAAAAAGACTACGGAATCCGATACGCAGACCGACACTGCCGACACACAAACAGAATCCGAAACAGTTGCTGAACAGACTGCGGAACCTGAGAAGAAAGAACCCGAACCGCAGATTGACCCAGCGAAAGCAATCGCTGTCATTGAAACCGCTAAAGGCAACATTGAATTTGAATTTTATGCTGCTGATGCCCCAAACACTTCAAAACACTTCATCAAAAATGCAAGTAAGGGATTCTACAGAAACGAACCCTTTCATCGTGTTGAAGAACTCGTCATTCAGGCAGGTTCAACATTCTCAAATGAGACACTGCCAATTGAGAAAAGCGAGAAACCCCTTGTAAGAGGCGTTGTCCTAATGGCAAAGGAAGAAGGGGCAACCGTCTCCGACGGTGATGAATTCTTTATCTGTAAAGATGCTATACTCCTTGGTGAAGACTATACCACACTCGGAAAAGTCATTAAGGGTTTGGATGTATTAGACAAGATTGTACAAGATGACAAAATAGTGAATATCACAATACGTGAACGCAGCGAAAGTGAATAAACATGGTGGTCAAAGCAAACGTCTAAACCGCCTGTCTCAATGATTGAAAGGATATTTGAATGGCGTTAACAGTTATTCGGACCGCACGTCCGAGTCCAGTGTGGCAAGAGAGTTATGTCCGTGTAAAAAAAGGACAACGAATTGTAATTGATGCTGATGGAGCCTGGTCCCCTGACCTCAAGAATAGAACAGGATGGTGTGGAGCTGATGGTGTCGCCAAAACCCCGGCGGGTGATGGTTACCTCCTTCCCGGTACCAATATCGGTGCACTCATAGCAAAAATCGGGGCATCTGTATTTGCTGTTGGGTCACGCTACGATAATCCTGCCCCCGCAGAAGGTGTCATTTTTCTGGCAATGAATGAAAATCCAAACAATAACAACCAAGCAGGAAGTCTACTCACGCAAATTATCGTAGAATAGATACGGCTAAGCAGGAGATGCTGAATGGAAGAAAATACAACACAGGAAGATGTCAAGCTCCCACCAATAGATTTCATCACTTTTATTACTGATCTCATAACCACTGCTCATCTCTATCTACAAGGTTTTCGTGATCCTGAGACTGAAGAAGTGATTGTCAATCTCGGCTTAGCAAAACGCATGATTGATACGATAGAGATGTTAGAAGAAAAAACTAAAGGAAACCTAACAGCACCTGAAACCAACTATTTAGCCAATTCCCTTTATGAACTAAGGATGAATTATGTCCGTGCTGTAAATAGTCAAAAAGATCAACCTGAACAGGATACACCTGAACACGAAGAGGTAAACGAAGACAGCGACACAGCAGATATGACCGAACCATCAAGCGAAGAATAGACCCGAAAGTCTGGATCAATCTGTTTCATCAAACGTTAAGACTTAACCTTGCTAAAACAGAAGAAACGGAGGACAATGAATTATCAAAGCAAGACTATTATTGCCTTCCTACTACTGATAGGACTTTTAGTCGTGGGGACTGTCGGTTATTTAATCATTGAAAAGAACAATCCGAATACAGATTGGACATTACTGGATGCAATTTGGATGACCGTCATTACCCTGGCAACAGTGGGGTACGACGATTTGGAGATGAGTGATTCGGGAAGAGCTTTTACTGTGTTTCTAATCATCGGTGGTATCAGTATGTATATCTACTGCATTACCATCGCAACCACTTTTCTTGTTGAAGGAGGATTGGTTAGTTTTTTCAAACATAGGAGAATGATGAATTCTGTTGATAAATTATCTAATCATTATATTATCTGTGGGATCGGTGATACAGGCGTCCATGTCCTTGACGAAATGCTAAAATCTGAAGTCAGCTTCGTCGGAATAGACGCGAACGACGAACGTTTGGAACATCTCGTTGAAACACGGGATTTTCTTTACATACACGGAGACGCAACGGACGATGATGTGCTCATACGGTCTGGTGTTGAAAGAGCAAAAGGTCTTGTTGCTTGTCTCAGCCGTGACCAAGATAACCTCTTCGTCGTCATATCCGCAAAGAATTTAAACCCAACGCTACGGATTGCCTCAAAAGCTGTAGAACACAACTCACCTGACAAACTTATTACTGCCGGAGCAGATGAAGTCGTTTTACCAGACCATATTGGGGGAATACGACTTGCATCCGGTATCCTTGAACCGCATCTCATAGATTTTATCACAAAGATGCAGGAGAGCCGCCAGACAACACGGTTTGCTGAATCCATCGTCCAACCTGAATCCAAACTTGACGGTGTTACACTTAGAGAATCACAAATACAGGAAGAGACCGGATTAGTCGTCATTGCGCTTCGCAGTAAGGATGGAACCTATATCTATAATCCCGCTGGTGATTGGAAAATTGAAGCAGGAGACGGCCTGTTCATTATCGCTGATTCCAGACAACTACAGGCACTTGACAAACTAACTGGAGATCCGCATTAAAAATACACTACAGATAAAGGAAACAACAACATGCTTGCAACTGTTATTAGCAGTGCAGTACTTGGCATTGATGCATACATCGTAAAAGTAGAGGTAGATGTCGCAGGTGGACTCCCAGCGTTTAACACAGTCGGTTTACCAGACAGCGCAATCAAAGAGAGTAGAGACCGTGTTACAGCAGCAATAAAAAACTCTGGATTCTATTTTCCATCGAATAGGATTACGGCAAACTTAGCACCCGCAGATATACGAAAAACGGGGTCCGCTTTTGATCTACCTATTGCAATCGGTGTGATGGCTGCAACAAATCAGGTCAATTTTAGCCACCTTGAAAATACCATGATATTAGGGGAACTGGCACTGGATGGTAGCATTCGCAGTATACAAGGCGGACTCCCTATTGCGCTTGCTGCAAAACACCATGGACTGCAACATCTTGTTTTACCAGCAGAAAACGCAAAAGAGGCTGCAATCGTAGAAGGTCTGAACATCTATCCCGTTAAAAACCTAACTGAAACCGTCGAATTCCTCAATTCTACAAAGGTGATTCAACCTGAACCCCCGACGCTCAAAAACGCATTAGAGCGAGTAGAAATAGATAATCTTCTGGATCTGATGGATGTAAAAGGACAAGAACATGTAAAACGCGCGGTCGAAGTCGCTGCAGCTGGCGCACACAATCTCATCATGATCGGTCCACCAGGTTCTGGTAAGACGATGATAGCAAAACGAATCTCTTCTATTTTACCAACCTTGTCCATAGATGAATCCTTGGAAACGACAAAGATTCAAAGTATAATCGGAATTCTGCCAAGCGAGACGCCTCTGGTAATGACACGTCCATTTCGATCTCCGCATCACACAATTTCTGACGCTGGCTTGATCGGGGGCGGGAATATACCCCGTCCAGGAGAGGTGAGTCTCGCTCATAACGGCGTCCTTTTCCTGGATGAACTCCCTGAATTTCGTAGGAACGTGCTTGAAGTCATGCGCCAACCTTTAGAAGATGGTTATGTAACTATTTCACGTGCCGCAGCATCACTTACCTATCCTGCCAATTTTATGTTAGTCGCAGCGATGAACCCATGTCCATGCGGTTTCTTCAGCGACCCAAACAGAGAATGCAAATGTTCTGACAAACAGATACAAACCTACGTTTCACGTATCTCCGGTCCGCTACTGGATAGAATCGATATCCAAGTTGAAGTGCCAGCTGTCAAATATGCAGAACTCTCAGCAGATGTCTCCGGTGAACGATCCGTTGTTGTTCAAAAACGAGTGGAAGCAGCACGACAGATACAACATCAACGTTTTAGTGGCACATCAATACATGCAAACGCTAATATGGAATCCAAACAGATACGGGAATACTGTAGAATTGAAACGCAGGCACAAGAACTCCTACGTGTCGCAATAAATCAATTGGGTCTCAGTGCAAGAGCGTATGACCGAATTTTGAAAGTATCGAGAACTATCGCCGATTTAGATGAAAATCCGAATATAGAAGGCATGCATGTCTCTGAGGCAATACAGTATCGCAGTTTGGACCGAAGTTTCTGGAAACAGTAACCCCCTAACCCCCGCAAGTAGGGGAGTGTGGCAAAGGAGAAAAAATGCAACCTAATTTCATTATTTTTCTGACAGATGACCAAGGCTATGGTGACCTTTCATGTATGGGTGCGACAGATTTCAAGACACCGCATCTGGATAGAATGGCAGCTGAAGGTATCCAATTTACAGATTGGTATTCCAATTCCCCTGTTTGTTCACCTTCCCGCGCTGCACTGCTAACGGGAAGGTACCCCTGTCATGCTGGTGTACGCTCTATCTTAGCAGGACATCGAACAGCAACAGGATTGCCCCCTTCAGTTCCTACTATTGCAACTGCTCTCAAAGAACTCGGTTATTACACGGCAATGTCCGGCAAGTGGCATCTCGGACTCGCAGAAGGTTCACGACCAGAAGACCACGGGTTTGATGATTGGTTCGGATTTATGGCAGGGTGTATCGACTTCTATTCACATATCTTTTACTGGGCATTGGGACGACCGGATTTCGATCAGACACATGACCTGTGGGAAAATGGTGAGGAGATTTACAGAAACGGGGAATACTTTACTGAACTGATTACTGAATACGCAATAAGATATATTCGAAAAGCGATTGAACAAGATAAACCGTTTTTCCTCTATGTGCCGTATAACGCACCCCACTATCCAATGCATGCACCACAAGAATATGTGGACAGGTTCCCGGATCTACCGTGGGACAGACAGATTATGGCTGCAATGTTGAGTGCTGTTGACGATAGTGTCGGTGAAATATTCGCCGAATTGGAACGGCAAGGTGTCGCTGAAAATACCTTCTCCTATTTCCAGAGTGATAATGGACCCTCTCGTGAAACACGAAATTGGCTGGACGGAACACAAGACCCATACTATGGCGGAAGCGCAGGCAAACTCAAAGGACACAAATTCAGTCTATATGAAGGTGGCATACGGTCACCTGGAATTATGCATTGGCCTAATGAAATTCCTCCTGGAAATGTCATCAATTTAGTAGGTGCTGCAATGGATGTTTTTCCGACTTTTCTATCTGCTGCTGGTGGAGATTTATCAAAGTATCAACTTGACGGATTAAGCCAAATAGGGGTGGTGTGTGATGGATGGTTTTCACCTCATACCGATATCTTTTGGGAAATGGGGAAACAGACTGCAATGCGGCGTGATAAGTGGAAATTAGTACTCAACGGTCAATTAGTGGAGGGCGCACTCCCCGAAGATGATGTACACCTTGCTGACCTTGAAACCGATATGGGTGAAACGAAGAATCTAAAAGATGAATTTCCTGAAATCACCGCTGAGTTGACTGAAGCAGCACAAACATGGCGACAAGGTATTGAAGATTACTGGGAAACACATAAAGATGAACGTAACGGCACCACAGGTTATGTAAAAAAGTAGATAAAAGAAACGAGCTATGTAATGAAACCTTTTAAGTTTGCATTTATTACAGATACACATCTTTATCCAAATGCCACGCAAAACTTTGCAGGCGGGTTACAACAACAGATAAACAGTCTCGCGCTATATGAAAAACTGATCGAACAATTGAACATCTATGATCCTGATTTTGTAGTCCATGGCGGCGACATAGTCTCTGGTGGACAGAGTTTTGATATGTCTGCAGAGGAATACGTAGTCGCTCTCAATACTGCGCAAGCTCTCGGTGAACGGATAAATGCTCCTTGCTATTATATTCCCGGTAATCACGATCTTGACCCAGAGACGGGTTCAAAAATTTCGTACCTGGAACGATTCGGTGTAAATGGCAGAGGGTCTACCAGTTTCGTCAAGGAAAATATTCGCTTTATCCTCATTGATGCGCAAGAAGTGCCAGAAGATTTGACCCATGGATATGTTAGCACGAATCAACTCGCTTGGATTGAACGTGAAATGAAAAAAGCGGCGGATTACGAAGAGGAAATCATCTTCTTTTCACATCAGTTGCCTTTTCCAAACGTAGAATTCCAAGGGGTTGGATCAAGAATCGCAAACTCAGCAGAGATACTTGAAATCGTCGCACCCTTCGAGAAACAGATTTTAGCATTCTTCTGTGGACATCAACACCTAAATCGCGTCTTCAGAGAACAGGGGTTGTTATGCATTGTAACCTCTGGAATTATCTGTTATCCGATGATGTGGCGACAGGTTAATGTTTATCCTGATAGTATTAAGGTCAATTCTGTTCCTGTTGACCTACCTGACGTGCTTGCAGAATCAGAATCTGTTAATCCAGATAACAATCCGTATCTTTCTGGCCGTCCGCGAGATCGGGAATTTACTATCCCCCGTTACTTTAGTGCTCTTGGTAAGGAATAGAACACCAAAACAGCGCAAATTGCAACCCAGGACGTATCCTTTTTCACTGATACCTAACAATTGAACACTAAAGGCTGAAAACTAATTGACCTATGATCAAAGTTCAAAACCTGTCAAAAAACTACGGTCCATTTCAGGCATTGAAGGACGTATCCTTTAGTGTAGACGGCGAGCAAATCGTCGGGTTTCTTGGTCCTAACGGAGCAGGAAAGACGACAACGATGCGAATACTGACATGTTTCATGCCTGCAAGTAGCGGAAAGGTGACCATTGCAGGATACGACGTTTTCAAACAATCGCGTGAAGTACGGAAACGCATCGGATACCTCCCTGAAAATATCCCACTATACACTGAAATGACCGTCTCAAGATATCTTACTTATATGGCGAAAATCCGTGATGTCCCGCGTCAGCAGATTAAAAATAGATTAGACATCGTCATAGAATCCTGTGGTTTAGTTGAACGGAGAAATCAGATAATCGGTCAACTCTCCCGCGGATTCCGACAACGTGTCGGTTTAGCACAAGCTATGATACATGACCCCCAGGTTCTGATTCTTGATGAACCGACATCAGGGTTAGACCCCAGACAGATCGTTGAAATCAGAGAATTGATTAAAACACTCGGAAAAGAACGCACCATACTTTTCAGCACACACATTCTTTCTGAAGCGAGCATGACATGTGAAAGATTACTTATTATCAGTAAAGGTAAAATCACTGGAGATGTGTTTTTATCAGATGGTCGAGCCGTCTCAAATCAACCATTTAAGAATGGCGACTCAACTTCCGCTTCAAACAACATAGAAAAAGATGATACTTCAGTAACAACACTTGCAGTCAAGGTATCTGGTGCTACAACTGAAGAAGTATTAGATGTGCTCAAAGATATTCCTCAGGTAATTTCCGTTGAATATACCACTACAGATTCTGATGAGAAATTCCAAGTTTGTTACAATGCAGAGGTGGATATTCGTGCGAATGTCGCAAAGTCTATCATTGAACGGGGATGGGACCTCCTTGAAATGTGTCCAGACGAAGTACGTTTGGAAGAATTGTTCCTTACTTTAACTTCTGAATCGTCAGTGTGAAAATGACACTACGTTGTCCAACCATAAAACTCACGCTATTGTTACTGCTATTCAAACGGGTGTATAAAGATTTTGTCACCTTTTTTCATAAGAGACGGCACTCGGAGAGTGCCTACTACTCTTAAGATTTTACCTTGACTTTTATTTTTTATTTTGATAACATATTTTAAAGAAGAAATTAGTCAATCAGCAGTTGTTTTAAATGAATAGATATAATCTGAGAAACATCTGATGTGTCGTAAGACTCATTCAAACGGTTTATGGCAAACGGCTTGTGAATTGAGTTTTCATGCAGTTTTGTGATTCCAGACAAATCAGATTCTGAACGAAGGAGATTTCATGTTGAATAAGAATATGGAGGCGAAACAGGTAGCGGCGGTCAGAAAAATCCTGTCTGAAGTGCCAGCAGCTTCGTCATATTCCCCCGTAACTGATGCAGTGGATAGGGCGACGACGTTGGGGGAAGAAAAAATAGCAGCGGCACTCACAAACGTCAGTTCAATGCCGCAATCCACAAATGTCTTTGCAAATCCCGTGTTACATAAAGCCGCCGTGAACTGCGGGGAAACGCAAATCACACTTAATATTAGGAGTTTTGGGATTCGCGGCGTTGTTACAGAAAGTGAAATAATCGCCAACCGACTTTCACCCGCCTCTGTTATCTTTGCCGGACTCTTTGGACGAAAACCTGAAGAAGATTCTAATGGAGTAGATGAAGAAGCTGTCTTATCAGATCTAATAGACAAAAAGTTTTACCGTATTACTGAACTCCGAAGAGATGGTCTCTCAGGAAACCAACGTATCATCAATCAGATCGCAGAATTCGTTAAATCCTTCCCAGATGCTGGACCTGAAACAGTTATACAACATTTTTCTACACTTCGCAAACTTAGCATTCCACACCAGAAAGGGATTAAGGGAACACGGAAACCGGGTGCGCTCTTGATGGAACTCATCAGCACACACATGGAGAACGTCGCATTGGGTACAATTTCAGTTTTCATGCGGCACCAACTGAGAGATAGCAGTGCATTACACCCACAAGTTCTCGCGATGCGAGCAAATGACCTGATTGTTCAACACAAAAAAGATGAAAAAACAGCATTTCAAACATGTTATAGTCTCCTATTAGGTAGAGAAGCAACTTCTGTTGAAGCACATATTTTAGAACGGATGGGAGTTATACAGACTCATCACGGCTCAGCAGGCTCAAACGTTGTCGCCCGGTATCTTGCAACATTATACGCAGGTGCAGTTTCCGATTTCTTTGTTGCTTCACAGATGGCTTTAGATGGTGATCGACATTTCGGTGCAATACACGACATGACAGCATTTGTCAATGAAATTGAACCCCTTGATATTGAAGCAAGAGAGACCGCAATTCGTGAACGGATGCGCACCGCACTCCCAACATTCGGACATCCCATGATCGCTGCTGCTGGTAGATCCGATGAAATTCAGCAAGACCCAAGACCCGCAATATATTTCAACCCGTTCATAGAGGCAGTTGAAAAAGGTGAGATTCAACTCAACGGTAGACAGAAAGAACGATTAGCAATCATGCAACGGCTCTATCAGATCGCTTTTGTTGAAGGAATTGTGCGTCCCGGACGTGAAGACGAACCCCCACTCCGCCTAACACCTAACACCGATTTCGGAGGATGGGCAGTTCAAGAAGGACTAGACATCTATGAAAACGATAGGACATTTCTTACATATATCTTCCGCGGATTTGGGTGGATTATGGATGCACGGGAACAACTCCAACTGAAGATTATCCGACCCGTCATTCCCCCAGACCCAGAAATTATTCCTAAACCTTCCGACGATCTCACAATCTCAAACGAAGTCGTTGCTTTACACAACAAAATGGCAGGAACCGGTATATTTGACTGATAAACTTTCGCTGTCTCTATCTACCAAAAAAGCCAATGTGTAACTATTTTATAAAGTGTTTGCGTGCACCAGAGAGGAATCCCAGTGATTGAATTTGAACAATTGACAATCCCAACAGCGGGTGAAAGAATAGAATCTGCAGATGGACAAAAGGTTGTTCCAGATAATCCGATTATCCCTGTCATAGAAGGTGACGGTATCGGACGAGACATTATGAAAACAACCCGACGCGTCGTTGATGCCGCTGTCCAGACTGCTTATGATGGAAAAAGAAAGATCGTTTGGTTGGATGTATATGCCGGTGAAAACGCCAAAGCAAAATATGACGAATGGCTACCACAAGATACTTTCAATGCAATTGAACATTTCAAAATTGCATTGAAAGGTCCTTTAACAACGCCTGTCGGTGGTGGTTTTCGCAGCTTGAATGTGACACTGCGACAAGTTCTTGAACTCTATGCTTGTGTACGACCTGTCCGCTATTTTCAAGGTGTTCCCGCTCCCGTTACACACCCAGAAAAGATGGACGTTGTCATCTTTCGTGAGAATACCGAAGATGTTTACGCAGGGATTGAGTGGGAACAAGGAACACCAGAGGTTAAAAAGGTTATTGACCTGCTTCGCACAGAAATGGGAGTGGAAATACGCGAAGACTCTGGTGTCGGCATTAAACCCATTAGTATCTTTGGCACGAAACGTCTTGCACGGATGGCTATCCAATACGCAATAGACCACAACAGAAGCAGTGTCACCTTTGTCCACAAAGGCAATATTATGAAGTTTACTGAGGGAGCGTTCTGTGCATGGGGATATGAACTCGCTAAAGAAGAGTTTGCAGATACCACCATCACGGAAGCAGAACTCTACGACGAATATGATGGAAACGTCCCCGATGGTAAAATCATCATCAATGACAGGATCGCGGATAGCATGCTACAACAGATATTGACCCGTACCGATGAATACGATGTGATCGTTACACCGAATCTGAATGGTGACTATCTGTCGGATGCAGCGGCGGCCCAAGTCGGTGGCATCGGCATGGCACCGGGTGGAAATCTCAACGATGAAGTCGCACTCTTTGAAGCAACACACGGCACCGCTCCGAAATATGCGGATCAGGATGTTGTCAATCCGAGTTCACTTATCCTTTCAGCAGTGATGATGTTAGAGCATCTCGGTTGGCAAGAAGCCGCCGATCTGATTATCGCTGGACTTGAGAAGACAATTCTCCAGAAGAAAGTAACCTACGATCTGGAAAGATTAATGGAGGGCGCGACAAAAGTCCGCACATCTGAATACGGTGAAGCGATTGTTGAAAACTTTCAGTAAAAACATTCTGTTCCGGTTTACAAGGGAAAAACAGATGTCATTAAAAACTAAAATTATACTGAGTGTAGGTTTGTTAGCAGGCATCGGTTTTTTGATGGTGTATGTGATATATTACCTTCACAAACGTATTTTGGAAGAAGTTATTGCAATTCGTGAGCATATTGAGAGGTAGAGAAAATGGGCCCCCATTTGTTTCTTGATAAGTCTATTTTACATTCTCTTTCTGATGAAGAAACTTTATGTCTGAACAACTATTATTTAGTTGTTTACGCACCGGTCCAATTCGTTGATATTCTTCTACAGAAAGAGGAAGATGGAATAGCAGAAATTGCACAGAATATTCAGCCAACGGATCCGTGCTATACAATGCATTACCGGATTTCCGCTGCCCTCAACCTACTTGATAGAAATTACCCAGATAGACGTCCATCACTTATTGATGCCAAGCTTTCTGGTAAGAAGGAATTACCATTTGCCCCTCACCCAGAGAAGGAAGTGCTGCGGTGTTGGAAAACAGGTGAATACGCTGCTGCCAAACAGGTTTTATCTGAAAGATGCCGTTCTTCAGTCCGTTCTATTGATTTGGATAAATTGCGGAAAGACTACAATTTTCCCTCTGTAACTTCATTTGCTGAGCTTAAATCCGCTACATTAGCGTTTTGCGATAGCACTGACCCACAGCAACAGGCTGCCAATCTTGAATTTTTATTAGATGAGGCTGACCTTATGAATATTGCGGAACCCATTCGTGAGAGATGGTTTGAATGTGGCAAACCTTCTTTGAAGGAATTCGCGCCTTACGCGTACTACTGTCTTACAGTTTTCACTGCGTTTTATACTGCTATTGCAAACGGTTTGATCGGCACCCCAACAAATCGTGTGGCTTTAGAATACCTGCTCTATCTTCCATTTTGCCAAGTTTTCTGTTCAGATGACACATTTCATAAACAGTTCGTTCCACTTTTCCTGGGAGATATAAGAAAACAACAAGACTTTGTGGATAGTGCCGAGTTAAAACAAGACCTAAACAACATTTATGCTTATTGGCAATCGGTTTCAGATGTAGAGCGCAAGGCATATCAGGAGAAATATGCATATTATCCGCCAATGCTATCGGATTCAATTACGTTGCAATTGTGGGAGAAATATATGCCACCCCGAACAGAACGAAAAAAACAACGGAAAGAATGGGATAGTATTTTGTCTGATTTCCATAAGGCATTCGCTGGCGAAGCTGAAGAGGAATTGATACGTGAAATTAACGAGGTAATTGCAGAGGTTAGACGTGCGCGAATGGGTATCTTATGACAAAGACATATTGGATGACCCAAAACTCAGACGAGACATCTTTGAATATGGCGTTGAAATCGTTGATCCGTTAACTTTTCTTGAAGAACTTAGGGATGCGGGAATAAACACATACACATCTAACATCAATATAGATTAATTCCATTTAAATATTCTGAATCAAAAGAATAGATATTGTATAGTAACTCAACCAAAACGGAGGAAGAAGTGGCAAGAAAAAAAATAAGTGTAATAGGCGCAGGAAACGTCGGCGCAACAGCAGCATTCCTGATAGCGCAGAAACAACTCGGTGATGTCGTGATGATTGACATCGTTGATGGGGTCCCACAAGGTAAAGCGTTGGATATGGCAGAGATGGGACCGGTAGAACTGTTTGACGCATCAATTAGCGGTGACCTTGACTATTCTGCAACCGCTAACTCGGATTTAGTGATTATCACATCGGGTTCCCCACGTAAACCAGGTATGACACGCGAAGACCTATTACAGACAAATGCTAAAATCGTAGGCAGCGTAACGGAAAACGTGGTAAAACACTCACCAGATACTATTATCGTGATGCTCACCAACCCACTTGACATCATGACATATCATGCGTGGAAGGTATCAGGATTTCCTTCACACCGAGTCGTCGGACAAGCAGGTGTATTGGATTCAGCACGATTCCGCTATTTTATCTCACTGGAACTCGGTGTATCCGTAGAAGACATCCATGCCCTCGTGCTTGGCGGACACGGTGATACGATGGTGCCATTACCACGTTATACCACCGTCAACGGCATCCCAATCCCACAGCTGATAACAGATGAACGGATTGAAGCGATGGCGCAGCGCACACGCGATGGTGGTGCTGAAGTCGTAAATCTCCTCAAAACAAGCGGATACTACGCCGCAGGTGCATCATTAGCACAGATGGCAGAAGCAATCGTTTTGGATAAGAAACGACTGCTTCCCTGTTCAGCACATCTTACAGGACAGTACGGTATCATTGACCTTTATATCGGTGTCCCAATTAAACTCGGTGCAAATGGCGTTGAAGATATCATTGAGATAGACTTAACTGATGATGAGTTAAATGCTTTGCAAACGTCTGCACAGACATATCGTGAAGGGATTGCGTTGTTAGGATATTAGGCAATTAAATTGACGCTTATGGTGCGATATCCCTATCAAAGCAGAATACCAACGCGTATTCTGCCATAAGCGTCAATTTTGCGATTCCCAAGACCATGGCTGTAGCACATTCATCCTTGATTGGGAGTAGCCATGTTCTCCGTGTCAACAATATAACTGGCGCGGAGTGTGTAAGTATTTTGTCACCTTTTTTCATAAGAGACGGCACTCGGAGAGTGCCTACTACTATTAAGAGCTAGCAATTCCTAAGACCATGGCTGTAGCACATTCATCCTTGATTGTGCCTCTTCTACAACATACATCCTTATTACCTACTTCAAAACACTTTCAGAATAAAGCAGAGACGCAATTGCACAAATATGTGCAGCACATGAATAAGCAACGGTTGCATGTACAGATATGTGCAGCAATGCGTAAGTAAAACCCCTCCAGTGCAGGCACAAAAATTGCACAACTGTGTAAAACACTTAATTTGTCAAAAAAACAATATAGGAGGCGGGCATTCCTCCCACTGTTAAAGCATTGGGTTTCATGCCCATAGATTAGATGAAACTTTTCACAATGTTATGTATCTGTTTCGCGTTGTTCATTGGGTGCGGGTCTGATTCAGATGATACAGATTCTCCTACGGATTCGATTGCGGGAAATCTCCCTAATTTGGATGACCTGAAAGTACGCGAGCAGATCCTGGCGGAAGCAATATACGAGTATAACTTGAAACTTCGTAACTCACCGTCAGGTGAATTACTGTATTATGCCCCTAATCAACAAGTACCCTATACAGGATGGGTCAAAGGGATAATGTCTGACGGTGTTGTCCCTTTCTCACTCTGGCAGGTGCAGAACGGTAAAAGGCACGGTATCTATCTAAGGTGGTACAACAGTCAAGAAACCCGGGAGAAAGGGGTCTACAAAAATGGATTTAAAGATGGAACGTGGACATACCAGGATAATTACGGACGAAAAAGTGAAGGAACTTTCAAAAACGATGCTGAAAGTGGTTGGTGGAATTATTGGCATGACAATGGACAGAAATGGAAAGAGGGAACTTTCAAAGACGGTGCTGAAAGTGGCTTGTGGACGTATTGGCATGATAACGGACAGAAATGGAAAGAAGGAAGCTTCAAAGATGGTACTGAAAGTGGCTTGTGGACGTATTGGTATGACAACGGACAGAAGTGGCAAGAAGGAATCTTCAAAGACGGTGTTGAAAGTGGTTTGTGGGCAGCCTGGGATCAGAACGGACAGAAATATAGTAAAATCGTAACCGGCAATTCTGTCAACAGCGTAGCATTCAGTCCGGATGGAAAAACAATCGCAAGTGGCAGTGAGGATTCTACTGTCCTTTTGTTTGATGTGGCAACAGGCACATATATACACACGCTTGAGGGGAATCTGGATTCTGTCAATAGCGTCGCATTCAGTCCGGATGGAAATACAATCGCAAGTCTCAGCAGGGATGGGACTATTCGTCTGTGGGATGTAGCAACAGGTACACACGAGCACACACTTGAGGGGAATCGGAGGTATCTCAATAGCGTAGCATTCAGTCCGGATGGAAATACAATCACAAGTGGCAGCAGCCGTGATGCTCTAATTCTTTTTTGGGATGTGGCAACAGGTACACAAAAACACACCCTTGGGGGACTGGGGTATGCCAAGTGTGTTGCATTCAGTCCGGATGGAAATACAATCGCAAGTGGCAGCGCGGGTACACTCACAAGTAGTAGCATCGCGGGTGGCACTATTCGTCTGTGGAATGTGGCAACAGGTACACACAAACACACGCTTGAGGGACATCTGAGTACTGTCTATAGCATCGCATTCAGTCCGGATGGAAATACAATCGCAAGTGGCAGCGAAGATGATACTATTCGTCTGTGGGATGCGGAAACAGGTACACACAAACACACGCTTGAGGGGCATCGGAGTTCAGTCAGAAGTGTCGCATTCAGTCCGGATGGAAATACAATCGCAAGTGGCAGCTGGGATTGGACTATTCGTCTGTGGGATGTGACAACAGGTACACAAAAACACACGCTTAGGGGGGATCCGTCTTCTGTCAATAGCGTCGCATTCAGTCCGGATGGCAAAACGCTCGCAAGTGGTTGTAACGATGGGACTATTCGTTTCTGGGATGTCCCTTGATGCTAAAAAAGTTGAGGCGCAAACTTCCGCACAGACGTATCGTGAGGGAATGGTGCTGCTGGGATATTACTGAATTACTTCGGAGATAATGCTTAAAATGAGAGATAGAGAAATCATAGAAAATACCGAATGCGAAATAGTTAAGGAAGTTCGCGAAGTCCGGCATAAGATCTCTGCACGATTTAACCACGATATCGGTCAATTGGTAGCACATTATCAAGAGATTCAAGAAGAGATGCGGCGATCTGGCAAATACAAATTCGCAGACTTACCAAGTCAAAAGCCAAAACTCCCAAAATCCGCGGATTCTGAAGTTGCAGATTGAGACGATGAATTGGGTGCTTTGCAGACATCTGCACAGACGTATCGTGAGGGATCGTGTTGCTGCGTTACTAAAGCAATGAACGTTATTTGCAAACGTGACTTACTAACAACTCATGCTGCTTGAACCGTAGTCTTACCGTTTAAGTAGTTATAATTTTAAGTGTTATTAAATTTTGAAAGGTTTAACAATGCAAAATGATCTTACGAAATCAAAGTACTTGAGCGGTCTACAATGTCATAAACGTCTATGGAATGAAGTGAGACATCCAGATAGGGTTGCAGGTACTTCTATATCACAACAGCGAAGATTTGATCAAAGTAATGAAGTTGGGATTTTAGCTCGGGACTATTTTCCTGAGGGAGTACTGATTGATGCTATAACTCCGCTCGTTGCCGTAAAACAAACCGAGGAAGCTATAAAACGTGGAGATTCATGTATTTTTGAAGCTTCTTTCACTTTCAATGATGTTTTGGTTAAATGTGATATTCTTCAAAAAGACTCAAACTCATGGAAAATCATTGAAGTTAAGGCATCAACTGTTAATCAAACAGTTAAAGCATCAATAATTAACAAGGTAGAATACTTACATGACTTGGCTATCCAAAAGTACGTTTTAACTGGATACGGGTTATCTATTTCTGAAACGCAATTGATGCTCATAAATAGTAAAGAGTGTTTTTATCCGGATTTGTCTAATTTGTTTACTATTGAGGATGCAACGGCTCAGGTCAATCAGTTGATGGACGATGTTCCCCGCAATGTAGAAATATTCAAAACCACACTTAATGGCAACGATGAACCACAAGTTTTGATTGGGGAGAAATGTGAAAAGCCTTATCCTTGCCCGTTTAAGAAGGAGCATTGTTGGAAGGATGTTCCCAAAAGATCCATTTTTACTATTCCAAATCTTAGAGGCAAGAAAGACGAGTTAGTAGAAAAAGGAATTATTAGTCTTAAGGATGTTCCAAACGATTATTCACTAAGCGAAAAACAACGGACGTACGTAAGATGCGTTCAGACTGGACAACCAGAGATTGATATCACAGCGATCAAAAGCTTGTTATCCGATTTAGAGTATCCAATTCATTTCCTTGATTTTGAATCAGACAACCCCGCTATTCCGAAATTTAACGGTTTACGACCGTACCAACAGTTTCCATTTCAGTATAGTTGTCACGTATTGGAGCTGGATGGAACGGTTACGCATCACGAATACCTACATACCGATACATCTGATCCAAGAAAAAACTTGTTAGAATCTTTGCTTAATCACGTCTCCGCTGAGGGATCGGTAGTTGTTTATAGTGCAAGCTTTGAAAAGAAAAGACTTGAGGATTTAGCAGCTCATTTTCCTGAACATACTTTAGCACTTCAATCAATCATTGATAGACTTTGGGATCAGTTAGTGATATTCCAAAAACATTATATGCACCCTGATTTTTACGGTTCTTATTCTCTCAAGGATGTGCTTCCTGTTTTAGTGCCTTCGTTGTGCCATGAAAATTTAGATGTTGTACAGGATGGTCAGGAGGCACAAACTATCTGGGATCAGATGATTAGAACTACAAATGAAACAGAAAAAAGCAAAATGATTGAACATTTGAAAGCGTATTGCAAACTTGATACACTTGCTATGCTTGAAATCCATAAAGTTTTGTGTGATTTATAAAATAACAATGGGCAGAGATGTTTTTTTGAATCGGTGATTGCGTGTGTTGCTCAATTACCAAAACCCTCTTCAGTCCCGTAGGGACGATATGTTTATAGTTAAACGTTATACAAACCCTCTTTAGTCCCGTAGGGACGATATGTGTAGTAGCACATCTTGATATAAACATCTCGTCCCTACGGGACTAAAGATTAGGGTTACACGGTCTTCTATAAACATATCGTCCCTACGGGACTGAAGATCAGGCAATCCCTTTAACCATAAGGGGGCGGAATGGTTCATAGGGCAACTAAGCTCTTAAGTTTACACCCGTCGAATACCAAACGCGTATTCGATGTTGATTTGAATGAATGCCATACACGCATTCACATCGTTGATTTATAGGCTTTGCTTCGCTCTGCCAGACCAACAATATAGCACTTGACAAAATATTAGCCGCGCATTACCAAGATGTCTAGGGAAAAATGCAGCGGGCTGGCAAATATAAAAATTGAAAGGAAAAATAGATGACCAACATTTCGAACATGACTGAATTTTCGCACTGGCTGAGAGAATTAGGTTGGAAGTCCGGGGAAAAAAATATCTGTTTCGGGGTGTTTCAAGTAAAAAATACGATCCGATAGAAGCATCCAGTTATCGTCGTTTACTGAAAGATGAATTAGGTCTACCGAATCAAAGTAACAGAAAAACCCATCAGAATTTACTCAAAATCAATAGGGATTTAATTGACGAGGCCCGTTTTCGTGGATATGATCAGAAATACAATCGAGTTCTATCCGATTTGGAATTACTGGGCGAGTTACAACATTTCCGGGCAGCTACATGTTTGATTGACTTCACCTTTTTTCCTGGAATCGCTCTCTGGTTTGCGTGCCAACCAAGTTCTGAAGAAGGGAAAGATAGTGAATATGGTAAGGTCGTCGCAGTGCGTAACGACAAGAGAATTAAAGAGGTTCGCGGGGAATGGTTATCCCAAGAAAAAAAGATTGAAGACTTTTTCAAAATAGATGAGAACAGGGAATATCCTATTTATCGTTGGCAACCTGAGGATATAACAAATCGTGTTGAACGTCAGGAAGGCGTTTTTCTCTTTGGTGGCGGCAAAATTGAGATAGAAGATGAATGCTACATTCATAGAATTGAGAAAAGTTTTGTTCTTACGCTTCTACGGGAGTACTATAATACTCATGAAGAAATACTTTTCCCTGATTTCGATGGTTTTGTCCGTCGCCATGCTCATGATATTCCATACAATCCTGATCCTAAAAACGTTGGTTATAGGGCATACAAGAGGGGAGACTATCAGAAAGCTGCCGACAGTTTTACCCAAGCACTTTGCTATGAGTCTGATTCTATAGAGTCATATTATATGCGGGGACGTGCCAGATTACAAATGAAGTTCTACCCAGAAGCTCTGGAAGACTTTGAAAGGGTTCTGAACCTAAACGAACCTTACGTTTATTATCACATCCTTGCTCATTGGCAACGTGGATGTCTGAAAGCAGAAGTGGGACAGCACAATGAAGCTAGAGAGGATTATCAAATTGGGTTGCAACTTGCAAAGCAGAAAACAAATCTAACAGACCTTATTGATCAGATTGAGGAAGATCTGGCCAAATTAGAATCTTAGTACAGATCCTCTATAAATAAACAAATAGGGACAGGTTGGTGAATTTAACGAAGTGGACTATCACAACATTTTAAAGCCTTTTTAGAGATGAGACGGGGTTCAAAGAGAGTCTTTGCGTTTTCAATGAGTTGATGTTTTTACTTTGAGAGTCGGTCTTTGATAAGGTTGTGTCGCCAGCACACTTCCGCTTGGGAACTTTCACAGCTAAGGACCACAAGAACGACCTCCGCTTTAAACTCGGGGTGAAGTTTCTTCGTTTTCGTTCACCATAGGATACTCCTTTCAGTGAGAGTGTTATTATACCACAATCCTGGTTTAGACAAGGACCCTAATTTCCGATGGCAGGCCAGCAAAAGAATTAGAAATCTACTCGGCCTGGCGAAAAATCTTATCAATAAAAGACGGAAGAAAACAATCTAAGTCCTGCGTTGCTTGGGTTTGAAGGACTTTAACACTACTAATCTTTTCTTGAAAACTCTCCAAATGGCTTACGATGTGATGCTGTTCTTCAAGTGATGGAATTGGAACTTTGACAGATACTAGTTTCGTTGCGTTGCAATTCGGTTGGGCACTACCAATTGTGTTATCCGAAATTTGTTCCCAGTAACTTGGGGACTGAAAGAAGGCATAGAGGTATTGCGGTGTAACCAACTCACGAACACGAAGCCGTATCAAATATGAAGCAAACACGGCTGTTGGACACTCTTCAATGAGAAAACTCTTACCGGTCGTCGCGCCAGTACGGGCAAATAAGATATCGTCCTTCTCAAGAAGATATTTTTCCGGTTTTGGGCAATCACAGTAAGGCACTGTTTCCCAGTTGACTGAACCCGCTTGAATATCTGTAATACGAAGCAAATGTGGTCCAATTTCTTCAACCATAGCAGAAGCAGTATACCCGTACTGTGGTTTATCACACAACTCCCTTACGCTTTTTACCTTCCAGTCTTTACGAGGTTTCAAAATATCACGATATACTGAACTGACGAACATAGATAATTCGTTTTCTAATTGTTCGCGTAGCAAGCTCACCTCATTGATTTTCGTGAGAAAGTGATTAATTTTCTCTACAATGTGGTGTTGTTCTGATAGGGACGGTAGTTTGACTGATATTGGCAAAAGTTGTTTAGGTTTCAATTCAGATTTGATTCCACCATGCAAGGTTCGAAACAGAATATGCTGAAACGCTGTGCTCCTCAACAACCACCACAAAAATGTAGTATCCGCTCGTTCCGGATTAACAGAATAGGCACTGTAGTGCATGGTAGCAGAGGCTGGCTTTTCTTCATTGTCAGGGTAGATAGCAATTGCTCCTTGAGCAGCGGCAATTCCAGAAATAACTATGTCCCCAGGTTGAAACTGTATCATTTTGGTTTTTGTAACTGTACTGTCTCGAAATTCCATTTCACCTGTATTGAAGCCGATCTTGGAAACGATACGAATTTCGCCTGTTTCCAATGCAACAGGATCCGGGGTCTCTTTACGTTCTACAAGCACTTCATCAAGTCGAACCTCTTCCCATTTTGCCATCTTAATCTTCACCTCCTAAAGATTCCACTTGGATTTCCCTTATCAACTCCAAAATTCTCTGTTCCTTACGGATAATACTATCAGCAATTTCCTTAGGAGGCAAATGCACCAAAGATTCAGCACTATTCGGATTCTTGATATCCAGATTCGCGGCGACAACCTTACCTTCTTCATCATATTGCAAGACATCCCCAATGTCAACTTTCCATGCGTACTCATTTTCTTTACGTTCTGCTATCGGATGGAACCACTCAATGCAGTCTAAAAATTCCTCAAATCTCATCGGTTTTGTCTTCGTATAGTTTTTTCGACCTTCAGGAAGCGGAATCTCATAGAACCATATTTCCTTAGTCGGATGGGAACGGTCGAAAAAGAGCAGGTTCGTTGGAATGCCGGTATATGGTGCGAAAACGCCTTTTGGTAATCTAACAATCGTATGAAGGTTGAAGTTCTTAAGCAGCTCTTCCTTAATACGTGCACAGACGCCATCTTCAAAAAGCGTTCCGTTTGGCACAACAACTGCAGCACGTCCCGGTTTTCCCTTGTTGCGTTCAGGACGTTTGAGTCTTCGCATGATTATCTGAAGGAATAGTAGCGCGGTTTCTGCGGTTTGCATGTTGGTTGGGAAATAGTTTTTGACGCTTACCTCTTCTTCACCACCAAAGGGTGGATTTGTCAGAATAACATCGTATCGGTCACTGTCACCAATTTCGTTATATCTTTTAATAGTAAGAGAGTTTCCAAACGCAATCTGTGGATTCTCCAACCCATGCAAAAGTAGATTCATCTGACCGAGAAGATAAGACATCGGTTTAGCTTCTATACCATAAATAGTCGATTCTTGGAGCGTTTGCCGTTTGGCAATAGTTTGACACTGTTTTTCAAGATGCGTAAATGCTTCAACGAGGAAACCGCCAGTACCGCAAGCAGGGTCAAGTACAGTTTCACCGAGTTGAAGGTTGGTTACAGCAACAATAAACTTAACTACGGGACGAGGTGTATAAAATTCTCCAGATCCCTTCGCGGCATCACGCATTTCCCGAAGCATCGTTTCATAAAAACGGCTAAGCGTATGCATCTCCTCGGATGCATCAAAATGGATACTGTTGACTTTATTAACTATATCTCTGAGTAGCCAACCAGATTGTATCCGATTGATGATTCCTTTGAAAACAGTTGCAATGACATCTTCACGACCCTTCCCATCTGTAGATCGAAGGTTACGTAAATAGTGAAAAAGGCCTTGTCCTTTAGTGCCATCTGGAAGATTTGCTTCTTCAAGATTGATAAAGTTTATCAGATCGTCTCCAGTTATTCCACCTTCATCTGCTGCCCAATCTCGCCAACGGTATGGCTCATCAATAAGTGGGTGGAAATCTTTGCCTGCAAGTTCAGCTTCTGATTCTCGGATATGTTCCATGTCGTCAAGGAATTTAAGAAACATAATCCACGTTAGCATCGGAATACGGTCTAATTCACCGCTGAGTCCTTTGTCCTTCCGCATGATGTCACGTGCAGATTTGATAAGGGTGTTCAACTGCTGTGCCGTCGTCTGTGATTTTTCCTGAAGTAGTTTTAACTGTTTCGCTTTTTGTGTCATATTATTTCCTTTCTTTGTGTATATTATGCCTCATAAATCAACTTCTGAAGTTCTGCAACAGCATTTCGTAGTTGTTCTGCCCCTTCAAAAATTCTGAGGATTTCAGGGATATTGCCAAACTCAGAAATAGGCGGAACGTGTAAAGCATCTGGGATTGTCAATTCTTCGGGACCGTGTTGCGTATAATTATCAAGCAACGCCCCAAGTACAAACTGGCCATTGACTGTATACTGGTTAAAAAAATCGGTTTCTGTTCGTACGCGTTGCGCGCGTTCTTCTCTTGTTTGGAGATCAGCACCGAAAGCGACATGGCAAAACAGATCAAAAGTATCGGCACCAGGAAATTGTAATTCTTTTGCCAATTGCTCTCCATCAATACCGATCTTTTCTAAGTCTGCTATGATTTCACTCCGCGATTGCTGATTTATCCATTTTTCGCGTAATTCTGATTCAGATTCGTACAAAGAAAGGATATGTCCCCTAACATATTCTATATAAGTTTTATGTTGCTGACTCCCGTCGGGATTCAGAATAAATACCCCTTCTTCAGCAATCGTCACTTCGCCTTCATCAACATAAAGTTTTCGTCCTTTTGAAGGTTGAACAATACTACCTTTTCCTCTGCCTTTGCTCTGTCTATCGCTGGTTTCTATAAGTTCTTCATCTTCATCTATCGGTTCGCCATCAAAATCAGGGTCTGCAAAATGTTTAAACGAAGCTCCTGTGTAATCAATAATATTAAAAGTGAATTTGTCATATTCCTCACAGACCCGAGTGCCTCTACCGATCATCTGCTTAAATTCAACCATTGAACCAACACCGCGTGCAATTGCAATATTCTTCACGGTCGGTGCATCAACACCTGTCGTGAGAAGTTTGGAGGTAGTTACAATGATAACAGAATCATCCTCAATATCTTGGAATCTACTGAGACGGTCACGTCCAAAATCACCTTCGTCTGCGGTGATGCGACTTACATAATCAGGGTATCTTTGGACATGCTCAGTGTTCAGATTAGAGAGGATTTCTCGCATAGTGCCAGCATGCTCTTGGTCAACACAAAAAACAATAGTTTTGGCGTACGGGTCAGATTCTAATAAACCTGTCAAATGTTCAGCAATCGCTTCGGTACGCGGTCTTAAAACAAGTGTATTTTCAAAGTCTTCAGTGTTGTACTGCTTTTCAGGTATTATTTTACCATGTCGATCAGTTTGCCCTGGGTCAGGTTGCCAACCCTCTGCATCTGCTGTAGTTAAGACGTGTCGAACACGATAAGGGGCAAGAAATCCATCTTCAATTCCCTGTTTAAGTGAGTAAGTATAGACAGGATTGTCAAAATATTGATAGGTGTTCCGTGTCTCTTCGTGAAGAGGTGTAGCAGTCATACCGAGTTGCACTGCTGGTTCAAAGTATTCTAGAACTGATCGCCATACACTTTCGTCTTGAGCAGAACCGCGATGGCATTCGTCTACAATAATAAGATCAAAGAAATCCTTTGCGTATTCACGATAGATACCAGGATTATTCTCTCTCGGACCGATAGACTGATAAAGCGCGAAATAGATACCTCGGCTTTTGACCACTTCACCATGCTCCAACCGATGTCGCGCATCGCCAAAGGCTGCAAACTCTTTATTCATTGGATCGTCAACGAGAATTCTTCTATCGGATAAGTAGAGAATTTTGGGGCGACGCGGATCTGTTTTGAGATTCCAACGTTGCTGCCAAAGTTTCCAACAGATTTGGAAAGCAGTAGTGGTTTTACCTGTTCCGGTTGCCATTGTCAAAAGAATTCGTCTTTGATCTTTTACAATGGCAGAAATAACATTGTTTATCGCAATTTGTTGGTAGTACCTGGGAGTTTTGCCACCAGTAAGGTCGAACGGTGAAAGAATAATGTCTTCCTGTTGTGAAGTAAAACCTTCATGTGTTTTTAAGCGTTGCCAAAGTTCCGATGGTTGAGGCATTTCGTAGAATGTCGACTCTATGCCTGTTATAAAATCAAACTCTACAAGTAGTTCACCATTTGTAGAATAGGCGAATTTAAGCTCTAACATTTCTGCGTAGGTTTTTGCTTGTTGAAGGCCATCAGATGGAAGTTTGTAGTTCGCTTTTGCCTCAACAACAGCAATCGGAAAATGGGGTTGCCGGTAGTAGAGCAGATAATCTGCCCGTTTAGCTTTTCCGCGTATCCCTTTCCCTCCTATTTTCCCAGCAGTGATATAATGCTCACGGACAAAAGATGGCTCGTTCGGATTGTTTGAATCACTCCAACCAGCTTCTTTTAGCAAAGGATCTATGTTTTTGATACGCGTTTCAGCTTCGTTCATAGTCAAAAATTACATCTGCATGCAACCCCATATAATCAAATTACGACTATCTTTTACGTGTAGAACGTTTTTTGATCTTGCCTGAAGAATCCATAACGCCAATTGTTGTGTCTTTGTAACGCTCCAAAGCCTTTGGAACAGCCTTATCATCTGTTACTGCGACATAGACAGGACGTTTATGTCCCCGAAGTTGACCACCCGCATCTCCAATAGTGTTAGACGTTTCCACTTCAATAGTTTGACGAGGTGTCTTGATATCTGGACCTGGTCCCTTATTATAATCGGTGCCTTTCTTCTTGGCAATACGTTTTGCAGTATCATCATGTTTAGACATAGTTTTATCCTCCTTCATAATTAATGTGTTGAGGTTTGCTACGGAAAACATCATTCCCGTAATGTTAAAGAAGTTATCAAACTTAATATCATGCTTTCTGTGCTACCATACTGGAAAGGATACCGAGGATCCTATCACACCGCTCAATCGTGTAGATTACCATATCAATATTAAGACGGTTCCCTTCCAATTTAAGAAATTTCCAGTCTGTCCCTGAAGTGGTGGCACCATAAACACACTGGATATCATTTCCTTTTTCAGCATTAAAACGTTGTGCTGCGATCATCTCCGCGACACACTGTCCAAGTCCGATGAGAAGGTCATCTTTTTTCGCCTCAACCACGATAATAACGGGTGCCTCCAAAAGAGATTGCCGCGGGGACAAACTCACTAAGAAATCACACACGCCGGTTAATCCGTTTTCAGAATCAACGTTGAAGTCAATACCAGAAAAAAGACTGATACTACGATCAAAGTGTTCCAGAAGTTCAACAAGTACGTCTGCAACGATCATTTCTGATTTTGCCTTCTCTGTGCCTATAGTCGCAGCTAAGGGGGCTTTTCTTGCTAAAGCTGTCACGAGATGTGCAGTCGGATCAACCGCCTCTATTTCAGAGAAGAGTCCTACAGTATCAACTGCTTCAAGCTGAAATGCTGGCAGCACCGATTCTAAGGTCCATTCGCTATAAGACATAATAACACCTCTTGGGAGAAGTAAGCGGTTAGTGTACTCTTTTATTCCTTCTTCTCTTCATCTGCATCTTCATCAACGACTTCGTATTCAGCATCAACGACATCGCCTTCAGGAACATCTTCAGAGGGAGCATCATCGGGTGGTGTTCCCTGTTCCGCATCCGCAGTCTGTTGATAAAGTTTTGCAGAAGCCTCATGCCATATCTGCATCAGGTCATCCGTAGCCGATTTTATTTCAGCATTGTTATTCGCTTCCAGTGCTTGCTTCACACGTTCAACACCAGCGTTAACTTTCTCTTTCGTCGCATCGTCTACCTTGTCACCAAACTCCTGCAAGTTTTTCTCAGTTTCATAGACTAAAGAATCAGCACGATTACGGGTTTCAACTTCTTCCCGTTTCTGCTTATCTTCTTCAGCATGGACTTCAGCATCTTTTACCATCTGTTCTATTTCAGCATCAGTTAGGCCTGAGGAGGCAGTGATTGTGATCTTCTGTTCTTTGCCAGTTGCAGTATCCTTAGCAGAAACGTTGAGGATACCGTTTGCATCAATATCAAACGTAACCTCAATCTGCGGAATACCTCTGGGAGCCGGTGGAATGTCCCCTAATCGGAACCGACCGATCGTCTTGTTGTAGACAGCCTGTTCGCGTTCCCCTTGAAGCACATGAACATCAACAGCTGTCTGATTATTTTCAGCAGTCGTGAACTTTTCGGATTTCTTTGTGGGAATAGTCGTATTCTTTTCTATCAACCTTGTAAACATGCCGCCAAGGGTCTCAATACCGAGTGAGAGTGGTGTCACATCAAGCAGCAGAATGTCTTTTACCTCTTCATCACCCGCGAGGACACCCCCCTGAATAGCTGCACCTACTGCAACGACCTCATCAGGATTCACACCCTTGTGCGGTTCTTTTCCAAAGAGTTCCTTTACTGCCTCTTGCACTTTCGGCATCCGTGTCTGTCCACCGACGAGTATCACTTCATCAATCTCGGAGGGTTGAATTTCAGCATCCGTAAGAGCTTGTCGGCACGGTTCAAGGGAACGTTGAACGAGTTCATCTGTTATCTGCTCCAATTTTGCACGTGTAAGTGTCAAGTTAAGGTGTTTCGGTCCGCTGGCATCAACAGTAATAAACGGCAGGTTAATATCTGTCTGTAATGTACTGGAAAGCTCACATTTTGCTGTTTCCGCTGCCTCTTTTAGACGTTGCAATGCCATCTGATCATTACGGAGGTCAATACCTTGACTGCTGAGGAATTCCTGTGCCATCCAATCAATGATAGTTTGGTCAAAATCATCTCCACCCAGATGTGTATCTCCATTTGTGCTTTTCACTTCAAAGACACCATCGCCGATCTCCAGTATAGAGATGTCGAACGTTCCACCACCGAGGTCGTAAACAGCGATCTTTTTGTCGCCTTCATTTTGTAGTCCATAAGCGAGTGATGCAGCAGTAGGTTCATTGATGATCCGTAAGACTTCCAAACCTGCGATTTTACCAGCATCCGCAGTTGCTTGACGTTGCGAATCATTGAAATAGGCAGGTACGGTGATAACAGCTTGCGTAACATCTTCGCCGAGATATGCTTCCGCGGTTTCCTTCATTTTCCGCAATACCATCGCTGAAATCTCAGGTGGAGAGTATTCCTTACCTTCAATATTTACGGCAACATCGCCATCTTTGTCGCTTTTTAATTCATAAGGCACTCGAGAAGTATCATCACCGAGTTCGTTGAATTTCCGCCCCATGAATCGCTTAATAGAAAATATTGTATTTTCAGGATTTGTTATCGCTTGTCTTTTGGCGACTTGTCCGACAGGTCGTTCTCCCTCTTTCGTAAAGCCGACTATAGAAGGTGTTGTCCGATTACCTTCCGCGTTTTCAATAACCTTCGCATCACCGCTTTCTAAGACAGCCACACAAGAATTCGTAGTTCCCAAATCAATTCCAATTACTTTAGACATTCTTATCTCCAATGTATATGTATCATTTAACGTGAGTTTGATAAATCAGAACAAATAAATACGTAGGTTGGGTTGAGAAACGAAACCCAACATCTTGACCCATTATAGAACAATACATGTCTACAACGCATATCGCATTTAATTATCAAATTCACGTTATTATTTAATGTTTTATCGTCAACAAACTAAGATATAAGTGCAATATATGTGCCAAGATATATCGGCATATTAAGCTGCATTCAATAAAAAGTGTGTCAATTTGGCAGTTTTAAATAAATTCGGCTATTGACGGCTAATGTCAATTTGGCACAAGCGGAATAATCAAAAGGCTTTAAGGCGTGCCCACGTAGTGGTTAGTTTCTCGGATGGTTCAACGGCTAATAAAATCTCAATACCTGCCTGAATTTTTCTAATTTCCTTTTGGGTAAGCCCGCGGTTGAACAGAGCGAATTCATCCATATCACCGTTATAGTAACGGTTTAAATTGGGCGGTTCTTCAGTACCAATCAGCAGCGGTGATTGAACATGAGCTAATTTTGCATCCTGTTTTGGATGATTAATGAGCACTTCACCATCAAGGTAAACTGTCCACCACTCTCCTCTCTGAAACGAAACGGCAACGTGCTGCCATTTATCTTTCGCAATCTTGTTGAGGCTTTTCTGAGGCACTACACGTCCATCTGCGAGATTCCATCCCATCCAGATAAAACCGTCTGGATGTAGGAGTATTTCGAAAAACTCATCTACATCAGGTCCCTTCGCTGCGATGAGTTGCCATTCACCTGGTCCTCTTTCCAACGTGGGACGAATCCATGCACAGATGGTGATTCCCTCTGTAAATTCGAACTGACGAGAATGAGGAACGCGAACAAATCCGTTTTCACCACCGAAATTGAGTCCCTTTCCATATTTGCCTCTGATCCAGTTTGTATCGCCTTGTAAGATTCCATCCTGTCCGTTTCCGGACAGATCAGTTACGGTTTCACCTGCGCCATCTTCAAAAGCAAAATAGACAAGCAGTCCGTCCGTTTCTTTTGCTGTGCTGATTTGAAAACTCGCTGCCAGAAATACAGTTGTAAGGAACATAACCATAAAGTTTCGCATGAGTTTTTCCTCTTTCTAATTTTGGTTCAATAACGTGAGTTTGATAAATCATTTCGGTTGCGTTCACTCACACCATTTCGTATCCGAGAGGCGTGCATTGTAGCACAAACTTTCAGTTTGTGGCACATCTTCGCAAACTGGAAAGTTTGCGCTACATTTATCAAAATCACGTTACAATAACTGTCTGTCTTTCTATACACCTGTCGCCCCGCTGGGGCTAAAGATTATCGTATATTTGCATTTCTATACACCTGTCGCCCCGCTGGGGCTGCTCTGTTCTATTAGTTAAGTTATATGGGGTTAGAAACTCAGCGAAAATAGAAACGACATCAATGCAACAGTCCCAGAGGGACGAAATGTGTATAGAAATCTAAAAATGCCTCTAAGCGAAAGGGAAGGTGCCTTGGTATCCACGTGGACGCGAAACATGCCATACACCATCATACATCGGTGTAACCTGATAATGACAAACGACATTACTCCGCTCCATATCATCACGTTCCTTGGCACCTTGATGTGGCATGTGGTTGATGAAAACGACACAATCACCTGCTTTTGGGTACAAGACAACGTGTTCTTGCGATTCGCACCATTCCTCAAATTTGGGACGGTCCATTGGGTATAGATGCGGCGGTTCGTTCAGATGGCCACCCTTTACAAACTTGAGATGTCCCTCACCAGGTCCGTTGTCCTGGAAATAGTAAGTTGTGTTTATCCCAACAGGAGCCATTGCAAATGGGTGGTCTGCCACATACCGCTTTTCGTGCCAATATCCGTAAAAGTCCATGTGCCATTCCTGTAAATAGGGACCTGGATTGATATGTGCGCGCAGACTACGGAGTTGGCACTGCTTGCCCATTAAGCCTTCAAGATATGGACGAACACTCGGATGTCCTACAAGGGGTGCATAGGTGTCCGGTTCTCGATCCAGTAGGGAATCAAACCACATATTACCGACAGCGTTTAAACCTTCTTCCCAACCTTGTTTGCGCGCAAAATTAACCCGTTGACGAATGTTTTCTGTTTCTTCAGGTGACAACGCGCCTTCTATTAAGATATAACCGTCTTCTAATAGTTGTGCTATTTTGGATTTCTGATCTTCCATGGTTCATCTCCTTTGAAATTGCTGGTAAAATTTTACATTTTTAACCATAAAATGTCAATGTTTTTATCTGTTTTGGCAAGGTTATTTACGCTTCGGTTTTTGCGATTATTTTCACACCCGTGAATACCTTGTGTAGGTCGGGTAGAGCGAAGCGTCAATAAAATATTAACTGGCGACATGATAAACAGAATCAATACCTGTCGGGTTTCGTGCCTCAACCCGACCTACAAAAATGGTATGAGATAGACTGTAGAAGTGATACAAAAAAGAGGAAAGGTTTTGACAACCTTTCCTCTATAACGTTTTTTTGGTTTAGGATCGAATTACTTGATGATCAACATTTTTCGCGTTGCAGAGAAATCTCCAGCGGTAAACCGATAGAAATATACGCCTGTCGCGACCTTCTCACCGGCTTGATTTTTACCATCCCAATGGATCGCACGACTTCTACTAAGGTAGTTACCCGCAGCTTTATGTCCTAACGCCAACTGCCGGACCATTTCACCTTTCATATTGTAGATTGTCAATGTAACATTAGCCGACTTAGACAACTGATACGGGATCCATGTTTCTGGGTTAAACGGGTTCGGATAGTTGGCTAACAGAGCCGTATTATCAGGAGTCTGTTGAACAGCTGGTGCGCTCGCCTGCGCAACGACAGTCACTGTAACATCAATGAACGCGGTGCCATCCCAACTATTAAAGACTTTAACTTTGAAGGTATAGGAGACCCCTACGTTAAGGTAGATCAGGGCCTTTGTCTGCAGCTGCCCAGTGCTGCTATCAATACTAAAAGTAGTTGAAGTAAGGGTTTTATTCCATTGGCTCCCGGTGGGAATGATCTGGTATGTATGCGTCAGAGCGTTCCCTGGATCTGCTGCAGTGATAGGACTACCAACGTTAGTGCCGATAGCTGCGTTTGTAGCAACTGATCGTGTGGCTTGCTTCCCATCACTGAATATAGGCGTCACATCAAACTCGATCGTGACTTCAATAGTATCTGTGTAGGTGCCATCAGTAACCGTCATTGTGATCTTGTCCCCAGACGTAAAGTTATGATGCGACATCTTTAACTGTCCAGTCTCTGTATCTAAACCAAAAAGGTGTGCCTTGGTACCGCTTTTGCTGTATGTGAGCGTATCGCCTTCTGGGTCAGTCGCAGCGACAGGCTTACCTATAGGGGCATTGCTCGGCGGGTTCAACCCAATCGAGCGCGTCGTACTGGTTCCATCTGTGAACACGGGGGCTTCGTTGACATTCGTGACATTCACTGTAACGGTAATAGACTTACTTCCACCATAAGTATTAGATGCAGTAACTGTGATGGTATAACTGGACTTTGTCTCATAGTCAAACGTGGCACCTGTCTTCAGCTGTCCTGTCCCGCTATTAAGCCTAAACGAATCTGCATCAGTGCCACCGAGGCTATATGTCAACGTATCGCTCGCCGGATCAGTAGCAGTAACAGGCGTGTCGATATTGACACCGATGTCCCTGTTTTCAGCAATGGATCGTGTGGTGCTGCTTCCTTCGCTGAATACAGGATTGTTGTCAATATTGATAGTAACATCTATGGCGGTTGAGAGGCTACCATCAGAAGCAGTGATTTTCACGGAAAAGGTGTTTCTCAGATCACTAAAAAAGCTCGCCGTCTGCGTTCTCAACTGTCCAGTACTCTGATTAAGAGAAAACACATGAGAATCGGTGCCGCTGAGCCTGTATGTAATTTCATCGTTTTCAGAATCAGTCGCTGTAACAGGAGAACCGACATTGACAGAGACAAGGGGCCCCGGAATTTTTCTATGAACTGATCGTGTGGTGCTGCTTCCCTCCGTGAATATAGGGGCGTTGTCGTTTACGTTAGTGACATTAACGGTGACCGGAATAGACGCGCTGCCTCCATCGCCATCATCCGCTGTAATTATGATGGAATAGCTGGACTTTGTCTCATAGTCAAGTGCAGCACTTGTTCGCAGCTGGCCGGTTCCGCTATCAAGACTAAACGAAGCCGCATCGGTGCCACCGAGGCTATATGTGAGTGTATCTCCATCAGGATCAGTTGCAGTAACAGCACTACCGATATTGGTACCAGCCTCCGTATTTTCAGCAATAGAACGTATGGTGCTGCCCTCTGTGAACACGGGAGCTCTGTTCCTACTGACCGTGACTGAGACGGTAATAGTGTCTGTGAGAGTGCCATCAGATACTGTAACTGTGACGACTAACAAAATTGGGACCGGCGTATTAAAGAAAGTAGATACTATCAACTGCCCATCTTCGCTATTGATGCTAAATTTATTGGCATCGGGGCCACCGAGTCTGTATGTGAGTGTATCTCCATCCGCATCAGTCGCAGAAACGGGCGTGCCGATATCGATACCAATCTTTGAGTACGGAAGAACCTTGCGTGTGGTGTTGCTTCCTTCCGTGAATATAGGGGCGTTGTCATTTACATTAGTGACATTAACGGTGACCGGAATAGACGCGCTGCCTCCATCGCCATCATCTGCTGTAATTATGATGGAATAGCTGGACTTTGTCTCATAGTCAAGTGCAGCACTTGTTCGCAGCTGGCCGGTTCCACTATCAAGACTAAACGAAGTCGCATCGGTACCACCGAGGCTATATGTGAGTGTATCTTCATCCGCATCAGTCGCAGAAACAGGACTGCCGATATTGACACCAGCCTCCGTATTTTCAGCAATAGAACGTGTTGTGTTGTTCCCATCGGTGAATACAGGAGCTTCATTAGGAAGAGTGCCAGTGCTATTGACCGTGATGTCAATAGTATCTGTGAAGGTGCCATCAGAGACCTTAAGCGTGACTGTGATACCAAGATCAAAAGCTGCCTTTGTCATTAACTGTCCGGTCGCGCTCCTCACAAAAAATGTAGGCAAGGGATCGTTGAAGCTATATGTGAGTGTATCTCCATCCGCATCAGTCGCAGAGACAGGCGCACCGATATCCCCACCAATGATGGTCATAGGTCGCGAGCTGCGATAAGGATACTTGCGCGCTGTCCTATCCCCTTCTGTGAAAACGGGTGCGTTATCGTTTACGTTAGTGACATTAACTATAACCGTAATAGACACACTTTCACCATTACCATCATCTGCTGTAATTGTGATGGTATAGCTGGACTTTGTCTCATAGTCAAAAGACTGATATGGCCACAGCTGTCCGGTTGCGACCACAATACCAAAAGCAGCCTTATCGGTGCCACCGAGACTGTAAGTAAGCGTGTCCCCATCAGGATCAGTCGCAGAAACTGGACTGCCGATATCGGTACCCGCATTCGTGTTTTCAGCAACCGAGCGCGTTGTGCTACTTCCCTCTGTGAACACAGGAGGTCTGTTTTGGACATTAATTGATTGTTCTGTTTCAAGCTCAATGTCAGTGACATTGATTGTGACATCAATAGACACGCTGCCACCATTACCATCATCTGCTGTAATTGTGATGGTATAGCTGGACTTTGTCTCATAGTCAAGTGCAACACTTGTTTGTAACTGCCCAGTATTGGTATCAATAGCAAACGCATTTGCATCAGTGCCAACGAGACTGTAAGTAAGCGTGTTGCCATCCGTATCAGTCGCAGTGACAGGTGTGCCGATATTCACACCGCTGTTCGTGTTTTCAGCAACCGAGCGCGTTGTGCTACTTCCCTCTGTGAACACAGGAGGTCTGTTTTCGGGTTGTTCATCAATAGGATCTTCGTTTACGGGTGTTTCCTCGACATTAGTGACATTGATTGTGACATCAATAGACACGCTGCCACCATTACCATCATCTGCTGTAATTGTGATGGTATAGGCAGACTTTGTCTCATAGTCAAGTGCAGCTTTAGTCTGTAGCTGGCCGGTCTTGCTATTAATGCTAAAAGACTTTGTATTAGTTTCACCGAGACTGTATGTGAGTGCATCTCCATCCGCATCAGTTGCAGAAACAGGTGTGCCGATATTCACACCGCTGTCCGTGTTTTCAGCAACAGAACGTGTGGTGCTGCTTCCATCCGTGAACACGGGAGCGTTGTTTTCTGGCAACTTCTTGATATCAGTGATATTGATTGTGACAACAATAGACGCGCTACCACCATTCTCATCAGTGGTGCTGACGATAACCGTAAGGGTAGACTTTTCGCCATAGTCAACGGATGCCTTTGTTTTCAGCTGTCCGGTTTCCTCATCAATTTCAAAAGAATCTGCATCAGATCCGCCAAGGGTGTATATGAGTCTATCGTCTTTGTTTGCATCGGTTGCAGCAATGGGAGCGCCGATGTGTGTGTCTGCTGGAGCGTTTGCTGACACAGTGCGGACCGTGCTATCGCCTTCCGTGAAAACTGGTGGCACATTTATAGAGTCTATAACTGCTAATGGTATCGGGTCTAACGTTGTCCCATCTGATCTGCCGAGGAAGTAACCGGTATGAAATTCTGGTATTTCCGGAAATGTGCCTATAGATGCTGTGACAGCATCTACGGTGTCAACAGTGCGGGTAACGGTACGCGGTTGACTTTCCATTTCCCCTGTCCAAATTATGATAGGGGTTGCACCATTTGCCATTCTGCCATTCTGGATAGTAATTGGCAAGTAAATTGTAAAAGGTGCCCCCGCTGGGACAACTGCCTTGAATTGATCATCTCCCACTTTCTCAAGTTTCACCCGAAGTCGTAAGGGGTCAACAAGGTTACCAGTCAAGTGAAGTTGTTCAAGATCCGGTATGCCTACAAAGGAGCTTTCCGATAACGAAGTGAGTCTGTTGCCACTTAGGTTAAAATATCTTAGGGATGGCAAACGATCAAAAGATATGGGTACAGACGTGAATTTGTTGCCGGATAGGTCAAGATGCGTCAGTGCCATCAAACCACTAAAGATATTATACGGCACACTTTTTAGTTTGTTGTTTTGCAAAAAGATCGTCTTTAACGACAGCATTCCCGCAAAATCACCAACTTTGAGAGATGTGATTTTTTTGTCATCCAGTTTAAGGGTTGTAATTGCTGCGAGGTGTATATCCGTTACATAATGTGGATCGGTTACATCCGGTACCGCAGCGGTAATTGCTTCTGCGACTTGTGGGGTGCGGAGGTGAACCGTGGATTGAGCGATCCGATAGCCGTAATGACCCGGTGGCAACTTTGGCAGCGTGTTGAGTACTACAGTAGGGGTTATGGGTCTCCCGAGTGGACATGCCACACCGAAGGTTGCGCTTTCCGTTCCACCTTGTGGAATCACAAGCGGCGTTTCACCATGGGTGATAACACCATTGATAACGGTAACAGGTAAAATCATATCAAAAGGTGCACCAGTGGGAACCACAACTTTGAACTGATCCTCGCTTACCTGTTTAAGGTATAGAATCACGGATGCCTTTTTAACGGCGTTGCTGCCGAGTCGAAGCGTTTTCAGCATCGTCAAATCTTTGAAAATGCCTTTGGGGAGAAAGCTGAGGTAGTTGTTGTGTAAATTCAGATCTGTGAGTGCTGTCAGTCCTGAAAAATCTCCTGATTTCAGTTCTGAAATACCGCTATTACGTAGATTCAGGTGTGTAATTGTGGCGAGGTGTGCTAAGGTTACATTTTCGGCGTCCTCTACGTCCGGTATCGCGTCAACGATAGCATCACGCACTTGGGGCGTGCGTTCACTTATAGGAACAAACTTGGACATGAACGCATCGTTAGTCCCGACCACACTGGTAACGACAGTGATCGTATCCGTGAGGCTGCCATCAGATGCTGTGATTGTTACACAATAGACGCGTCTGTCGTCATAGTTAAGTGGCACTCTGGTTTTCAGATAGTTGTCATAATTCAGTTCAAATGCCTCAACATCAATACCACCCAGGGTATATGTTAAAGGGTCGCCATTCAAATCTGTAGCCAATATAGGTTTTCCAAGGGTTGTCCCAGATAGTGTATCCTCCATCACAACGCGAGTCGTAATTTTACCTTCAGGAAACTTTGGTGCAGCATTCACATGAATAGTGATGGTAAGTGTGTCAGTCAAACTGCCATCGGAGACGGTGGCGGTTACTGTATAGATAGGTTTTATTTCATAATTCAGTGGAGCATAAGTTGTCAGTTGACCAGTAGTATTCTCGATGTAAAACGCTGCGGCATCAGGGCCGCTGAGACTGAAAGTGAGTTCATCGTTATCAGCATCAGTCGCTGCCAAAGCACTTCCGATGTGGGTACCAGAAACTGCAGTCTCCCCGACTATACGTGTCGTGTTGGGTCCTTCCGTAAACACGGGGGCAGTGTTGGCTGTTCTGAGTATGTCCAAAGGGAGTATTTTCAAAGGGAACTCGCCAGATTTAGACAAGGTACAACCGTAATATCCTGAGGGGCACT
Source organism: Candidatus Poribacteria bacterium (assembly GCA_022828145.1). GTDB lineage: Bacteria > Poribacteria > WGA-4E > WGA-4E > WGA-3G > MSPOR6. The sequence goes on along the minus strand of JAJEJA010000047.1, from coordinate 3,195 downwards.
CCGGCAATGTGCTGATATCTACGGTGACAGCAGTAATCATCTCAACAGGACGAGATACAGTGAGAACGCGGCTTTCTATACTCCCTTGCGGAATGGTAACCTGCGTCGCGCCATCAGCGATGTTACCATTTTTTACGACAAGCGGCAAGACAATATCAAATGGGGATCCAGTCGGGATCACCGCTTTAAACTGATCCTCTGAAACCTGCTGTAGTGAAACTTCAATGGGGATAGGTTCAATCGCGTTACCAGCCAAACGGAGCGTTCTCAGCGAAGTCAAACCGCTAAAGATACCGTCTGGTAGACTATTTAATTGGTTCTTGTGTAGATTGAGATTCGTCAATGCAGTAAGTCCAGAAAAATCACCCGCTTTCAGGGATGTGATTGACTTACCTCTTAGATTAAGACTCGTAACTGATGTGAGATGCGTTTCGTTGATTTTATCAACATCAATACCAATTGCGGCAACAATAGCATCGCGTACTTGTGGTGTCCGTTCGCTGATTGGAACGAACCCTTGTGTTGCTGTGTTTTCTTGTTGTCCATAACTTAAATTCTGTATACTAAAAATTATCAAGCTAGCAAATAAAATAAACCTAAAAACTTTATTCGTAACTAACGGTTTCAATGTTAAACTCCTTTTTTGCAGAACCAATTCGTAAGGTTTCATATTTCACAAAGTTGTTAAATCGAAAATCCAATTCCAATTTTGATGGTAGTAAAGCAGGATCTGTGCCAATAGGTGAAATTACAAAATAGGTAGGTGTAAATATTTCGTCACTCAGGCTCAATTTGCGTAGAATGTTTCGCGTTTTTCTGCTGTAGGGAAGTATGCTTATACCACGCTACGTCTAATGCGAGTGGGTGAAAATGGAATCTTAGAATACTTAATATTATCTACTTGGCAAATCAAGAATTAGGGATAGATAGAGTCAACGGTGTGATGTGATCTATTAGGATAGAATTTTGGACGAGTGACCCAAAATACAACGGTTTGGGTTATATTTTAGGGAAGAAAGCCTTGATTAGACAAGGTACACAAGTGCTGTGTTGCAATAAACAACGGTATAGCATATCGCAACACAGCATTTTACTCAAGCATTTGATACTTTTTCAACTTCCGATGCAATGTGGATCTGTCAATGCCAAGGGCGCGAGCTGCCCGAGAGACATTATTGTCTATCACTTCAAGCGCATGTTGGATGGTTCTGCGTTCAACTTCGTCAAGCGGTAAGATGACATCGGTATCTGTTGGCTCACTTGCATCGGTTTGTGGCATAGCTTGTAACAGATGTAACGGAAGGCTGCGTCGTTGCAGTAGGTCTGTTGTTTCAACTAAAACGGCACTTTCAATGGCGTTTTCTAATTCGCGCACGTTGCCAGGGAAGTCGTATTTCATCAAAGTTTGTAAGGTATCAGCGGAAATGGCGAGAATAGTTTTGCCAGTGATTGCAGCAAACTTCTTCAGGAAGTGATTTGCCAGGATAGGAATATCTTCCGGTCTTTCCCTAAGCGGAGGAATCACAATTCGGAACGCTGCAATGCGATAGTACAAGTCTATACGGAAGTCTCCCCTTTCAATGGCATCCGCTAAGTCTTGATTTGTGGCTGTTAGCACACGTATATCTGTGGAGATAGTACTTGTACCCCCGACTCGCTGAAATTGGTAGTCTTGTAGTACCCGTAGCAACTTTGCCTGCAACTCCGGTTTCATATCACCGATTTCATCAAGAAAGAGTGTTCCCTTGTTCGCTTCTTCAAACTTACCGATTCTTCGAGCGGATGCTCCCGTAAAAGCCCCGCGTTCATGACCGAACAATTCACTTTCAATTAGTGTCTCTGGTATTGCGGCACAATTAACCGCAACAAAAGGGCCGCTTTTTCGGGGACTGTTATAATGTATTGATTTTGCGACTAGTTCTTTGCCGGTACCGCTTTCCCCTTGAATCAGTACGGTGATATTACCTTCTGTCGCCGTTTGAATCAGGGTGAACAGTTGCTGCATCTTTTTGCTTTTACCGATAATTTCACCAAATGCATAGTTCTTTTCAAGTTCAGACCGTAAGGACATAACCTCTGCTGTCATCCGTTGAATTTCAACATCTTTTGACATATCCCGGTAACTTACAACTTTATCCACTATACCGTTTTCAGTTTCCGTAAGGGGTTTGGTTAAGGAATAAAACAATCGCGGTTGTTTTTTGTCCGTGTCGCCAACATCTTCTAAAACGCTCGTGAAATCCTCAATAGGCTCAACGATGTGGTCTATTTCCGATAACTTCAACTTTCGGAATCGAGCGTTAATGCGTGCTTTAAGTTCATCGGGGGATATCTGTTTAAGGTCATTCGTAGAGATATCAAATAGTTGACAATACTGTTGATTCGCGAATAAGAGTTGGTTGTCTTTATCTAACACACCGATAGCGTCACCCGTAGCGTCAAGTACTGCTTTAAGCCTTTGATAGCTAAGAGCGAGTGACTGCTGGTGCTTCATCGATTGCTGTTCAATGTTCCACTTCTGGACAAGTGAAAGTGTAATCTGCTGAATTTCCTCCCTTGCAACCGGTTTACGTATATAGAGCAATTTATGTAGCAATTCCATATTTGTGACAATTTCGTGCAGTGGCTTATCGGTGTAAGCAGTCATGATAACGACTTCAAGATTTTTCTCAAACTCTCTAATTCTCCGAATAGTTTCAACGCCATCTATACCTGGTGGCATCCGGATGTCAATATACGCGACCGCGAAAGGACGGTTAGATTCTGTTGCATCCTTGACAGTCCGATATGCTTCAATCCCGCTTGAAGCGTGTGATAGTTCAAACGAGGGCAGATAGGTTTTGCTATTTTGCGAACTATTAGGAAGAAAAGCATCCGCCAAATCATCGGAAGCAATTTTTCTGTTTTTTTCGTTGAATATTTCTTGAAAGTCAATATGGATTTCGTCCTGATCGTCAACGATTAATACCCGTGTGTTGAAATCGTCCATTCTTCTATACAATTTGGTAAAGTAACGTGAGTTTGATAAAATACCTTGTATGACAAACTTTTAGTTTGTTTCATAGCACACAAACTGGAAAGTTTGTGCTACAAGGTGGGCCTTGGAACAAAATACTGCTTATAGAACTGACATCTTTTATTATTCTAACGTGAGTTTGATAATAAAATGCAATATGCGTTGTAGGTTGGGTTGAG
>JAJEJA010000076.1 GCA_022828145.1 Candidatus Poribacteria bacterium | reverse complement strand
GGAGGAGACAGACGCAATGGAATTAGAAGAGGTGTATTATACCGAATATACGTCTCGTCAACGTGAAGAAGCAGCGAATCAAAATCGGAGAACAATTGTTCGAAAACTGCTCAGTAAACTTGGAGAGAGTGAACGGACAGTGGTAACGATGCATTACCTTGCAGGCTTAACGTGTGAAGAGATTGGCAGGTTTTTGGGTGTATCACCGAACACGGTTAAGAGTCGGCTGCATCGCGCCAGAGAGCGGTTAAAAAAGGAAGAAGCAATGATTAAAGAAAACCTTAGCAGCTTCCAACTGCCAACACAAATTACAGAGAATATCATGAAGGAAATATCACATCTAAACCCAGCAACACCATCAGGAAGTAAACCTTTAGTACCTTTAGCAATTTCTGCTGCTTCAGCTATTTTAGTAATGCTACTAATAGGTTTTGGCGCACAGAACCAAATTCGGTTTCAGCAACCGTATAGTTTAGAATCAACGTCAGAGCAAACAGTTGAAATCGTTGACACACCAATAGTCTTGGAATCTTCTGCAAAACCTGCAATAAGCAATCAAGTGGGGAGTTCTGATGTACTCAGTAACAATGATGGGATGGAACAGAAGTCGGATACATCTCAATTTGGTGCAGCACAATCCGATGATGCTGAAAGAACTAAGTCCAAAGGCACTTGGAGGCAGACGAATGGTCCTTACGGCGGCAAGATACTCACCCTTTATGAAACCATTGATGGCATGCTTTTTGCGGGGACAGAGGGTGCTGGTATTTTCCGCTCCACTGATAATGGAAACAACTGGATACCTGTTAATACAGGATTATACAATGAACCAGGAGGACGATCCCTGGAGGTTACGGCAATCGCAGAAAAGGGGAATAAGATCTATGCAGGCACGAAGGAGGCATTATACTTTTCTACTGATATTGGCAACACATGGCAATATGTATCTACTATCCGAGTCCCTGGGTCAATCAGTGGTATTGTGATTCTTGATGACCATATCTATGTAAGCACACTACTCAAAGGTGTTTGGCAGTCAAAAGATGGTAATTCATGGGCACAAATCAATGATGGACTCGGAACAACGTTCCATGGGAATCTGTTAGAGAACGACCTGCGTTTAGATCCTAATCCCTTTCCATTAAAATCGAAATATATTTTTAAACTCTCAAGTGTTGGGACAAAGCTGCTGGTCGCTGCAACAAAAAAAGGGTTCTTTCGTAAAATGGTGAATGAAGACTCGTGGACGCCTATCAATTCAACTGTGATTGAACATTCAGATGGGGCTGAATCGGAAAACAATTCACAAGATAAACCAGGATTAAACCTTCATCTAAGCAACATTCTTCTTATGATTTACATGTTGAGTCGTTCGCTTCAATAAGACATTCACTCTATATGTCTGGTAGTATAGGAGAAAAGTCCGGGTTCTTCCGGTCAAATGACGGGGGTGCCTCATGGACGCTTATCACTCCAGAAGAAGTAAAAGAAAACAGTGATTCCGTTCAGACAATTGCCGTGCAAGATGAGAGGCTATATGCCGGCACTTATGACGGTTTGATCTATCTTTCGGAGGATATGGGTGATTCCTGGATATCAATCAATGATGGGGTAATGCATGATGAAATTTTAACAGTCTTACCAATCAATGATAATACTGTCTTCATGGGCACATTAGGTAATGGAGTGTTTCGCACAACAGATGCTGGGGATTCTTGGGTAGAATGCAACACCGGCATAATAAATACGTCTGTCAGCAAATTAGAGGTAATTGGTGATAAACTATACACTTTTGTTGGTAAAAACATTGTCTATTCTGCTGACGGTGGAGATACATGGCAACCTGTAAACGATCCTTCAAAGCAGAGCAAATTTGCATTTTTCTCTCCAACCTTTTGTGTATCAGATGGAGAGTTCTACATTGGTGCTTCCTTTGGTGATGATAAATATCTCGCGTCACATCCGTCATATCCTGGTGATGAGGGGTGGGGTGTTTATAGGTTGAATAGAGAAAACAACACTTTGGTTAAACTTTTCACAGATATGGACTTGCCTTCAATTGAAAGTATGGATGTAGTTGGCAATACATTTTATATGGGTACATGGGTAAGTGGGGTCTTTCAGTGGGATCAGAAAATGGGTCTTACCAAACTTGGCTTGGAACAACATCACTATATATGGTTATTATCTGCAAATAGTGAATACGTGATTGCGGTTACTGGAGATAGTGAAATCTACCGTTTTAAAGAGAACCGTTGGAATCCTATTCACACAGCAGAAATGATTGATGCTGGTTTGTCCGATCTCAAGTGGGTTGGTTCAACGTTGTATGCAACCTTTTGGAACATAGGGGTATTTCGTTCCAAGGATGGAGGGGATACTTGGGCGTCCATCAACGATGGACTGGATGATACATCTGTTACATCAATAGGAACAGATGGTACTGAGGTGTATGTCAGCACATCTACAAGTTTTTTCCAATGGATAGAAGAGAAACAGCATTGGAAGTCGATCGGTTCTCTTACCCAACAAGTTTCATCCTTAGCAGTAGTTGACGGTTTTCTCTACGCTGGTACTTACGGTAGCGGCGTGTATAAGATTCGGATTGAGAAATGAACTGTTTATTCAGTTGTTTATTGTCAGAACCAGGATTTTCAGGATTATCAGATTTCCAGGATTAGCAACTGGTGCATCAAAGTGACATGGGAATCCATTACGAATTGCATTATATAGTGAATTATAGAGATATGTTGACACTTTTTTGTAGGAGCGATCTCCGAATCGCGACTTAACTGAAAAACAGTCGGGAATCGGAGTTCCCTCCTACATCTCAAAATGTCAAGTTAATTGTAAAATCCACTATAATT
>JAJEJA010000040.1 GCA_022828145.1 Candidatus Poribacteria bacterium | reverse complement strand
TAACGTGAGTTTGATAAATGTAGCGCAAACTTTCCAGTTTGCGAAGATGTGCCACAAACTGAAAGTTTGTGCTACAATTCACGTCTCTCGGATACGAAATGGTGTGAGTGAACGCAACCGAAATGATTAATCAAACTCACGTACATATCGATTCTTAAACCAAATGCAGACGTTCTGCTTAAATAGAGAATACTATCATGGCGTTTAGCGATTTCAAGACAATCTCTGAGGTGCAAGAAAGATTCAGAGTCACATACACAGAAGATGACTTCGTCGAAGCTCAACCAGCAACGCCTTCGGTAACGTTTCTACAAGACTTTGAATTTACCCGCGAACATATCAACGTTTTTGCGTCTGAAGCATCACGATGTGAAACGATTATCTTTCCTGTTCTGAAGGAGAGTTATAAATCTTATGCCGACCGATACGCGCTCTGGATAAAGCAAACCATCACTTACGACGACATTTTGAACGGAACACCAGACTATTTTATATCTACTAAATCTGAATTAGGCAAAACCGTTGTAGGAAGTCCGTTGATACTGCTTGTTGAAGCGAAGAAAAACGACTTTGAGCAAGGGTGGGGACAATGTCTGGCAGAATTAGTCGCCGTCCAAAAAATAAATGCTGAAAAAGCGAATGATGGTGCAGCATTACCTGTGTACGGTATTGTCACCGATGGCACATTATGGCAATTTGGACGACTTATCGGCGATACCTTTACGCAAAACAGAACAGACTTTGCATTGGCTAATTTATCCACGCTTTTTGGCGCAGTGGATTCCGTGTTCAAATCTTTACTTACCACATCACCCCATCAATCTCCCCCACAACCCGTAATGTCTCCGCAATAGCAACCAAAATGGAACGATACTGTTTAATATCATCATGACTTAGCTCTATGTTCTTCCTATCTTTTAGCCACTTCTCACACACCTGATATGCCCCGATCTCATATTCCCATACCTCAGCAGGTACCTCCGTGAAGTACTGCGTGGCATTAATCCAAACCTTACCATCTTGATAGCGAGGTTTTGAGACAACACTATCACCTTCACCTTCAAAGCGATGCCGAATAGGAATTTGCACATCCTTTAGCAGATGCCAATTAATCAACGCCCGCCCTAACGCTGCGAGTTTACGGAAGTAATTAATATCCTGCGGTAAAGGGATACGCGGAAAATCGTATTTTAGAAATTCATAATACCGTTCACGGTAGGTGGGACTATAAAGCACTGCATAGATATAAGCGAGAATCTCCTCCGGTGTAACGTCTTCGGGGAGTCCCAACGGTGAAGTCTGCGGTAATCCCAACGACTCTGAAATTGCAGTAAGAAAAGCAGGTTTGAAATTGAGTTTACGTTCGGTTTCAAGACCCAAGCCTCCTGACTCTGGATATAGGTAAAGCGGGAATACGTGGGAGGATTCACTGGTTGTGTTTGAGATATAACAATTATCTGTAATTTTATCGGTAATCAAAGCGTGTTGCCATATAGGACTTTTGACAATGCGGCAAACACATAGGGCGAGGTTTTCAGAGAGCAAATGTGGCATTACTTCTGGTCTGGGGCGACAATGAAATCCGCGCGAATGTCCGGTATAGTAGGTCCAGCGTTTGTCGAACGGACGGTAGAAAATTGGCGTTATGTGTTGTTCAGCATTGGGATTATTACGGAGATCAGCCTGAGCAAGGTGAACCTGCCAATCTTGACTATCACTTCGTAATCTGTACCTTTCGCGCGCCTCGTCTACAGAAAGTGAAGCGAAATTGGTTGCCGTTTCACGAACATCTTCAGCAGTTCGATGAATTGTCAGTTTATCTCGCGCGGTGACAATTCCAATTGAACTGGTTTGAAAGATGTCTGTGATTTTCCATCCATTCTCGTATTCTGCACTGAAGTTTGTTTCTTGAGGCACAAAAAGGTAGTAAGGAGATACAGGGTGCAACTCACACCATTCCGTAGATTGTGCATCGGTTTCCAAAAGTGTACTGTATCTTTTTTCTCGGGATCCCCACATATCCGCGTGATAGACCTTTGTTGGTATCGGATTATCGTATTGCTTGACACAAAACACAATAGAGACACCTTGTATAATGTCAAAAACATTTTCATCTCTTTGTCCTGTAGGTACCGCTTCCGTTCTCCTGTTACTACCGTGTAAATTGAGTACATAAATGGAGTTGAAACTCTTTAACAAACTCTGCCGCATGCCACGCGCTGTAGGTGCATCAAGGAAATTATTATTGGTGATATAGCCGATCACACCTTCACCATTTTTATTAATTCGCCACTGTGCCCACCGGATAAACTTCACATAGTCATCCTGAAGTGCCCTTGGGTTTATTTCATTGAGTGGTTCTCCATCTACCTGACTATAATCTTCCATAAGTTCACCGATAAAAGTTAACCTCCCAGCGACTCGACTTGGATTAGCAGAATGTTGCTTATATGGAGGATTGCCGAGAATAACGAGAATTGGTTCGTCCCGTTTTACAGAGAGTGCGGCATTCGCTTCATCAGAGATAAATGCAGCAAAGGGTAAAGGAGGCTGCATTTCATCCGGTTGTTCTAAAGCGTTGGTGAGATAGATACCGAGACGTTCATCATCACGCCATCCTTGGGCTTTCAGATATAGGCTTAACTTCAGATGGGCAATCGTATACGGCGCGACAAGCAGTTCAAATCCGAAAAGCCGTTTGACAAGTTGCGCGTTGATATATCGATTCCAATCTCCTGTACCGTAATTCGTTGTAACGTATTCTCGGATATGGTCAAGCACGGATAGCAGGAATCCACCTGTGCCTGTAGCAGGATCAAGGATCAGCGTATTGTCATCTGCCAGTCCATCGGGTCTATTGAGTTCTGTTTTAAGCAGGGAATCTACTGAGCGTACAATATAGGAGATAACCTGTGGGGGTGTGTAAAAAACGCCACGATCAAAGCGGAGTTCTGAATTATATTCTTTCAGAAATGTTTCGTAGAAATGGATAACCGGGTCTTCAAGGTGGTTATTTGCAGAGAAAGCTGTGCGGAGCATTTCAGTTGAAACGTTTTGGAGAAGC